>NZ_JACVPC010000009.1:0-2580 GCF_018882145.1 Polynucleobacter sp. AP-RePozz3-80-G7 | reverse complement strand
ACAGATCAAAGATGCTAGTGCCAGTCATGATCAATGCGCTAGCAGCAGCGAGTGAGCCGCCAGTGCCTAAACGTAAAGTACCGCCGTTGATGGTGGTTGTACCGGTGTAGGTGTTGGTATTGGTGAGGGTTAAGGTGCCTGTGCCATCCTTAGTCAAAGTAGCACCACTACCAGAGAGGATTGCGCCTACGGTAATGTCGGCATTGCTATTAAAGTTAAAGGCTGCGCCAGTTAACGCGCCGGTAGTACTGAGGATGGCGCCAGAGGTCAGGCTTAAGTTACCCACGGATAAGTTGGTGGTGCCTAAATCTAAAGTACCGCCAGCGATGGTGACATCACCACCGACTGGGAGTGCGCCAGAGCCAGACAGAGCAATCGTACCAGCGTTAATAGTAGTGCCGCCAGTGAAAGTATTTGCAGCGTACAGGGTTAAGGTACCAGCACCGTTATTCACCAAATTCGTGGCACCACTGATCACACCAGTAATGCGGCTAGCAGCACTGGTTGAGTTGATCGTCAAGGTGGTGACGTTGGATACTGCGCCGCCAATAGTGGCTGCGCCAGAGCCTGAGTTGATGGTGAGGGCAGCTGCGCCACCAGAGCTAGAGCCTCCGGTATAAGCCAACACAACAATACCTGATCCGCCATTACCGCCACCAGCAGAGCTATAAGATCCACCTCCACCGCCACCAGTATTCCCTAGGCCAGGACTTCCAGCAGTCGCAACGCTAGCGCAACAAGGATTTGCACCTCTACCACCACCGCCTAATCCACCTAGACCTCCAGTAGAGGATGGGAAATTGCCAAGATAACCTGCGCCACCGCCACCGCCACCACTGTAATAGGCACTTGTACCGGTGATAGAGGAGGTAACTCCATCATTACCAGCTAATCCAGTTGAATTCCAACCGCCAGTACCGCCTGTAGCTCCTGTGCTGTTCGTAACTCCACCGGTGCTTATTCCTCCTGAGCCACCAAGCGCGTTTGGAGAATTTGTATTACCGGCACTTCCGCCTTGAGCAATGACATTAAGTCCTAGAGCGGTACTCGCCAAAGAAGATTGCTGACCATTGCCTTGATTAATACCGCCAACACCAACAATGGCAGTCAATTGATTGGCGCTAGTAAGGTTGATGGCGCCGGTTGAAAGGCCACCACCACCACCACCGCCGCCGCCGTTGTAGCAACTACAACCAATCGACCCAGCACCACCACCGCCAACTACGAGATAAGTTGCTGAAATCGATGAGCCTGGTGTCCAAGAGTAAGAGCCACCACTATAAGAAATGCTGCCACCAGCTACTGTCGTTGGTGTGTTAGTAGCCGCCACTGCTGCAGAGTAAGTTGTGCCACCATCAGTACTGAGCTTATAAGAGCCACTGCCTAGGAACTCAATAATTGCCTGATTATTAACCGGCGCATTCGCACTAACATTCCCCACCACACTCACTGCACTGTCAGTCGTGTTCAGACTGATGTTTGATCCAGCAAGGGTCAGATTAGCGCCATAGTTTTGTGTGCTTGTTGTAGTCACACTGGCTGCTAAGGAGGCATCACCACTTGTAGATACTGATAGCAACGGATGGGTGTTACCCACTAAGTCACCGAAGGTGGTTGTTGCTGTTCCTGTGGTGACGCTTAAGGAGTATGGTGTGGTCGAGACGCTATCAACAGTGCTAGAGAAGGTAATAGCACCATTATTAGTCGTTACCAAGATAGTATTGCCTACCAAGCTCACTGCTCCGGTAAAGCTTTGATCGCCTTTAGTAGTAATGGTGCCGGCTAAGCTTGCAGTACCGTTCACAGTCAGGCCAGAAGAGCCAGTGCTATTGGTAATCGTATTGCCACTACCCATCACTACATTGTTTACAGTCAGACCAGTTTGCAGATCTAAAGTAGCGGTACCAGACATACCTAAATGATTTGAGGTGGAGCCTAAAGTACCGGTGCTGGTAACAACTACGCTACCAGCATTGATTGTTGTTGTGCCACCGCTATAGCTATTGTTACCAGACAGAGTCAAGGTACCGCCGCTTGCTTTAGTTAAGTTATAGGCGCCGCTGATAATGCCCGATAAGTTTAAGGAGCCAGCCACATCGATTGTGCTGTTAGCACCCAAGGTAATGTTGCCGGAGATCGCGCCAGTGCCAGTGCTGTTGGCCAGCGTGCCACCAGACAGCGTAATAGGCTCAGCACCAATGTCAGCGCGGATATCTAAAGTACCGCCAGCAACCGTAGTGCCGGTAGTAGTGCCGCCTAATGCTGCGCCATCAGTAACGATCAACGCGCCTGCATTAACCGTTGTTAAACCGGTGTAGGTATTGGCTACCGAGAAGGTAGTGCTACCAGTGCCATTTTGCTTAACTGCGCCGCTACCACTAATAGCGTTAGCGATCGTGATCGCATCAGAGCGATCAAGGATCAAGGTACCGTTATCGGTTACGGTGCCAGTACCTAAGGTACCTACTGTGCCAGCATTACCGATTTGTAAGGTAGCACCACTGTTGATGGTGGTGTTCACATAACTGTTAGTGCCAGTGAAGGTGGCGGTGTTCTGACCTGCTTGAGTGAGGTTACCAG
>NZ_JACVPC010000008.1:0-8088 GCF_018882145.1 Polynucleobacter sp. AP-RePozz3-80-G7 | reverse complement strand
TGTTACCAAAGGTCTGAACACCTGAGGTGGTGATTGCTCCGCCGTTAATGGCTGTTGTACCAGTAGAAGCGTTCTGGATGAGTGAAGCGGCAGATACGGCAGCGCTAAAGGTGGTGGTGCCGGTAGAAGTGAGGGCAAGCGCGCCAAGTGCACCGTTAGTAGCTCCCCCTACTACACCGGTAAAGGTGATGTTGCCTGAGCCCGAAGTTAAGGTCAGCGCATTGGCTGCACTAGCAGCGCTATCTACCGTACTAGTAAAGGAGAACACCCCATTTGAGCTACCTGTGCCAGTGGAGTTTAAGGTTACGCCAGCATTAAGTACAACTGGGCCGGTATAGGTTTGGTTACCAGCAGTCTTGATGTTGGCGCCAATATAAATATCAGTACTGCTTGTAGAGGCCAAAGATGTGAGTGCTGTAGTACCGCCCACAATACCGCCATACGTAATCGTGCCAGAGCCCGCAATAATCGCTAAGGTTTGAGCGCCGTTAATCGTCGCAGTAGAGGCAAAGCCAACATTGCTATTGGTGGTCGCTAAAGTGGTTGCAGCGCCCAAGGTAACGGCATTGTTATAAGTCTGCGCACCAGTAGTCGTAATCGTGGCACCGTTAATAGCGGTAGTACCAGAGGTAGCATTTTGGATAAGTGAAGCGGCAGTTACTGCAGCGCTAAAGGTGGTGGTGCCAGTAGAAGTCAGTGCAATAGCTGCTAACTTGTTAGTACCACCGACTACTCCAGTGAAGGTTTCGTTACCAGAACCAGAGGTGATGGTTAAGGCGTATGGGGTTGTGGAGGTGCTATTTAGAGTGGAGCTAAATGAAATAGCTCCGTTTGCAGACCCATTTACATTGGTATTTAAATTAACGTCACTAGCAAGCACAGCTGGTCCAGTAAAGCTCTGAAGACCATTAGATGAAATATTACCTGCAAGACTCATCTTATTGCTTGAGCTTGCTGTAACGCTAGTGACTGCAGTACTTTGGCCAATAGCAACGGTAGAGACTGGAGATACTCCACCCTTTAGAGTAAATGTATAGGCTCCGTTTACTGCGCCAGCAATTGTTAGTCCAGTGTTATTTTGTATGGTAGCTATGCTTATATAGGCTGAACTGTTATTAGCGCCTGACGTCATTGTTACGCCAGTTACGTATGTAGAATTTGCATAAGATGATCCCCCGCCTCCGCCGGATCCTCCGCGTGTACCGGCGCCATTATCATCTCCAGCACCTCCGCCACCGCCGCCATACCAACCGCCTCCGCCACCGCCACCGCCGGGTTTATTTCCATAACTACCGGTACCAGCGCCGCCATTACCACCTTGTAATTGCGAGCCTGAAGCACCACTACCACCTTGGTTTTGTGCTCCTCCAGAACCTCCAGCAAGTTGAGTACCGCCACTACCACCGACTGAGCCCTGTGTTGAACTGCTTGCATTAGAGCCGTTAGCACCAGTCAATCCTCCGCCCGCACCACCAGCTGCTGAATTAAGCCCATCAGAGCCACCGCCACCGCCAGCAACTATGAGAGCATTTGCAGAAGATGCGGATGTAACAAATAAACCAGCGTAGTTACCACCCGCATTTCCTTGTGAAGGCCAGCCATAAGAAATGCCGCCAGAACCAGCACCAGCAAAATTAATTGCCAGCACTTGTCCTGGTGTAACCGCTACTGTTCCAACAACCAATCCACCATTGCCTCCATAGCCACCACCGACTCCACCGGCGGCACTCACTGTCAAGCTAGTTACACCTGCCGCTACCGTGTATGTCGTATTACTTGTGTAAGTGGTTGAAGGAGCAGTTGGGGTATAGCCAGAAATATCAACAGTAGTATTGGCTAGCAAAGTCACTGCATCAGTGGAGGATCCAATAGTGATTGGACCACCGCCGACGAAGCCTCCAGCAAGACTGGTAGATGATGCTGAAGTCGCAGTTAAGCCACCATTAAATGTAAATGCTGCTGAGCCACTATTACCAAGTTGTAATGTTCCAGTATTTAGAAGGCTCACTGCGTTTGTAAGGGTTACTGTGGAACCCGTCATCGTTAAATTAAATGCTGTGGCAGATGTTGCGAATCCTGTTGCATAAACGTTATTAGCAAAGCCCACTGCTCCAGTTTGAGTACCGCTGCTACCAATGGTTACTGTACCGAGTAAGCTACCAGATGTACCTACTGCACTATTCACCGTAATCGCATTGCTACCAGAAGATAGATCTAGTGTCTTGGCTGAACCAGTTAGTGCGCCACCTAAGGTAATGGCACCATTGGCAGCTGAAGTGTTGAGTACGGTATTAGATCCCAGGCTAATCGTATGGGTTCCAGTGTTGCTACCAATACTCATCGTGCCACCAACGATCGTACCGTTCAGTGTGGTTGCACTAGGCGCAGTTGCTGTAAAGCCAGCGGTGTAAGTTTGTGTACCACCAGAGGCGCCAAGAGTTAAGGTGCCAGTGTTAGCAAAAGTGACTGCGTTGGTGATGGTGCCAGTAGCGCCGTTCAGTTGGAGGTTGTACCCTGCTGCTGCCGTATTTAAGGTAGTAGCTGTTAATGCACCATTAAAGGCAATGGTGCCTGTAGTTGCAGTTAAGGTAGTAGTAGTGTCGCTAACAGTACTGGTGAAGGTAGTGCCACCGGAGTTAGCTATGGTCAGAGTGTCGAGTGGAACACCGCCTATAGCTCCAGTCACGCTGATAGTGCCACTCGTACCTGAATTCAGGGTAAGCGATTGAGTATTTGAGCTTGTTCCGGTAATGGAGCTACTAAACGAAATATTGGCTCCAGTGGATGCTGTTGCAATAGCACTCAAAGTCAATGAATTTGCTAGCGTTATTGCTCCGGTATAGCTTTGCAAGCCGCCAGTAGAAATGCTATCCCCCAAGGTAATGCCGCCGGTGCCAGTTACTGTCAAGCTTGTAATTGCCGTAGCACCACCGATAGCTGCTCCAAAATTAATGGTTGAAGTACCTGCACCAATCGTCAACGCGCGCGCACCATTGATTGTTGATGTTGATCCACTGAAATTGATAGCGCCGTTCGTAGAGGTAAGACTAATTGCCTGATTAGACAAAGTAATCGGGCCTGTATAGGTTTGCGTACCTGTCCCACTAACAATGTTGGTAGCCAACGTCATTCCACTGGTTCCAGTCAAACTCAAATTACCCGTAGTAGTCATACCAACGGTGGAGTTCACAGTACCAATGGTGTAATTCGCACTGTTTTGCAAGAAAGAAACAATGCCAGTGTTACCAGCTAAGGTGCCTACTGCATTAGTTGATTCAGTTAAGGTGTAAGTAGCGCCTGTACCAAGAAGTTCTAAACCAGTAGCAGTAATAGATGCCCCGCTACTTTGAGTCACTGTGCCAGTAGTGTTCAGAGTCAGGTTATGGGTGCTTGAAGAGCCATTGACTGAGAAGGCGCCAGCAAAGTTCATACCACCGCTAGAGGTACCAGCATTACGAATGGTGACTTTATCGGCAATCGTATAAGCATTCACGGTAATTGCACCAGTGCCAGTAGCGCTACCAAAATACACATTAGAGAAGGTGCTACCTAAGAAATTGAGCTGGGTAGTACTTAAATTAAGGCCAGATGCAGAGCCATCACCAGCAATCGTCATTACTGTAGAAGCAGTATTCGGTTGAATGGTTAATGCGCCTGTGCCAGTAATTGCAGCGCCGATAGATACAGCGTCAGTTGTGACTGTTAGGTTATTGACACCCATGGCAATCGTGCCAGATGAACCGGTGGAGAAGGATGCTGCAGTAACACTGGTATTGCCCAATACATTGATGCCACCAACTGCGCCATTGAAGGCCACACTGGAACTACCTGGATTGATAGAAACTGTACGGGCTGAGGAACTATCGTAACTATTAACTGTACCGTTAAAGGTGATTGGCTGATTGGTAGTGCTGAATGCAGTGTTTACCTGAATCAACACATTGTTATTGAAAGTTTGAGCGCCAGTTGTTACAACTGATGCAGTATTGATGACAGTGGTCCCCAGGGTTCCGGTAA
Source organism: Polynucleobacter sp. AP-RePozz3-80-G7 (assembly GCF_018882145.1). Taxonomy (NCBI): domain Bacteria; kingdom Pseudomonadati; phylum Pseudomonadota; class Betaproteobacteria; order Burkholderiales; family Burkholderiaceae; genus Polynucleobacter; species Polynucleobacter sp. AP-RePozz3-80-G7. The sequence goes on along the minus strand of NZ_JACVPC010000008.1, from coordinate 4,071 downwards.
CAATACTTTGAGCACTTACTGGCGAACTAATGATGTTGGTACCCGCGCTATCTACCGTAAAGACATTCAAGGCGGTACCCTGACCCACATCATCACTAAAGGTAATATTTCCACTGCCAGCATGGAGACTAATACTTTGACTATATGCTGTAGTTCCATCCAATGTACTGGAGAAAGTCACAGGCTGATCTGCAGTAGTAATTACTACCGGAGTAGCAGTTACTTTAACGGGATTGGTGAAGGTAAACGCACCTGTACCAGCTCCAGTTAAATTAGCGCCTAAATTAATATTGGCGCCGTTGGTCAAGAATGTAACTGGACTTGTAAATGTTTGATCAGCGGCCACTGTAATTGCACCGGCGGTGAGAGAACCCAGAGTAATCCTCGTGAAACCAGGCTGCAGATAATTGATTTCAGTAGTGGTTAGATCCAACACTGAGTCAGTATTGCTATTGGATGTCGATCCTAGCTTGATCGTATTACCGCTAGTTGAAGGCTTGATGAACAATGTTGATTGGCCATAGATATTAGCTGTTGGGTTGAATTCATCTGCAGTAATTGAAAGGGGGCCAAGACCATTGCCGCTAGTACCCATGGCCGCTGTTGTAATAACGCCAGTCCCCGCATTTAATGTAAGTGCAGTGTTTACGCCACTTAGAGTGCCGGCTAATGTAATTCCACTATTTGAAGTAGTGAGTCCAGTAGAGGTGTTAAGCGTTGTTGCCGCATCAAGGATGATTAAAGTACCCGTAGCACCAATCGAAATCGGGCCATTTGTATTGATTGTTCCACCGAGGTAAACCGTTGTAGGCGTAATTGCAGAGAATCCACCGGTAATACTTAGAGTATTCGAAGCTGATGCACCTAACTCAAGAGTTCCACCATTAGCAAATGCGGTCGATGATCCAATTGAGGAACCAGAGCCAGTAAATGCCAAATTATAAGAACCTGACCCACTATTAAATGCACTTGCATTAAATAGTCCTGAAAACAATACATCTCCAGTTTGGTTGTTATTGACAGTTACAGAACCAATAGAATTGCCTACGTTATTGGTAAATGCAATGGATAAATTTTTGAGGCTTGCATTCAAGCCTTCACCAGATGCATGGTGTGCGCTACCAATCCAAAGTGATAAATCTGCTGGATTTAACGGACTATTACCAGTTCCTGTCATCTTCAGAACATTATTAGAGTACACATTTATTGTTCCAACCCCACCAGTATAGTTATAGGTGACCTTAATCGTTACCCATGAACTACCACCTACACAGGTGCCACAACCAAATAAGTCCACGCCATTACTTCCGGATGGGTTATTTCCCTGTAGATAAAAATTATCCCCGCGTAATGTTCGAATCAAAATACCATCGGTATGCATGCCGTAGGAGAAAATTGTATTCAGGCCGCTACCATTCAAACCACTTGAATTCACTTGATAATCCGCTTGGTATGTCCATGTTTGGCCTAAGTTGATTGACAGCTTGTAAGCATTTGAACCATCGGCAGACAATGAGTATGTTGATCCAGTGAGGTAATTAGTAGCACTAGCACCGCCTGGCCCCATATTGCCCGATTCGGTGAAATTAGCAGAACCAGTATTAATAGCTAAAGTTAATCCTGCCGTTGCTGCATTAAGGTTGCCAGCAATAGAGGTCACTCCACCTGCGCCACTTCCAGAAACTCCGTAGCCATCACCAGTAGTATCAAAGCTTGTATTACCGACCATGCTGATACTGCTTCCAATGGTCAATGCCCCAGAGGTCTGAATGGTTCCCATCAAATTCAAGGCACTAGGCGCAGAAATGGTGAGTGAACCCAATACACTAAATACATTGCTTGCATTACCGTTAATAGTCAATGTTCCGGTATTGTTAAATGCCAAGTTGTAGGAAGTGGAACCGCTAGTACCAATCGTTGATATTGCACCGCTTCCGCCATTGAGAACTAGATTGTAGGCAGTGCTACCCGTGTTTAAACTAGCAGCAGTAATACCGCTATTCGTAGTAATCGTTCCGGTCTGGCCACTTGTCCCAAGGCCTAAGCCGCCAATATTATTTAATGCTGAATTCACAGTGGCTGCGCCACTACCACTATTAATGGTGAGATTGGTGCCGGCACCTGTAACGGTATTACTGGTGCTTGCGCCTACTAGAATATTGCCAGTTGAACTAGTAATCGTTCTTGTATCAGAGCCACCCGATCCAGCCAAAGTAATATTGCCATTCAAGTTGATATTGCCGCTACCGGTTGTAATGTTTCCGGCAAACCAGGAAAGTGGGCCGTTCACTGTAAATGCTCCAGCGCTACTATTGGCAGCGCTCAAGCTATTGCTTAAAGTAAAGGTTCCTGAAGTTGTAAACGTTGTGGGCGATGAGAAAGTCAGATCCGCGGCAGTTGTAAATGGCCCAGAAATACCGCTTCCGCCAAAGGTAATTGCTGTAAAGCCTGTACCTAAGTAGCCTAACTCAGTAGCTGTGAGGTTCAACACAGTTGCATTTGTATTGTCTGCAGCCCCAAATTTAATTCCGCGTGTAGTTGTACTTGGCAGAATAGCCAAAGTAGAGGAGCCATTGAATGTTCCGCCAAAATTTACTTCATCACCAGTCAATGAGGTTGCACTCAATCCACTAGCTGTACTTCCGAATGAAATCGTTCCTGTACCAGAAGATAAGGTTAATGTGTAACCCGCCCCAGTAACAGCGCCATTCAAACTAATATTGGCATTCGCTGCAGAGGTATCAATACTGGTGTTTGAACCAAGAGTAATACCGTGGCTGGCAGTTCCAACTGTAACTGCAGCTCCACCAGTAATGTTGGCAGCAACCGTGACGGCGCTTGGTGCAGTTGCAATCAATCCGCCAGAGAATGTAAAGGCATCTGAAGCACTATTACCTAATACCAATGCTCCAGTGTTTCCAAAGGTCACGGCGTTGGTAACGGAATTTGCCGATCCAATTAAGCTAACGTTATAAGCATGCGCAGTACCAGCGATAGTTAATGTCGGAGTTGAAACATTGCCCTGGAATGCAATAGTTGTTGAAGCAGAACTATCACTCAAAACAATACTTGTTCCGGTTGTTACAGAGCTAGCAAACGTCGATCCACCCGAGTTAGTCACCGTCAAACTTGAGAGAGAGGTAGGTCCAATAGCACCAGTTACAGAGATTGTTCCGCCCGTTCCAGCATTCAGTGTGAGAGCCTGAGTATTAGCACTAGAGCCAGTGATAGAGCTTGTAAAGCTGATATTTGCACCAGCAGTATTGACCCCTGCCTTCGTTGAATCTAACCCAATCGAATTCCCCAGCGTTACTGCACCAGTGTAGGTTTGGGTACCACTGGTAGTGATGTTGGTATTGAGCGTAATGCCAGTGCCAGTAATCGCTAAGTTACCTGAGGTAATGCCAACAGCGCTGACCGCCCCGCCGCTACTAATGGTTAAAGCATTAGTACCTGTAGCTAGCGCTGCAGAAGCACTGATGTTGCCAGAGCTACTTTGAATAGTCAGCGGCGCTACAAAGGTGATGCTTGCAGTTGGGTTGTAGTTAATGTTGCCAGTACCGCTTGCACTACCCAGAACAATCGAGCTAAAGGCTTGATTTAGATATCCAATGGCAGTATCTGAGAGATACAAGGTACCAGTAGTGCTGGTTGTGGAGCTACCGATGTTCATCACGCGGTTCGTGCTAGCACCATCGATAGTCAAGATACCGCCACCAGTAAGGTTGCCGCCTAAAGAGATCGTATCGGTATTGATGGTGAGGTTCTTACCGGAACCAACTGCAAAGGTACTCGATGTGGTGGTAGTGCCGGTAGTGGTAATGGTTGTAGTACCTAGAGCCCCGTTAGTAGCTCCCCCTACTGCGCCAGTAAAGGTAATGTTGCCTGAACCTGAGGTGATCGTTAAGCCATAAGCTTGGCTAGCAGTACTGTTCAGAGTATTAGCAAAAGAGACTGTGCCATTACCAGAGCTTGCTGTGGTGTTCAGAGTAATAGCAGCTGCTAAGGTCGCTGCTTCGCCATAAGACTGGTTACCTGAAGTAGTGACATTACCTCCTAGGGATAAGGTTC
>NZ_JACVPC010000007.1:3660-8274 GCF_018882145.1 Polynucleobacter sp. AP-RePozz3-80-G7 | reverse complement strand
GAACCTTATCCCTAGGAGGTAATGTCACTACTTCAGGTAACCAGTCTTATGGCGAAGCAGCGACCTTAGCAGCTGCTATTACTCTGAACACCACAGCAAGCTCTGGTAATGGCACAGTCTCTTTTGCAAGTACGCTCGATAGCGCCTCCACAACCCCATACGCCTTAACCATCACCTCTGGTTCTGGTAATGAGACCTTCACTGGAGTAGTGGGCGGTACTAACAAGTTAGCAGCTATTGCGCTCACTTCTACTGGCAGCACCACCTTTAGTGCTGCAGTGACTGCCGCTTCGGTAGTTCAAAATGCAGCGACTGGCACAACAGCCATTAATGGCGGAGCAATCACCACCTCAGGTGTTCAGACCTTTGGCAATAATGTCACCTTAGGTGCTGATACCACTCTGAACACCACAGCAAGCTCTAATAACGGTACAGTCTCTTTTGCAAGTACGCTCGATAGCGCCTCCACAACCCCATACGCCTTAACCATCACCTCTGGTTCTGGTAATGAGACCTTCACTGGAGTAGTCGGTGGTGCGAATAAGTTAGCGGCTATTTCCCTAAACTCTACCGGCACCACCACCTTTAGTGCTGCCGTAACTGCCGCTTCACTCATCCAGAACGCTTCTACTGGTACTACCGCCATTAACGGTGGGTCTATCACCACCTCAGGTGTGCAAACCTTTGGTAACAATGTCACCTTAGGTGCGGGGACAACTTTAACCACTACAAACTCAGATGTAAGTTTCAGTGGCACAGTTGATAGTGTTGGCTCAACTCCATATGCCTTAACAACTGTAGGCACCTCAAGTACGAACTTTAGTAGCTTAGTTGGCTCTAATCATGCTTTAGCATCACTCACTACCAATACAGATGCAACCGTAGGCGCAAGTATTACTACGACTGGTGCACAAAACTATGGCGGCAATCTCACATTAGGCGCTGGCAACATCACTTTTAATACTACAGATAGCGCGGTAGGTATTGCTGGCAATGTGATTGGGTCAACTGCAACTGCTTCAGCAAGTATGAACGCAATCATTCAATTGCTTGGTGGTGGTAGTTACATACTCAATGGCGCCACCGTGACTGACGTTGGTGCAGTAAGTTACTCTAATACTCCTATTACAGGTGGTGGTTCATTAAGCTGGAACGGAACCTCTTATACGTGGACTATTCCTAATGGTTTAACAACTACAGCTGTATTGCTAGTTGCCGGCGGCGGCGGCGGAGGTGGTTCTTACGCTGGCGGCGGTGGCGGTGCAGGTGGTTATAACTACCAGTCTAGTTACTCTTTAAGTAGCTCTACATATACTATTGTCGTGGGATCGGGTGGTACTGGCGGCGCTTACGATACTCAGGGTTCTAATGGTCGTAATAGTCAATTCGGCTCCTTAGTCGTTTACGGTGGCGGTGGTGGTGGTAGTTACGCAGCAAGTATTCCAGGCTTGACGGGTGGCTCGGGCGGTGGCGCAGGATGGCAGGCGGCTGCTGGAGGAGTAACTGTTGCAGGTCAAGGTAATGCTGGATCTACATATGCTCCAGCTAGCGGTTCGAATTCTGGAAATTCCGGAGGCGCAGGCGGAGGCGCAGGCTCAGCAGGCGTTATTAACGCATCAGCAGTTGCATTGCCAACAACGGTTAACTCTCCCCCAGGCGCTTTATCTACCGCTCCTACTGGTGGTGCTGGCTTAAGTAACAGTATTACTGGTTCACTTGTTTACTACGCTGGTGGCGGCGGCGCTGGTAGCGATGGTTATGGTGGTGCCGGTGGTATTGGTGGCGGCGGTGCTGGTGGTAGCGGCCAAGTTGGTGGTACGCTCTCAGGCTATCAGTGGACCAATGGCTTAAATGGTCAAGCCAATACCGGCGGTGGTGGTGGTGGTGGTGGCGGTAACCAGACAACTCCAGTTGGCGGTGCTGGCGGCTCGGGTATTGTTGTTGTCAATTACGCAAGCTCATACAGCGTTACTGGCACTAATTTCAGTATTAGTTCAGGCACAGGTGCAATCACATTAGGCGGCACTGTTGGCGCAACTAATGCTCTCAATAGTTTTAGTGCAACTTCAACAACCGGCACTTCTATTGGTGCCAATGTCAATACATCTGGCGCTCAAACCTATACCGGTCCAGTCAAGCTCAATGCCAACGTTACTCTGAACTCGAATAGCAGCGGTTCAGCTAATGGTGCCATTAGCTTTACTTCAACACTAAATTCCGCAGCATCAACTACAAGAGATTTCACAATCACTGCTGGTTCAGGCAATGTGACCTTCACTGGAGCGGTAGGAGGCTCACAAGGTTTGGGCAATATTTCTCTGACCTCTACTAGTACAACGACATTTAGCTCTACTGTAGTAGCTAGCTCACTCATCCAAAATGCTACCTCTGGTACTACCGCTATTAACGGTGCCACGATTACGACTACTGGTGCGCAGACCTACAACAATGCAGTGACATTAGGGGCGGCAGCTACCTTAACCTCTTCCTCCTTCTCCACCGGTTCATCTGGCACGATTGCCATGGGTGTCAATAACCTAACAGTCACAACTGACGCTGTATCTATCGGCGCTGCAATTACTGGCACAGGCGCATTAACCATTCAACCGAATACTGCTTCTACAGTAATGACGATTGCTGGTGATGGCTCTGCATCTGGCCTTAATTTAAGTACTACCCAGCTCAATTTCTTAGGTAGCACCTTCTCTAATGTGTATTTTGGTAGCGCTACTGGCACTGGTGCAATTACCGTGAATGCTTATACGATTGCCGATAAAGTCACCATTCGTAATGCTGGTACCCCTAGCGGTGGTATGAACTTTGCTGGCGCCTTCTCAGTCAATGGCTCTTCAAGCACCCATAACCTGACTCTGAACACTACTGGCACAGTGACTCAAAGTAGCGGGGCATCTATTACTGCTACTGGTTTAGAACTTCTTGGTACAGGCGCTACTTACACCTTAACTGAATCAACTAATGCAGTAGGCACCTTAGCTGGTAACACTGGCATTGTTTCTTTCTTGCAAAACAGTGCGAATTACACCATTGGTACTGTGAACTCCACCGTTGGTATGACTACTACGGGTAATTTGAGTTTGAGTTCTACTAAAACCGTTACCCAAAGTCAGTTGATTTCAACGCCAGGATTGGAGCTGCTTGGAGCTGCTGGCGTATTCACACTCAACACGAATGCTGCTGCCAATGCAGTAACTACATTAGCCGCTAATACCGGAACTGTTACTTTTGCGCAAAACACTAGTTATGCTGTCGGTACAGTCAATTCGACTGTAGGTTCAATCACTAGCGGAAACATTAGCTTAGCTGGCACCGGTGGATTTAGCTTGGGGGCCAACTTAACCAGTGCAGGTACACAGACCTATGCAGGTCCAGTGACCATTAGCGCTGCCATTACTATAGACTCTACAAATGCTGGTGGTGTGGCAGGATCATCCATTAACTTTAGTGGCTCAACATCTACAGTTGATGGTGCAAAAGCACTGATCATTAACGCCGGATCAGGTGGCGTTACTTTTGGAGCTACTGTTGGCGGTACTGCAAAATTGAGCAGCCTAGCTCTGCAGGGTAGCGGTGCAAATACATTGCCAGCAGCAATTTACTCGACTGGTTCAATTGATCTCAAAGGAACATCACGGTCTAATACATTGGTCGCTGCTACAACAACAGTGGCTAGCAGCGGAAATGGCAACATCACTTTAGGCAATACCAATGGCGCTTACGCATTAGTCATTAGTGATGGTTCTGGAACAATTGACTTGGCAACTATTGGTAGTTCAGCTCCGTTGACCACTCTGACGTTACAGGGTACTGGAGCAAACTCCTTGCGAGGCAACATCACTACAACTGGAGCGATTGACTTAAAAGGTACTTCACGAACCACCAATTTATTGGGCGATGTTGTTATTGCAAATACTAATAGTGACGTGACCTTAGGCACTGTTGATGGAGCCTATAAGCTCAATATAAATGATGGATCTGGAACCATTAACCTCGGAAATGTTGGCAGCACTACACCAGTAGATACCTTGACCTTTAGCGGAACAGGCGCAACCTTCATTGGCACGATTGTTGCAACCAACGGATATAGCCTGGGATCTACCCGTGGCTTTACATTAACAACGAATACTACTTATAACAATCCATCAGGTAGTCCAGTAACGCTAGGTAATATCACACTCAATAATGGTGTAACCCTGACCTTGGGTAATGCTGGACCAGCAACCATTACCGTTAACTCTATTACTGGTCCTGGAACAGGCTCAGGTAACGTAACAATTAACAGCGTAGGAACTGTGTCTATCGGCGCTGTTGGCACCAACATTGGTACCTTAACTGTGACTAACTCCGGTGGCGCCACCTTCACCAGCACTGTTAGTGACACTACTACTACCTTAACTGCAACTACAGGCACGATTGCCTTTAATGGCGCTCTGACTGCTGCCACCCTAAATACCGCAACAGCAGGGTACAACCTCCAGCTCAACGGCGCTACTGGCACCATCACCAACGCGGTAACCTTCTTGAACACTGGCACCTTAACTCTTGGCGCCTCTGGTGGTACACAAACTTACACCGCTGGCTTTACAGCAACTGCGC
>NZ_JACVPC010000007.1:0-3565 GCF_018882145.1 Polynucleobacter sp. AP-RePozz3-80-G7 | reverse complement strand
CAGCAGCGGCATACAACCTCTCATTAACGGGTAATGGCAGCACCATCACCAACGCGGTAACCTTCTTGAACACTGGCACCTTAACTCTTGGCGCCTCTGGTGGTACACAAACTTACACCGCTGGCTTTACAGCAACTGCGCCTAGTAGCGTCACTCTCAGTGGTTCTATCAATACTGCCGCTGGTGCGGTATCGATTGGTGGCGCTACTAAAACCTTAACCTTGGCGAACGACACCACCATTCAAACGTACAGTACCGGAAATGGTGCCAATATCACAATCTCTGGCCCAGTCCAAGGAACTACTGTTAATGGTCAAGCTTTGACCCTGTTGAGTAAGGGTGGGGTAATTTCTGTATCAGGTTTAGTTGGATCAACTACTGCTCTTGGAACAATCACCCTTGGTGATGCTAACCAGACTGGCACTATCACCTTGAACGGTACTTTCCTGAGCTCAAGTCTAGTGTTAGGTGCAAGTTCTGGTGCTAATGCCTTTAACGTAGTAATGAATAACATAGTTGGCTCAGCCGGTACAACTACGGTAACTGGCGCTGCTACCTTCTATAACACTGGAACAATCTCACTTGGTGATAACTCTGGTGATATCTTCAGCTTTGTTGGTGGTGTTACTGCAACCGCTGCATCTTCAATTTCTATCTCTGGTAGTCAGATTAATGCTACAAATCAGGCGATCAATTTAAATGCTCCTATTAGCTTTAGTAATAACGTAGCTATTGCCGGTGGTTCAGGAGCCATTACGCTTGGGGCGACTACTGCAGCGAATGGCATTACTGTTACTTTGGGTAATGGCAGCTCAGGCCCAATTAATTTAGCCTCACTAACTGGAACCGATGGAGCTGGCTCGAGCTCTAACATTACCTTCAATACCACTGGCGTCATCGCAGTTGCTGGAGCAATCAACACTAATATTGGAACCGTTCGTGTAACGAATTCTGGTGGCGCAGTATTTGGTGGTGGCCTCGGATTAAGTAGTGACTTATTGGGTTCACTGGTCCTTACAACTTCTCAAAGTACTGTTGAGTTTGACGGCTCCATTTACACCACGGCTATGACTAATGCGGGCGGTGCATTTGATGTGAAGCTATATGGCCCAACCACTAGTGTTACTAGCCCAGTAACATTCAATACCACTGGTACGGTTTACTATGGCCATCTCTCAACCGACATACTGACGTTCTCACGTGGTATTACCCATACCACTGGTAACAACGCACTTGCTGGTACCTTTACCGCCACCAATCCTTCTTTATGCGGCACCTCTGACTGCGCATTTAATTTGGGTGGTACAACCTCATTCTTGGGTAGCTCAACTACGGTTGACTTTGGCTCATTAGCAATTACCTTAAATAACATTGTTCTAGGCAGTGGCGTGACCTTGAACTTAGGTGCCGGTAATTCTGGAAACATTACAGTTGCATCGATTACTGGTACATCACCTGGTGCTCCTGCAAACATTGTTATTAACACTACTGGTACTGCATCGTTGGGTGCTATCGGCACTAATATCGGTACTGTTACAGTGCAAAACTCTGCCGGCACCACCTTCACCAGTACTGTTAGCGACACTACTACTACCTTAACTGCAACTACAGGCACCATTGCCTTTAATGGTGCCTTAACCGCTACTAACTTAAATACGGCAGCAGCAGGGTACAACCTCCAACTGAACGGCGCTACTGGCACCATCACCAACGCAGTCACTTTTGCTAACACTGGCACCTTAACTCTTGGCGCCTCTGGTGGTACACAAACTTACACCGCTGGCTTTACAGCAACTGCGCCTAGTGCAACCACACTGAACGGTACGATCGTTGGTGGCACGATGAGTATTGGTAGCAACACTGGAACCCATACGATTAGCCTGGGATCTAATACCGTACTCAACACTTCAGCTGCCAATGGTGCCATTACCTTAGGTGGCGCACTAACCGGTTCAGCCAAGACATTAGATCTATCTTCTGGTAGCAATGCGATTACGGTGAATAGTGCAGTAGGTACATCTGGTAGCTTACTCGGTACAGTAACCATTGGTAGCAGCGGTACTCAAACTGGAGCAGTGGGCTTTAATGGCGTGGTATACGCTAGCGGCCTATCTACTGGCTCAAGCGCTTACAACCTCTCACTCAATGGCTCTACTGGCACCATCACCAACGCAGTCACTTTTGCTAACACTGGCACCTTAACTCTTGGCGCCTCTGGTGGTACACAAACTTACACCGGCGGCTTAACAGCGACAGCGCCAAGCTTAGTGACTATTGCCGGCACGATTGCCGCTAATAGTGGTACTAGCGTGATTAACCTGGGTGCAGCAGCAGTGAACGTCTCTGCTACAACAGTCTTGGGTGGTACTGCTACTGGCGCTATTACCTTGGGTGCAACAACGCTAAGCTCTGGCGCTAACTTAACAATTGGTACAGGTACAGCCAATGCGCAAACCATTACCTCAATCACGGGTGTAGCCGGTACTGCTCAGAACATCACTATTAATACAACGGGTGTTGTCTCTATCGGTGCCATTGGTACCAACATCGGCACCCTGACCGTAACCAACTCCGGTGGCACCACCTTCACCAGTACTGTTAGCGACACTACTACTACCTTAACTGCAACTACAGGCACCATTGCCTTTAATGGTGCCTTAACTGCTACTAACTTAAATACGGCAGCAGCAGGGTACAACCTCCAGCTCAATGGCGCAACTGGCACCATTACCAACGCAGTCACTTTTGCTAACACTGGTACCTTAACTCTTGGTACCTCTGGTGGTACACAAACTTACACTGCTGGCTTTACAGCGACAGCGCCTAGTGTAACCACGCTGAACGGTGCGATTAATGCGGGTGGGGCAGTGAGCTTTACAAATGCCGTTAAGTTGGGCAGCAACACTTCTATCGATACAACCAATGCTGGTGCCTATACAAGCGGTGCAGCTATCACCTTTAACGGTGCCGTTGATAGCATTTCAACCACACCGTACTCCTTAGCTACCACTACAGGAACAGGTGCAACCGTATTTGGTGGAACTATTGGTGCGACTAACGCATTGTTATCAATTTTTACTGGCGGCGATGCATCTTTGGCTGGCAATGTCACTACGAGTGGATCGGCTGGTCAAGGTTATGGTGGCAATCTGACCCTAACAGGAACAGTAAATACCTTAAGCAGTACAAATGGTCCTGTTAATGTAGCGGGTGGTGTGAGCTCAAGCAATGGCGCGGGCTCAGCCCTCACCATCAACCCTGGTAGCGGTGCTGCAACAATAGGTGGTGCAGTTTCAAATATCACCACCTTAACAATCAACTCTTCAAGTGCTGCTAGCCAGATCAGTGGTGTCATCAGCGGTGGTGCTAACTTGGTTAATAACGGCACAGGCACCTTAACGCTCACCAATACCAACACCTACACCGGTACAACCACCATCAACGGCGGTACTTTACGTTTAGGCACTGGCGGCTCACTCGCTGCTGCTAGCGCATTGATCATGACTGGCACTAGCATCTTTGATCTGTATGGCAACTCCCAAAGCATTGCTTCCTTAACCGGTGC
>NZ_JACVPC010000006.1:0-39894 GCF_018882145.1 Polynucleobacter sp. AP-RePozz3-80-G7 | reverse complement strand
CGGACTTTTAATCCGTTGGTCGCGAGTTCGAATCTCGCCCGACCCACCAGTAATATCAAGGCTCTCAGGTTAACGCTTGAGAGCCTTTCTCTTTATATTCACCATAATATTCACCAATTGGTGAATAAAAGCAAAATTAGTGGCCTAGCGTTTTCCTGAAATGCCCTTCATTTTTTGCTCGAACTCCCATTGCTCACCGCAATCCTCGCCCTTGCAAAAGCGGCCTATTTCCAAAGTTTCATTGCAGCAAAGGCAATGCCCAGTGTATTTAATTGGCACCACCTGATCCCTGACATGCTTAACGGACAAGGCCGTATCTGACAATTCTCTATCGGACGCTTGATCAAAAATATCCATTTACTGGGCCGCCCTAACCGCCTCTATTTGCCTTTCGGCTTGTCGATACTTTCCGTGGTTGTCGATTGCGGTGGAAAGTACGGTATCAAGGTCAATGGTGGAAGTGATTGAGTCAGTGCTTGCTGGGGAGGTAGTTTCACCTGTGGCACTGGCGTTGAACAGCCGAATAAAACCAAAGCTAACAAAACAATTGCCGCTAGGATTATTAGTGCCGTTGGCCAGATAGAGCGCTTTGGCTTGGGACTGATAACCTGAGCTTTTGGATTGCTCGGCTTGGAGTTCTTTAAAGAGCTGTGCGATTGCAAGGTCTTTTTTGGCTTGCTCAATGGCAAGCTGGGATTTATAGGCTTCTTCTTTACTGAGATTGTCTTTGCTGATTTTTGCTTCGTAGTAGTTTTTTTCGTAGTTGTGACCAAGGTAAACACCTCCTAAAAGTGAAAGAACAGATGAAACTAGAATTGCAATCAGGCAATTTGCGCCAGATGTTAAAAAGGCAAGTGGATTCATTTTTTAGCCCCAATGCAGGTTTGGTATTGATAGATTCTTCGATTAACTACCCCGCCACATTTATGGATGTATTCGGGTGATGAACAGTCATGCCCCTCGTGATCATGCGTGCGCCAAGTCTTAAATGATTCACAGGCTTGTTCGTATTGCTGAAGATTGAAGTAATGCACCATTGGCGATTTGCATACCGCACCTGCGCCAGCGTTATAGGCTCCATCTACTAGAGCATCAAATTCATACTGATACAGGGGGGCTGTAACGCATGATTGAACCCCTTTGGCATAACCATCAATCGATTGACCCAAGACCACTAGCGCCCTTTGTGGGGTTGTTGTATCGCCCTGTTTTACGCCCTTAGTCTCTCCAAAGCCAATCGTCCACACATTTCCTGAGTCGGGATATGCGTTGGCTTTATACCCCTCATTAAGAGCTAGGCCAATAATCATTGAGCCGCTTACGGCTAATGCGGCAGCGGCCATTCGTTTATTCTCCATCGACAGCCTTTTGCTTTACTAAGCGACTCACCATTGCTAGGCCAGAAAAAACAGGGGCTAGGATTGAGCAAAGCACCATCAACAATGAAAACTCATTGCGTGGAAGATCGGATTGATAAAAAGGCAGAATAAGGATAAGTCCGCTACATAAGCCAGATAAAGCCATGAACCTTAAAGACCATGCCTTTTTAAGTATTGTTTTCCAATTTGGGTATAAGGAAAATTTGATATTCATAAATTCTTAGTTCTCTCGTCTATGAGCGCTTTGAAGTTATCAAATAGGCCAGCAATATAGGACTTAAGATCAACCATCATTGCATTCACCTCATCCTTAGTGTAGTTATTACTAGCCACTGTGAGTTCAAGTTTTTGCAGTCTTTCAGAATCTTCAGAGTGCTTGTCATACAGGTCTTTAATTTGCTCGGCTTGCCTAGCATCTTTTTGAGCCAATAAATACATCACTACTGCAGTAGCCATGCCGCCAATGCTGGTTAATAGAATCGCTATAAGAGCAGAAGTTTCCATAATTCACCCAATAAAAAAGCCCCCGTAGGGGCTATTGTTTTCAGTAGTTTTTCAATGTCTATTATTGAAAATCAGCTTTTGTGAATCCAAATCGGGTGATAGTGCTTAAATCTTCAATATCAGTCCATACAGGTTCAACGGCTGGCCCTTCGTAGCCTGGCTGACCATATCCCTCTGGATAGACTGAAGTGTCCTGCTTGCGGGTCATGCTGCCCTTTAAATAATCAATAAATTGATCATGGGCAGGCGTACCAATTAAATGGTCTAAATCTTCTCTAGTGTTAATAATAGGTATTAAGTTCATGCTTATTCTCCATCCAAGTAAAAAGGTTGTGTGTATCAGCCCAGGCTGCGTGACCAGTCCAGGATGCAATAAATTTATCTAATGACTCTTGATCGTTGTGGAGAACCATATTAGATATTTTTCTTTTGGCTCTTAAAACTGAATCAGGCCTTAGCAACTTGTGCGTATCCCAAATTCGATAGCCTAAAAAGTTAATTCCCCTGCCAACCCCAGAACATGACCATTTGCTAATGTTCATGTTCATGTGGTCTTTTGAAAATTCTTGAATCCTATAAAAATCATTTCTAAGTCTTACAGGGTCATCACCAAGAATCACAATATCGTCCATGTACCTAGCCCATCTTCTGTGGCCAAGTTGATCATAAATATAGCGGTCAATCAGTCCACCATAGACATTAGCAAAGAGTTGACTGGTAAGACTGCCAATTGGGATTCCTTTACCATCTAAAGGGATAATCTCTCGCAAGATTTTTAAAGTTAATTTGCAGCCAATTTTTCTATCAATTAAGCGGTGCAATATAACCCTGTCAATGGATGGAAAAAACTTGCTGTAATCGGTCTTTAAATAATGAGTTGCTCCATCTTTCCTGAGCTCCGATTGAATATATCGAACCCCTGCATGAGTCCCCATTCCGGGCCTGCAAGCAAAAGTATTGTGAAGCAACGTTCTTTCAAATATAGGTCCAATCACATTGCATAAAGCGTGTTGAATCAACCTATCATCAAAGTCCAAAGCAGATATAAGCCTTGCCTTTGGTTCATAAATTACAAACTGTCGATAACCGCCTATTTTGTAGGCGCCATCAAGCAATTCTTCTCGAATATTATTTAAGTTGACATGGGAATATTCTTTAAATTCAAGATACCCATAAGTCTTTCTTTTATTTTTAGAGGTCTTACTATAGGCATTTCTTAAATTCTCAATTGAAGCAATTTGCTCAATAAGATTCTTATGTCGTTTCATAAAAGTTGGTTGCGCTGTTCATTTAGAGTTTTTGACTTTCACTACCAAGCGCAATACCAAACCGAGCAATGTATTTCCCAAGGGAGGACTGACTGGCTGACCATATTTAAAAGGCCTACCCATAAAGCCGTAGCTGTTATGGAGTAATTAAATCTTTACCGTCACAGACGCCGCGCGCCCCGATGTTGTTGTTCGAATTCGTGAGCGAATTGTTCCAATTCGAATAACGCGAACCAGCGTTCGCACCGTTGCCCCAGTTGCCACCGAAGTTCACAGCGTGTTTACCCAGCCTGCCCCTTACGTTTTACCTTCACCACCCATGCACCCATGATCTTTCCAACCTCGGCAATCAGCACTTGTGCTGTTTCCACTTGGTGAATAGTCATAGCCCTCATGTATGGCTTGGATAAAAGGCGTAATAGATTGCGCAGATATGCTATTTCTGAATCTGCGTCATTTAGTTTTGAAATTTGTCCTGTCTTGCCAGCAAGGTGAAACAACTTAAATTGCGTGACAAGGCAAAGCAAAAGCATTTCTTTAACGACCTTATGCTTATTGGGAATACTTTGAGCGATTGGATATAGATAATCGAAAACCACTTCAAACTTATCCACAATAAGCATTTGGTCATAAGAATTTGTCTGATCTTTGATAACTGCCATCGGGTCTGCCGACCCGATTAACCAAGTTGCAAGTGGTCACAGACGCCGCGCGCCCCGAAGTAGTAGCTCGAAAGCGTGAGCGAATCGACCCAAAACGAATAACGCGAACCAGCGTACGCACCGTGGCCCCAGTTGCCACCGAAGCTCACAGCGTTCGGAAGTTGATAGGTTTGACCACGACCAATGGTGTTATTAACCCATCCAGCCGCCGCCGCACCACCACCAAAATCAGCACCCCATTGCGACATTACTCCAGCGACTTGGTTAGCGCCCCACTTGGAAACATAAGCAGCGTTCCAAATAGTTGAGTTTTGATCTGAACCAATTGAAGCCGCCTCAGTTGTACCAAATGCAAGAGCCGCAAACTCGTCATATCGTGCTAGGCGCTTGCCCCATGAGCGCATAACTTCGCCAGCTTCCCACCAGTTGAACTCGCCATAAGCATTTGTGCCGGAGCCGCCAAATAATGTAGGAATCTTAGGGGGACTTGCACCGTCGGCAATGGTGACGTTGTATTTGGATGTTCCATTGGTTAAATGGTCAACACCAAGCAAATAAATGTCAGCCCAAAAGCTATTAGCCACCAAGGTCATGCCGCGCGGGTCAGGACACTCAGGTTTAAAGTTCAAATCCCAGAATGAATAGGCATTGATCTGCGGAGTAGTATTACCGCCTGATTGAGCCGCCGCATTATCGCCAGGAGCATAGTGAAATCCACCAATCTTGCGCCAGTTACCTGAGCCCGGGGTTGATGTAAATGAGGTAGTGGCTTGAAGAGTGCCATCATCCTTAACCCAAATAGCGTAATCAGTACCCGCCGTCAAAGTTGGCATAGAGATTGGGGTAGCGTTAGCAAATGAAACTAGCGAACTACCAACAAATACATAAGTACCAGCCTTAATGCTCGCAGTATTTACGGCAGTTTTTGTAAATCCGACTGTCGATGGGTCGGCTTTAAAAAATACTCCAAATGGGTTTGGAATTCCTAGGGCTATACGGGCGTCTAGCGGAGATCCACTTGTTCCTAATAAGCCTGACAAAAAGTCATTTATTTGATCTAATCCGGCCTTAAATGCGCCCTCGGTTACTGTCGAGGCTGTTAGCACTGATTTTGCTGGTAATGCGGGCATGAGATTACTCCTTAGAAATAAAAAAACCGCCTCAAAGGGCGGTTCATAAAAAAGATGGATAAATTAAATTTTGTTTATTGCGTCCACATCAAATTTGGGTCAGTTGTCCACATGAGCGCACTACTACCTAATGGGCTTTGCCCTGCTAAAACAAGGACTGTCTCAACACCGCCAACGGATTTTTTAAAGTAGATTTTTCCGTCATTGGTGTTTATTAACTCTTCCCCAAGGCCAAGGGTTGATGCCGATGGTATAGCCCCAGCGCTACTGCTTTGCGTCTGAGGAAAGTCAAAGGCAAGCGTAGTGCCGTTTGTCTTAACAACCTTGCGCGCATTGCTTGTTTGACTTGGAATACCGCTATTACTTACGGCCGTATTTAAAGCCTTAATGTCAGACCCAACCGCTGAAATGAACGCCTGCAATTGTGTAAGCAGGCTCATGATTTAAGCCTTAGCTGTAGAGTAAGCGGCGGCTAAATCAGTAGTTGGGTCACCAACACCAATGTTTTGACAGGCTTGAATTTGTTGTGGCGATGTCAAAGATTGCGCGGCATCGTATCGAATTCGATTACCAACGGCGGTAACTAATCCAGCAATACCAGTTTCATCGCTTGCAATGGCTGTTGCTAATTCATTAAGCGTATCTAATGCAGTTGGCGCACCGTTGACTAAAGCGCTAACAGCCGCGCTAATTTGAGAATTGATCTTATCAATTGAATAGGTTTTTATTGTCGAAGTGGTAGAGCCATCACTAATTAAGGCTGTCAAATCGATTGCGCCAATCAATGTCTTTAGTTCATTGAGCGCGCTAACCAAATCGGTTTTAGATGTTGTTGTCAGGTTTGTAAGATTGCCTTGTTTCGCTAGCAATGACTTAATGTCGGTGGCAATAGCGCTAATAAGTGCATTCAGTTGGGTTTGTAATGACATGGTTGACTCCTATTAAAGTTTATAAATTTCGTAAAGCAAAGAAAAATCGGCATTAGGGTCAACGGAATCACCCGCATCTCCTTTTGGTCCAAGAACTGCAAAAGCGACTTCGATTGAATTTGACGGGTTGTCATTTATTTCAATTGTGAAATTCTCCTTATCCACAATCTCAATGAGGTTCATTGGCTCATTTTGAATTTCAATCAAATCAGTCATTTGGTGACATCCTCAATGATAGGTATAAGAAATGAGTCGCTAGAGCGGACCTTCCCATTCACAGTAACCTCTAAGTCACAAATCACACTCCCCAAAGGCCATGTGCCTGTATCTGCATTAACTGATGAAAGCATGACAAACTTTCCAGGGCTATCTGTTTGATTTGCATTAAATACAATCTGCAAATCATCAACCAATGACATCGTTACAGGGTCACGCAATTGCGCCTTAATCAAAGTTTGATTGGTAAGAGCCTCTGGGTCATAGATGTACTTTCCATCTACCTTAATTGGAGCTCCATTGGCATCTGCACGGCGCTTCTTGTTAGTGCAATCTAGGGAAAATGTATCTCCACGCTTAAAGGGTGATAGTGCTTTCATATAATTCCTTGTTAATAACCTTGAATCGTTGCATCCACTTTCCCAGCAATAGGGTTATTGCTAGAGTCAAAGCACTGCACCAGTGGACCTAAATCGCTGTTTTTATCAACTACCCTTGCAATGAAGGCGCTGCCAGTGTCTGACAACAACGATAAATTCACGGTTTTGATTGAGATGAAGTTTTTAGTTATTGGAAGTCTTGAGCCTGAGTCAGCAATTGATACCGCACTAAAAACCTCAGTTTTGTCAGGGACATCAAAATTAGCCGATAAAGCTGAGACTGTTCCTTGAGTTCCGCCAAATCCAATCGAAATTCTGATTTGATATTGATCTTCTGTAGCAGTAATTGCGCCTGGCCAAGGAAGGTAGTCAGGCAAACTCCACATAGGGTTAGCATCTTGATTCCACATTGGATTGGCATCAATAGTCCACATGACTGGACCTTCAAATAACCACATTGACCTATCATCGGACGACCACATCAACCTATCGTCATGAGTCCACATTGGAGGGCCAATCTTGCGATACTCTATTTTCCAATTGTTGCCATCAATGACATAAGGAATAGTTAGTTGACTTCCATCAACACCAGGAGGCGCTTGTATAGTTGCCTCATAGACCATCTCTGAATAGGTTTGCGGCCTCCACATTGCAGTGGAATTTGTATGCCACATATTTGCAGTGTCATTTGGGTTCCAAAATATTTCCTGCTCATTAGCAACTAACTTTCCATCCACTATTGAGCCGCCAGTAATCCCACCGGGGAATCCAGCCGCACCAATATCAATTGTTTCAATCACATTGGCTACTAAGGCATCACCTAGATTAATAACAATTGCCGAAGGAACAAGGCTTTCATTAAATTTATTAACCGCCTTAATCATCAACGTGCCAAAGCCTGTGGGCTTATTGGCTGAAATATAAGGACTTGAAACTAATATTCCTTGATGAATTGGAGTGGCATTACCCCAATCTCTGCTATCACCATTAATCCAGCGAATCTCATAGCCTGATAAATTCGAATTTGATACCGGATTCCATGTCAAAGTAAATTTGGAAGCATTCTCATCAATGGCGAATGCCTGCACATTATCCGGTGGAATTCTCAGCATTTCACCAGTGATCTGATAAGAATATGAGCTCACATCTGCTAGTGACTGCTCCCCTCCTAAATATGAATTAAATGAGGTGAATTTAAAATAGATTTTTTTACCAACAAGCGATAAATCCAATGGGTCACTCTTGCTGATCGCCGAATCAATCCGAGCGTATTTTGCGCCTGGTAATTTATTTAGGATGTTTGACCGATAAGCCCCTCTAATTAGCCCTGTAAGGGTGTAAGCATTTTTAGAGGTTAAAGTTGCTGTTTGATAGCTTAAATACTCAGTGTTTACCCCATCGGTAACAACACTCAAAGTCAGCAATGCTTTTGCATCCTCCAAAGATCCCGAGAATAGTTGGCCACCATTGCCAGCCAAGGCAATAGACAAAGAATTATTTTGATCAAGATTTGCGGTTAAAGCACCATACCTAGCGCCACCATAAATCTGGCCTTGCTTTTTGTAGGTTGCACCATCAAGCGAGACCCAAACTGAGCATCCACCCCATCCATCTTTCAATCCCGACACTGCCGCCCAAACTTCAAGGCCATTAGTTGTTAAATCAACAGGTGGCTCGAAAAACATTGGGATAGCAACATTGCCCGGCTCGGCATTGAAATTATGGGCAAAACCTGAGTTATCTTGATGTGGATATATAGCGGATGAAGCAGTACCAAAATTACAATCTTCAGCCGTAATAAGTAGGTTGCCAATTTCATCTTCTTCGACTGTAGTAATGCGAACTGGGTAGCGATTTAACTCCAATACTGAATCAGTCAATGTGACTATATCCATTGGCTCTAAACGAGAGTATCTCCATCCCAAAGTAAATTCATAGGTATTGCGGATGTAAAGAACCCTTTGCTTTATATTCTCTGCTACCTTGTTCGCAACTACTGGGTCACAAATTCCATGCAACTTAACAACATCTTGCGGCCTTAGTCCAATAGCTTCAATACTGGCTTGATCTTTAGCCGTAGCAATATCGATGTTGTAATCATTAGATCGGTTCATGAACTCAACTTGAACCTGATTAAAAGCATCTGCGCTTGTCTTGCGAGTAATCTTTATAGGGTCATCGCTCGTATTTTGAACAATAAAATCAGTGCCATCTAAATCATATTCGGGGGCAATATTGGGAGTGTATGCAACACCATTGCCACTTACAGGGGCATCTTGATATGGAATTATTTTTAATAAGCCATCCGAATAAACGGGGGCCGAATTTGTCATTAAGGCAACCTCTGTGACAATGTCTGCGCCTGACTTTTGAGCATCGTAAGCTGGGCTAATAAATAACCCTGCGGCAATACAGTAATTACTAAAATCAGTCAGAGACCCAAAATCAGATGAATTAAATCCAGAACCATATTGGGTGCTAGTTAAAGCATCGAAAATCACATCTTTTGGGTTGGCATCTAAAATTCCATTGCCATACTGGAATTTTCCATAGGCCTCAAAACTGTAGTTATACATGGCGGCACTATTTTGCAGATCTATTGACCAGCCATAAACGTAAGCAATTCCAGAGTAGCCAAGGGCTTCACTTGGGTGATTGCTTAATAAATAAGGTTGAGGGGCTTGACCAATCTCGCCAGTAGCTAATGCCATTCCAAGCTGATCTAATGCAGGTACAGGCGGATGATAAGTTTGAACTATCTCAGTAATTGGGGTAGAGCCCCAGTCAGCCCATTCTGGACCAGACGCATAGAGTGGATTTCCAGAATCGTCATAACCATAAACAACATTGGTATAACCAACAATAGTTTCATCATTGGAAACGTAGTCAGGCTTTACAACAAATTTATCTTTTGAGCGCCAAATACTGCCAACATTGCTAATGACTCCTTCGCCAAGAGCCATAAGTAGCGCAGTTTTGTATGTATATGTTGTATTTGATGATGAGCCACCGCCACCGCCACCACCACCCTTCCCTCCACCACCGCCACCACCACTACTTGTTACCGTGGTGTGAGCAATAGCTGTAAAGTCGGTGTAATAGAGAAGGTTTGGGCTAACCCGAGTTGTGCCGTAAATAATGCTGATTGCTTTGCCGTAGTTTGAGGTTTGAATCTGCATTGCAGAGATGCGGTTATCTACCGTGCTAACTGATTGCGCAGAACCTCCCCCTCCAAATATGCCGCCCATTATTTTCCAACCCTAAAAAATTTCACGGCTCGATTGCCAAATTGTTGAATATCCGCAAGCACTACACCTTGCCCTAGATGGCTATGAATGATGGTTGTTTCGTTGACAACGATTGCACCATGAGAAAAGCAGCGCCCTATCTTCCAAATTGCCACATCCCCAGGCTCAGGTTTATCAATTTCAGTGCCATATTGGTAAAGCCAACCTAAATACTTTTCTTCTGCCCTGTGTAAGTGCCAGTCAGGTGTGTAGTAGCCTGGGTCAACATGAGGAATAAGGCCAACCGTTTCATAAACCTCACACAAGAGAGTGGCGCAATCTACCCCGGCGCCTTTAATGCGACCATGCACATGATATGGAGTACCCATCCATGAGTAAGCCTCTTTTAAGATAGCGTTCATTAAATGCTCGTTTCAGGAACGGGGATATAAGGCATCCCTCTAAAATGAATCAAGTTCCCAAACTTATTGGCGCAAGTTGACATGGTGTTATCGCAACCTGGAAACACCGTGAAGGTATCGCCTGCACTAGGAGCGCTAGGTAGTGGCAATGCAAAAGTAAACACCCTGCCAAGATAACTTTTTACAGTGCGCTTAATTCCATTATTTGCACCGCTTGTGAAAGTCAATACGCCTTGGTTATAGTAGCCGTCATTTGCATAGACGTTAGAGCTTACTGAGGAAGTTGTACCGCTAGAGATCGAGCCTGAAGCAGTTACAGCACCTTTATTGGCCTGACACATTGGGTCATATACTGAGTTAATGCAAGAGGCCTGATAGAGGTTTCTAGGAACTTGTGAGTTCAGCGTTTCCATCTTAGATTTCACGCTAATTTCAATTTGAGTGCCTGTTCCAACAATATCGGAAACCTTACCCATAAATAGAATTAAATCTCCAACGGGGGGGCTAGCAAAATCTGTCAAAAAGACTTTTCTTAATTCAACCCTTGCGCCATCAAAAAAGCCGACATTCAAAATAGCATTAGATAAACGAATATTTCCAATGTAATCATCTGGGCTTGGACTAAGGGTTAGCGCAAGTGTATCCACTTCGACACCAATCACATTTTTGATCGTGCCACGATTAATAAGAGAGCCACCTGATTTATAGGTATTACCGCCATAAACAAGATCAATGTCGGCAGTAGTCCAGCGATATTGCTCCCCATTTATTAGCGTAAAGGTAAACAATTCAGCCATTAGGAAGGTATCGCTTGAAGCCAATAAGCTGATTAATGCTGGACTTGCAGCTTTCATTTCACGCTCACGAACTCGACTTTTTTAGCCGTCCAAAGGTGATAGAGAAATTGCTCGAAGTCCATTGAGTCTTGCAAGAATCGGCATTTGTAATAAAACGCACCAGACCAAGTAAGTAACTGCCCATTTGCTGGGGGACTTGCAAAAGTAATCAGGTTATTAGTTTGCGTAAATGCCGTGGTTGGCGTGCCATCTTTTTTAATGATTGGAGTGCCATTAGTAGCCATAACAGGCTCAATACAACTAGCGTATGAGCGCACTAAACCAAATTTAGTAGTAACCCCATCCCCAACGCCAAAAGCCTGATCTACAACGGAATTATCGTCTGGGTCGGTATAGAGAAAAGTATCAAAAGACCCGCGGCATTGATTGAATAAACCAATCAATGCTTGCAGCTCATCCTCTCCGTTATCTCTCAAAAATTCATAGCTCAAAGAGAACTGCCATTTAGGATAAGAAAAATAAGAAGCTCTTAATTCTTTTCCTGACGAGCTGGTTTGAATATTAGTTGACCAAATAGGAGTCTTTTTATTACTCCAATTTAAGCCTGGCAATGTTGGAAAGTATCGATTGCTCATGAGAGTTTTAGGCTTCCGTTACGGTGCAGGTCTTTAATGACTTTCGCTAATTCATTTTTGTGCATCATCAAAAAGCCACCCTTCATAGGGACGGCATTGAGTTTGATTGTTGGAGAGCCACTGGAGGCCATGCCACGAATTACATCGGCTTGCTCTGCGGGAAGCACCATTTCTTTTTGATGCAACTGTGTAATGGGATTCATGCCCGCAGGAATATCAAACCCTTTCTCTGCCATTAAATTGGCACCCAATCCCATAACCACAGCACTTCCCGCCGCCGCGGGACCAGCCGCAGCAGGACCCATCTCCGGCGCTAAGAATCCAAAAATTCCAGCAAAGGCTTCTTGGGCGCTATTGGATATTGATTTCAATATATTTCCAACTTGACTGGATAGGCTTGCTGCGCTCTCTTGCTCTGAAATAGCTCCCCTTACTAGAGCATTTGTTTGGCTAGCTTCCGTTTTAACTATTTCCCCAGCAATCCATTGAGTAACCATCTTGGTTGCCATGCTCACAAACTCACCCAAAATGGATTGGAAAATGTTGTGCAATGCCTTTTGCATGGTGATTGTTCCTTGAATCATCCCGGTAATTGATTTATCAATTGCCGAAGTGACGGGGGACATCATTTGCTCATACTCTTTTTTCTTGGAGAGCATGACATCATCATTGATTTTTTTGACATTGTTAGCATGCTCTGCAGTCAATATCTCAATATCAGTGTTGATCTTTTGCTGTGCCTTCTTGTCTTCTTCGTAGAGAGCCAACTTATCTTGCAAGGCCTTAAGCTGAATGTTGTATTCCTTATCCATCAAGATGGACATTGCTTGCAAATATTCAGAGTCGGAAAGGTCTCCCATTTCCTTTTTTAGGCGCAACTTCTCACGCTCGCCATCAAGCTCAATCTTTGCCATCTTTTGCTTGGCTAAAAGTTTTTCATCCTCTGTGGCACGCTCATCCGTAGCTTGTTGCTTATGAATGGAGAACAATTCGTGCTGAATTTCACGGCGCAACTTCACTTCTTTAACGGAGTTTCCTGTTACGGCTGCTAACTTTGCCGTCCAAAATTGCTCCTCCATTTGCAGTGAAGATTTAAAGAAATTGCCTTCATCTTCTTTTTTTTGCTCTAGGTCAGCTTTCCAAGTTTGAATTTGGCTATCACCCTTAGTCTTATCTGGCGAAACAAATGACTTAGTGCCTGACTTAGGGGAATCCTCTTTCCCTTCGGACTGCTCACCTCCCCAAATAGCTTTAATTTTGTTGTCGGCAGCCTGATAAATCTCCACCATCTTATTGGCGTGGGCTTGTGATGCCGCCGTCATTTCGTTCATACCCTTTTCGTAGGCGGCTTTTGCTCCTGCAAAATCTAAACGAATAGCGGCAGAGGCAATCTCTGCGAATGTGCGCCAAGCAATAGAGGCTCGTGCAACACCCATGCCAATGACTTGAAAGAACTCCAAAATGGCGAATTTAGCGGCAGTAATTAAAGAGCTAAGAGTGCCTACTGCCATATTCATAATGCTCATGTCTTTAGGTACAGAGTCCCCAAAAATCTCTTTTGCGGTTTCGCCAACTTGATTGAATACTTCAACAATGACACCAGCCGCACCCGATATGACTTCGCCTACTGCGCCAATTAGTTCACCTAGAACCTCAAATGCTTGTGAAACTACTGGCAAGATTGCCGAGCCAATCTCAACAAAGGCGGTATTCATCTTGGTGATAGCGGGAATTAGTGCCTCGCCTAGCTTTTGGCTAAACTCTTCCATGACAATTCCAGCGGCGGCGTGTTCAATCTTGTATTTCTTGACAGCCTCGACAGCATCTTGACCAATACCAATGCCATATTTCTTTGCCATCTCGGTGGCACGTTCTTGAACATCATTATTGAGTTTGAGGAGTTTGAATGCTTCTTCTGCAGAGCGCCCAAAATTTGTCAATGCAAATTGATTTCGGTCTGTCCCCGCCTTGTATTCCATCATTGTGGAAACGGCATTTTTAAGCAATGTTTGCTGGTCTAGCAAACTACCATTGGAGTCGCGCGTT
The DNA here is from genome assembly GCF_018882145.1 of Polynucleobacter sp. AP-RePozz3-80-G7. NCBI lineage: Bacteria > Pseudomonadati > Pseudomonadota > Betaproteobacteria > Burkholderiales > Burkholderiaceae > Polynucleobacter > Polynucleobacter sp. AP-RePozz3-80-G7. Next base: position 26,299 of record NZ_JACVPC010000006.1, on the reverse strand, counting down.
GCTACTCCCAAAGTGTTAAGGCCAGACTCATTGGTTTTAAGTTGGCGGTCAAACTTCATAGCAATGCCGACATACTCTTCTGCGCTAATGCCAACTAAGCGCAATGCAATATTTAGCTCATTTGCTTTTTCGGCAGTCATGCCAAAGGCGTTGGAGAGCTTCTTAACCTCTCCGGCCTCTTCAACTACAGAGTCAATAGACTCCTTGAATATCTTGCCGCCAGCTAATACAGCCGACAGCATTAAGAATGGTGCTTTAACAGCTTCAAATGCTGCACCAAGCCCACCCAAACTACCAGTCATCTCACTAACGCTACTTTTTATGGCATTAGCGGCAGCCGACATTGCATTTTGTGCTTCCGATGCGTCACCGCCAATCCGTACTTCAACGCTGTTATCTGACATGGGTCGCCCAAAAATAAAAAAGCCACCCGAAGGTGGCTTATGTGTCGTACTAAGAAAACTACTCTAAATTTTTTATATCAATGTGAAAGTAAAACAAGTTTTCACTTTGCTCTTCGTCAGGGTCGTGGCCTGCTTGTGGCTCTATGGGATTAACCCGCTTTTTGGTGATGGTGAGCTTCATTGCTTTTGTGCCATAGGCCATGAGCGCTAAAGCCTCCTCCAACACAATCCCATTAACGCCTGGTATCCAATAAGGACCACGCTTTTTCGTTAAATTATCGGGATTATCTTGCGACATTCCCGTATTTTAGACCTTAAAAGAAGTCGAATAGGCTATTACCATGCTCATCTAGCCCTGTTTCTGAGCTAGATTTCTTGGTAATTCCGAATCGATGGGCCAGCATGACATGAACCGGAGGGCATTCCTCCCAATACTTGTTCATGTCATTTAGGCGGGGAATTGTCATGTTTTCATCAATATATTCCCAAGTCCAACCAGTAACGGTTATCAAATGGGAATATAAATGACCCCAATCTAACCCCCCGCCTGCGCTTCCCCCGGCTCACCTTGCACAAATCCTGAGCCGCCCAAAATGGCCTTGATAATCTTAGGCGCATTGGATAAATCCAATATGTCCTCGACCTTTTCAATAGTCATATCTGGGTAATTGCGAGACAACGCCGTTTGCACTACTTCGGCAACGGCATTCATCTGCTCTTCAGTCAAAGACCCGGCTACAGATTGCAATATCTGAATTTTAGGAAGCAGTTTTTTAATCTGCCCAAAAGACAGGGCGGGAATTACATACTCTTCACCGCCAATGGTGATACGAGTGCCTTCAATCATTTATTACTCCGAAGTTGATAAATCAAGGATGTTGCCTGTTCCATCGTCAAAGGCAGAGAAGTCAAACTCAGGTATTGCAAAGTCTTCATTCTTAAAACCAATCGACATCTTGGTAGGCATTGCACGGCGAAATGACATGGTTGTCAGTTTTCCAAGATAAGCAACGGTCAAATCCGCCTTAAATGTTGGCGCATAGCCCATTGGCAAGTTTTGCACAGTCATCTTTTGAGCTTTGCCAACACCAGCAGTGGCGCTATACATATAGTTGATGTAAACAGTCTTACCAGAGTCTGCGGAGGCAAACGTATAAACACCTGTCAACACATTCAAGCTGTATTGACCTGTAATTGGGCTAGAAGCTACACGAACCATTGGGTCGCCATTACCATCGATAACGCCAGCATCAGAAACAAAAGTACCTGTGAGTGGAGGAGCAACAGTAATTGCGTATGGGCCTGTTGATGGCACTACTTGGCCCTGGGTGTCAGAGTTGACAGCCATCAAGCCTGAATTCAATGTTTGACCAAAGAACATGGCATTCCAAACGGCTGCAAAAATACGGGCAGGCTTAACCTTTACAGTCATCTTTACTTTGCCACGACCAACAGCTTGAGCAAATTGATTTTGACCGTATAACTCTTTTACGTCACCTGAGAAGTCAATGGCGCCATCTTGCAATGTCATGAGTGGCATTGGTGTTGGATTTGCAATAGCATTTCCACGAGCGTCAGTTAAAGGGGTGACATACATATTGCCAGTACCGAAAGCATATTGAGACATGGTTTTCTCCAAATAAAAAACCCCGCACATGGCGGGGGTAGTGAATTAAAAATTGGTTAGGGGTTGAGTTAGACAGCTTTAATAACGATGGGGATGATGGCTACACCTTGATCACCAAGTACCCCTTCATCAGTTTCGATAGAGCCTTCAATCCAGCAATGCTGAACAAGGCCTCCAAGAGTTTGCTTATTGCTAATGGGGTCAGGCTTTAATGCCGTAAAAATCGCATCAACCAATGGATTTAATATGGTTGCCGGGGAGCTTGATGGGTCACCGGATGTTCTTGCATATAAGTAAACATCGACTTGCAGATCTGAAACCGAATTCAGTCCCGGCACAGTGGAAACCACTTCGCTCTTTTGAGTTTGAAATAAGGCTGGTTGCTCCGTAGAGGGAACATCATCCCAATGCTTTAAGCGCCGAGATACCGTGATAAATCCCGCAATCCCCTTAAATCTTTCAAACAATGCTGAAAAAATTATTTCACGGTTCATTTAATAAAGTTCTTCATAAATAGATCATGAGCCGTCTTCTCTAAGTCAATTTGCATTGAGCTTTGAATCTGGTCTGTCATGTCATTAAGGGCTGATCGTAAAAACGAATGGTCTGGGTAGTTCACTTGTCTGCTGTGAGCCGAAACCATCACCTTGTGAGGGTTCTTAACAGTCTTACCAAATGCTGATGTCATCATCCGCAAATGCGCTTTGACATTTTGAGAACCTTTAAAACCATATTCCTGATAAGCGGCATATTGCACATTAGTGCCAACATAACCATCCACCTTAGAACCATTAGCCTCGACTCGTTGATTAATCGACCTACGCAAGCGCCCTGTCTTGACATTTAATGCTTGGCCAGAGAGCTTGTTGCCTTTTACTTCACGCAATAGCTCCAAGGTCAATCTCCCCACTGTCTTTTGCAAGGAATTGGCAATCGCTGGAGACATGGAGTTGAACTTAGCAACCACATCCTCACCGCCGACTAGCCAAGCCTTAATCACAGGGGGATTACCTTCTTGTAGTTCTTTAACAAGCTGAGTACATCATCGGGAAAGTCTTTAATCATGTAGGTAACGGTTTCACCATTAGCCATGTTTTTAGACTGTTGACCAATGCGGTCTCGCTCTTTGTAGCGCAAGGCCACTAATTCAATTACCGCTTGCTCAATATCAAGAGGTACAGTGGCAAACCCCGCCTTATAAGACAGTTCAACGTTTTGCACACCTTGATTAAAGATGTATCCAATAAGTGTGATTGAAGTGCCATTAAAACGATAACCAGGCGATTGAAAATCGGGGCAAGGCAAGATGGGCTTGCCGTTGACCTTTACACCTGTTACTTCGGTAACTGGGTAATCGGCAAACATCATCGAGTTGTTGCCGTTGCCATTCCTAGTCTCGGTGTAGGCTTGGCTTTTCAATTGGCGGTTTAGCCAAGATTGAATTGTCTGGCTAATCGCTAGAGACAAGCGCTGTATCAATGTGTCATCTGTAGATGAAGTGATACCAATCCATTCCTTGACATTGGCCACCGTTGTAAGGTTTTGGTCCATAGCGATTATTGCTCGCCTGACTCGTTACCTTCATTGCCTTCTTGGTCACCAGTTCCATCACCTTCATTGTCTTGGTTTGAGTTTTCATCTCCTTCAGGCGCATTACCTAAAGGGTTTTGTTTGTCTTTTTTTGGCGCGCGCTTGTTCTTTTGAAACCAAGGGGCATAACCATGCGAGAAAAGTACAGCAACTGCTTGTGCTGGAACTTCAACAATGCCATCCACCACTTCAAAACTTTCACCTTCAAAAGTAACTGAAGTATGGCCTTCTGGGGCAATTAATTTTTGTGTCATTTGATTTATTCCAATAGATAAAGAAAAAACCCCAGCCTTGTAAAAGGCCGGGGCTCTCTCGCATTAACGCTTAATTAAGCGTTAGCGATGTTGGTGATAACACCCATTGCGAATGGAGCATAGTGTTGCAATACGCCATCTGCATAAACACCGTACTCATACTTACGGGTTTTAACAGGCCATTCCAACTGGTAGTAGTCTTGACGCATGAGCATCTGAACCACATTACCTACGTTGCTAGTTGGGTATGGCAACTTCTCTGTGTGGAAGAACACAGTACCAGCAGGCATATTCGGATGAATTACCACTGGAATCTTTGTGCCTGTTACTTTATTCAAGTATTCAGCCACGCGCAGACCAGCTTGCAAATTGCCTGGATTAACCGCATCGGTTGTCATACGGAGCAATGGAGCACCACCGTTGCCAATCACCTTTTTAGTGATGTTGATGAGCTCTTGCGCACTCACATAGATCACTGTAGGGCTTAAACGATAGCGGTTATAGAACTGAACAAATGCTTGTTCAAATTCAGCAATACCGCCAGCGCCATCGGCTGTTAGGCCTGTACCTGCACCCGCTGTGCCTGTTGCCATGTTGTAGATATAAGCACCTGAGTTTGGTTTGAATGCTTGGGTAAGCAAACCGTCAAAATCCAAAGCTGAAGTGGAGTTATCACTATCAGCCAAACTAGCAGCAGTTTGTGCTCCAGCGCTAGCAGCAGCAGTAATCACTGCAGAGTTAATGCTAGTAACAGCAACCAACTTCTCAGAGCCAGCCTCGCCAACAAACCAAGCGTAACCAACTGCACCGTTTACCTGTGCAACAGAGGCAGTGATAGAGCCAGCAGAGCCAGAAGTGTTAACAGTAGCGCTTGCAGATTTGCGAGCAGAACCACCACCAAATGTATCGGTTGTTCCATCCGCATTGGTGCGAACGATTTGACCTGGCACTTGTGCAGTAGCTGCATTGAAATAAGAGCCGATTGAGCCGTTATTTACACCAACTGTGTCGAGGTAAGCCTGTAAACCCAAAGCTACAGCAATCACGCTGTACGTTGCAGCCGCTAATGTGCCACCTGTACCAGCGCTTAATGTTGGAGTTGGAGTTGTACCCAAAGATACGGAAGTGTTACCACCAAGGATGGTGCGCTCTTCCTGAATCATGGTGCTTTCAAGCGATTGCTGAACAGCCAAAGCCTTCAGGTCTTCGTAATTCTTTGAAGCATAGTTAGCTTCAAAAGTTACGTTGTTTTCTAAGCCAAAGCCACGGAAAGCAGCCATGTACTCAGAAGTTGAATGGCTAATTACGCCACCACGTTTACCTTCGGAAACACCCGCGCGCACGTTTGCTACGTTGATGTTTGTAATAGCCTTCCAGTTTGCTTGGATAGCGAAACCGCCACCAATACGAGGAATGCTATTACGCAAAGGGGTCAATAATGGGTATAGCTTTTTAGCAGGAGCTTCAAGGTTGTACGCTTGCAGGCCAGTAGTAGCGCTATTTGGCTGCACAAATGACTTAATCAAATCATCCGGCACAGATTGCGCTGTTTTAACTAAATCGATAGTTTCTTTGGTAGGATTCATGTAAATTTCTCCGAAAAAAAACCACCTTGCGGTGGCGAAAATTGCTTTAGAAAATGAAGAAACCCGCCGTAGCGGGTCGGTTAGAGGTTAAAAAATGGTGTTAAAAGGTGAGAACACCGCCTTGTTTGTGAATCGATTTAATCAATGAAGCTACTTCGTCAACATTGCCCTGTGAGTTCTTCACAAGGTCTGCTTCGGAATTCTTACTAGATTTGGAAAGATCATCTCCGCCTTGGTCGGCAGTTTTATCAATGGCCTTCAAGAGCGCCTTGCCCGGTGCGGGTTGCGCTTCAATCTCTTTAAGACGCTTTTCAAGAGCATCTTTCTCAGTGGTGACCTTAGATAACTCACCTTTAACCAAATCAAGCTCACCAACGACTTTAGAAAGATCATTTGCTTGGCCTGCTTTGCCAGTGTCATCCTCATCTGAGTCATTGCCTTCATAGCCAATAGCGCTCAAATGATCGTTAGCATCTTTAATTGCTTGGTGGGCTTTTGCCAACTTTGCCTTAGCATCTTTGGAGAACTTAGCGCCAGCCTTAGCAAGATCACTAGTCTTATCGTTTTGCTCGATAGTTCCCATTGCAGGGTCTGTCTCAGGAACCATGGCTTGTAAATCTGCCATCAATTCAGTAGTTTCCTCTTCGCTCATGGCCTTGAATATTTCAATGCCTTGAGCCAACCACTCACGCAATTGCTGAGGAATTGTGGACTTATCACCCTCAACCTGAGATTCCCATTCTGCGCAATCAGTCAGACTGCCAACATTAGAGAGTAGGTCAGCAAACCAGCAAACTGCAGACATCCCCTTTTTTAACTCTTCAGCCTTGATTGCTTTTTCAGTATCGACTGGGTCAGTAGTGGCGTTGCCTTCGGTGGAATTTACCGCAGGCACAGGGTCTTTTTTTGATTTAGCAAATGCCAATAAATCTTCAGGGCTAATGTCGCCTTTATTGAGGAGCTCGGCTAATTCATCAACTGCGCTCACTTGGTTCTCAATGGTGTCAGCCTTAAACATAGTAAAGATTGCCTCTGGGTTTGCTGGACGGTCCACTAAAGAGATTTCAACTAAGTTAATGCCAGTAATGAGAGACTTGTTCATTTCATCACGCTTAGTCACCTTGCCGCCGATTGAAAAGCCCTTATAGACATTCGCTTTAACTTTTTTCACGGCCTCAGAGTCAACCACATGAGCGCCAAAGTAAGTACGACCATCATCTTCAACTTTAGCCTCAATCGCAGTGCCTGCGGCCTTGGCTTGGTGCATTTCACGCACTGCCCCAAATTTCATATAGCCAGGTAATGCGGCTTTCATTGCATCCGCTTGAATTACCTCACCATCTGAATCGGTGACCTCGGAGGACGCATATCCCCACACCTTGATAGTGCCATCATCTAGCTCTTCGCTTTTGGAAATTTCTGCATATAACTTCATAGACACTCCTAATTAATCATTTTCTTCATCGTTTAAAACGGGCAATACATCGCACCGACAGGCGGGATGTAATGGGGGCCCATCGCCACCATCATTGGGGAACTCTTCATCAATACCAACTACTACGCCATCCAATTCTTGACAGTCATCGCAACATCCTGCGCCGACAATCCATTGCTTACCAACAGCAAGGCCCGACTCTTTATAGGCAGATAAATTGCCTGCCACATCAGCAAATGCCGTTTCTGTGCGCGCAATCATCTCTGCTCGTTCATCAGAAAAAGCATAGTTCTCAGAAATTAGGCTAGCCAATTGGTCATTAGACATCCCCTCCTCAATGGCACGAGCCACATCAGACCGGAGCATTTCTCTAGTTGATTCTGTAATTTGCCAACTAGCATCAGGATTGGGGATAAGATCACCGCCCTCATCTCGCTTCATACCAACAAGCTCGGCACTACGCTGTTGAGCGTATTCAAGCGCCTTCTCATTGACTTGCGAAAGGGTTTGATCAACATCAATCTGACTGGCATTGTTACCAGCGGCCAATTTCAACTGAGCTAATGCCTCAACTCCACCATCCTCATAGACTTGCTTTAGCAAATCTTCCATATCACCAACAATCACAGCCCATCCTGAGAACTTCAAGGCCGCCAATATTTGCTCAATCTTGTCTTTGTCCACCTTATTGGCCTGCGTGTAAGCATCAATGACTTGCTTGCTTATGACTTCCTGTTGCTTTTGAAAGAAACCAGCCATAGCAGACTTCATCTCTTTCTGAATGCGCCTAATTTCCGATCTATCTCGGTCAATAGGCGCCATGGCTTTTTTTGTTTTGCCTAGCGCCTCCTTGTTAGGAGGGGGTTCCTTGTCGGGATTTGGGATGTTAGGCAAACTGGGTGGCAATGGCTCAGGGGGATTAAGCACCATGTCTAATGGCACAGCACCACCGGAAGTAAAGATCAAGGGAGTGTCTCCACCCGGAATTGGGGGCTCCCCATCTTTAGCGCGCGCCTCATTAATTGTGAGGGAGCCATTGCGAATCTTTTTATCTTGAATCGTCGATTGATCAACCGGGTCTAGAGAGTCCTCTTCTTCCCAGCTAAACTCTAAATCGTTAATACGGAAATATTTAAAAATTACCAAATCAATAAGGGATTTAACCCAATTCTTGGTAGGCTCTAAGCCTTCTTGCATTGATTGTTCGTGCGCATTATCTGCAGTCGCTCGATTTTGTTGCTTAATAAATGGGGTCGGATTGATTGAAAATGCAAAGCAAACAACCCTTGCTAACCAATCGTCCATCTCATCTTTTAAAGCGCCTGCTTTAGTATCGTGAGGCGAAACACCACCGGGGATAAAGCGGGCGATGTGCTTACTTTGACTCTGATTGAGCTTATTCCACCAATCTTGAAACTGTGCAATTTGGTCTGGATTCCATTCAGCCGGAGTATTAAAAATCAAATTGGGTGTATTGCCCTCGGTGTAATAACTCAACTGATTGACCTGACGGCGTAATGCAATGTTGACCGTCATGATGATTTGCTCGACAGGGGAGAAACCATAAATCTTGTGAGCACGAGGATTGCGAGGTTTATAGATCAACTCATCTAAAGAGTAATCAATCGCAGGCAAGCCCTTCAAAATTTGCTGATAAGCAGGGTTTGGGGCCATGGGGGTTCTACCCATATCATCAATCACCCGCTTAATCGTTGAGCCATCAACAGGCTCTAGAGCATACAGATCACCGCCTTTAGTAGGGCGAATGTAGATGGTAGGAGCATCAAGAACTAGCAAATCCTCCAAAAGCATTCGAAGCCAATCATCCCAAGAATGCTCTTTATCTGGCATCTTAAAAAAATCAACCAACTCATCACAACGGCTATCGGCAGTGGCTTGCTTATCTTTTGGACGAATCGTCCATTTCAACTTTGCCATTTGGTCTTTGCGAGTCTCAATGACTAGGCGCAATAAATCGTAGCCATCGGCTAGCGCACGCATTTGACCAAAGCTAATAGCCTCTTCTGTGCGTGGTGTAATGCGAGTGTTGTAGCCAACAGGAAAGTCTAGTTGGCGACCTACAACGCTAGGCTTTTCAGACTCGGACACCACGGGCAACATAGGTTGCTGTGGGCCAAACCAGCTAGGCTCTTGTCCAGTTAGAACATAACGAACCCCGGCGCTCACTCTAGCTATCAAACTTGGTTCAATTGGGGTTCGTTTCGCTTCCGCCATCTTGCTGTACTTTCATTTTTTCGTGCTGTTGCTGGATATAGTCAAACAGACCGTAAGTGTTATTTGTGAACATTCCGAAGGCGCCACCGCAAGCATCGACATCATCATCATGGTTTGCGTCTGGGAATCCTTCTAGCGATGTAAAGAAAGCCTCATTCCACGAGCCCCGCAAAATCTTGACATTCCCCGCTTGCGCCTGAGCGCTAAATGGGCCAAAGCGGATAATCTTGCTACCACGCTCAGGCCTTGCGGTAACTGTGTACCCTGCTAATTTGCCAATCAAATAACTAGCTTGCGACTTACCAGCTTGCCCTGGGTCTTGTGGCAATCCAATGCGGCAGGCTGAAGTATCAGAAGAAGCCATATTAATAATGGAGTTCTCCACCTTCAATGAGGTATCTCGCAATCGCACCACATGAGCAACGTAATACAGCCCAGTTACTGGGTTGTGGCCCAACTTGACGCCAATAGTCCAGTCAGGGTCATTACCTTCAGTCTTAGGGGTTGCCGCTAAGTCCCAATACCTCACAAAGCGAGTACCACTAGGGATAGCATCAACAATCTCGCACCATTCACGCCTGAAATACAAACCAGCCGCAGGGCGAATCTTCCAGTTACCACCCAATAAGCGGGCTTGCTCAACCGCAGGCAAAGCCTTCAAGTTGGCCAAATAGTTTGGGTCAGACTTTAGTAAGGCTTTGTTATCAGAGAGCTTTGCCGAGATAAAGGTTAGTGATTTTGGGTGAACCTGCTCTTCATGGTCACTAGGTAAATCCACACTGCCATACTTCTCGATTAACTCTTGGGCGCTATCGCCCCACAAAATCTTGTCATTAATCACAATGAACCAACGCACGACTCCAGAGCGCTCTGGTATTGCTAATCCTGATTTTTGATCTATCCACCACTCGATTAACTCGGCTACCCATGAATCCGCATCAGGGTTGCAAGTAGCCCGAATGTAGGGCTTGACCCCACTCATCGAGCGATTGCGAGATAGCAGATAAAAGAATTGGGAGCGACTAAAGTGAGTCAACTCATCAAAGCAAATTAGGGGAATCTGTGCGCCCTGCCAATCTAGCTTTGTGTTTTCATGCTCCAAGTGAGCAAACTTAACTCTTCCCCCCTTGGGCCAGTGCCACTCTAGAACATGGGACACGGGCTTGGCATACATCAAGGGGTAGAGCTTATTAGACTCATCCCATAACCCACCAGGGTTTCTTACCTGTACGGTATTGCGCCGAAAGAACACGGCGGCAAACTCAGTATTGGTCACCACATGGCGCAAAGGTTCAAGCAATAAGGCCCAAGTCTTTCCACCACCAGCAGCGCCTCCATAAATCGCAATATCCGCTGAAGTCGCTAAGAATTGTGTTTGGGGCCCTGGTTGCGGTTGTATCTCATTGACACTAGGAGCGCTCATTGTCGGGTAGCTTTACGATATGCACGACATTTTGCAAAAGCTCGGCATTGTTATTTACCTGCACTGCCACACTCGGGTTTTTGCCCTCGATCACTTCTTTGGCAACTCCAATAGTCTTCGCACGATAGTTAAAATCTTGTTGGTCAATACATTCTTTTGCCATGGCTTGCTGGACATTCTTAATGGCTGACCTATTTAAGTATTCCAACCACTTGAACTTGGAATCAACCACTTCGTGAACAGCGTTCACGGTGCGTTCATCAAGTTGGCTAAGTTCTTGTTTTGCCTCAACTAATTTGTTCACGATTGTGGCGGTATCTTTTTCAATACCCTTAGTGATCTTATTGACCACTCCCAAGCTGACCTTATAGCGTTGTGCTATGTGCCTTTGGCTATATTCGCCTGTGCGCCAATCAGCGAGGATGGACTCTTTTACAGAGTCCGGTATTGGTTTTGAAGCCATTATTTTTTAAATACTTCAACGAGCTTGTCATGAGCAGAACGAACGCTTGCACGATAGTCTTGGCAAATTGCCAATTGATTGCCTGTTAAGCCTTCGTGCTTTTGGCAAACTCGAACACTCCACACATAAGCATGGTGCTGACATGACTTGCATCCAAGGGACTGATCAAACTCCTGATTACGCTCTAGCGCTGTTTCAGGGTTGATGAATGATCTTTGGGGTAATGTCATGACCTCGATATAAAAAGACCCACCAAAGTGGGTTGAAGGGGACTAATCCCATGGAGACTGCAAAAATAAACCTTCTTACGGCTAGTGACTTACTGGGAGCTACCCAACAAAGATGACCGCCAAGCGTCACACCTCGCAATCAAGAGCCACTTGATTACCGTTATATGGGCTTTGCTTAAATCACCATGCGTAAAAAGCAAAAAGCCCCCGAAGGAGCTTTTTTTGTGAGATTCCGTTGCCTTTGCGTTAGCAAAACCCATTGGGCGGCTACATCCGTATTGCACTCACTCTCGGAATTCTTTAATACAAACCCACAAACAGTGAGTCAATTTCACTAGGGGGCAAAAATCCAATCTAGCTAATTAACCGCTACTTTACATGGTGTTTTTGCAAATGACATTAACCACTTTGACCACTTTAGAAACATTAACAACTTTGCACAGTTTCCGATTGACTCACAATGCCTCTCACAATCTTTTGGTAAGTCTCTTCAGAATATCCGGCTACCCTTGTATTAATTGCATGAGGGTGCTCAAGTTGTGGCAATTCGCCTCTCTCAATCTTTGCGCGCAATGCAGTCACGCTAATTCCAAAAATCAAGCAAATCTCTTTAATCCTGTAAAACTTGGTCATGCCAGTCCCCCGTGTCTCTTTAACATCTTGATTGCCGAATCTAATAAATGCTCATACCGGTACTTACTTAAGCCCAAAAGCCCCTGTTTATGCACAATGGCATTAGGCTTGGTGTAAATGAACTTAGTGCGCTTTAGCACCTTATTTAGGTTCTCAGCCACATATACCTCCCTATGGAGCTTTGGCAACCACACCACAAGGCGCTCAAACTCAACCGCATCCAATGGGAAAATTACTGGTGGCGCCTCGGTATCAATTTCGAATGACTCTTGCCTAAAGTCAGCCACGAGCTTTCCAGTCAAGCAAACTTCGGTCATAGGAAGGTAGTCTTTCCCATTGGCCCATCTACACCAATTCCACTCTTGGAATGCAAAAGAATCACTTATTCGAAATTTTGACAATGCTATTTCCCCATTTTGATGTTTGTGATTTTTTACTTAACCTTGATAACTCCGCACCGCCAAAGCCAATCCGTAGTCTTAATCCAGGCGCTTACCCATTTTTCCTTGCGCTCGTCATAGGTCAGCTTTGAGCCTTGATCTATCGCAGAGTGACACTCAAAGCACAATCCAGCTACTGCCCAATCTTGCGCCTTCATTCCCCCACTCTTACCGAATTCATGCCAATTCGCATGAGCCGCCACGACTGTTCCATCATTGACCTTGCTACACCCAAAACAAATTGGAGCGTACTTGAAGGCTTTAAGTAACTTTGGACTTCTAAAGTTGGATGAGGTGTAGCTCATAAGATTTCCTTCAACATCACCGCACACTCACCGCCCTTTTTTATTTCGCCACGCTCATTTATTGTCTTATCAATTTGACTATCGTCATCCATAACGCCAGCCTCTACTAAAGCATCTTCTAAGGCTTTAATACGATTGTTAATGTCTGACCTTCGCTTATCTGCAGGATGAATTAGCATGGCTAAAAGGATCCTTGATGAGCCGAATTTAGCCACTCTGTTTACGAGGCAGTAATCGGATACATATTTTTTAAACGCTCTACCATCTGCACTCACGATTCTTCTATTTCTCACAGTAGCGTAATAAGAGTTAATTGTTGGTGGCAATGGGAGAATCAAAGTTGCGACTTTAGACATTGATTGCCTTTGTTTTATTATTGAAAACCCTACGCAAAACATAAGTTCTTGAAATACTGACCACCGTAAAAATCAAGCCAATTTGAATATTTTGGCTAAAAGTAAATGTGGCACCATAAAACGGATAAACCACCAATTGCACAAGCAGATTTAAAAAGTAGCCAATGAAGGTGTTTGACCATGCTTTGATAAAAGAGTGAAGGCGAGATTGCATTATTTACTCAACCTTTCCATTAGCAACTTAAACGCTGTTGCTGCACACAGTGGTACTTGTCCGTTACCAATGGCTTTAAGTCTGTCCACCCTATCGGCCATCCCATGAGCCACTCGACCCACATTGGGTTCAGCCTTCCAGTATTTTCGGTCTCCATACTCATAACCACTTCCCCAAGATTGCTTTTCCAGTAGCTGTTTTCGGGGTCTAGATGTTTGCTGATTGCATGGCGAGAGTCCTGACAAACTGGAGTAGGCCACATTTGAAACGCTTGCCATTTCTGTGGATTCTTTTGCATTGCTGGCATCGCTTTGCCCATCGAGGCTTCGACTGCATCCGTCAATTTGAATTGCATCGAGCCGTTCCCTTCTTTTGCCATTGGAGTGGGCCAGAATCCAGATTCTTTCTCTAAGGTGGTTTGCGCCAACATCGGCTGCCGAAAGCACTCCCCATTCCGCATCGAACCCCATCGAGGCCAAATCTCCAAGGACAACTCCAAGTCCTCTAGAAGTGAGCATTGGGCTGTTTTCCACAAAGACGTATTGGGGTCGTACCTCCCCAATAATTCTCGCCATGTGTTTCCACATTGAACTTCTGTTTCCTGTGATGCCTGCTCCATTACCTGCGGCTGAGATGTCTTGGCATGGAAAACCTCCCGATATGACATCAACAATTCCTCTCCATGGCTTTCCATCAAAGGTTTGAACGTCATCCCAAATCGGGAAAGGCGGAAAAAAGCCTTCATTTTGTCGGGCGCACAATACGCTTGCGGGATAGGGCTCCCATTCGACTGCGCAGACTGTTCTGAATCCAAGGATATGGCTTGCAAGGATACCCCCCCCCCGCTCCAGCAAAAAGGGCGAGTTCATTAAAGCCGTGCTGATTAACCATGTCATTGACCCCATCCTTGCAAAATCATTTCCAGCAACCTATCTGCGGTTTGCTCATCTAGTTGAGGCAATAGGTTGTGGATTACCCCATCAATTGCCGCTTTATAAAACTTTTCAAAAGCCTCTTGGTCCATTGATTCAAAGTCGATTGACTTGGTGACCTGCTGAATCTCTCCGGTTAATGGGTTGACACAAAGATCAAAGTGACCAGCAACCAACTTGACTGCGTGCAAAGCCTTTTCTTTTGTGTCCCATACCTCTGAGTTCTCGGCAATCAATTCAAGCAAAGCCATGAGCTTGCGGTGATGTTTGCCATTGCGGGGACTGGACCATTCAAATCGCAACCATGTGCCTTCCTTCATGGTTTCCAGCCTTCTACGAAACTTAGTCCAGGCTTCATGGTCATCTGGTGTCGAGCCAATGAGACCTTTAGGGGTTTTAAGAAGAATGGCTTTCATTCCCAACCTTTATCGTGAAAACTGGTATTGGATATTTCATAACCAAACGCCCCAGACCCCCCTATTTCCGAGTCGCCATTGGACAACGAAGTCATCTTGGATGGTTGTCCACAATGGGTAGTTTTTTGGGCTGTGGCAATACTTTCTAAACTCGATTTGTCCCAGTCGTTGACGCATTGCAAGCATGTATCTGACTGCGCATCGATGTTTGTGTTTTGGTGAAACATTCACACCACCACCTTTCTTGTGAACTGAGCAATCTTTGCCATTGCCTCACCTTTGGCTCTTGCGATTGCGATTCTTTCCTCGGTAGTCAGCTGCTTCTCAATCATGGTGTGTGGCTTATAAGGAATTCGTGGGCCTTGGCTGCAGAGCTCTTTGAACTCAATGGCAGACGGCACAAACTTGCCCATGTGCTTTAGAGCAAAATCCATGCTGGGCTTATAGGTGGCATAGCGACTAAGCAACTCACCCCAGGTCTGGCGAACAAGGCGAAGGTCCACACCTTCCCAATGGCGAGTAAACGAAGCACCATAAATCGCACCTAAGCGCCCGAAAATGTAATCAAGCCCTTGGTCCAGGGTGCAGAAATCAGCTTCCGAGTAGTTCGACATTGTTGCCACCTCCGATAAGACCGCGAGTCAATCCCAACATGACATCGCTATTTCTGTCGACAGTTGTTTTTTGTTGCTTGTGTTGACGACGGACCCAATTGCGCCAAGTAGCGAGCCAGTCGAGCTTTGTGTTGTCCTTTGGTTTTGATGTCCAAAAGTCTTTGAAGTCATCAAAAGTGGCTTGTGGGTTTAAGTCCGGTCTGGTGGTTTCGCAGAATGACCGCCATTCCTCCGTCATCTCAAAATCTTTTGGGAATCTGCTTGGCTTGGTTGCGTCAGCAACTCCCCCATTACCCTTACCCAAACCCTTACCCTTACCCTTACCCAAACCCAAACCCCTACCCAAGCCGTCAATCGACTGACATTCGTCTGACACTTGTCCGTCATCTGTCTGACAAATGTCTGACAACTGTCCGCACTCAACAGATGGGTACTTCTCTTTTGAGCGAACTCGTTGCTCCCACTTACTGATTTGCAAGTAAGGTTTGCCGTCAACTTGGTAGCAAATGACCAGCGATTGACGGACAAGTGACCGCAACATGCCGTCAATCTTTTCAGCGTATTTGGTAAAGTTTTTTAATGGGTAGCAACGTGATTTGAGGATAGCTGTACGAGCATCCATGCGGCCATAATCGTCAGCAACAACGAGAAGGCGATAGAAAAAAACCTCTTCTTCTGCCGTGAGGTTATCAATTGCGGATGAGTCAACAATGCCCTCTTTTAAGAGTCTATTTGGCATTGTGAAACCTCATTTTTTTATTCTTATTCACACGCTTTTCCTGTTAAGCCTGACTAATTAAGCTCGTGGCAGGACGGGTCAGGAACGCCGTCTTTTCGGGGGCTACCCTAGCCATTCGCACAAAACTACTGGAATAACTCACCCTGGCCTTTTGGCAGGGCTACTGGATGAATCGTTCTTTTTGACTCCGAGCAAGGTCTCTTTGGCGCCTCAACAAGAAGGCCCGCCTTCTTTAAATCGTTGCAACGCCCTGATATGACATTGATTGGTAAGTTGGTAATCTTGCAAAGCTCTTGCAATGAATAGTCTCTAGTTGAGCAAATATGAGAAAGAATGAAGCTAGCCTGTGCGCCAACCTGACCCGAGTCAGTAATAGATTGATAAGCGTTTCTGCTTGTGTCTCTGACTTGTGTTCTCATAGTTTTGCCCCTAAAAGTTCACGCATTAAGCGGTTTTCTAATTCGGTTGCTCTGAGCTTTTCTTCTGCTACCTCTGCTCTGCGCTCGGCCTCTGTTTTGAGCATGACCATGGTGTAGCCCACTTGGTAAGCAATCCACTCTGGATAGATGGTGTTGCCAACAATTTTGCAAAAGTCGGCAATCAAATCCACTTGAAGCGTGGCCTTGCCTTTTTTGATATTTGAGAAGTAACCAGCATCAATGCCAAGGGCGAGATAAATCTCTTTATCTTCTAAGTTAGAGGTATCGCAAGCAAGTGTGAAAGCGGCTGAACCCGTCTTCTTTGCATGAATCATCTCGATAGGTACATAGACCTTATCCACCTGCCTTACCAAGCCCAATTCCCCTTGTTTTTCAATGGTGCTCATCGTTCTTGAACCCGGTTGAGCACCCTAATTCGACAAAAAAATATGAAACTGCAGGTATGCAAAATTTCATTGATCAAATCCCAGATTGCAGCTCTGGCCAAATACGATGCCAATCGTCGGGAAGTAATTTTTTTCTGCTTGCTATACCTAAAGATTCGGCAATCGGCGCTAA
Organism: Polynucleobacter sp. AP-RePozz3-80-G7; assembly: GCF_018882145.1. Classification (NCBI taxonomy): domain Bacteria; kingdom Pseudomonadati; phylum Pseudomonadota; class Betaproteobacteria; order Burkholderiales; family Burkholderiaceae; genus Polynucleobacter; species Polynucleobacter sp. AP-RePozz3-80-G7. Next base: position 9,405 of record NZ_JACVPC010000006.1, on the reverse strand, counting down.
AAAAATTAAGCTCTCCCTAGGGATGCGATTCCCCGACTTCCATTCGGAAACTGATGGCGGCTTAACCCCTGCGAGCTCTGCAACTCTCGTGGTTCCGCCTAATTTTTCGATTAGTTCAATTGCATTCATGTGTTCATTATTAGGTATTCCTTATATATTGTCAATAGGCATACCTATCTTTTTTAATGTTAGGCTTGCCTAATGAATACGCTGTCGCAAAGAATTAAGTTTTTAATGGCTCAAACAATTCCAAAAACAGGAATTACAGAGTTAGCTCGTGCTTGTGGAGTAAAGCCCCCATCCGTGTCAAATTGGCTTGATGGAAAAACCAAAAACTTGGAAGGCAAAAACCTTTTACTTGCCTCCAACTTTTTCAAATGCAATGAAGAGTGGCTTGCCACCGGAAAAGGAGGCCCATTTCCCAACGGGACCCCACAAAAACCAAATAAGAGTGAGCTAAACAAGGATGGGGATGTTTTGATTTCTCAATTTGATGCTGTTGGAGCAATGGGAGATGGACTTGTATTGCGTGATCAATCGGGAATTATTGAAAGCTGGAAAGTATCAAGAGATTGGGTCTCGAAAAATGTAAAAGCCCACTCAGGCATTACTAATCTGTGCATAGTTACTGGGTTTGGGGACTCTATGAGGCCAATGTTTAACTCAGGGGATCCTCTTTTGGTCGATATTGGCATAAAAACAGTGGAATTTGATGCCATTTATTTCTTTAGAGTAGGCGCTGAAGGGTTTATAAAGCGCCTTCAGCGCATCCCTGGAGATGGCATTAGGGCCATATCAGAGAATAAGGGCTATGAAGGCTGGACAATAAAGCCAGACATGGACTTTGAAGTATTTGGTAGGGTTTTAAAAGTTTGGTGCAGTGAAGATTTTTAATTTTTAATTTCATGAGGCTTGTATGACAATAAAAAAGATTTTCATAATTGCTTTTTGTTTTTCTTTAGCGGCCTGTGGTTCTACTTCTGGGGCAAAAGTGTCTCAAGAGCAAACCAGCCAATTTATTAAAGGCAAAACTACTATGGACCAGGTAGTTGCCACCCTTGGAAAGCCAAATACAAAGACCACTAAAGATGATGGTGATACCCTACTTCAATATGTTTATGCAAATACAACGGTTAGAGGGGCTACTTTTATCCCATTTGTTGGTCTTTTTGCAGGTGGAGCAGATATTGAAACCGAGGTTTCAGGCTTTACATTTGATAAAAATGGGGTATTAAAGGAAGTTACAAAGCGCGAAAGCAATCATGGCTCCAGCTTATCTGGTAGCAACAATTAAACCCTTAAAAATCCAATAAATAGACCCGCTACGGCGGGTTTTTTGTTGCCCAAAATTTAATATTTAGGGAAAACCACTAGGCATGCCTTTGAAATAAATTAGGCATACCTATTGACATAGTATTAGGTATGCCTTATATTTAACCCATAGCAACACAGCCCCCAAATGACGAGTGTGAGCCGAAGCAAATGGGGAGCAAACCAAAGACTCATGGTGCTGTGTGCTTCCGAAATACGGCCTAGGCCACAAGTAGGAGCGAGCTAAGTAGGCGCAGTAAGGAATTAAAGCTATGGAATTGATGGGGAGCTGACGTACTCCAAGGCAAGTACTCGAAGACGAACGCCCTTGCGAGCAACCCCATCAAATCCACCTTAACAAGGAGAGGTTATGAAATTGTTTGCGACTGGTTGTTTTATGGGGCTTCTTTGCATCACCCTGCCGTTATTTGTATGGGTTGAAAGAACTGGCGGTTTATTTGTATGAATAAGGGCCTACCAGTATTCACAGGCAAGGTGTGGATTGGCTCTGACTATGTAGAGCCACAAAAGAATTACATGACTTCCTATGAAGATGTCTTTGCTCAAAGTTTGATCTTGGGTCGTAGAGAAAAAGGCATTTGGGGATTTATCAAAAGAGTTTTTTGGTAGTTAAAAAAATAAGAATTAATGGAGGTTGTATGAGTGAAAACCAAGTTGTAGAGCAAAAACAAGAATTGCAGGTTGCGCCACAAAAGCAATCCTTTTCTTTGGCCCCAAAGGACTTTGAGCAAGCCTTGAAGTTTTCCGAAATGATGAGCAAGTCCAACCTAGTGCCAAAGGAGTTTGTGGGCAACGCTGGAAACATCATGGTTGCTGTTCAATGGGGCATGGAGCTGGGTTTACAGCCTATGCAAGCCATGCAGAACATCGCCGTAATCAATGGTCGCCCTTCCCTATGGGGAGATTCAGTAATGGCTTTGGCACGTAGCTCTAGCCTTTGTGAATACATCATTGAAGAGGATGACGGGAAGGTGGCGACTTGCCGAGCAAAACGCAAAGGTCAAGATGCTGAAATAGTGGCTTCATTTTCAATGGAAGATGCCACTAAAGCTGGGCTTGCAGGCAAGCAAGGGCCTTGGACTCAATATCCAAAACGAATGCGTCAAATGCGTGCTCGTGCTTTTTGTTTGAGAGATGCTTTCCCAGATGTATTACGTGGAATGCCAATTGCAGAAGAATTGCAAGATTACGAGCCTATTGAATCTAAACCACAACCTAAAACAGTTGTACAAGCCCCAGTAGAGAAAAAAATCTACACCGATGAGGAGTTTGTGGAGAAGTCTGCTGCATGGTCAAAACTAGTGTTTGACAAGAAAAAGACATCGGCTGATTTGATTACCTTTATTGAATCAAAAAACTCTGTTCTTACTGAAGATCAAAAGCTAACCATCCATTCATGGGGAGAAGCAAATTGATAGTTCATAACCTAGTTCAAGGTAGTGACGAATGGCATGAGTTCCGCTTAACTCATTTTGGAGCAAGTGAAGCGGCCTCAATGCTTGGAATATCGAAAAAGACTTCCCGCAATGAGCTGCTAAAACACAAGGCAACCGGAACTGCTAAAGAGTTTAGTGATTGGGTTCAGACAAACATCCTGGACTATGGTCATGAGGTTGAAGCCTTAGCAAGGCCATTAGTTGAGGCGCTTATCAGTGATGAGCTTTATCCGGTGACTTGCTCCGATGGAAAGTTATCTGCATCCTGCGATGGTTTAACAATGGCTGAAGATATTGCTTTCGAGCACAAGCAATGGAGCGAAAGTTTAGCCCAGTCCATTAGAGATGGTGTATTGCCAGATGAGCATTGGCCTCAATGCCATCAAATCCTCATGATTACAGGTGCACAGCGTTTGATATTTACTGTTTCAGACGGCACAGAAGACAAGATTGAGACATTGTCAGTTTTCCCGGATGAAATTAAATTTGCAATGTTGCAAGCTGGATGGGCGCAGTTTGAAAAAGACCTTTTAGCTTATGAGCATCGTGAAATTGTTGAAAAACCTAAAGCTGATTCAATCAAAGATTTTCCGATAGCAACGCTACAAGCCAAAGGAGAGCTGACAGTTACTAATTTAGGTGAGGTGCTGCCTAAGTTTGACCTCTTTTTAAACAGCCAAAAGACTGAGCTTGTAACTGATGATGACTTTGCCAACGGTGAGGCCGTAGCTAAATTTAGTCGAGAGACCGCTAAGAAGTTACGCCTTACCGCAAAGGCAACTATTGACCAAATTTCTAGCGTTAGCGATGCAGTTCGAGACTTGGAGCAATATGCTGATAAGTTTGATTCCCTTGGATTAAGCCTAGAAAAATTGGTTAAGAGTGAAAAAGATGCCCGTAAAAATGCCATTGTTTCTCAGGCACGAGTTGAGTGGGTAGAGCACTTAAGTGGCCTTAATTCTGAACTAGGAAAAATTAAATTAAGAATTGAAGAACCTAATTTTCTTGAAGCCATTAGAAATAAAAGGACTATTGAGTCTTTACACAATTCTGTTGATACAGCTTTAGCCAACAAAAAGGTTGAGGCTGATGCAATTGCAAAAGAATATCGGGCTAAGTTGCATTGGGTTAATGAATCTTTTGCCGACCATCTATTTTTGTTTGCTGATTTGCAAGAAATCATTGGCAAACCAATGGATGACTTTCAAGTATTGGTTTTGTCTAGAGTCGAAAAGCACAAGCAAATAGAAACTGAAAAACTTAATGCAGAGCGTGAGCGTATTGCATTAGAAGAAAGGTCTAAGGCCAGCACCATTATGGAGGTTGCACAAGTAAAGCAAGCGCCCAAACCTATCTCTAAACCAGCGGCTCAAAAAACTTATCAAACCCGTCCTACTGATTTTCAAATCATTGAGGTTTTGGCACTTCATTGGAGGGTTCATGAAAGCAAAGTAATTGAGTGGATTCGAGATATGGATTTAGACGAAGCAACTATTTCAATGCTAAATGCAATTTAATCAACGGGGACGAAAGCGGATGCTGTGGGGTTGCGAGAACGCGGCCTACCGGACACAGTGCAGCGAGTAGCCCCACCCTATTTAACCAAGGAGAATCAAATGACAATTAAAGCAAAATCAGGAAAAAAAGCAGAAAATTTTAAAGATGATGACGATAGAATAGAAGAGATTAATCAAAAGCCACGCACCCAATCTAAAGAGGACATTCAAAAAACTTTAGAAGTAACCGAGCAATTCCTATTGGGCAATCTGATTAAAGCCGTCTCTGAGCCATTTAAAGAGCTTCAAGTGCCATTTAAAGCATTAAACGAGATGGAGCAATCAAAGTTATTAACCAAAATTGCTGATGTCACTCGCAAAGCAGTATTTGAGGCAGTGCGCTGCATATCTAGTGGTGATCGAGTGAACTTTAGAGCCACTTGTGATGTTGTGCAATTTAAATCCGATGGTGTGAAAGCGAATTTGAGTTTATTTAATTCCCCAGAGGCTCATGCACTTGCTGACCATGCAGGCAAAACCATCATGGTCGTAATTGAGGATGGAAACCGCTATCTAGATGTTGGTGATGCTACACAAGGAGAAGCAGACCAGCCAGCCCTATTTGATAAAAGCAAAGAGTTAGAGGCAGCTTAATCATGATTGGTGAAATAGATAAAGTGATTGATTTTGTTAAGCACAATCAGCCCGTTTCAGCCCAACAAGTGTCAGAGGCTACTGGCCTTCACAAGCTGACTGTTCATCGTCACTTAAATGGTGGCAGAGGAAAAATGACGAATGGCATTTTTATTCGTGAAAAGGCTACAAAAAAGGTTGTGCACCCTGGTGGAAGAATTAGAGGTGCTTTTCACTATGTCTATTTCATCAACCCATCAATTCAGCCAATACCAAGAATGAAGCCCAAACAAGTGGTAATAAAGCGTGACCCAATTACAGCCGCACTATTTGGAAGCGTAATGATAGCGGCAATTAAATAATGTATTCCATCCCGAAATGCGTTGCACAAGCAAAGTCGCTTTTAGATGAAATAGAGGTTTTATCCATCTTACAAAATGACGATGGAAATTTAAAAAAACTTTATGCCTCATTAGTTAAGTTAGATGAGGTTGCATCATTTATTTGGATTGAAGTTGATCGGATTTGCAATGGTTAGTCCATCTTGCTCAGGTAATTGCCTTCAAGGTAGAAAGCCTTGTGGCTGTAAACGCAAATTAATTAATTCAAGGTTAATTGATTTTTGTATTAGCGCAATTGCCATTGTTTCTTTGATAGCCGTTATTAGTTTGGACATTCACTTTTGGGAAATATCATGAAAGAGATGATTATTGAGGCTTTAGATATTGCTGATGAGTTGGCGATAGTTAATGAAATGTACTGCGACGAATCAATTACTAAAGCAATAGAAATAATCAGAAAACAGAATAAGAAAATTTTTGAAATTGATCAAGTTAAGTTTGATTTAACCGTTTCTCTGTCGGTAATGGTGTCTGGCGTGACTTTGCTATTTGGGGAAGAAAAGGCTTTAAGCCTTACAGAACACGCAAGAAACGCTATTGCTAGAGCTGAAAATATTTAAAGGTATTAATAAATGAAACCACATAAACACGCAGAACTAATTAAGGCATGGGCTGATGGTGCTGAGATTGAAGGTAGTTATTTAATTGTCGGTGCTGATGGCTGGTCTGAATGGGAAGTGGAAGAATATCCACGATGGTATGACCCAATGGCTAGATTCCGCATCAAGCCTGAGCCAAAGCCTGACAATGTTATGTTTTGTAAATCTACTCCTTGGGGCGTTCATAGTGAAAGTGGAACAAGAAATTCAGATCACAATTTAAAACAAGTTTTTGATGGCGAAACAGGCAAACTTAAATCAGCAGAGGTGTTGAAATGAACGCAAATGAACTGGCTGATGAATTAGAAATAGCACAAGGCAATAACAATGTCGATGAGTTAATTCCAGTAGCTATTGCCATGCTACGCCAGCAACAAGCTGAAATAGAAGCGTTGAAAGAAAAGTTAAACGAAGCTATTGATGCAGAAAAAGACAGGAGATTTGAATGAACAATGAACCAGTAGCGTGGATAGCTAATGATGCAGATTTGCCATTAAAAGAAGATGGTAATTATTGGCTATACCCTGAAAACCCAAGCAAAGATAATTTGTATATTCCACTCTATACCCATCCAGTAAAAGAACTAACAGATGAGGAAATGTATGAGTTGCTTGAAAAGTATCAAGGAATTGAACTTTGCAAAGCCGTATTAAAAAAGGCACAAGAGAAATGAACGCAAATGAACTATCACTTGAATTAGGCTTTTATGCTGAAGGATTCTCTGGTGACTTTGCCGAGCACCTTAAAAACTCAGCCACTATGCTACGCCAGCAACAAGCTGAAATAGAAGCATTGAAAGCTGATAACGAACAAATGTGTAAAGCATTGGCGAATTTGCTAAAGCAATACTAAGAAAGGCCAGCGAATAATGATCTATTTTATTTACGCCGTATTAGTGCCGCTTAATCTTGCAATGACACTAATAGCGATACCACTTAGCTTAGTCCTTCCAAGGTTTGCCACTCAGTCTGTTGGATGGTGTGACAATCATGGGTTTTGGGGTATTGGCCCACGCTTACCAAACTGGCTCAATTGGTTTATGACGCCCGATAACTCATTGGATGGTGACGCTACATTTTTATCTTTAAATGGTTACGGGTACTGGTCACAAGTTAAATGGCTATGGCGCAACCCCGCCTATTCATTTGGCCTGCGCTATCTCAATCCGCCATACGATTCGACCTTTACAGGTGATAAGACGATCAAGGATAACGATGGCGCAAAGGCGGGGTTTTGCATCGTTCGCAGCAATGGATTGTTTCAGCTAACTTGGATCAAGCCGATTGGGCTTGCTCGGTGCATTTATTGCAATTTTGGCTGGAATATTCGCGCCTTGGTTGATGATGGCGTAAACCCAAAGCCAATTCCTTATCAAGCAACATTTGCGTGCTCACCAAGACTTTCGGGGTTTAGACCATGAATAACCAGCCAATAGCATTTATTTCGGAGAATGGCACGCTATTTAAAGAATTACCTCCACTGCCAATTAACCTAATACCGCTATATAAAAATAGCGAACGAATCAATATTGAATTATTAAAGGCGCTTAAATTGGCGGTAAAACAAAATCAGCACGATATGCTTTTGACAGGTGAAGAATTGCGTCAATGTGAAGCCGCCATCGCTAAAGCTAGGAGTGAAAAATGAACGCAACCCAACCAGTAGCGTGGCTACATAGATGGGATGATGGGACAAGTTTTTTAGGAGTTGACCCACTCGATAACCCGCATCCAAAATGTAAAAATATCGGACTTTATCCTGAGGAGCTTATATTTCAACTAAAAGCTGAAATGGATTTTCTGAAATTCAATAAAGAGGCTTGCGCCACATTGAACTACAACAAGGGGCATGAGGCTGGTCGAAATTTAATGTCCACGTTTACTGAACGTCAATGGAAAATTATTAAATTTGCATTGTTTGTATTTGCATCGTATGCCCGTCATTCAGCTAATGCTGCCGCACAAGACCTAACTAATAAAATTTTCAAAGATCATGCTGCCGAATGCTTCCTAAAGGATGCAAAAGAAGCTGAAGAGTTGTTATCAATTCTACGAAAAGGCGATGAGAAATGAGCCTATTCCTTTTACCAGGCGAAATCGAAGAGCTGACTGGCCTGCAGCAATGCTCCGCTCAAAGGCGGTGGCTGGATGCTAATGAATGGATTTATCAAATCGATGTACGCGGTCGACCAAAGATTGCACGCATTTATTTTAATCAGAAAATGACCGCGCAAAAAGTAACGCTAACCCAAGAACTCAGTAATTACTCAGTAAATGTATTGGCTTTAAGAAGGGCTTAATCATGGGTCGCAAACGTCAATCACGCTTTGATCTACCACCTCGCCTATACGAGCATCATTCATCGTATTGGTATAGGCCAAGGTACGGCAAGCCGATAAATGTGGGAAAGGATTTATCTGTTGCAAAGCTGAAATGGGCAGAGCTTGAGAATCCTGCCCAGGAGAAAGGTAGCCTTGATTCATTGCTTGATTGGTATTTGGCGGAGGTGGCACCTAAAAAGGCTGCGCGTACTTATTCAGACAACAAAAAAGAAGCGGTCTTTTTAAAGGCGGGGCTGGGCCATATCCCATTTAGGGAGCTAAGGCCGCACCATGTGGCTACCTATCGCGATATAAGGGCCAAAGATGCGCCAGTTAGGGCAAATAGAGAGAAGGCGCTGCTATCGCACGTATATACAAAAGCAATCGAACGTGGATGGGTTGACGTGAACCCGTGTGCAGGCGTAAAGAGAAATACCGAGCGCAAGCGCGAGCGGTACATTGAGGATGAGGAATTTTGGAAGGTTTACAACTTGGCTGAACGATCAGTCCAGCGCATGATGATTTTGATTTATCGCACAGCCCAAAGGCCTGAGGATTTATTGAAGTGTGGCCCAGCAAACATTAAAAAGGTTCGGTCAGGCGACAAAGAGGTGAAGGTATTGCGCTTTACGCAGGGCAAGACGAATGCGACAGTTGATGTCCGAATCGAGGGCGATTTAGCGAAGTTGGTTGATGAGTGCCTTGGGGGAAAGATTGTGCACCCGTATTTCGTGCACACCCGTCAAGGTAAGCGCTATACCTACTCAGGTATAACTTCGATGTTTAGCCGTTATGTGAAGGCGTCTGAAGTCCCTGATTTCGGGATGTACGACCTTAAAGGCAAAGCAGCTACCGACATGTACCGTTCGGGAGTACCCATAGAGCAGATTCAGCATTTACTGGCTCACACCAGCGTTACGACAACCGAGAGATACATTAAAGCCCGCTTACCTGACTTGGTGGAGCCAAACAAAGTAGCGATGCGAGCGAACGCAGATATTGCCAATATTGTTGGTGAGAAAACCGCCTAGAGACGCGTGTAAGGTCTTGATAATAAAGGGCGAGATAAACGCATTTATTCACCACTAAAAAGGTGATTTCTTAGTTTATTCAGTTGCTTAGATCAATGTCTTGTACGGACTTTTAATCCGTTGGTCGCGAGTTCGAATCTCGCCCGACCCACCAGTA
>NZ_JACVPC010000005.1:0-165102 GCF_018882145.1 Polynucleobacter sp. AP-RePozz3-80-G7 | reverse complement strand
GAATACATCCACTACTACAACCATGATCGAATCAAACAAAAACTAAAGGGATTGAGCCCGGTGCAATACCGAACTCAATCCCTCGTGCTAACCTAACTAAACTGTCCAACTACTGGGGGTCAGTTCACTCGGGTGGCTTTTACTTTTTCTATCCTTCTACTTATTACTCAATCCAAGTAACAAAGTCTTCCTTAGGCTTTCTGACTTTTTTCAAGTTAAGTAACCAGTCCTCATCAGCCTTTCTATAGCCTAGCGGCAGCATGACAACACTGCGCAAACCTTTTGCTTTGAGATTGAGAATTTCATCGAGGGATGCAGCATCAAAGCCTTCCATTGGTGTCGAATCTACCTGCTCGTACGCTGCCGCAATGAGGGCGGTACCGAGTCCAATATAAGCTTGCTTTGCAGCGTGGGTGTAATTAGTTTCAGTATCTCTTGCGGTGTAACCACTAAGCAGCTTCTGGCGGTAGATGTCACCAGCCTCGCTTTTGAAATTGCGCAGCTTCTCAGTCATATCAAATGATTGATTGATTCGATCTGCCGTATAGGTATCCCAAGCGGCAAAAACGAGTAAGTGAGAAGAATCCACTACTTGGGATTGGTCCCATGAAATGGCTTTAATCTTCTCGCGAATGGCTTTATTGGTGATTACAAATACTTCATACGGCTGCAATCCACTAGAGCTGGCAGTTAAACGAATGGCCTCCAGTATTAACTCAACTTTTTCCTGGGGGACGGATTTTGTGGAGTCCATTTTCTTGGTGGCATAGCGCCACTGTAATTTGTCAATCAAGCTCATTCTGATTTCCTTGGATTTAATCTAGCAATAGTGAGACAGTGTAATTTATAACGAGTGCTAGTGCTAAACGAGCTAATATGTAGGCATTCAATCTCAAAAGACTGCAATATGAATCAAATTGAAATTATTCGCGATGTCAGTGATGTGATGGATGCCCTTGGAGTCGCCGTAGTATCCATCGGTGTTTTATGGGGCCTCTTCTGTTTTGCAAAAGGCCTGATTACGCAGACGGCCGATATCGCCTATAAAACTTTTCGTATTCAGATCGTTCGCTCTTTGATCCTTGGTCTTGAAGTCTTGGTTGCGGGGGATGTGATCCGTACTGTAGCCATCAGCCCAACCTTGACAAGTGTGGCAGTATTGGGCGCCATTGTTTTAATTCGTTGCTTTTTGAGTTGGTCACTCACATTAGAAATCGATGGTCGCTGGCCATGGCAAACACCTAGACCAGGTCAATCAGAGTAAGAGGTATTTACTTCAATAAGAGAAAGGGAGTCGAAAGACTCCCTTTGTTTTGCTGCAAATTGATTATTAGTTATGCAGCAACCGCTTCTTCTGGCTCGGTAACTGATGAGCGAATGAGGTAATCAAATGCTCCTAGAGAAGCTTTAGCACCTTCGCCCATTGCAATAATGATTTGCTTATATGGAACAGTGGTGCAGTCTCCAGCTGCAAATACTCCCGGCAAAGAAGTTTCACCTTTTGCGTCGACGATAACTTCCCCGTGCTTAGAAAGATCAATAGCGCCTTTGAGCCAATCAGTGTTTGGTAACAAGCCGATTTGTACAAAGATACCTTCCAGTTCAATATTGTGCTCAGTGCTGTTGGTGCGATCTTGGTAGCGCAAGCCATTGACCTTGCCATTGGCACCCAATACTTCTTTGGTGAGTGCGCTCATAATGACAGTAACGTTTGGCATGCTAGCCATCTTCTTTTGCAATACTGCATCAGCCCGCAACTTACTATCGAATTCAATTAAGGTCACGTGACTAACGATACCCGCTAAATCAATGGCAGCCTCAACACCGGAATTACCGCCGCCAATCACCGCTACACGCTTACCTTTAAATAAAGGGCCATCACAGTGAGGGCAGTAAGCAACCCCTTTGCCGCGGTATTCTTGTTCGCCAGGAACATTCATTTCTCTCCAGCGGGCACCAGTACTGATGATCACAGATTTGCTATTCAGAACTGCACCGTTGGCTAATTCCACTTCAAGACCATGATTCGTTTTGCGCAAAGCATTGGCGCGCTGTAAGTTCATGATGTCGACTTCATAGCTCTTCACGTGTTGCTCGAGCGCTTGCACTAATTTAGGTCCTTCCGTTTCTTTTACAGAAATGAAGTTTTCAATACCCATAGTGTCCATGACCTGTCCGCCAAAACGTTCAGCCACAATGCCGGTGCGAATACCTTTGCGTGCCGCGTAGATAGCAGCAGCAGCACCGGCAGGCCCACCGCCAATGACTAAAACATCAAAGGATTCTTTGGCAGAAAGCTTTGCAGCCTCTTCTTTGGGTGTTGAAGTATCTAGCTTGGCAACAATCTCTTCAACGCTCATACGGCCTTGACCAAATACTTCACCATTGAGAATCACAGTTGGTACAGCCATGATTTGGTATTGATCTACCAAGCCTTGATAAAGGGCGCCGTCAACCATTTCATGGGTAACGTTTGGATTGAGGGCTGCCATTAAGTTCAGGGCCTGGACAACGTCAGGACAGTTGTGGCATGACAAGGAGATGAAGGTCTGAAAGCTAAGCTTGTCATCCAATCTAGTAATGCGATCAATCACCTCTTGCTCTACTTTGGCGGGATAGCCACTGGCCTGCAAAATAGCCAAAATGAAAGAGGTCATCTCGTGACCCATTGGTAGGCCGGCAAAGGTAATGCGTGCTTCTTGATCAGTCTTGCTAACGGTAAAGCTAGGAATATGCTCACTCTTACCGTCAGTTTTTAAGCTGATCTTGTCAGACTGCTCAGCTACTTCATTTAAGAGCTCAAGCATCTGCTTAGAGCTGTCGCTGTCATCTAGGCTGGCTACTAGAACGATCGGGCTAACAATCTTTTCAAAATATACCTTTAACTGAGATTTGATATTGGTATCGAGCATGATGATTTCCTTGGGTATTTTTTTAGGTGAGCCTATTGGGCAGGATCTGGTCCTCTCCAATAGACTCTCTTAAAGAGAGTCTATTGATTACTGATTTAACTTAGATCTTGCCTACGAGATCCAAAGATGGAGTCAATGTTGCTGCGCCTTCTTTCCACTTAGCTGGGCATACTTCGCCTGGGTGTGCTGCTGTGTACTGAGCGGCTTTCAACTTACGTAAAGTTTCAGAAACGTCACGAGCGATTTCATTTGAATGAATCTCTGCTGTCTTGATGATGCCTTCTGGGTTGATGATGAATGTGCCACGCAATGCCAAACCGGCTTCAGGAATATGAACACCGAACGCGTTTGTCAAGGTGTGTGTTGGGTCGCCAACGAGCGGAAACTTTGCTTTACCAACAGCAGGAGAAGTCTCGTGCCAAACTTTGTGTGAGAAATGAGTATCGGTTGTTACGATATAAACCTCAGCACCCATTTTTTGGAATTCAGCATAGTTCTCAGCTGCATCTTCAATTTCTGTTGGGCAGTTAAAAGTAAATGCTGCTGGCATAAAAATCAGAACTGACCAGTGGCCCTTGAGGGATTCGTCAGTAACCGTTACAAACTTACCATTATGGAAAGCTTCGGTTTTGAATGGTTGAACTGCGGTATTAATAATGGACATACTGTGCTCCTAGTGTTGGTTAATCAATTTCTTTAGTAACTACTACAACTAGAGCAATTTTGAACCTCAGTTGTTTATTTGTCTAATGAATAAATTTGATATTTATGATCGAATTTATAGATAATTGATTCTAGGGTCTCCAGCCTGCTTAAAACAAGTTATTTCAAGACTCTTGAAGAAAATAACCATTTTTATGGGTATTTGAAAGGCTCGGGTGAGCCTTTGGGCTATAGTGGCCTTAATGCCATTAAAAGCATATTTTTTACTGATTTTGGAGAAATGACATGAGTTTGACGAAACATGGATTAATAGCCTTATCTATTACAGCACTTGCGCTCTTAAGTGCCTGCGTTACTGATGGCAAATACAATCAATTGGACCAGGCGTATAGCCAGCTTCAACAGGCCTACCAAGGTGATGAGGTGGAAATTCGTCAATTACAGGGCGAATTGCGCATTACTATTCGCGACAAAATTTTGTTTCCAGAGGGTGGCTATCGCTTAAATGCAAAAGCTGAGCAGGTTTTAGCAAAAATGGCGCCAACACTTTCTGGATTTAAAAATACAAAAGTGGTTGTTCGTGGCTATACAGATAATGTATCGATCGGAGCCGAGCTACGTAATCAAGGAATTGCTACAAACTTGGACCTCTCTTCAAAGCGTGCGGATAATGTAGTTGACTATCTTATTCGTAAGGGCGTTAGCCAAAGTTTGATTTCTGCGCAAGGCATGGGTGAATCTAATCCAGTTGCTTCTAATGCAACTCCAGAAGGTCGTGCACAGAATCGTCGTATTGAAATTACCTTGGTTGGACCAGGTAATTAATTCATAGCCCATATAAGGATAGAGAATGAAACATTTATTAAAGCTTAGCGCAGCAGCAATTGTTGCTATGGCGTTGACAGCATGCGGTACGCCCGATATCAAAACATCCTCAGCAGATTTTATAAAGGTGAACAACGGTATTTTGACAAGCAGTTATGGCAAGACCATTTACACCTTTGATAAAGACCAGGCTGGTTCAGGAAAATCCGAATGTGTGTCAACTTGTGCGAATAATTGGCCCCCAGTTTATGTAGAGCCAGGCATCATGCTCTCAGGAGATTTTTCTTCTATCGCCCGTAACGATGGTCAAAAGCAGCTAACTTACAAAGGTAAGCCACTGTACTTCTTTGTTAAGGACAAAAATCCTGGCGATAAGACTGGTGATAACGTCAATAATGTATGGCATGTTGTAACGCCATAGTCTTTCGTTTTTAAATAGATATATGTAATAAATGCCACCCTAGGGTGGCATTGCCTTTCATGAAAATACTTTTATCACTTCTTATTAGCTTTTTTGTGTCAGCAAGCTATGCTGAGGACTTATTGGTCCCCGTTTCAAAATTTGACAACGACTCTCAGCGGCTAACCAATAGCAAGGTGTTGGAATTTTGGGGTTATCACAATTACGACGGCAATGATAATTATCAAAATATTCTTAAGCTTCGCTATTACAACCCTTTAGCAGCCGGCGAGTGGCGTGGACGTATACGTCTGGATACTTCTTACGCCTCAAATTACAACTCTATTTCATCGGCTAATAATTCAGGGCAGTACAGTGCGGGCAACACCATGGTGACGGTATGGGGTCAAGATCAAACTTTTCTGAAGCCCTTGGGGGCTTTAGTTGGTGGTCGCGTTGTATTTCCATTTGGCAATAACGGTCAGTGGGCAGTGGGGCCTCAGTTAGGGTGGTCTTTTTTGCCTGAGGTGGACAGCCTTTTACATGTGACTGATTTCTCGCCCTTATTGCGCTATATGTATGGTTTTGACACCAAAAATAATAGCCAAGTCATTAATCCTAGCCAACCAGCGTTGGTAAGGAATCTCCAGGTGTTCCCAACTATTGGCTTCCAGCTATCCCCAAACACGATGTTGCGTTTTTGGGATGAAAACGGCGCAGTCTATAACTCTGCTGGTGGAGGCTGGTTTGTGCCAATTGATGCCATGGTGACACATCGTTTCGCAAGGAACTGGGTATTTGCAGTGGGGGCTAGCAAGCAAGTGGTTCAAAGTTATCACCAGTACGACTGGTCTACCTACGCGAAGGTCTCCTATAACTTCTAGAGCGCAAGCCTTTAAGTGTTAGGCCTACAGACTATAATTAGTTCCAAAATTTGTATTAACTATTTCCTCACCAATCTTATATTACATCGGTCCTTTTATGAATAAGAAAATTCTCCTAGCATTCTTATCAGTGTCTACATTATTTACTTCGATGGGTTTGGCTTATGCGGATGAGGAGCTTACGCCAATTCCTAAGATTTCTAATCAGTGGACTGTTGATGTAAC
The DNA here is from genome assembly GCF_018882145.1 of Polynucleobacter sp. AP-RePozz3-80-G7. NCBI lineage: Bacteria > Pseudomonadati > Pseudomonadota > Betaproteobacteria > Burkholderiales > Burkholderiaceae > Polynucleobacter > Polynucleobacter sp. AP-RePozz3-80-G7. The sequence goes on along the minus strand of NZ_JACVPC010000005.1, from coordinate 159,193 downwards.
GCCTTATGTCTGGCTCCCTAATGTTAGTTCTACACTCAACTACAAAGGTCAATACCTAAATACTGCTGATGCGAACATGAATAACATTATTAGCAATCTGAAGTCTGGGGCAATGATTTCTGGAGAGGCGCATTATGGTAGTTGGGGAATGATGGCTGATGTAGTCAGTGCTACCTTGCAAAAGAGCGGTACTACATCAGTTACTCCGGCGCCTGGTTACAACTTTAGGGTGGCGATGAAACCTACCCTTCAGCAAACCATGTTGACTGGCGCGGCTACATATAACCTTATAAACAATAAAGACGCTAATGTTGATGGTTTGTTGGGAGTACGTTGGATTAGTATGACCGCCACGTTGAACCTCGCGCTTGACGGAACAAATTATTCATTGAGCGACTCAAAGACTGTAAGTACCGTTGATCCGATTATTGGCTTTAAAGGGCGCTATCGCATCGCAGATTCCACTTGGTACATTCCTTTTTATGCTGATATCGGCAGCGGAGGTGGAACTACTAATGTTACTTGGCAGGCAATGGCAGGCGTCGGCAAGACTATTGAAAAATGGGTTGATGTCTCCTTGGTTTATCGCGGCCTCTACTATGACATGAGCAGCTCAAAGACAAACGGTGCAGGTTTACTACAAAAGACGACCTTTCAAGGCCCACAATTATCAGCAACATTTCACTTCTAATCCTCAATTCATTAGAAATAAAACATGAACCTCACTCTAAAAATAACAGCTACCTTAGCGGCAGTAGGTGTTTTTGCATCCCCAACTTTTGCCCAAGAAATTCCTGCCCGTGCGGGTATGGTTGCTGCTGAGAAATCAGGTGCTGTAACTGTTTCTGCCAAGCCGGCCGTGGACAGCGTTGACATTGCTAAGAAATTAGCAAATCCAATCGCCAATATGATTTCAGTGCCGCTGCAATACCAATTTAGCCGCGGTGTAGGCCTAAATCAGGGCGGCTCCGAGCAAACTTTATTATTTCAGCCAGTCATGCCATTCAATTTAGGCGGCGGTGACACATTCATCGTTCGCCCTATTGTTGCGGGTGTTAGAGAAACTAGTGTGCAAACTGCGCCTGGCCAATCATTTTCTGGATACGGTATTGCTAGCGTAACTCTTGAGTCTTTTTATGCACCCAATACCAACTCCTCTTGGATTTGGGGTATTGGCCCGTATGCGCAATCACCATCCGGTAATAGCGGTAAGTTTGGCTCACAACAAACTGGTGCCGGCGTGACTGCTGTTGTCCTGAATCGCGAAGGTCCATGGACTTATGGCTTGCTTGGTTACCAATCCTGGAACGTAGGCGGCAATCCAACTTTTGGCACACAAAATAATTTGTATGGGCAGCCTTTTGTTGCTTACACCGATAAACAGGCTTGGACATATACAGCCAATATGGAAGCGCAATATAACTACGATACGCATCGCACATCAAACCCTCTATATGTAGGCGTTTCCAAATTGGTGGTGATTGATGGCGTGCCTTTCTCCTTTGGTGCTGGTCCTATGTATTACGTCAGCAATACACCCGGTGGGCCATCTGGTTGGGGTGCGCGTGCTACGGCCACACTAGTTGTTCTTAAGTAATTTGCTGCAGAGTTTCCCACTTATAAAAGATAGGAAGTTAATCATGAAAAAACGGATGTTTAATAAATTACTAGCCACTTCGGTTTCAGTTACCTTGGCATTTGCTCCATTGGTGAGTGAAGCCTGTACTAGCTTCTTGCTCAAAGGTAGTGATGGTGGCTATGTTTATGGCCGCACAATGGAATTCGGTTTGCCTTTGAATTCTCAGTTAACTACCATTCCAAGAGCTTATGCCCATCAAGGAATTGGTGTTGATGGTAAGTACGGCTCAGGCTTGAATTGGAATTCTAAATATGCAGTAGCCGGCATGAATGCACTTGGCTTGCCTGAGTTGGTAGATGGCATGAATGAAAAGGGTCTCATCGGAGGCGTACTTAACTACCCAAATAGTGCTGCTTACCAGGCAGTTACCCAAGCTGACTCAGCAACAAGCATCAATTCAGTTCAGGTGCTCACTTACGTGCTGACAAATTTTGCTACTGTTGATGAGGTGAAAGCTGGTCTACCAAAGATTAAAGTCAATGGCGCGAAGTTGGCTGTTTATGGGAATCAGACACCACCAGTGCACTATACATTGCACGATGCCAATGGTAAAAGTATCGTAGTTGAGTACTCCAAAAATGGACTATCTATCATTGACAACCCAACGACTGTATTGACAAATGACCCTCCGTTTCAAGATCACCTCAATAGCATTGGAAACTATGCCAATCTCTCTAAAGTAGAGAAGCCACCACTAGTCATTAATGGAGCCACTTACGCAGCACCGAGTTCTGGTAATGGATTGCATGGCCTTCCTGGAGATTTCTTGAGTCCAAGCCGTTTTATTCGCGCACTATTTTTATCAAACTCAGTGCCAACAAACTTTACCAACGCCCAAATGGACGGTGCTGCTTGGCACATTCTAGGAAGCTTTGATATTCCTCCTGGATCAGTGACCTTGCCAGCTAGTAATCCTTATGGTGGCGGCACTGGCGGTTATGAGGTAACTGAATGGAGCATTGTGGCCAACAATAAAACCATGGTTTACAACGTCAAGATGTTTGAAAACAATAATACGTATGCATTTGATTTGAAAAAAATGGATGTGAATGCTAAGGAAATGAAGTACGTTAAATTAGCTCAGCCAAAAATTGTAGTCCCGGTTAATTAATGGATTTAAATTCGGCTATCTGATATTAATAAGAGGCTCGCTTGTCGAGCTTCTTTTTTAATTAGATTGATGATTGCAATTGAAGTATGGTTAGTATTCTATAAATGAAGGTTTGATAGAGGCCCCCAGTGAACCTAAAGTCTAAAATTATTTATGCCGGTGTATTAGGTCTTTTCTCAAGCCTAGCTTCAGCGGTTCAGTTGCTTGATCCGCCATCAACACCTAAGGTCACTAATATCACTGTGTTTGTGGCTAAAAAAATTGTCACGATGGATCCGGCGATTCCGAATGCAACCGCTGTTGCTGTTGCGGATGGGCGTATTTTGTCCGTAGGCTCTTTGGAAGATATGAAGCCTTGGACAAGCAAGTACCCTTCGCAAATTAATCGGGATTTTGCTAATAAAGTGATGTACCCGGGATTCATTGAGCCACATGCACATCCTTTGTTGGGCGGTATTTTGTTCAACAAACCATTGCTGACACCATCGCCAATGCCAAATCCATGGGGGGCAGCATTTCCTGGGGTTGCTAATTTACAGTCAGCAATGACACAGCTCAAAAAATACTCTGATGACATCAAGGATCCGAACAAGACTCTGTTGGCATGGGGCTTTGATGTGGTTGCTATGGGAAAGATGCCTGACCGCCAACTTTTAGATCAGGCTTCTAGTACCAGGCCAATTGTTGTTTGGGACGCTTCTGGTCACGATATGTACGTCAATAGCGCTTTCATCAAGTTCTATGGCATCACACCTGACAAAGTCAAGAATGTGAAAGGCATAGGTATTGATAAAGATGGTCAATTGAACGGTCAGTTTTTGGAAATTCCTGCAGTAACTTATATTTTGGGTATTGCTGGAAAAGATATTCTCAATCCGAGTGAGATTCCGACTGACTATTTGTATATGAGCGATCTCATGCAGCAAGGCGGAATCACCACTTCTGGCGACTTAGCTTTTGGAACATTGAATATTGATATGGAGCTCAAGATTGCTAAGGCTTTTAGTCAATCCTCGGCAGGTGCTTTACGAATTGTTCCGGTCGTTTACGCGGAGCCTTTTATTCAGAAGTATGGTGATAAGGCGATTGCAGAAGCACAGGCCCTACAACAGCAAGATAACGACCGTTTGATATTCCAAGGCGTGAAGTTTTATAGTGATGGCGGTTATTTGCCAGAGACCATGCGCATGCAACATCCAGGTTATACCGATGGCAGCCTAGGATCATCAAACTACAAGTCAGCTCAAGACTTTGCTGCTGCAATGAGGCCTTGGTGGGATGCTGGCTATCACATTCACATTCACAGTAATGGCGATATTGGTAATCAAAATTCGATTAATGCTTTGCAGTTAATGATCGATGCCAAGCCGAGATTTGATCATCGTTACACAATTAACCACTTTGGCATTCCATCGACTGCAATGGTAATGAAGATTAAGGCTCTTGGCGCAGTAGTCAGTGCCAATATTTCTTATATTTCCGAGCGCGCTAAATTGGAGTATCCAGCCTTAGGTATGGATCGTGTGTCTTATGCGACTCGACTAGGTACCTTAGTTCGTAATGGTATTGTTACTTCCATTCATTCGGACGCGCCTGTATCTGCCCCTGTGCCATTAAAAGAGGCATGGACTGCAGTAACTCGTAAGGATGTGTATAGCGATGGCAAGGTGTGGGCTCCAGCGGAGGCGGTAACCGTCTCTGATGCGATGAAGATGATTACCATTAATGCTGCTTACACATTGGGTGTAGAAGATAAGGTCGGAAGTATTGAGGCCGGTAAGTTCGCGGACTTTGCAATTTTGGATGCCGATCCGCAAGCTATTCCCGCAATTAAAATTAAGGATGTTGGAGTGTATGCGACAGTCTTAGGCGGTAAAGTCATCCCCGTATCAGAAACCAAGAAGCCCAGACCCTTAGATTAATACCCTCAATTGAGACTGACTATTTAAACCTTATCAATCACCTAAATATGACCAATACACATCATTCTTTTTTGAAATGCTTTGCCTTAACTTTGCTAGCGGCATGCTTTCTAGCTGGCTGCCAATCGACCGGTCAAAATGGCAAGCCACTCACTACTGCAGAGATTATCCAAAAGCGTGACGCTACATTAAAGATGTCAAAGACGGGTCTTGATGCATTGATCAAGCAAAAACCGGATGTTCAAAAAGAAATTGATCAGGCGGCTGGATATGCAGTCTTTACGACTACCAATGTCAATATTGTCTTGCTGGTTGTAGCCCGTGGCGAGGGTGTCCTGTTTGATAAGCGTCGCAAAGAACCTATTTTTATGCAAGCGCTCAAAACAGGTGAAGGTTTGGGGGCTGGCTATCAAGATCAGTACCAAGTGGCGATCTTTAAGACCCCGGGTGCTATCGATCAGTTTTTGTTGACTTCGATTGATGGTCGTCGTGGTGGCATCGATGTAGATGCAAATTTTTCTGCTGGTTCTGGTGGTACGATTCGCTCCTTTAATCCCGAAATTACCTTCTATACAGTGGGACTCTCAGGATACGATTTACAAGCTAACTATGGCGGCACGCTCTATTTAGTAGATCAACAGATTAATAGTGCGGCTACTCTAGACAGTCTTCCAAAGAAGAAGCCCGACTCAAAGTAAGAAATAGAGTGTATTGATCTCTAAATGCTGATGGAGCCCCAGCTAGTAATAGCCGGGGCTTTTCTTTTGCCTGTATCTGGTAGATCTACTGGTTTTTCTCTATAGAAACCCGCCTGAACCAGAGTAGATTGGTATCTGGGATTACCCATCTGAAAGGTTGATATGAGCAAGAAATCACTTGATATGAATGCAATGCCAGGACAACAAAGAGCTATTGATGCGACCAAGGCAGCTGGGCGCGTGGCGATTGAAAGTGCTCAGGCAATCGCACAGATTAATCAGCAGGCGACACAGGAATTAGCCGGCATGATTCAGAAGAGGGTAGCTGAGCTAATGAAAACTCAGAACCCTCGCTCTGCATTTGAATTTGTTCATGCCGAAGTGCTGCAGGATGCTGCTAAAGAGATCTCTCAGTATCACAACCAATTACTTCAGGTGCTTAAAAGCGGTAATCAAGAGCTCGCTGATATTGCTGAAACCATGATTCAAGAATCTAAGGCAGATTTAATTCACTTTGTAAATGATGCAACGGATAATGCGCCGCTTGGTAGCGAGGCTTATGTCTCTGTATTCAAAACCTCATTTAACAACGCATTGCAAAATTTTGAACTGATTCGCGCTGCAATGGCGGACTCATTTACAAATTTTGAGAAGAGCGTCGAGAATGTTGGCAATCTCGCCAGCCCAAAAAGCACCTCAAAAAAGAAGGGCTAGAGATTTAATATTGCTTCTGAAATTGCAGGGCGGTCTTAATGGTCTGAAAGTGAATATCCACCGTAGATGTCATTTCCTTTCCGTAGCCGCCCGCCATTGAAAACGCGATGGGTCGTTGTCTATCCAAGGCATACTGAAATACCGCCTCATCCCGTAAGCGCATTCCTGCTGTACTGACATTCAGCCTTCCTAGGCGATCACTTTCATGGGGGTCTGCACCAGCTAAGAAAATGAGGCAGTCTGGCTTGAAGCGTGAATCCATTTGATCTAGGGACTGGCCCAGAGCATCTAAGTAGGCGGCATCATCACAACCATCGGTCAGACCCCAATCAAGATCGCTCTCTTCTTTTTTAAAAGGAAAGTTATTTTCCCCATGAATAGAGAGGGTGAAAATAGAATCATCATTTTGCAGTATCGATGCAGTGCCATTTCCTTGGTGCACATCTAAATCAATCACTGCAATCTTCAGGGATGAGCTAATCTCTTTTTGTAAAGTGCGGGCTGCAATAGCGGAATCATTAAAAACACAAAACCCACTACCAGAATCTCGATATGCATGATGGGTGCCGCCCGCAAGATTGGCGGCAATACCTTCTCGTAAAGCAGTTTTGGCTGCAGCAACCGTGGCGCCTGCTGAGCGACGTGAACGTTCCACCATCTGCTCACTCCATGGAAATCCAATCTCTCTTTGCTCTTGCGGAGAAAGTCTTCCTTCAATGACTTTAATGAGATAGCTTGGATCGTGAGCGAATAGGATTTGGGTATCTGTTGCGGGCGGTGCTTCTACAAGCTCAATATTTTTTTCTCCACTCACCAAATCACGTAATCGAGAATACTTTTCCATCGGAAAGCGATGCCCCTCTGGAAGTGGCAATACAAAATGGTCGGTATAAAATGCCTTCACGCTTTTACATTTCCCTTGAATATTCTTTCAGGATATTCAAGGGTACAGTCTCTAGGGCTTTGATGTGAGTGCTTTCAAGTTTGATGGATGGCGCGCATTGGGCATTGAATGCCTCTACCCAGCGATTAATACATAGGCACCATTGGTCACCAGCCACTAACCCTGAAAATTGATACTCTGGTCTTGGGGTGATGAGGTCATTTCCTTTTTGCAGGCTAAATTGTAAAAATTCATTTGTCACAATGGCACAAACTAAGTGACTACCCACATCCTCTTCATTAGTTTTGCAGCATCCATCCCTAAAAAACCCTGTTAGGGGATCGAAAGAGCAAGGAATGAGGGGTTCACCGAAAACATTCAGCGCAACTTCTTTTTGCATAGCAACCTTAAAAATATCCGTGTCAGCCAGTTTATTGAATAAGCCGTAAACTTGCTGAACAATGACCCAATTAGAAAAGCTCACCTTGTTTTACGATGGCGCTTGCCCGTTGTGCCAGGCGGAGATTCTCTTTTTATCGGGACGCAATCAGCACAATCTATTGGGCTTTGTCGACATTAACTCAGAACAGTATGAACCTCAAAAGGTGGGGGTATCCTGTGAGGCTGCATTGGCAGCGATGTATGGCCAGTTTGCTAGCGGCAAATTGATCCAAGGCGTCTCAGTTTTTCCTGAGGCCTATCGTCGTGCAAACTTACCTCGTATGACCTGGCTCTTTTCAAGAAAGCCACTTCAACCATTCTTGAAATTGGCATATCTCTTTTTTGCTAAGAATCGGCATGTGATATCTAATCTCTTTGGGCCAGTAGCGTTACGTTTAGTGAAGACTCGTTCGAGGGTGTCACAGAAATGAAGAAAGCCTATCCTCTTCTCATCGCTGCTCTACTGAGTTGCTTGGCATCGCTCAGCTTTGCTCGCGATCCATTGGAAGTGCCACCATATTTAAGCACTGCAAAACTACAAGGAAGCGGTCGACTGACTTGGTGGGGCCTACATATATACGATGCTTCTTTTTATAGGGTGGGCTCACTATCCTCATCTGAGTTTGCATTGGATATGCGCTATCAAAAATCCTTCTCCGGTAAATCGATTGCCAATCGGAGCGCAGAGGAAATGAAGCGCACTGGCGTACCTGATGAACAAGCCGCCCTTTGGGGTAAGGAGTTAGCATCATTCTTACCCAATGTGGAGTCAGGGCAAACTTTGACTGCTATCTATTCTCCTAGGCAAGGAACCATTTTTTATCATGACGATAAGCAAATTGCGCAAATACCTGGGGCAGAGTTTTCAAAAGCATTTTTTGGAATTTGGTTAGATCCTAAAACTAGCGCTCCTAAACTTAGAACAGAACTATTAGGACAGACCTGTCCGCCACCACTTTTTAATGAGGCTTGTTAAGTCATGAAATCCCTTTTTACACGCTTGATGTTCATAATATTTTGTGGAGCGCTTTTAGTATCATGCTCTTCGCCTCAGGTTTCTCAATATGCGGCTGAGAAACCGGCTTTAGACCTGAGTGAATACTTTTCTGGAGCGATTGATGCCTATGGCATCTTTACTGATCGAAGTGGCGAAGTTAAAAAGCGCTTTACTGTGCTGATCAAAGCAAATTGGACGATAGTTGAAGGTAAAAAAGTCGGAACTTTGGACGAACGTTTTGAATACTCTGATGGCACAAAGCAAACGCGCATCTGGACGCTAACTGAGCAATCTCCGGGTAATTACATTGGTAGGGCTGATGATGTGGTGGGTGATGCGCAAGGTCAGCTTGCCGGAAATGCACTTAACTGGACCTATACCCTTGCTTTGCCGGTGGATGGCGCTATATATAACGTGCAATTTAATGATTGGATGTACTTAATTACCCCCAAGGTAATGCTCAATAAGGCCAAGATGAGTAAGTTTGGGATTGATTTGGGTGAGGTGACTTTGAGCTTCTACAAGCGCTAAGCAAAAGCACCGGATTTGTGTCACACTTTCTTGGAAGTCGCCTTTGGGCGCCTCATCCAAGGAGATCCAGATGAATCATAAAATCAAGCAAATTTCAATTGCTTTATCCGCTGTGGGAATGTTGTCATTAGTGGCATGCCAATCGATGGAGCAAGGCGCCGGGCAAAAAGCCAGCGCTAGCCTTGATTCAAGGTCAGGCTCACAAGCCAAGGGTGAAGCGGTATTCATTTGGCAAGGAGATGATGTTCTCATCAATGGTAAGTTTTCTGGATTAAAGCCAAACTCAGAGCAAGGCTTTCATGTTCATGAAAAAGGCGATTGCTCTGCTCCGGATGCAACCAGCGCAGGTGGTCACTTCAATCCTGAAACAAAATCTCATGGCATGCCAAATAGCGGCATGAATCATGCAGGAGATCTGCCCAACATTAAGTCCGATGCCAATGGCAACGCAACTTACACTGCTAAGTTACATGGATTTGCTGTAAATACAGGCCCAACTGGAATTGTTGGTCGCTCTGTGGTTGTGCACAGAGACCCGGATGATTACAAATCTCAGCCTGCAGGAAATTCTGGCCCACGTATTGAGTGTGGCTTGATTAAGTAATCGCATCTATTCATTAAATTAGTTTATACAGGGCATTTCATGAGAATCGAAGATACCGATCCAGCGCGACATGCAGGGATTGAATATCCAATGGAGGTGGGTGCTCCAGTATTTGCGCCCATTAAAGTTACTGAGGAAAAAGATAAGGCTGTTAACGTAGCTCGCCAAAATGCCAAGCTTGAGTACGATCGCATTATGGAGCAGGCTGAAGTCTTGATGAAGCAGGCCAAAGCATTACAAGCAAGACTAGACGCTACGGAGATGGTGCATAGCGCTAAATTTGGCTTTAATCCTATTCACGGAAAAATTTACCATCTCTACTTTGACGGTAGAAATAACACTAATGTATTGATTCAGAATGGTCCAAAAGAATGGAGTTGCGGAATTCCAGACGGTTGGACTTATTCGATGGCAGTAAAGAAGTTGGGTGACAGTACTTGGGCGGTAATTGAAGAGGATTCTGTTGGCGCCCTTACTGTATGATGTTTTTCTCTATATAAAAATAATTGGGTAATCTGTGACAAAAGCTCGAGTCGTTAGTCTTACTGAACTAGGTAGTGCAGACGTAATCAAAGTGATTGATAAAGAATTGCCACCACCTGCAAAAGGTGAAGTGCAGCTCCGTCAAACTGCCATCGGATTTAATTTCATTGACGTATATCAGCGCTCAGGCATTTATCCATTAGAGATGCCTACGGGCCTTGGGCATGAGGCTACAGGTGTAGTTGAGGCTTTGGGCGAAGGCGTCACTGATCTAAAAGTGGGTGATCGCGTCGTTTATATGAATGCCGGGATTGGCGCTTATGCAAGCGCACGTAATGTAGCGGCCGACAAATTGGTTGTTCTGCCCAGCAATATTTCTGATGAAGTAGCCGCAGCCGTTTTCTTTAAAGCAATGACTGCGCAATATCTTGTACAGAAAACCTATCAAGTAAAAGCGGGTGATGTAGTGCTGGTGCATGCAGCTGCTGGCGGCGTTGGTCAAATTTTGGCTGGTTGGGCAAAAGCATTGGGTGCATTTGTTGTTGGCACTGTGGGTTCGCCAGCAAAGTTTTCTGCTGCTAAGGAAGCGGGTTGTGATGCTGTTGTTGATTACTCTCAAGCAAATTGGGTTGAAGAAGTGCTTAAAGCCACTGGTGGAAAAAAAGCCAATGTAGTTTATGACTCTGTTGCTAAAACTACTTTCTTAGGCTCTTTAGATTGTGCTGCTCCTTTTGGAACAGTCGCTTTGTTTGGCGCTGCTTCAGGCCCAGCTCCAGAAATTCAGCCAGAGATCTTAAATAAGAAGGGCTGTCTGTTTTTAACTAGACCTTCTGTATTTCCACACAACGCTACTGCAGCTTTGTTAAAAGAAAACGCTAAAGCAGTATTTGATGCCATTGCCAAAGGGCATGTCAAAGTACAAATCGGCGCTAAGTTTTCTTTGGAGCAAGCCGCTGACGCGCACCGTGCTGCTGAGGGACGAAAAGTTTCAGGCGCCATTGTGATGATGCCATAAGCTTAAGTGTTCCTATGTACATAGGCCCCGTTTATGCGGGGCTTTTTTTATGCATCAATCAGACGTAAGATAGAAGCATGAAATCACTTTTAAAAATACTGATCGCTACTCAACTAATTTTATTGAGTTCTTTGTCCTTCGCACAAATTCCTGAGACACAGCATTCACAGGGAATTTCTTACATCACTGGTGGCGTAGGTGAGAGTGAGATGGTTGCGATTTTGGCTGATGCAAAGCAATGGCCATTGCTATTAGAAATGTCTCAAATAGAAAATGGCAGAGGAGTCTGGATCTTCGGAGCAAGTATCAAAATCATGAGTTCTCAAAAAAAGTTCATTTTTGATGCCCAAGCAGATGGACCTTATATGCTGATTAATCTTGAGTCTGGTGACTATGTGATCGAGGCAAGTTATCAAGGGGTGGTTCAAAAGAGAGTGCTTTCTATTAAATCCGACTCACCACAAAAAGTTTCCCTTTTCTGGAAATAATGCCTTGAAAATTGACGCATTGCGTCATAAGCCTAAACATTCAACTTGGTCTATAGTTTCTTGATTACTACAATCATCAGGAGATGAATGAATGAAATGCTTTTCAACTAAAAGCGGTTTGGGTGTATTACTTTCAGCAATATTAGTTTCAACAGCCTCACTCAGTAATGCGCAGAATTCTCCAGCTGTCGGTGCTCAGGGTAAGGCTGAGGCGCTATGGCTTGGACAGGCAGGTTTCCGGATTAAATCTCCTCAGGGAAAAATGATTCTGATTGATCCCTGGATTACTGGCGGACCCAAGACGCCGCCGATCTATAAGAATGATTTGGCAGCAATTGGTCCGATTGACGTATTGCTAGTCACGCATGCTCACGTTGACCATCTTGGTGATGCGCCAGCTATTGCTAAGATGAATAACATCAAGTTATATGGTCCGGCTGATATGGTGACGCCACTAACTACTTTGGGAATTCTGCCGGCAGACTTGGGTCATCGCTTTAATAAAACGGGTCGCGTAACGCCTGCGCCTGGAATCAAGGTAACCGCAGTTCAAGCAGAGCATTCTTCTTTATTGGTTTGGAAAAATCCGGCTACAGACAAAATGGAGTCACATCCCGCCGGCGAGCCTATGGGCTTTATTATTGAGCTTGAGAACGGTTTTAAGATTTGGCACATGGGCGATACCGGCTTGTTTAGTGACATGAAATTTATTGGTGAACACTACAAGCCTGATCTAGTGATGGTTCCGATTGGAGGAAATTTCACAATGGCTCCTGATGATGCTGCCTTTGCATTACGCACATGGATTAAGCCAAAGATGGTGATCCCAATGCACTACAACTCTAACCCGATGACTAAAGGTACGTTAGCCGAGTTTCAGGAGGCTATGAAGGGTAGCAATATCAAAATTATTCCGATGACTGAGGGTGAAACAGTTCAATTCTGAGGAATATCGAAGAATGAGCCTAAACCCCACAGAATTTGTGGGGTTTTTTATTGGATTTACTTGTATTTAGTTCGTATTAGTACTAAACTAGTTCTAACTAGTACTTTAAATAGGATTTATGAACTTTTTACCCGCCCTGAGAAACCTCGTTTCTTCATATCAAGCATTTGAGCGTTATTCAGCTCCGCATATAGCGGCAATGGGTTTAACAATGACCCAGTTTGATGTGATTGCCACATTGGGAAATCAATTGCCAATGACCTGTAAAGAGTTGGGAGAAAAAACATTGGTTACTAAGGGCACTCTAACTGGTGTCTTAGAGCGATTGGGGGCCAAAGGTCTTATTCTTCGAGAGACAAATTCTGAAGATGCCCGTAGTCAACTCATTGGATTAACACTAGAAGGTCAGTCTGTATTTGAAAAAGTATTTCCGGAGCATTTAGAGTATCTAAGTAAAGCATTTAAAAAATTATCGTCAGATGAATTAAAGCAGCTCGAAGAATCACTCAAGTTGTTGAAAGACATCTTTTAATCAAGTTGAAAATTTGAAGGAGAATGTAATGACTAAAGTAGCTGTCGTATTTCATAGTGGATATGGACACACCGTAAAGCAGGCTGAGGCTATTGCTAAAGGCGCTAATGGAACATTGATTGCCATTGACGCTGAGGGCAATATTACTGATGAACAATGGGAAACAATTAATGATGCTGACGCGATTGTGTTTGGCTCTCCAACCTATATGGGTTCGGTTAGCTGGCAATTTAAGAAGTTTGCTGATGCTAGTTCTAAGCCATGGTTTTCACAGCAGTGGAAAGACAAAGTCTTCGGTGGTTTTACGAATTCAGCAACGATGAATGGGGATAAGCATTCAACCTTGCATTACTTCTTTACTTTGGCCATGCAGCATTCTGGCCTTTGGGTTGGTACTGGATTGATGCCTTCGAATTCGAAAGCGGCTAAGCGTGATGACATTAACTACGTAGGCTCATCTGCAGGTGCAATGATGCAAACACCATCGGATGCAAGTGCTGATGAAGTGAATGCGGGTGATTTAGAGACTGCAAGGCTGTACGGTGAGCGCATTGCAAAAATTACCAAGCAGTTGCGCGGCTAATGAATAAAGTCAGATACACCTCAATTGCCATCATCTTACATTGGGTGATGGCGCTTTTGATATTTGCAACATGGTCAATTGCAATTGCTGTGGCTGATATGCCATTAAGCCCAGTCAGAATTACAGGAATCAGCTGGCACAAATGGCTTGGTGTCACCATATTCTTTTTGGTGGTGCTACGTTTGTTGTGGCGTGCAATTCAACCTGCTCCTGCATTAAACATCGCAATGCCAGCATGGCAAGAGCGTGCAATGAAGCTAACCCATCTTGCACTGTACTTACTAATGCTTCTGATTCCGATTGTGGGCTGGTTAATGAGTTCCGCTAAGGGCTATACCGTCAACTACTTTGGCTTATTTGAATTGCCGGATTTGGTAGATAAAGATAAGGCACTTGGCCATCAGCTGAAAGAGATCCATGAGTTTCTGGCTAACGGCTTAATGGCTTTGGTTGGGCTTCATATTTTGGCTGCACTAAAGCATCAATTTATCGATAAAGATGGCTTAATAAGCCGCATGACCTTTGGAGGCTCTACCCATGAAAAGTAAATTCTCATTACGTTTTGAGATATTGGCACAAGCTTTATTAGCTATGCTATTTATTGGCGCTGCAAGCTCAGCTTATGCGGTGGAGTATTCATCTATTGATGCCGCGAAAAGCAAAATTACTTTTACAAGTAAATTGATGGGCTCAAAGATCTCTGGAAGTTTTGGAAAATTTTCAGGGAAGGTTGTATTTAACCCGGACGAGCCAGAAAAAGCGAAGGCCAATCTCATCATTGAGATCTCTAGCTTTAACGCTGGTGGAGAAGAGTTACAAGAAGAAGCAAAAGGAAAAGACTGGTTTAGTACAAAGCTCTTCCCAACTGCAAGCTATGTTACTGACTCTGTTAAGTCCACAGGCCCTAATAGTTTGGATGCCCATGGAACCCTAACCATTAAGGGTAAAGCAATACCACTGTTGATTTCTGTCAAGTATCAGCCGCAAGGCAAGCAGATGGTCTTTGATGCCAGCTTTCAGGTACTGAGGTTAGATTTTGGCTTAGGTGCTGGAAATTGGGCAGATACTTCCGCGGTTGCCAATGAGGTGCCAGTCAATGTTCACTTAGTCTTAAATCAAAAATAGTTTTACAAATTAACTTATCTAAACTCATTTTTACTAACTTAGTTATTCAATTTTTAATCAGGAGAATTACATGAAATCAAAATTACTTATCGCTTTATTTGCAACAATTGGTCTTAGCTCTGCTTTTGCTGCGCCAGTAACTTATGCTACTGATGCTAACCATACCTTTGCTCAGTTTGAATATAACCATTTAGGATTCTCTAAGCAGACTAGCCGCTTTAATGCAGTTGCTGGAACTGTAACAATTGATCAAGCCGCGAAAAAAGGCAGTGCAGATATCACTATTGATACGAAATCTGTTGATACAGGATCTACTTTGTTTAATAGCCATATTCAAAGCGAAGACTTTTTATCTACCACTCAATTTCCTACTGCTAGCTTTCAATCAAACGATATGATTTTTAAGGGCGACAAACCCGTGGCTTTAAAAGGTGTGTTGACATTGAGGGGTGTAAGTAAGCCAGTTACTCTAAATATCACTAATTTTGAGTGCAAAAAACATCCAATGTCTGGCGTTGATTATTGCGGTGCCAATGCCGAAACAAAAGTTAAGCGCACAGAATTCAATATGGGTAAATACGCGCCGAACGTAGGTGACGATGTAACCATCATGATTGCTATTGAGGGCTCTAAAAAGGAGTAATTCCTTTTGTTGGGCTGATGTCCTCTGAAAAACCACCTACGGGTGGTTTTTTTCTTGGTTGACTCGGCTTATAATTACATAAGTAATTGAATTAAATGGGATTATTCCTTTAACTCCACTTTTGCTGGTTTGACAGCTCTTAGGGGCTCTTGGACAATGCCATGGGTGGTTGATTCAAGCCCCAAGCCCTCATGACAGTCGATACTCATTCCTCCTCCAATACACCGCATTTGATGCTCGAAGCTCGTAGGCTGACTTGTATTCGTGGGGAGCGACAATTATTTCAGAATCTGAATCTCATGGTAACGGCTGGAGAGTGCCTGCATGTGCGCGGCGAGAACGGGGTTGGGAAAACCAGCCTACTGAGACTCCTGACGGGACTCTCTAAACCAGATGTGGGAGAAGTTCTTTGGAATCATCAGTCAATCGCCAAAGATCCCTCTACATATCATCGTGAACTTTTATTCCTGGGGCATCGTGATGCTCTTAAAGAAGATCTCACTGCATTGGAAAATCTGCAGTTGTATGCAGTGCTTGATGATATTCAATTGCCACACGATAAGGCCCTAGCAGCGCTCTGGCGTTTTGATTTGCGTGGGCGTGAGAGCTTGCCGGTCAGTTTTTTATCTGCTGGACAAAAGCGTCGGGTCTTAATGGCTCGCATGTTGACACGTCAAGCCAAGTTGTGGATCTTAGATGAGCCATTTAATGCGCTTGATATTCATGCCGTACAAGATTTACAAGGATTAATAGCGGAGCATGTGGAGCAAGGTGGTTTAGTCGTGCTGACTAGCCATCAAGCGGTGGATCTTCCGCGTGTGAGGGCGCTAGATCTATGAATGCTCTGCTCGCAATCATTCGCCGTGATTTGCTCTTGGTCATGCGCCGCAAAAGCGAGGTACTTACGGCTCTCTTCTTTTTTGTTGTGGTGACTAGTTTGTTTCCATTGGGTATTGGTGCGGATTCTGCTTTGCTGCGTAAGATTGCTCCAGGCGTTCTTTGGGTTGCAGCCCTGCTATCCACACTATTGGGGTTGCAGCGCATGTTTGCCGCAGACTACCAAGACGGCGCTTTAGAGCAGCTTGCCTTGTCGCCGCAGCCTATGGTCTTGTTAGTAACTGGAAAAATTATTGCCCATTGGATTGTGAGTGGACTACCACTCGTGCTCTTGGCCCCGATTATTGGCATTCAGTTTGATCTGGATGCCAGTTCTTTGTATGTACTGATGGGAACTCTATTATTAGGTACCCCAGTGCTATCCTTACTAGGCTCCATAGGTGCAGCGTTGACCTTGGGTGTCAGAGGTGGCAGCGTGTTATTAAGTTTATTGATACTGCCGTTATATATCCCAGTTCTTATTTTTGGTGCTGGCGCCGTATATGCCAATAGTGTGGGCTTGGATGCCTCAGGCCATTTTTCATTGCTGGGCGCGTTATTGATTTTGGCTTTAGCATTTGTTCCTTGGGTAAGTAGTGCTGCTGTAAAGATTGCAATTGAATGAATCCGATAAATACTTTTTCTAATCACCGCTTAGTTAACTGGTTTAAGTTATCTAGCCCCAGCACTTTTTATCCGGTGGCGGGTAAGCTCACCCCATTCTTCTGGGCCTTGGCTTTTTTATTTGGCGCCGCTGGTTTGTGGGTTAGTTTCTTTGTTGCGCCGGTGGACGCTGTGCAGGGGCAGGGCTATCGCATTATCTTTATTCATGTACCCGCATCCTGGATGTCGATGTTTATTTATTTAGTCATGGCCACATGGGCAGGACTAGGACTGGTCTTTAATACGCGTTTGTCTGCCATGATGGCGCAGGCTCTTGCCCCTATAGGTGCTTGGATGGCATTTTTATCTTTGTGGACCGGGGCATTTTGGGGTAAGCCCATGTGGGGTGCCTGGTGGGTTTGGGATGCTCGGCTTACTTCAGAATTAATTCTTCTCTTTCTGTATTTGGGCTTTATTGCATTGCGAGCTTCTATTGATGACCCTCGCCGTGCCGATAAGGCGAGCGCAATTTTGGCTTTGGTAGGCGTTGTAAACGTGCCGATCATTTATTTCTCGGTGAAATGGTGGAATACCTTGCATCAAGGTGCCTCCGTTTCACTCACAAAAGCCCCGGCGATGGCACAAACTATGCTCTGGGGTATGTTGTTGATGGCTTTATGTCTTTGGATGTACACCGTTGCAGTCACCTTAATGCGAGTGAGGGCAATCATTTTGGAACGTGAAGCCCATGCTGATTGGGTGAGACAATCAATTGAGGTGAAAATCTGATGTGGAATAGCCCTTCTGAGTTTTTTGCCATGGGCGGCTACGCACTGTATGTGTGGAGTAGTTTTGGTGTTTGTGTGCTGATATTGATATTGGAGCCCCTCATGGTGCGTGCTCGCTTTAGAGCAATCGTACGTCGGTTGAAGCAAGAGCAATTAGCCAAGCAGTTTGATAAAGAGATTAGTAAGTGAAGCCTAGATATAAACGTGCATTAATGATTATTGCAGCGCTGATCGTAATTGGTGTAGCTGCACTCTTAATTTTGAATGCACTTAATAGCAATATTGCTTTATATGTCACTCCAAGTGAAGTGTCAGCAGGCAAGGCGCCTCAAAGCCAGGCTTTTCGAATTGGTGGCATGGTGAAAGACGGCTCTTTAAAGCGCGATGGTCTAACCGTGCACTTTGTGATTACTGATCTGGTGAAAGATATTCCAGTAGCATATACAGGCATCCTTCCTGATTTGTTTAAAGAAGGTAAAGGTGCCGTGATCCAAGGTCGCATGAATGCCAATGGTGAATTTATTGCTAGCGAAGTACTGGCTAAACATGATGAGAACTACATGCCTCCTGAAGCCAAGCATGCCTTAGAGCAAGCTCAAAAAAACGGAACGAATAAATGATTCCTGAGTTTGGGCATTACGCACTAGTTCTGGCGCTTTGCATTGCTCTCATTCAAGGGGTTTTGCCCTTGCTGGGCGCGCACTATGGCCGACGCGACTGGTTGGTGCTGGCAAGACCTGCTGCGCAAACGGTCTTCTTATTATTGGCGATTGCTTTTGGAATCTTGGCTTGGAGTTTTTACGCCAATGATTTTTCTGTGCTTTATGTTGCTGAGCACTCTAATTCACAGCTACCGGTGATTTATCGATTAGGCGCAGTATGGGGTGGACATGAAGGATCGCTCTTGTTGTGGATTTTCTTACTGGCTACCTGGACCATTTTGGTTGCTCAGCTTTCTAAAGCATTAGATGACTTTATGGTGGCGCGAGTAATTGGTGTTTTGGGGCTGGTCACTAGTGGCTTACTCCTGTTTGTTTTAACAACCTCAAATCCGTTTGAGCGTTTATTGCCAGCCGCTCAAGATGGCCGCTCATTAAATCCACTCTTGCAAGATCCGGGCTTAGTATTTCATCCGCCAATGTTGTACATGGGTTACGTCGGTTTTTCAGTGGCTTTTGCATTTGCGATTGCCTCCTTATTGTCCGGAAGATTGGATGCAGCTTGGGCTCGTTGGTCACGTCCTTGGACAACCGCTGCCTGGGTTTTCCTGACCCTCGGTATTGCTTTGGGTTCATGGTGGGCTTATTACGAACTGGGTTGGGGCGGGTGGTGGTTTTGGGACCCTGTTGAGAATGCTTCGTTTATTCCTTGGCTCGTGGGTACTGCCTTATTACATTCTTTAGCAGTTACTGAAAAGCGCGGTGGCTTTAAGAGTTGGACTGTGCTCTTGGCGATTACCGCCTTCTCTTTATCGCTACTAGGAACCTTCTTGGTACGTTCAGGCGTTCTGACCTCAGTTCATGCATTTGCAACCGATCCAAGGCGCGGCATCTTTATTCTGATCTTCTTATCACTCGTAGTTGGTTCGTCCCTGATGCTGTACGCATGGCGTGCGCCTAAGAGTTCGATGGGCGGCAAATTTAGTTTGAGCTCCAGAGAAACATTGATTTTGCTTGGTAATGTCTTTTTAGTGGTTTCTGCCGGATCTGTTTTGCTAGGCACCCTATATCCATTGCTGATTGATGCTTTGCATCTAGGTAAGATTTCTGTAGGTCCTCCTTATTTCAATAGCGTATTCGTTCCCATCATGGTGCCATTGCTGGTATTGATGGGTATCGGCCCATGGGCAAGCTGGAAGCAGAGTAATTTAATTGGCATCATTAAGCGTTTATGGATTGCAGGCGCAGTTGCTCTGATTGCAGGCGTTGGAATTCCCTTAATCATGGGGCAATTTACTTGGCTTGCAGGCATGGGCTTCATGTTAGCTTTTTGGGTCATGGCTTCGGGCTGCATGCAAATCGCTCGCCAAGCTAAAGCAGGAAAACCAACCCGTTCCTTTATTGGCATGCAAGTAGCGCATCTAGGTATTGCCGTTTTTGTTATTGGCGTCACAATGGTCGGCGCTTATCAGGAAGAAAAAGATGTGCGCATGTCCGCTGGCGATACAGTAAGAGTTGGCGGGTATCAAATCCAGCTTCAGGGCGTTAGCGCTGCTCGCGGTCCGAATTACCAGGCAATACGTGGCACATTCCTGCTATCTAAAAATGGCAGCGAACAGATCAGTCTTTATCCAGAAAAGAGAAGCTACTTTTCATCGACGATGCCGATGACTGAGGCAGCGATTGATGCTGGGCTCACCCGCGATATCTATGTATCGCTAGGCGAGGAGCTGAATGACCAATCCTGGGCAGTACGTGTTTACTATAAGCCTTTTGTGGATTGGATTTGGGGTGGTTGCCTGTTGATGGCATTAGGTGGCGTGTTGGCTATGTCGGATAAGCGCTATCGACTGAAGTTAAAGAGCAAGTTCGCATGAAAGCAAAATTTTTAATCCCCCTGATCTTGTTTGTAGGCTTGGTAGTCTTTTTGGCTATTGGCTTAAATCGTGATCCACATGAGGTCCCATCGCCTTTAATTAATAAGGCCGCTCCTGCGTTTGAAGTGCCTCAATTAGCCGATGCTAATAAAACATTTTCACCGGCAAGTATGAAGGGTCAGGTATGGATTCTGAATGTTTGGGCATCCTGGTGTGTAGCTTGTCGTGAAGAACATCCGGTGTTGGTTGAGCTTTCCAAGTCCCAAATAGCGCCAGTGATTGGTTTGGACTACAAAGATAATCGTGAAGATGCTGTAGCGATGCTGGCAAAACAAGGTAACCCTTACGCACTCTCCGCCTTTGATGGCAATGGACGTGTTGGTATTGATTATGGTGTCTATGGGGTGCCTGAGACTTACATCATCGATAAGGCAGGAGTGATTCGCTTTAAACACATTGGCCCATTAACAGTGGATTTATTGAATCAAAAAATTTATCCTATGTTGAGTGAGTTAAAGAAATCATGAGGCGAATTTTATTAATCGCCGTTTGCGTATTTAGTTTAGGCAACGCGTTTGCTAAAGATGCTGCACCACTCGCGGATGATCCTGTAACAGAGCAGCGCCTCATTAGTATTTCAGAAGAAATGCGCTGCCTAGTTTGCCAGAACGAGTCTTTGGCTGGCTCACGTTCTGATTTAGCAAATGATTTGCGTCGTGAAATTCGGATATTGATCAAAGAAGGTAAGAGCGATGATCAAATCCGCTCGTTTATGGTTGAGCGCTATGGCGATTTTGTACTGTATCGCCCGCCAGTGAAGCCAGTGACCTGGTTGCTATGGATTGGCCCATTTGTTATTTTGGGTCTGGGTATTGCTGGTTTATTAATCTATTTAAGACGTAGAAATAGTAGTCTGCCTGATATCACGCTGACTGATACTGACAATCAAAAAATTGATGCACTTTTAAATGCAAGCGATAAGAAAGAGGGATGAAATAAGTGACTAGCTTTTTGATCCCCGCTTTTTTACTCCTGGTTCTGGTGTTAGTGCTATTGCTGCGCCCCTTCATCTTCCCCGCAAAGAGCTCTGCGACATCGCGTCGTCAGATGAATGCCACCATATACCGAGAAGAGTTGGATAAATTAGAGGCCGAACATACAGCTGGCGTAATTACTTCTACTGATTATGAAATTGCGCATGCAGAAATGCGTCAGAGACTTTTTCAAGACACCATTGAAGAAGACGACCGAGAGGTTGCGGGCTCTTCAAAGAAGACTGCAATTGGGCTGTGTATCTTTATTGTTTTGCTCTCCTCGGCGCTGTATTTCTCCTTGGGGGATGTTGTTCGAGTAGCCCATAACAATTCTGAAAAACCAGTCACCCAGGAAGGTATCGAAAAAATGGTGGCTGAATTTGCCATCAAAATGGAAAAAGATCCTGGCAACTTAAAAGGCTGGGCGATGTTAGCTCGCTCCTATCGAATCTTGGGCCGTGATGAGGATGCTGCCAAGGCATACGCACGTGCTGGTAGCTTTATTGATTCTGATCCGCAATTGTTAGCCGACTATGCAGATGTATTGGCAAGCAATGCAAATGGGAGTTTTGTTGGGAAGCCTTCGCAGTTGATTAATCAAGCCTTAAAGCTGGACCCCAATAACATGATGGCACTTTGGCTTTCTGGAACCGCATCTTATAACGCTAAAAATTACAAGGCAGCGTTGCAGTCCTGGGAGAAGCTTGCGCAACAACTTCCGCCCAATACGGATGAGGCGCGTGCTATTCAAGGATCGATTGCTGAGGCGCGCTCTAAAGGTGGTCTGACTGCTTCAGTGCCGGTTGCTCCAACCGGAAAAGGCATTAGCGGCAAGATTGAATTATCTGCTGACCTGAAATCTAAGATTAACCCTGGCGACATTGTGATGGTAATTGCACGTAAACCTGGTGAGCGCATGCCTGTTGCTGTCTTGAAGGTGCCTGTAACTGACTTCCCAATGAGCTTTATATTGAATGATTCATTAGCCATGAATCCCAGTGCGCCTCTCTCTCAATTATCTGAGGTGAGTGTCGAGGTGCGCATTTCTAAGACTGGGATGGCAAAACCGGAAGTGGGGGATTTAATTTCTTCAGTGCAGACAATTAAAGTCGGCACAACTAATGTTCGCCTACTAGTCGACCAAGTTCGCCAGTAACGTTTTAGCCTCTACCCACAAATGGCATATTGGTTGCCATAATCGTCATCGATAGAATATTACTTTCTAGTGGCAGTTGAGCCATGTGCAGCACTGCCTCGCCAACATGATTAACATCCATACGTGGCTCTACCTTAATGGATTGATCTGCCTGCATGATTCCAGCAGCCATACGCTCAGTCATTTCTGTGGCGGCATTGCCGATATCGATTTGACCGCATGCGATATTAAAAGGGCGTCCATCTAATGCAATAGTTTTGGTTAAGCCGCTGATGGCATGTTTAGTTGCCGTGTAGGGTGCTGACATTGGACGAGGTGCATGTGCAGAGATCGAACCGTTATTAATAATTCTGCCACCTTGTGGAGATTGCGCTTTCATCATACGAATCGCTTCCTGTGAACACAAGAACGCACCACAGAGGTTGGCATTCACTACATTCATCCATTGCTCATAACTCAGGTCCTCCATTGGTATTGCAGGGGCTCCCATACCAGCGTTATTGAAGAGCACATCAATGCGACCAAATTTATTGCTAAGTGCTGTAAATAGCTTTTTGACTTCATCGGGTTTGCCGACATCGCAAGCAACCGCTATACAGTTACTTTGATTACCACCAATATCAGTAATAGCCTTTTCTAATTTATCTAGATTGCGTCCAGTAAGGACCACTTGATAGCCTCCCTTGAGGAGGGCTTTGGCAGCCGCCCGCCCAATACCAGTTCCTGCACCGGTGACTAGGGCTACCTTGGTTTTTGCTGAATTCATCATGTTCTTTGGGGCTGCTTAAAAGTATCATCTTATCGTGATTTATTAGGCTTGATTTGAAACCTTTGCCTATTGCTTTGCTCGGGGCATAATGCAAAAAACAAAGAGATTTCCATGAATTTCATCAAAAGACAAATTTATAACCCCTTGGCCCTAACAGCAGCCTTTTTTGTCCTGTTAACCATCCTTTTTGGCGTATTGTGGGTTTTAGTCCCGCCACCACCAAAGTCAATCGAGATGGCTACAGGTTTTCCTACTGGCCTGTATTACCATTTTGGCGAACGCCTTAAGACAGAAATAGCCAAAGAGGGTGTTGATCTAAATGTGCGATCCACGGGCGGAACTTTAGATAACTTAGCTCTTTTGAATGACCCTAATTCTGGGGTTGATTTTGCAATGGTGCAGGGTGGTGTTGCTAATGTTGCCGAATATCCAAATTTGGTTTCGATAGCCGGAATGTTTTACGAGCCAATTTGGGTTTGGTATCGTGAGGGCGCATTTAAAAATGATGGCGGCCAACTCAAGATTTTAAGTCAGCTAAAAGGTAAGCGCGTCTCTATTGGTAATGATGGGAGTGGCACTTTAGCACTCACTCAGAATTTGTTGCAGACTAGCGGCATTACAGATAAAGAAATTGGCGCGCAGAAATTAAACCCTGATGAAGCAATCGTTAAGTTAAATAATGGCGAATTAGATGCAGTATTTATTGTGGCAGCTGCAGAGGCGCCCATCCTGAAAAAGTTTTACGCTATCCCTGGCATTCGCTTGATGGATTTTGACCAGGCAGATGCATACACCAGAAATCTTAGCTATTTATCCAAGGTCACCGTACCCAGAGGTTTATTGAGTATTGAGCATGATCAACCTCGTCAAGACATTCAGGTGATGGCCGCTACTGCCACCTTGGTAGCCCATGACAATGTAAGTCCAGCTATGGTCTCACTCTTACTGAGTGCTTCTTACGATATTTTGAAGTCCTATTCTCGATTGCAAAAGGTAGGCGAGTTTCCCTCTGGCGCTGGATTGGATTTCCCATTGCATGCGGATGCGGAGATTTATCTAAAGGATGGCCCTTCATTCTTACATCGTCACTTGCCGTTTTGGACTGCGGTATGGGCAGGACGTTTTGTCAAAATTGTTATTCCATTGCTAGTCATTTTGATTCCATTGTTTACCTATATCCCCACTACCAAAAATTTCTTATTGCGATTGAAGTTGGCGCAGGTATATGAAGAGCTCAAGGTGATTGAGAAGAATGCCCAAAATCCAGCGTTAAAAGAAAAGAACTTTAAGGACCTTGAAGATATCGAGAGGCGCGTTGGAAATATCAAGGTATCCATGTTGGATGCGAAAGAGTTATATGACCTCAAAGGACATGTGGGTGAAGTGCGTCACCGTTTGAGTTTGGTGAGCTAACTTCATCATCTGCCATAAAATAGACCCATGACAATGACTGACCTTGCGCCAACGCTGACCCCCCTCAAGCAGATCGATCAAGCGTTGCGTGATGACGGCTTTGCTGTGGTTTCTGCTGAGACGGTCTCTGAATTTAGTAATGTAGATCTGTCCAAGCTTCAAGATCTCACGAAGTATTGGGAAAACTTGCCCCGCGACCCTTATTTAAAAGATGGTGGGCGCTATCGCTTTCGTCGACATGCCAGCTATGAGATTAAAGGCGATAAACTCACAATGGTTCCACATCGTGCGCACTGGCAATCGCTGGATTACAACGCGTTACATGGTGGAATTGAGCGCTGGTTTGAGCCCATTCAAGGTGAGTTGTTAGGTAGTTCTGCTTGGCAATCCGTCTTGCTGGGACTTGCGCATATCCTCAACGGCCTCAAGGCTGTGAATACTTGGTTTGTTGAAGCGCATCAATTTCGGATTGATACTACTGATGGCATCGGACGCCCAACACCTGAAGGCGCCCATCGCGATGGCGTTGATTTTGTAGCAGTCTTCTTGTTAGATCGAGAAGGCATTAAGGGTGGCGAGACCAGAATATTTGATACCTCTGGCTCTGCAGGATTGCGCTTTACACTCACGCAACCTTGGTCTTTGTTGTTAATGAATGATCAGCGCATGATTCATGAATCAACCCCAATTCAGCCATTAGGAAAATATGGGTATCGAGATACCTTAGTTCTCACTTACCGCTCTAATGGTTTTCAAGACTCTCCAAATCGAAGTCAGCAATAAGGCTACTGGATTTACTCTGGCTCCATGCCAGCTTCTTTAATCGCTTTGGCCCACTTAGCAGTTTCTAGTTTGATTTTTTGACCAAGGGCTTCAGGCGTTCCTGGCTGAGTTTCAAAACCATTTGCTGAAAGTCGCTCAACTAGATCTTTTGATTTGGCTGCACTGTTGATGGCTTGATTGAGTTTGAGGATGGCATCTTTCGGCATGCCCGCTGGACCAAATGCCGCAAAGAATGCGATAAGTTCATAGCCTCTGATACCCAATGCTTCATTTACTGTAGGTAGCTCTGGAATAGCCGGCGAGCGCTTCAGGGAGGTGACAGCTAAGCCACGGATTTTGCCTGCTTGTACCTGAGGTAATGAAACTCCAAAGTCGGATGTGAACATATTCACCTGACCGCCAATTAAATCAGTCATAGCATTGGGGCCGCTCTTGTATGAGACCCCAATCATTTTGATATCAGCAAAGCTTGCCAGCATTTCTGATGAAACGCGCTGTGATGTGCTTGCATAAGCAAATGTCATTTTTCCTGGATTAGCTTTTGCTAGAGATACAAAGCCATTCAGTGATTTAGCGGGCACATCATTATTGATGGCAATAATGAGTGGAGCAGATCCAAAAAATCCAATGGGAGTAAAGGCGGTGTCTTGGTTATAGGGTAAATTTTTGACCAAGCTCTTCAGGGCGGCGTTGGTGCTATTGGTTCCGAACAGAATCGTATAGCCGTCTGCGGGGGCCTTGGCCACAAAATCTGCGCCAATCAGGCCATTTGCGCCAGGGCGATTTTCAACAACTACGGGCTGGCCTAATGACTCAGACATTTTTGCAGCAAAAGCACGTCCAATTTGATCGGTTGTGCTACCAGGGGCAAAAGGAACAATCGCTTTAATAGGTTTTGAGGGGTAGTTTTCCGCTGATGCCAGGGGGCTTGCTGAGCCAATGATGAGGCCGGCCCCGATCTGCAATAAACGAACTATTAAAGATTTGCTATTCATGCTGTCTCCATCTTGTTTTCTGTAGTGTAGCGGGTCTATTTGGTTCTGGGCGAGTAGAATGAGTTCACGTTTCTACTGACTAACTATGCGCTTTCGTTCAGCTGGCTATACCCCTCTTATGCTTCTAGCGCAAACCTGTGCTTTATTAGGTTTTGCTTGCTACGCTGTCGTGTTAACGACTTTGCAAGAGGAGTGGCATCTCAGTAATTTGCAGTCGGGCCTGATTGCGAGTGCTTTCTTCTTTGGTTACATGCTTGCCGTTCCTTTAGCAACGGCTTTAACAGATCGGGTGGACGCGCGTAAGGTCTATTTAATAGGCGGTCTCACAGCAAGCTGTGGTCTTTTAGGCATGGGTTTGTTCGCTTATAACTTTTGGACGGCTCTACTTTTTATGGCTCTAAATGGCGCTGGTCTTGCTGGTACCTATATGCCTGGCCTGAAAATTTTGTCTGATCGCATCCAGTCTGGTGAGTTAACGCGGCACATCGCGTTCTATACCGCTTTCTTTGGCATTGGCACTGGATTTTCGTATTTGTGTTCTGGCTGGATTCTAAGTGGGCTTGGCTGGCGCTATGTATTTGGTTTAATCGCATTGGGCCCATTTAGCGCATTTCTGATTGTTTTATTACTTATTCCAGCGCTTCAGCATGAGAAATGGCAAGGACCAATCCAGATTCGTCTGCACGATATCTTTCCGGTAGATAAATGGAAGTTGGTTTTGCAGGACAAAAATGCTGCAGGATTTATTTTCGGTTACACCGCTCACACTCTAGAGCTCTTTGCATCGAGAAGCTGGATTGTTGCCTTCTTTGCTTTTTGTGCAGTTGCTTCTGGCGAAGATTTTTTCCTAACGGCTACTACTTTAGCTGGGGTGATTAATTTCTTTGGTGTGCCATCGTCCATATTGGGTAATGAAATTGCTTTGAGAGTGGGGCGTCAAAAATGGGTGTGCATTGTGATGCTGACTAGCGCTGTATTCGGTATTGCATTTGCTTGCTCAACTGGTCAGTCGTGGTGGTTGATTGTTGCTCTGGCTATTGGGCATGCCATATTCATCATGGCAGATTCCTCAACGCTCACTGCGGGCTTGGTAATTAGTGCACAAGAAAATATCAAGGGCGCTGCAATGGGCCTGCACTCATTGATGGGTTTTGGTGGTGGCCTATTGGGCCCCGCTATTTTTGGTTTCATCTTGGATATTTCTGGTTCTCGTACTTCACAAGTTGCCTGGATATGGGCATACGTTGCCGTAGTCATGTGGGGCGTTCTGTTTGTGATTTACGAACGTCGTAGAGGCTGGGGTAGCTCAGTGCGCGTATGAGTAGTCAGATAAATGAGCAGATAAATGAGCAGATGAACAAAGAGAATGCTTTAGTTTGCTATCACTGTTCAAGCCAGATTCTCCCAGGGGAATTAACTGAGGCGGAACTGGGTGGTGAGACGCGTCCATTCTGTTGTCCAGGTTGCATGGCAATCGCGCAAACAATTCATGGAGAAGGCTTAGAGGTTTTTTATGCCAGGCGCTCTCAGTCGGGTGATAAGCCGGCGGCTTATCTTGCAAGCAATGAGATTCCAGAAAAACTCAAACCTTATGATGATCCTTCGTTACGAGGTCGTTTCACCCGCACATCTGGAGGGGAGGGTGATCTTGAAACCACTCTGCGCTTAGAAAAAATTCGATGTGCAGCTTGTGTTTGGCTGTGCGAGCAACATTTGCGTCGTAATGCAGGCGTTAAGGATGTGCAAATCAATTATGTTACTCAAAAGGTAATGGTGCGTTTTTCTCCAGATAAAACGAGCTTAGCAAGATTACTTTTTGAAATTGAGCGCATTGGTTATGAGGCTTGGCCATTTGAGCCCTCCCAATCATTAGATCGTGCTAAAAAGGAAAGACGCCACCTGCTTTTGCGACTAGGTGTAGCAATGCTGGGCATGATGCAAGTCATGATGTATGCCTGGCCTACGTATGTCGGCGCTGACATCACTCCGGAATTTGAGATTCTTTTAGGTTGGACTAGCTGGTTATTGACTGTCCCTGTGATGGTCTACTCAGCAGGACCTATATTCCAGTCTGCTTGGCGAAGTGTTCAGTCGTTTAAGCAAACGCATATGTTGGGAATGGATGTTCCTATCGCTTTGGCTTTGGCTTTGGCATTTACTGCGGGCACCATTAATTTGGTTGCCGGTGTTGGACACACATATTTCGATTCCATCACCATGTTTGTAGCATTCATCTTGGCGGCCAGATATGTGGAGCTATTAGCAAGACAAGATGCGCAAGGTGGAGCAGAGGCCTTAGCTAAACAACTGCCTGCAACATGTGAGCGGGCATTCAAATACCCTGCATCACAAGAGATTGAGGTAGTCCCCGTGGTTAATTGCAATCCTGGAGAAGTATTACGAGTTTCCCCGGGGGAGGTGGTGCCTGCTGACGGTGTCTTGATTGAAAATGTGAGCGCCTTAGACGAGTCTTTGCTCACAGGCGAATCTAAGCCAGTTGAGAAAAAGATTGGTGACCGTGTGTACGCTGGCACTCATAATATTCTCAATCCATTGCTCATGAGAATTGAGGCAGTGGGGCAATCAACCCGCATAGCAGGTATTGCTTCCTTACTGGATCAAGCATTGCTAGCTAAACCAGTCATGGTGAGTCTGGCTGAAAAGTGGACTGCTTATTTTGTTGCCTTCCTACTATTTGGTGCGTTTGCTTCGTCGGCTATCTGGCTTTACTTCGACCCTAGTCGTGCATGGACGGTTTTAGTTTCCGTTCTAGTAGCCAGTTGTCCCTGTGCTTTATCGCTAGCAGTGCCAACTGCTATGGCAGCAGCTCAGGGCGCTGTAACTAAATTGGGTTTGCTAATTGTGCGTGGCCATGTAATGGAAGGTTTAGTAAAAGCAACTGACTTAGTGTTAGATAAAACCGGCACGCTAACGATGGGTCAGCCAGAGTTGCAAGAGATCACTAATTTGCGTACGGGCTATCGACGTGAAGATGCGTTAGCCTTAGCTACGGCATTAGAGGCGGGGCAAAGACATCCGTTGGCGCTTTCTTTGATACGTGCTAGCACCTCTGAAAATCTATCTTTACCTATATTGAGTGAGCCAGTGATTAATCAACTGGGAAAAGGTTTAAGTTCGGGCGAGTATCGCTTGGGAAGTCCATTGTGGCTGGGGTTAGAGCAGAGTGCGCAATTAGGGCAATACGGTCAGGTTCATTTAGCGGATGCGCAAGGATTGATAGCTAGCTTTGTATTTTTGGACACGCCTAGAGCAGGGTTAGAGCAATTCCTAAAAGTAGTGAAGTCTAGAAAGATTGCAGTGCATTTAGTGTCTGGTGATGATCGCGCCACGGTTGCATGGTGGGCTCAGCATGTTGGTATCGAGCACTATCAAGGCGGCTGTACGCCTGAAGATAAGTATGACTACATCGAAAGATTACAAAAAGAAGGTTGTTTTGTATGGGCTATTGGGGATGGTGTGAACGATGCGCCTTTGCTTGCCCGTGCAGATATCTCTATTGCGGTTGGTGCTGGCGCACCATTAGCTGCTGCTGGAGCCGATGCAATTCTGACGGCCAGCTCTTTGGAGTCATTAGCAAAAACTTTGTTGCTAGCTGATAAAACTCACATGATCATTAAAGAAAATTTATGGTGGGCCTTAGCTTACAACTTGCTCGCTATACCTGCTGCAATGATGGGTTTGGTAAATCCCTGGGTTGCCGGGATCGGAATGTCACTTTCTTCGTTAGCCGTGACTTTAAATGCCTGGCGTTTACGAAAGGCTTAGACTATAGAGATGGAAAGCCTATTTCTTCTCATTCCCGTTTCTTTGGTTTTAATTGGCCTTTTGGTCTGGATTTTGAACTGGTCCATAAAAAATGGTCAATTTGACGATTTAGACGGTCCCGGTGAGGCGATTTTGATGGATGATGACACCCCAAAATCCAAATAAGTTAGTAAACACTCTCAAAAATAGCTATATATCTAAATAGCTCAAGAAATCTAGGGTTTCCCTTAGAGGTTCAATCTGAATTTGTCCCACCCTTTTTGATATAGATCAAATCCCCCTTAGAGCTCTACTTTGATAATCAATCCAGTCTATTTGGATTATGTCGCTGTTTGGTCACAAAAAAGGAGAAACCATGGGACTTACCGTGGGGAGTAATCAAGATACCTTCAATTACAAGGTTGTCAGCCAATTTGCCATCGTTACTGTGCTTTGGGGAATTGTTGGCATGCTTGTGGGAGTTATCCTCGCAGCCCAGTTGATCTGGCCTGAAATCACTTTTAATATTCCTTGGCTGAGCTATGGTCGCTTGCGTCCTTTGCACACTAATGCAGTGATTTTTGCTTTTGGTGGATCAGCTTTATTCGCAACATCCTATTACATCGTTCAGCGTACATGTCAGGCGCGTTTGTTTTGTGACAAGCTAGCAGCCTTTACCTTCTGGGGTTGGCAGGCAGTTATTGTGCTGGCTGCAGTGACATTGCCATTGGGCATATCAACCTCAAAAGAATACGCTGAGCTTGAGTGGCCGATTGATATTTTGATCACTGTAGTTTGGGTAGCTTACGCAGTTGTTTTCTTTGGCACCATCATGAAGCGCAAAACGAAACATATTTACGTTTCGAACTGGTTCTTCGGTGCATATATTCTGACTATTGCCATTCTGCATATCTTTAATAACTTAGAGATGCCTGCAACATTATGGAAGTCCTATTCCGCATATGCTGGGGTACAAGACGCGATGGTTCAGTGGTGGTATGGTCACAACGCAGTAGGCTTCTTCTTGACTACTAGCTTCTTGGGCATGATGTATTACTTCATTCCAAAGCAGGCTGAGCGTCCAATCTATTCATATCGTTTGTCGATTGTTCACTTCTGGGCTTTGAACTTTACGTATATGTGGGCAGGCCCTCACCACTTGCAACACACTTCTTTGCCCGACTGGACTCAGTCGCTCGGTACTGTGTTCTCTTTAATTTTACTAGCTCCTTCTTGGGGCGGAATGATCAACGGCATCATGACATTGTCTGGCGCTTGGTATAAATTGCGTCGTGATCCGATCTTAAAATTCTTGGTAGTAGCATTGTCCTTCTACGGTATGTCTACTTTTGAAGGCTCCATGATGTCCATCAAGACAGTGAACAGTTTGTCTCACTACACAGACTGGACTATTGGACACGTGCACTCTGGAGCTTTAGGTTGGGTAGCCATGATTACTATTGGTTCTCTCTACTATCTAATTCCACGCTTGGTTGGGCAAAAAGAAATGTACAACACCAAGTGGATTGAGTTGCATTTCTGGATCGCCACTATTGGTGTTGTTCTTTATATTGCTGCAATGTGGATTGCCGGTGTTATGCAAGGTTTGATGTGGAGAGCATTTGAACCAGATGGCACGTTGACATACAGCTTTGTCGAGTCTGTTAAAGCGACTTTCCCTTTCTATGTCATTCGTTTGATGGGCGGCTTGTGCTATCTAAGCGGCATGTTCTTGATGGCGTATAACGTCTTCAAAACAGTGCAGGGTAAAACTTTTGTAAATGCGCCTATTCCAATGGCCGTTGCTGAACACTAAAAGGAGAAGAAAATGTCTAGCGAAAATAAATTCTTTTCCCACGGAACGCTTGAGAAAAACGTTGGTTGGTTAATTATTGCAACGATCGTGGTGGTATCGATTGCAGGGTTGGTGCAAATTGTTCCACTCTTTTTCCAGCACACTACGACTGAGCCTAGTCCTGGCGTTGTTCCATACACAGCTTTACGTTTAGCTGGCCGCGATATCTATCAACGTGAAGGTTGTGTTGGTTGCCATTCACAACAGATACGGACTTTGCGTTCTGAAGTCGAGCGCTACGGCCCTTACTCTTTGGCTGGCGAGTCTGTATATGACCATCCATTTCTATGGGGCAGTAAGCGTACAGGCCCAGATTTAGCTCGTGTAGGTGGACGCTATTCAGATGCTTGGCATCAGATCCACTTAAATAACCCACGCGATGTGGTGCCTGAGTCAAATATGCCTGCTTATCCATGGCTCGGAAAAAATGCGGCAGATGCAAGCTCTATTCAGTCACATATGGTTGCCATGCGTCGTTTAGGCGTTCCATACACTGATGAAATGATTGCAAATGCACCTGCAGAGTTAGAGGGTAAGACGGAGTTGGATGCATTAGTTGCATACCTGCAAGGATTAGGCATTACGCGTCGCTATATTACTGTTGAAGAAGTTGTGGCGAAGTAATCAACAAGGTTATTAATTAAAACTACTTAAATCAAATGGAACAGATCACTCCCTACCTCTCGGCATTTTCTACAGTAATAGGCCTTGTCTTTTTTGTAGGAATTGTTTTGTGGGCTTGGTCTCCCGGTCGCAAAAAAGCAAATCGGGAATCAGCAGAGCTTCCATTTGATCTTCCGGATGAATTTAGTAAGGACAAATCATGAGTGACTTTTTTAGCAGCGGTTGGAGTGCTTACATCGCCTTAGTTGCATTAGTTGGAATTTTCTGGTGTATCTGGCTTTTGTTCTCCCAAAGGAAAGCTAAGGTTGTGCATACGGCCGATGGTGCGGTTGCTGATACGGGTCACGTATGGGATGGCGATCTGCGTGAGTTAAACAATCCATTGCCACGTTGGTGGATGTGGATGTTCTTGCTCTCTTGCATCTTTGCATTGGTCTACTTGGTGTTATTCCCCGGTCTTGGATCGTTTCCTGGAGTGTTGGGCTATAGCACTGATGGATCGCTAATGCAATCTATGACTAATGCTAATGATGAGCTTAGGCCTGTTTATGCGAAATACGTCAAGATGGACATTGAGCAAGTAGCGGCCGATCCTAAAGCCCGTGAAATGGGTCAACGCCTCTTCTTAAATTCTTGTGCACAGTGTCATGGCTCTGATGCTGGTGGTGCAAAAGGCTTCCCTAATTTGACTGATGGTGACTGGCTCTATGGGGGTTCACCAGAAAATATCAAAGCATCCATTACCTATGGTCGTGGCGGTGTAATGCCTCCATTCCCACAGTTGGATAGCAATCAAATTGTGGATGTTGCTAACTATGTACGTAGCCTTTCTGGTCTGTCTGCAGAGGATGCTAAAGCAGCTCGTGGCGCACAAGTATTCGCTGCAAATTGTGTAGCCTGTCATGGTCCTGATGCCAAAGGAAATATTGCTATTGGCGCACCAAATTTAACTGATAAAACTTGGTTATATGGCGGTTCAGAAGCGACGATTATTGAAACGGTAACTAAGGGACGTATGGCAATGATGCCTGCTCAAGACAAGGTATTGAGTCCTGAGAAGATCCAGGTGTTAACAGCTTATGTCTGGGGTTTATCTAACAGTAAACAACCGGCAACAGCTAAATAAGATTAGTAATTAGTGCCATATATTCCGCCGGGTGGGAAACCTGTTCCGATAGAAGTTATTGAGGAGTCTCTTTACGAGGTCCGGCGAAAGATTTATCCGCGTTCAGTGTCTGGGCTCTTTGCCCGCTGGCGCCTCATTCTGGTATTTGCTACTCAGCTGCTCTTTTATGGCTTGCCATGGGTTAGTTGGAATGGCCGTCAAGCCGTTCTTTTTGATTTAATTCAGCGTAAGTTTTACATCTTTGGCCTCGTGTTATGGCCACAAGACGTGATTTATCTTACCCTGTTATTGATTCTTTCCGCGCTCGCTTTATTTCTGTTTACTGCAGTTGCCGGGCGTCTTTTTTGTGGATATGCCTGTCCGCAGACTGTCTATACCGAAATCTTTATGTGGATCGAGCGCAAGGTTGAGGGAGACCGTTTTGCGCGGATTCGATTAGATGGCGAAGAGTGGCCTTGGGGTTTCCGTAAATGGCGCTTAAAGATTACGAAGCATTTCCTCTGGTTATTGATTGCATTCTGGACAGGCTTTACTTTTATTGGGTATTTCACCCCAATTAGCACCTTAGGTTCTGCATTAATTCACCTGTCTTTGGGCCCATGGCAGACTTTCTGGTTGTGCTTCTATAGCTTTGCAACCTGGGGTAATGCAGGGTTTATGCGTGAGCAGGTTTGTAAATATATGTGCCCATATGCACGCTTCCAAAGTGTGATGGTGGATAAAGATACATTCTTGGTTACATACGACAAAGTGCGTGGTGAACCCAGGGGTAGCCGCAGTAAATCTGCAGATCAAGCTTCTCTAGGTTTAGGTGATTGTGTTGACTGCAGTATTTGTGTTCAAGTTTGCCCTACTGGCATTGATATTCGTGATGGCTTGCAATATATGTGTATTGGTTGCGGTGCCTGTATTGATGCATGCGATCAAGTGATGGAGAAGGTAGATTATCCAAAAGGACTCATTCGCTATACAACCGAGCGTGCCATTGAAGATAAAGAGTCCAATCAAAGTGCGATTCGTCATATTTTGCGCCCGCGCGTATTGATCTACACCGCTTTTATTACTGTGCTTACAGCCGCTTTTCTAGTTTCTCTCGCCACCCGAAACCCATTAAGGGTTGATGTGATGCGTGATCGTGGAGCGTTGGCGCGCGAGGTCGAGGGTGTAAGGATTGAAAATATTTATCGCATTCAAATCATGAATGCATCAGAAAATAATATGAATGTGCAGGTGAAGGCGCTTGGTTTGGATGGGTTGAAAGTGCTTAATTCACAAGGGCAGATTGTTACCGAGATTGAGGTTGGGCCAGCTAGCAATCTTCTGATGCCGATCAAGGTGAGCGCCGATGTTGGAGCGAATGAGGCTGGTAACTACCCAATTCATTTTGATGTAGTTGCTCATGAGATGTCAGGTAACGAGTTAATTACGAGAACTCGCGAAGAGAAATCTACTTTTATTATTCCCCGTTAAGCTAGAAGGCAATGGAGAGGATGGATATGACAGAGCAACAAACTACTAAACCCTGGTTCAAGCAACTATGGCCATGGCTTTTAATTAGCGGACCAGCTGTCGCCATGATTGGCTGCGCTATTACTATTTACTTAGCTGTAAATCTATATGCAGATAAGCCATTGCGTGATGGCGTTGTGAAACAGGGCTTAAAAGTTGAACAGATTAAAGATACGCAGGCAACAAAATGAAGTACCGCCTACTAATCTGGATTTTGTGGCCCTCATTTTTGGTGGCCGGTATGGCAGAGGGCTTGTTATTTACTGTGATCCACCCACAAGACCTTTTATTTTTTGGTTATCACCCAGATATTTCTGATGAGGGCATCTATACCATTGGATTTTTTGTGATCTGGACCTTCTGTGCGGCGTCCAGCGCGTTGACTGCTTATATTCTGCCTGGGATTGAGTCACCCGATAGCAAGGAAATCGACCGCGGCTTAATTTAAGCCTGTTTGATTGGAATTTCAGGGCTTGCGCAGCCGTGGCGATCTGGGTTTGGAATTCCTGCTAGTTCGTAAAGCCCATTCATATCGATGAGTTTGATGTGGCGTTGTTTAATTTGAATGAGGCCCGACTCTGCAAAGCGTGAAAGCATGCGACTAACGGTTTCAATCTGAATCCCAAGATAGCTGCCAATATCATTGCGGCTCATACGTAAGTCAAATTCATTATTTAAATAGCCGCGTGCAGCAAGACGTTGCGAGAGGCTCAATAAAAAGGCTGCTAATCTTTCTTCTGCACGCATCGTGCCAAGTGACAGTAGGTGACGCTGATCTTGAGTCAGCTCACGACTCATTATTTTGTGGAACTGATTTTGCAATACAGGGATCTGCCGAGCCAAATCTTCAAAAGCATCGTAACGAATAATGCAGACTTCACTTTCTTCAAGTGCAATCGCATCAGACTGATAATGTCCTTCACCAATGCCATCAAGACCTAGAATTTCACCGGGCAGATGAAAGCCAATCACTTGTTGTCGACCGTCTTGCAGGCAGAACTCTGTTTTAAGAGTGCCAAAGCGCACGCTATATACAGAACTGAGTGGGTCGCCGTGACGATAAAGGCTTTCACCTTTTTGAAGATGAACACGCTCTTTAACTAAGGTATCAATCTGGGAAACTTCGTTACTATTTAATCCAACCGGAAGGCAAAACTGACCCAGTACGCATACAGAGCATTTGCTGGTTGGGCTATCGGTAGGTTTGTAGTTCATATTAGGGCTGATCTATGGGATCAGTTTATTCTATAAGCATGAAGATTATGGCTTTTACCTATTTTCTGTTGATTTCATGCTGACAACTAGCTTACTCGTTGCGGTCTTTCTGGGCGCTCTTGTGAGTGGCTGGCACTGTGCTCTGATGTGCGGTGGGATAGCAGCTGCCATAGAGCGGCCCAAAGCCCTGGAGACCCCTCTCAGACCAAAATCTGAGCTTTTTTACCTCCAATTAATCATGCATTTGGGGCGCGTCACAACTTATGTCTTATTGGGCGCTCTTGCCGCGTCAGTAGGGGTGGTTGTTTGGCAGCAAAACCTCATTCCAATCCAGCGCCCCTTATTTGCTTTAACCTCCCTGATCTTAATTCTGATGGGTATACGTCTACTCAGAATAAGCAAGTCAGAAGGTCTGCTTGGCGGCAAATGGTTAAGTACAAAAATTGCAGCTTATTGGGCTAAATACTTGGGTGCTATGGCTAGTGGCCCTTCGCGTTGGTTTAGCGGCATGCTATGGGGTTTGGTGCCCTGTGGATTGGTCTATAGCGTTTTACCACTCGCCTTTTTATCTGGTGATGTAGCAACTGGTGCCGCACTGATGTTGGCATTTGGTTTGGGTACATTGCCTAACCTATTACTGATCTCTAAATTTTCAGCGGTACTGACTCAGTTTGGGCAATATCTATGGGTGAGGTATTTGGCTGCTGCACTTCTATTGATTGCAGGCGGCTTTGGTATGTATCGTGCCTGGGTATTGCCAGAAGCCTTATTAAAAGGTGGCTTCTGTATTTCTTAAGTTGCTCTTAAGCTGTTGCTGCTTCTATGCCGGCGCTCAGATCTGGATAGAAAGAAGCTTGCGGTAGCGTCGATAGAAATTCACTGCGCTCTGCCATCTCTAATGGTTGATGCGCTAAGCCGCAAATAATTAATCGAATATTACGAATCGTGCACAGATGTGCCAGCTCCATAATCGTATCCATGCCTGAAGTATCAATGTAGATGACGTTCTTTAGATCTAACAAGAGGGTTTGTGAGGGTAAATTCGCCTCAATCTTTTCGAGGAGTTTTACTGCCCCAAAAAAGATGGCACCATGAATTCGATAAGCATCGATTCGACCTTGTTGATTATTCAATCCTGGGTAATCACTAGCTAGAGCAGGCTCGCAACGCGATAGGCTGGAGATTCGGTAAATGAAGGTTATAAAGGCGAGCAGCAAACCTACCTCTACAGCAATCGTGAGATCCAGTACAACAGTGAGAATAAAGACACTTAAGATGGTGATTCGATACGGTAAGCGGAATTGCTTGAGATCAATAAACTTCTGCCAATCCCCCATATTCCAGGCCACATACATCAAGATTGCCGCAAGACTAGCTAGGGGAATGTTCTTGGCAAGGGGCGCTGCAAACAAAACGATGATTAGTAAAGTTGTCGCATGTACGATTCCGGCGATAGGCGTAGAGCCGCCACTCTCTATGTTGGTTACTGTGCGGGCAATCGTACCGGTCGCTGGCATGCCACCAAAAAATGGAATAGTGAAATTAGCAATGCCCTGAGCTACTAGCTCTTGATTTGACTCATGGCGATCATGAATGAGGCCATCGGCAATGCGCGCGCATAGCAAGGATTCAATAGCACCCAATAGGGCAAGTGTTAAGGCTGGTGCCACCATGTATTGAGCGCTATCCCAGCTTATCGGAATCCATTCAAAAGCGGGGAGCCCTGAAGGGATACCGCCAAAGCGACTACCAATCGTATCTACTGGTAAATTAAAAATACTGGTAACGATCGTTGCCACCACCATTGCTACCACTGTGCCAGGAAGGTGGGAGAGCCATCCTAAGCGATCCTGAAATATCTTCCATAAAATGAGTAAGGCAAGACTCCCACAAGCTAAACTAAGCGCAATGGGGTTAAAGGTGTCCGCTGCTAAGTAGAGCGCATTCACTGATTGAAAAAATTGAGCCGGCATTTTTTCGATTTGAAGTCCGAAAAAATCTTTGACTTGCGATAGTCCAATCAAAAAGGCAATGCCATTGGTAAAGCCCACAATGACTGCAATCGGAATAAAGCGCACTAGCGTTCCAAGACGAAATACTCCCATCAAAAATAAAAATACTCCTGACATGGCGGTTGCTAGTAATAAATTGGGAACGCCATAGCGCTCCACAATGCCGTAAACAATGACGATGAAGGCTCCGGCCGGTCCGCCAATTTGTACGCGGCTACCTCCAAGTAAGGAGATGAGCCCGCCAGCAATAATGGCAGTGAAAATGCCTGCTTGGGGTTTAAGTCCGCTGGCAATTGCAAAAGCCATGGCCAATGGGAGTGCAACAATCCCAACTGTTAATCCAGCAAAAACATCCTTAGTGAAAAGGGCGCGGCTATAGCCAGAAAATGAGTCAAAAAGTCGGGGGCGAAAAAACATAAGATGAATGTTTCAATGGCCTAAGAGATACGGTTGCCAACCCAGTAAGCAAAACTCGCACACAAGGCGGTAACAAAACTGCCCCATGCAATATCAATGAAAGCCAATTGTGTTGGAAAGTTTCTAACCACCGCCAGATTGGTGAGGTCGTAGGTCATATAACAAAATAGACCAAACAAAGCGCCATATTGCAGTGCATATATCCAGGACTGTTTTGATAGCGCCGGAACAATTACAAAAATGCAGACGCCTAATGCATAAAGCAGGTAGAACGCAAGCCCAGCTATAAGCTTGGGTTCGCTGGCCATTAAGTCACCCATCTCATTGCGATAGAGATTCTTTGCGATACCCAAAAGCCATACCAAATCGATTGCAATAAGGGCGATTAAAAATGAGAGGTAAATGGCAAAATTCTTGAGCAATTAAGTTACCTTTATTCTTTTATGGACTAATAATAAGTATTATGATGGAAAGAGCAAATGAGTAGTTCAATTTAAAGGGAGTCAACATGTTTAAGCATTTATTGGTGCCAGTAGACGGTTCAGATGTCAGCAAAAAATCTTTAAAGAAAGTCGCCGCACTTGCTAAGGCAGATGGCGCTGCAATTACGTTGGTATAT
Source organism: Polynucleobacter sp. AP-RePozz3-80-G7 (assembly GCF_018882145.1). Classification (NCBI taxonomy): domain Bacteria; kingdom Pseudomonadati; phylum Pseudomonadota; class Betaproteobacteria; order Burkholderiales; family Burkholderiaceae; genus Polynucleobacter; species Polynucleobacter sp. AP-RePozz3-80-G7. The sequence continues at coordinate 119,743 of NZ_JACVPC010000005.1, read as the reverse complement.
GTTTCTGATCCTACGCCTCCGATGGTTTATTCAGATAGCACCATGGGTTATGGAATTTCGAAGAAACAGCACACAGAAGCTTGTGCAGCTTATGCGCAGGATGTGTTTAAGAGGTCGACAACCGCACTGGGAGCTGGCGCTAAGGTGAAAAGTCTTCACATTGAAAATAGCAACCTATCTGAAGGTATTTTGGCTGGCGCAAAAAAAGCGAAAGTGGATGTGATTGTGATGGCGTCTCATAAGCGTACAGGCATCAAAGGGATCCTGTTAGGTAGCGAGACTCATGAAGTCATTGTGCATTCCACATTGCCAGTATTAGTTCTGGGTTAATTTGCTTAGCCTCAAGTTAAAAGGGTCCAATTGGACCCTTTTTTATTGCAGCAGCATTCTTGAATGTATTTAGTTGCGCTTAATAGGGCTACCTAGTAGAAGCATCTCTCTAGTCAGTTGCCCGCTTTCGTTATCACGCATAGACCATAAATCAAGTTGTGTTTTGGAGCCATAAGGATCTACATAAACCCCATTTTTTCTTAATTCAAAATGAAGGTGTGGCCCCGTTGATCTCCCGGTTGTTCCTACGTAGCCAATTTCCAAGCCGCGCCGCACTTCGTTACCCAACTCAAGCTCTACGTTGTAACCACTCAAGTGTGCATAGTAGGTATGGTAATTGCCTGGATGCTCTAAAACAATTAAGTTTCCAAATGCACCGCTAAAGCCTATGTGCACTACTTTGCCATTGGCAACACTAAAAATGGGGGTGCCGATTGGGGCAGCATAGTCAATCCCCATGTGGGCACGATAGCGTTGCTTTGTTGCTGACGCCTGGGTTGGGACTGTTGACGCAGGATTCTTACTACGCTTACTCGAAGATGCTCTTACCATGCCAACTCCCCGAGAAATACGGCGATAGCTTAATGGGTTAGTCCAGAAGGAGCGCTCTAGTGATTCTCCGGTTCCGGTAAAGAAGCCTCCAGGAATATCATTGCGCTCCATCCAAAAAGCATTCGCATAAACGTCTTTGGTGGTGGGGTCAATAATTTCAGCAGCCCAAATTTGCGCCCATCTTTCTCGATCGCCAAAGTCAACAATCAAGCGCACAATGCTGTTTGTATTTTCGAGAGAATTATTTTCCTCAGGATAGATTTGCTTGATCAGGGAATTTAATTCCCAAACCAGCTCAACTGGCAATTGATCGCTTACTTTACGAGTGTCATACAGAACATCCCTTAAAGGAATGCGAATCTCGGTTAAACGCTTGGACTCATCTTTAAGATAGTCTTGCTGAATTAAAAACCCACCAACAGCTGATGGTGTAAATGTCCATACTTCAGTTTTACTATCTTGGATTGGGCCATTCATGATGCTCAATGAGTCGAAACGATTACGACTTCCAAAGGCAACCGCGTAAGGGATGCAATCTCCACGCATGTGATCAAAAAATGTTTTAGTCTGATTTTTGAAGAATTCAGCGAACTGACGATTATCAATGCCTACGCTAGCTGGCAGGCTATCCTCATTAAAATTACGTCTTAGACATCCTTGGGCTACTCGATAGTCAAGGTTTGCATCGCTATCAAGCATCAATTCATCTGGGGCTTTTCGCTGAAATAGCGATGGGTTTAGGCTCATGCTATTGGTTTTTGAGCCGGTACCCGCTGATTTATCTTTGAAGCCAACCTGCCTGCTGGTTTGAACGATAATTTTCTTGCGCGCTTGGGTTGTGCTTTGGGTTTGGCTACTTTGGGCTTGAGCTGCATAAGCCAAGCCCGGAGTTGAGCTAAGAAAGGCGCAGCCAGACAAAATGATTACCCCCTTAGTAAACAGGGACCCAAGAGATGCTTTTTTATTCACCCCTCAATTATCTAATAATGTGAGAGCATCTCTGAATAAATATGCTGTGCTGCAGCAAATCAGATTTAATCTTGATCTGGGGCTATTTTGAGAACTTCAAGGGCTACTTTCAGTCTTTGCTCATAATTTTTCTTTACAAGGGCTGCCTCATCGGCTGGCCAAGTTCTAAAACCAGCACCTTTAGCAATGTCAGTTTTGCCACTTTTAACTAAATTTGTTGCACAACTTGGCGGTTTGAGAATGTTGGAGAGTGAATATATCAACTTTGCAGCAAATCTAATTCACAAGATACCTGTTCGGATATCAACAACTCAGCTCATTTTCGCCATGTGTATTTGTAGTGGAGTGGGCTAATTAATCATTGTTCGTGCCCCTACTAGCAAATTAAATTCTCGATACAATCAATTTTTATTAAGGAGTTTAGATGCCGATTATTGAATCCATCCAAGTTGCCTCTGTTGCAGTGCCTTTGGATAAAGTTACTTCATTTTCCACTCGTACTGTTTCCGAGCGTCACTATTGCCTGGTAAAAGTTCGTGGCATGGATGGTAATGAGGGTATCGGCTTTTGTTATGTCGGTAGTGCCGGCGGGGATATTGCCAAACTTGCCGTTGAGCAATTGCTAGCGCCAAAACTCATTGGCCAAAATAGTCACCGCAGTGAAGGTCTCTGGATGGAGATGTATAACGAATCTATTCTCCAAGGTCGTGCAGGTGCAGTAATGCGCGGCATCTCGATTTTGGATACGGCTTTGTGGGATTTAAATGCACGCTCAGTTGGTTTGCCTTTACATCAATACTTGGGTTCAGTGGTTGATGATCGGGTGCCAGCTTATGCTAGTGGTGGTTACTATCTTGAAGGTAAAACGCCTGCCAAGTTAGGCAAAGAAATGGAGTCTTACGTAAAGCAGGGCTTTAAGGCAGTCAAGATGAAGGTGGGGCGTTTATCACCATCGGAAGAGGAGGCGCGTGTAAAGGCGGCTCGCCAAGCTGTAGGTGACAATGTATTGCTCACTCTTGATGCGAATAATGCCTGGCGCGATCTACCTACGGCTCTCGAGTATGTGCGTCGCTTTGAAGCATACAACCCGTATTGGATTGAAGAACCTTTTTCTCCAGATGCGATTGATTTACATGCTGCCTTGGCGCGCCAAACCAAAATCAACGTTGCTACCGGTGAGATGGAGGCGGGACGCTGGCGTTTTAGAGAGTTGATTGATGCTGGTGGAGCTGCCATTCTGCAATCTGATGCGGCTGTCTGCGGAGGTATTACCGAGTGGAGAAGAATTTCTGCATACGCTGATTTGAAGGGTGTCATAGTTTGCCCGCATTGGATGCATGATTTGCATGCACCATTGGTGGCATCTACGCCTAATGCACGATTTGTCGAATTCTTCTTAGATGATCAGGTGCTGAACTTCCGAAGATTGATCAATAAGCAGCTGACATTTAAGAATGGGGACTTGATTTTGCATAAAACCTCTGGCTTGGGTTTCGAGTTCGATGAAGCTGCTGTCAAGAAATATGCAGGTAAAGCTGCCTGGACCAAGATCTCTTAAAATAAGCAACTACTGGCAATAATAAGGCCCGCTTGAGCGGGCCTTATTATTTTGAGGATGTGATCCGTCCACCTATCAGGTGTACCTTAAGAAGATCTAGGATTGAGTTTGAAATGGGTAATCGTTTGAGTTACCAGTACCAAGCCAAATCCAACAAAGCCAACTAAGTCCGCCTCTGTGGAAGGGTAGGCAAGAGCAACCCCAGAGATCACCATGATGATTCGCTCAAAGATCTTGGTTTTCTCAATAAACCAACCTTGTAGTCCACCGGCTAGGCAGATGATTCCAACAACGGCCGTGAAAGAGACCCAAGCAATTTGCATCCAGTCCGCCTGCTCTAGAGCGCTGATTGATCCCATTAATAACAAGCTAACGCCTGACTTATCTAATACAAACATAAATGGAACCAGAATGGCTGGAGCCACATACTTCCAAGTTTGCAAAGTGGTCTTGTAGGGATTACCTTTGCAAATCGCAGCTGCAGCAAATGGCGAGAGTGCAGTCGGTGGCGATACTTCCGAAAGTACAGCGTAATAGAAGATAAACATGTGGGCTGCAAAAGCGGGCACGCCTAAATTAATCAAAGCAGGCGCTGCGATTACCGCACAAATAATGTAAGAGGCTGTTACTGGAACAGCAAGGCCAACCACCCAAACCACGAGAGCGGTAAAAATAGTTGTCAGCAAGAGCGAGCCACCTGCATACTGAATCACAATCGAGCTAAATTTCAGGCCAAGACCGGTTAAGGTAACAGTACCCACAATGAGACCGGCACCAGCACAGGTGGCAGCGATAGCTAAGACACCAGTTGAACCAGTTGCAAGCGCCTTGGTCAGATTGGAGTTGTACAGGCCAGAGAGAATGGGTTCTTTGCCTTTAAACCATGCCCATGGAATGATGGCGGTATCTTCACGCAACATGCTTGATAAAGCCGAAACTATTGTCGCCCAGAAAACGGACATCACGGGAGAGAAGCCCATCAACATAAACACCACAATCGAGATGAGCGAGAAGAAGTGAAACCAGTATTTCTTGGTGAGTTGCCAGGCTGTTTCAGCAGACTCAAAATGAATATTTTTCATGCCATATTTGCGTACATCAATTTCGACCATCACAAATAAGCCAAGATAAAAAAGGATAGTTGGAATGGTTGCCATCAGCAATACATCTAAATAGGAGATTTTGAGAAAATCTGCAATCAAGAATGCAGCTGCGCCCAGTACCGGAGGCGAGATAATGGCGCCAAGACCGCCTGCTGCCAAAAGGCCGCCAGCAGCATTTTTCTCGTAACCCACTTTGTCCAGCATGGGGGCTGCAACTGAGCCAACCGTAACAGTGGTAGCAACGCCCGATCCAGAGGGTCCTCCGAGCAAGAAGGAGGACATTACGATAGTTCTGCCAACCCCAGAAGATTTTCCGCCCATTGCTGCGAATGAGAAATCAATAAAGAACTTTCCTGCGCCAGTAAATTGCAAGAAAGCGCCGAAGATGGTGAAGAGAATAATGAGGGTTGCAGAAACATCAACGGCAGTGCCATAGATGCCTTCTAGAGTCATATACATGTAGCCTACTAGACGATCAAGGTCATAACCTTTATGAGTCCAAGGGGCTGGCAAGTAGTTGCCAAACAATGCATAGAGTAGAAACAGGATAGTTACTGTAACCAAGATCATGCCATTGGTTCTTCGAACACTTTCTAAGATGAGGGCAATTAATGCAATGCCCACCATGACATCGGTAGAGTTAGGCGCAGTATTGCGGTCCATAAAGTCATCGCCACCACTCAGAATGTAATACGCGATGGCTACCGAGATAAGTGCGCAGACAATATCCCAAGGCATGAGCCTGTTTTTAAAGCGAGCCGCAATGGGGAAACTTAGAAATACGAGAAATAAAACCAGAGCAACGTGAATGACCCGCAACTCTTGTGTTGGAACGATTGAATACGCGGCATATAAATGAAAGAGTGACATGCCTACTGCTACTAGGGTGATGAACTTCGCCAATAGTCCCTTGTAGTCATTGGAGTCCCCTTCCTCTTGCTTGATAAAGGCATCTAGTTTTTCTTGGGTTTCGTTGTCAATAACGTTTTGATTCATGTCTCAACCTCTGTAATTATTTTTATGTACTACTTTATTTTTTCACTACCGTAAAACGAAAGGGGTGAGATTGACTCACCCCCGATAAAAACATTAACTTAATTGAGTTTGACGTTCTTTTCTTTAAAGTACTTAAGTGCCCCTGGATGAAAATCAACAGGGGTTGATTTTGTTTTCTGGTTTTCTAGGCTGACGCTCATAAATTCTTGATGAGTGCGCACTAATTCCAATTTGTTATCAAAGATCGCCTTAACAATTTTATAGGCCTGATCGTCAGGCATATTGGCATTGACTACCAAAATATTGGCGACTGCTGCGACTTTATTGTCTCTAGCCATGCCGCTATAAGTAGCCTTTGGAATGGTAGTTACAAAGTAAAGGTTGCCATATTTTTTATTCATGGCCGCCACCTCTTCGCCAGTGTCGACCATCACAATCTTGGTTCCTGGCGTATTGGCTAAGTCGGTTACGGCTGCTGTTGGTAATCCACCCACCCAGAAGAATGCATCAATTTTGCGGTCTTTAATGGCGTTAACGGATTCGGCAACACTCAATCGCTCACGCTTAACATCCTTGTCTTTATCAATCCCCGCAGCTTCTAGTAGGCGAAATGCCATGACTTCCGTTGCGCTACCAGGAGCGCCAGTGCTAATGCGCTTACCTTTGAGGTCTTTCATGGACTTGATACCAGTAGAGTCCACTGTTACTACGTGCATGAGGTTTGGATAAAGAACTACTAGAGTGCGTAAGTCCACTTTTTTGCCAGCAAACTTACCTTCGCCAATCTGAGCATCTTTAGCGGCATCAGCCATGGAGAAACCAACGTATGGCTTACCAGTGCCAATGAGGTTTAGGTTATCTACCGAGCCCCCGGTCACCTCTGCAGTAGCAGACATACCAGGAACTTTGCTTGACAGAACAGATGCAAGACCACCACCCATGGGGTAGTACACGCCACCTGTACCGCCAGTTGCGATGGAAATGTTTTGGGCGCTAACACTCGCGCAAAGAAGGCTAAGTGATAAGGCAATGATTTTGAGTAACTTCATTGTTGTCTCCTAATTAATTTTTTATATTTTGAAATTACAAACCTGGCATGCTGAAGTTAATTGCTTTGAGCTCGCTGAGAAGTTGCGCTTGTTGCTCAGGGCTTAACTGCATCAATGGTGGACGCACTCTAAGCCACTCAGAATCTTTGGTGTAATGGGCTACGGCAGTCTTCATACCAGCAATCATTTGGTACTTGGCAAAAATTCCACGTACTTGATCCAGGTTTGTTTGAAGAGCATCAGCGTTTGATTCTCTCCAGTGTGCTGCTAAATCGGCAATGGCTTTTGGGTTGACGTTAGCGGTAGCGGAGATGCAGCCAACACCGCCAGCGCGCAAGGCACGCATGAGGAATACTTCGCTACCTGCATAGACGCGGAAGCCTGAAGGAGCTAATAATTTAATGACTGATTCTGTATAAGACCAATCCCCAGAGCTGTCTTTCATGCCTACAACAGTCTTTGGATATTCTTTCGCTAGCCGCTCAAGCAAAGAGAGACTTAAGTTCACTTTGGTAACCGGTGGAATGTTGTAGATATAAATCTGTAGAGCTGCACTTCCTACCTTTTGAATCACTTCGGAAAAATAAGCGAACAGACCATCATCAGTGACGTCTTTGTAATAGAAGGGCGGCAACATTAACACGCCTGCGCACTTATGGTTGACTGCGTGACGTGTCATATTCACTGTGGCATCAATAGAGGTTGCGCCGGTACCCGGCATTAAGTGCTCAGGATTTAATCCGCCCTCTACTAATGCTGTTAAGGTGCTCATCTTCTGCGGAGCAGACATCGAGTTTGCTTCTGAATTTGTGCCAAAGATAGCCTGCCCAACACCATTAGCTTCTAGCCATTGGCATTGTTTTAATAACTTAGGAGCATCTGGACTGCCGTCCCCCTTAAATGGGGTGATGACAGGGGATAACACCGCTGGCAAGGTGGAAGGATGCAGAGAAATCGTCATGCTGGCTCCGTTTTAGTTATTAACTTCAGAAGGAAGTGTTTGTTGGTTAAAGAAGGCTTCTAAATTATCTACGGCTAAGTTGGTCATGGCTATCCGTGTTTCTGAGGTAGCACTCCCAATGTGCGGTGTTAACAATACATTACCAAGCGTTAAAAATTCATGACTTGGGTTAGGTTCGTTCTCAAAAACATCTAAAGCTGCACCAGCAATCTTTTTATGTTGCAGTGCATATAAAAGCGCTCCCTCATCAACTACACTTCCGCGGGCAATATTGATTAAATATCCCGATGGACCCAAGGTCTCTAGAACCTTGGCATTAATCATATTGGCTGTATCGGGGGTTGCTGGACAAGCTAAAAATAAGATGTCGCAGGCCTTGGCTAATTCTTGAACATCTGGATAGTAGGTGTAGGGCAAAGTTTTTTTATTAGGCCCCGAATACGCTATCTCAACTTTAAATGACTCTAATCTTTTAGCCAGGTCTTGCCCAATGCGACCCATGCCAGCGATACCCACTCGTTTACCAGCCAAAGTAGTGGTGAGTCTGAAGGGTTCTTTTGACCAAGCGGTGCTTTTGACGTATTCCTGCGCCTCGGGCAGTTGGCGCAGTAGGGCGAGCATCATGCCAATGGCCAGTTCGCATACGGCATCGTTTAGGACGCCAGGAGTGTTGCTTGCTTTAATTCCTTGCTCTTTAAGATAAGCCAAAGGAAGGTTGTCATAGCCAACCCCACAAGTGGCAACCATCCGAATACTGGGGATCTGTTTAACCAGAGCTTCGGGCAACTTGGTATTGGAACGAATCAAAATCGCCTGAAAGTTTCCGGCAGGAGCAGGGGCTTGAGGGTCGGGATGGTGGAAAGGGGTAAAACGCCGATCTATTTCTGCCTGCATAATTTCAGGGAAATGGCCGACCTGTAGTACCGAATTGACGGGGATCATGTCTCGCTAACTTTTTTATTGAAATAATGGCCCCATTGTAAGAGGATTTTTCAGAAAAAGTCCTTCCCCTTTTAGGAGAGTATTCATGTTATTTACCCCAGCTGAAACCAAGGTAATTATCGTCGGTGGTGGCACTATGGGTGCAGACGTTGCGGCCGTTTGTGCACGTGGTGGCTGTGCAGTCCAGGTGGTGGAGCCAACTACAGAGCGACGAGCCCTCCTGCCGGATTACTTTGCAAGCACCATGTCGGATCTTGGTTATGAGCATCGTATTCATTTACTGTCTGTTGCGGGTTCGCTTGAAGAGGTTGATTGGTCTGATATTGATTTAGTGATTGAGTGCGTGCCTGAGCGTTTAGATATCAAGCGAGAGCTATTTACTAAGTTGGAAAAATATGCAAAGCCTGAGGCGGTATTGGCGAGCAATAGTACGAGCTTTCCAATTAGTCAAATTGCCAGCGGCCTAAAAACATCTGCTCGTATGATTGGTTTGCATTTCTTTATGCCTGCCCATTTAGTACCTTGTGTGGAAGTGGTATATGGTGCAAAGACTTCGCCAATGGTGGGTGAAAGCCTCTCACGTTTAATGACAGCGTGTGGCATGGTGCCTGTTACTGTGAAAAAAGATCTTCCGGGATTTTTGGCTAATCGTTTGCAGCATGCTTTATCGCGTGAGGCTTTTTCAATGGTTGATGAAGGCATTTGTACACCAGAAGATATTGATAAAGCCGTTCGTTTTGGCTTTGGCTTTCGCTACATCGCAGCAGGCCCAGCCATGCAGCGAGATCATGCTGGCCTTGAGGTGCACGGTGCTGGAGGTGCAACCATCTATCCAACCTTAAACAATTCACCAACGATAGCGAAGTGCTTGAGTGACCGCATTGCTAGCGGCAAGTTTGGCATGAAAACTGGCGAAGGTTTCTTCACCTGGACTGCTGAAACGATTAAGGCTGAACGTGAACGCTATCAAGAAGCGTTGCGTGCTGGCCTAAAGATTATTCAGAAAGATCTTCCTGAAATTAAATAGCAACTAGTTGTTTAGTTGCTTACTAAGAAATATCTTTCAGATGGAGTTTGCTTAGGTGCGGGGCGAGTCGATAAGTAATGAGGACTATGGCAATTGTTGCGACCCCACCAAATACGATGGATGGCACTAAACCGATCATGCTGGCAGCAATGCCAGACTCAAGCGCACCCAATTCATTAGATGAGCCAATGAATATGCCATTAATGGCGCTAATTCTTCCGCGCATATGATCTGGTGTGGTGAGCTGCATGATGCTGCCGCGAATCACCACTGATATTGAGTCAAAGCATCCAGAGATAAATAGAAAGAATGCGCAGAGCCATAAATTGCTGGAGATGCCAAAGGCAATAATCGCTGCACCAAATCCTGCCACTGATATCAGAAGATATTTTCCTGAGTCGTTTAGCACGGGACGCCGAGCAAGGTAGATTCCGGTAATCACTGCCCCAGCCGCGGGCGCAGCACGCAATATTCCTAGGGTTTCTGGGCCCGCATTGAGTACCTCCTTCACAAAGGCTGGAAGAATAGACACCGCACCACCGAAGAGAACAGCAAACATATCGAGCGCCATGATGCTCAAAATAAGTTCATGTTTTCTGACGTAATGAAACCCTTCCAAAAAGCTTTTTAGAAAGTGTTTAGATAAGCCGCTCGATTTTTCTTGGACGGCAGTAATGAAAGTAATTCCGTATAAACCAACTGCTCCACAGAATGCGGCGAGCAGATACGTCCATTCAAGACCAGCAAAGCCAATCATCAGTCCGCCTAATCCTGGGCCCGCTACTACGCAGATCTGAAACGCTGAAGATGCATACGCTGTATAACGAGGCAGTTGATCTCTCGGAATGATTTGTCCGAAAAGCGCCTGATAGGAGGGCCTTAATAAAGCGCGCCCAATACCAATAAATGCCACTGCGGTGTAGATCAATGGAATCGGTGGGCTAAGCCATCCCAATGCGATGACGGTTAAAAATAACCCAACCGCAATATGAATGAGGCAGGCAATTGCAGCAATCCACTTACGGGAGTGGTGATCAACCGCATGACCTGAATATAGAGCCAGCCCAAAGTAGGGAACAAGCTCTGCAAGACCAATCAGCCCGAGTGAAACTACGCTATTGGTGATTTCGTAAAGATGCCAACCTACCGCTACCATTGTAATTTGGTAGCTTAGGGTTGCGCCAACGCGGTACAGCAGTAGGGTTCTAAAGGCTTTGCCGGGATTCATGAATTCCCTCTATTTTAGAGGAGAAGAGGATTATTCTTAAAGGATGAAGAAAATTATTCGAGTCTGGGATCTACCAATCCGCTTATTTCATTGGTTGCTGGTGGTTTGTATAGCCGGTAGCTTTGTGACAATCAATCTGGGTGATGAATTCATTCAATGGCATGCTTATTTCGGTTACAGCATTTTGACCTTGTTGATCTTCAGGATTGTCTGGGGTTTTGTTGGGTCTACCCATGCGCGCTTCGCCTCTTTCTTGCCGACTAAAAAAGCGATTTTTGATTACTTAAGTGGAAGTTCGCCCCGCGTTCTTGGACACAACCCCATTGGTGCAATTTCTGTATTTGCACTGATTTTTGTTTTATGCGTTCAAGTGCTGACTGGCTTATTTGTTGATGATGAGGTCTCCTTTCAAGGGCCACTAGCAAAGTATGTGTCTGGTTCGATTTCTTCATTTTTATCGGAGATTCACGAAGGTAATCAAGTGGTGATTTATACCCTGATTGCAATTCATATTGCAGCGATTTGGTATTACAAGAAATTTAAAGGTGAAAATCTGATTAAGCCAATGATTAGTGGCGACAAAGAAATCGACTCAAGTGAAGAGGCTAAGTACTTGCCTACTGACTTGAGTCGGGCCTCCAAGGATGGAATGCTACAGCGCGGTTTCGCTTTATTGGTTTTAAGTGTGATCGCGGTAGTAGTGGGTTATTTGATTACGAAATAACGATCAAAAAAATTACTTATTTCTTTTTGAAGTCATCATGGCAGCCTTTGCAGGTTGCTCCTACTGCACCAAAAGATTTTTTAATACTTTCTAAGTCGCCTGACTGAGCGGCTTTATTGAGATCAACAACAGCCAATTGCATTTTTTCTGCAGCAGCTTTGAACTTTGCATTGTCTGACCACGCCTCAGGTTTTGCTTTGCCGCCTTCAGTGCCAGGACCAAAAGCTTGCCAAGGCAATGTAGACATCATTGCTACGATCTCCGCATTTTTGCTCACATCGTCTTTGTTATAGGGTGCGGCACCTTTAACAACAGCACCAATTCTTCCGAAATGAGTTCCAATGACTGTCATGACGCTTTGACGATATTCAATTGCTTTTTCTGCATTTTGAAATTGAGCAAATGCAGCGCCGGCGCTAATCGCTAAAGCAGTTGCAGTACCTGCTAAAACAAATTTCTGTAGTTTCATGTTTGCTCTCCCTTGATCAATTGGACTGCTTATTTTTAGCATATCCCAGAATAGTAGTTTTTGCCCACTTAAAAAATCATTCTGAGGGGAGTCATTAGGAGATTAATGATGCCCAGGAAAAAGCTGCTGAGGGGCTCCATCCACAGGGTGCCAATAATTCCAGTAAAGACTAGACCGAGCACAATAAAGAATCCCCATGGCTCTAATCTGCCCAGGGCGATGGATTGGCGTGCTGGCAAAAGGCCAGCCAAAATTCTTCCACCATCCAGGGGTGGTAGTGGAAACAGATTAAATACTAGTAAACCGATATTCCACATTACACCTGCTTTTGCCATTGAAGTCAGGAAGGGCTCATCAATTCCAAAGCCCTGAACCAGGACCCAAAAGACCGCCCAAATGATTGCCTGTATGAAATTCGATCCCGGTCCCGCTAAGGCAACCCAAATCGAGTCAATTCTGGGGTTTCTGAGTCGCCCAAAATTGACCGGTACCGGCTTGGCATACCCCACCAAAAAAGGAGACCCCGTCAGAATTAAGACGAGTGGAATCAATATGGTACCCACAGGGTCTATGTGTTTAGCGGGATTGAGGCTCACCCGTCCCAGCATGTAGGCGGTGTTGTCGCCGAACCTGCGGGCTGCGTAGCCATGGGCTGCCTCATGGATAGTGATGGCAAAAATTAGGGGAATCGCATTAATTGCGACAGCTTGGATAGAATAGTCAGTAATCATGGCAATATGATATCCATAGGAGCTCAAAGTGACTGACGAAAAGAAACCCGATTCAAAAACCCCAGCAAAAGCGCTAGCGGCGAAGCCGCCAGCACGTCCACCCGTACCCAAAGGACCCTCTGGCCCAGCTGGAAGGCCTCAGGCAGGCTTTGGTGGGGGAAAAGGCATGATGCGCAAGGCTGGTCGCGGTCGATAGTGGATAATTACCCTATTCATTAATGAGTTTATAGAGGATTTAGCATGAACGAATGGCATAACGAATCTAAAGAAGAGATCAACAAAAAGATCATTACATTGGTCGTGATGTTGGCCGCTGCTACTAGCTTGGCTATTTTGTTTGCCTTGGTTGCGGCTCATACAGGTTACGTATTCGGTTAATCAGTATTAATGACTAGCCATCGCCAACCTGCAATATTTGCTGGCCATGGCAGTCCGATGTATGCCATAGAGCCTAACTACTATACAGCGGCGTGGTCAGCTCTTGGAAAATCATTAAAGCGTCCTGACGCGATATTGGTGATTTCAGCGCATTGGGTAACCCGAGGAGTTTGGGTTACTGCAATGGCTAAGCCAAAAACAATTCATGATTTCGGTGGCTTTCCACAAGCACTGTTTGATGTTCAATATCCAGCTCCAGGTAGCCCTGCATTAGCTGATCGTGTGCAAGAATTATTGAGCGTCCCTGTCGTACTTGAAGAGAATGAATGGGGTATTGACCATGGTGCTTGGTCGGTTCTGAAATACATGTACCCCAATGCAGATGTGCCTATAGTGCAGTTGAGTCTCGATGGTGCGATGTCGGCACGTGAGCACTATGAGCTTGCTAAGGAATTACGCCCCCTGCGCGATGAAAATATTCTTATTTTGTCTAGCGGCAATGTGGTGCACAACTTGCGCACCATTCATTGGCAAGATAGGGCGGAGCCTTACCCATGGGCAAAAGAATTCAATGATTTTTTTGCTTCAGAAATGCGCGCCAATCATCATGAGGCATTGATTGACTGGGAGCATTTTGGTGATGCAGCACACCTATCTATTCCGACCGCAGAACATTATTGGCCAGCCTTGTATACCCTGGCCTTGCAGGAAGCGGGAGAGCAGGCCAAAATCTATACAAATGGAATTGAGATGAGTTCAATTAGTATGCTGGGTTTTTCAATTCAATAACAAGAGCAGATTATGTGGCTTCCTATCTTTGCAATCTTTTTTGGAGCGGGCTTCGGCGCTTTATTAAGAGCTGGCTTTAATTTCGCTACCGTTGGGATGGCTTCTGCGCTGCCATTGGGTACCTTTATATCGAATATGGTTGGCGGATACTTAATCGGGATTGCGGTTGCCTTCTTCGGTAACAATCCAAGCCTTTCTCCAGAGTGGAAGCTTTTAGTGGTCACTGGTTTCTTAGGAGGTTTGACTACCTTCTCAAGCTTTTCTGCTGAGGTGGTTGGCTTTATGCAGCGCGGGGAATTTACCTGGGCTTTGGGCACAGCCCTACTTAATCTAGTTGGCTCACTTGCGCTCACCTTTTTGGGGATCTTGACCTACCAGGCTTTTAAATAAAATTGGGGGCACTAAGCCCCCCAATGCCATTCAAAATTGAATTCCTTACTCCGGCTTGATATTGGCTGTTTTTACAACAGCACTCCATTTGGCACTTTCAGCTTTAATCAGGCTGGCAAATTCAGCTGGACTCCCTCCGCCAATCTCATTCCCTTGAGAGAGTATGAGTTCGCGTAGTTGTGGATCTCTAAGCGCTTCATTTGCAGCGGCATTTAATTTATCGATGATAGCCTTTGGCGTCCCCTTAGGCGCAATCAAGCCTTGCCAATTGAGAACCTCAACCTTGGGATAGCCAGCTTCAGCAAAAGTAGGTATGTTCGGTAGAAGAGGGGAGCGCTTCTTGCTAGTAATAGCAATGGGGCGTAACTTATCGGCTTTGATGCTTGGCATCGCTGAATACATTTGATCAAACATCATGGTGACGTTTCCGGCCATTAGATCGGTTAAACCAGCAGATCCACTCTTATACGGTACGTGAATCATATCGATGCTAGCGCTTTGTTTAAAGAGCTCACCGGATAATTGATGGCTACCTCCAATGCCGCCCGATGAGAAAGTGAGAGTACCCGGCTTAGCTTTAGCGGCCGCAACAATTTCTTGTACTGTTTTATATGGTGAGCTTGGATTGACCACCAGCACCAGAGGCCCTTTTTCAATCAAAATGATAGGCGTAAGATCTGCTTCTGGGTCGTAACGCAAGTTGCCAAAGAGCGTTTTATTAACAGCCATGGGCGCGAAGTTGCCCATCCCAATGGTGTAGCCATCTGGAGCGGCTCTAGAAATGAATTCTGTACCAATGTTGCCGCCAGCCCCCGGTTTGTTATCAACGATGATGGGTTGCTTGAGAATGACACTCATTTTTTGGGCAATCTGACGACTGCGTGAGTCTGCGCCACCACCGGCACCATAAGGAACAATGAAATTAATGGGTTTGCTGGGGTAGTTATTTTGCGCAAAAGCAGCGGCAGAAAATAAGGTAATTAGACTTATTAAACAGACTGAAAAGTTCTGAATGAGTCGCATATTTATCCTAAGAAAAGTGATTTAAATAAAACCCAGAATTCCTAAAGCGCCGCCAATTGCAATGAGGTAGAGCGGATGCCAGCGTGTAAACAAGGTAATAGCAATCGTACCAAAGGTCAAGGCGTAGGCTGCCGCGCCATGGTTAATTTGAATAGCAATTTGCCATGCAGAAGAAAGAACCAGTCCAATAGCTAGTGCAGCCGCTGCGTATTGAATAGATTTCTTCTTGATGGGATCTTGAATACCCATAATAAAGCGTTGCAGAAAATAAATCAGGATGGATGAGGGCCATGCAATTGCCAGTGTGGCAATAAATGCACCTAGTACACCATAAATATGCCAGCCTAATAGCGTGACAGTCATAAAGTTAGGGCCTGGTGCTGCTTGCGCTATAGCAAAGTAATCTGAAAAAGTTTGCAGATCAATCCAATGCTCTTGATAGACAGCTAAGTTCAACAACTCTGGTAGCAATGCATTCACGCCGCCAAACGCAACAAGCGAGAAGGCGGATAGTTTCAGAAAGACACTAAAAAGCATACTCATGAACTAAGCGCTTTCTTGCGTGCCAAGAACAGTGCCAGCGGTAAAACAGCAAGCACAACCCAACCCAGACCGACATGAAAGTAGGTAACTGCACAGATGGTGATGACCACTACTAGCAGCATCAGAGGAAAGCGAAACTCATCGCGTAGCATCTTGAAACCAGTTGAAGCGATGAGACCTACGCCTACTGCAGAGATGCCCCGCAATAGTCCTTTTACTGTATCCAAATAGCTGTAGTGTTGATAGAGTATGGCGAGTAACAGCACAATGGCAATTGGTCCGAGGGTCAGACCAAGAACTGCAGCTGCCGCCCCTCTTGCTCCCGCAAACCGAGAGCCAACGCAAACAGCGAGGTTAACAATATTGGGGCCTGGAACGATCTGGCAAATACCAAGGATGGCACTAAATTCCTCGGAAGTCAGAATTTTGTCCCGCTCCACTAGGGTTCGTCTAGCCCAAGGGAGCACACCACCAAAGCCTGACATACCAATTTTGCTAAAACTAATAAATAGCTGTGACGGCGTTAGGCTACTCATCGAGGTCGCTTTTTATAAATAAATTATTGAGGCTTAAAGGGGTGCGGTACAGGCTTGTTTTCTAACCATGCTTCCAGTGTTTCGGTAATGCCTTTTGAGAAGGTCGCAAAAATTGGTTCAGCAATAAAGCCTAAATGAGGCGTCACCAAAAGATTGGGAGTATTGCGTAGTGCATCTTTTTCAGGAAGGGGTTCAACATCAAATACATCCACTGCTGCTTGTCCTGGTCTACCCACGGAAAGTGCCTTTTGGAGGTCGGGCATATTAATGAGCGCAGCACGTGAGGTATTGATCAGAATCGAATCTGCGCGCATGAGTGCTAATTGATCGGCGCTAATCAATCCTTTAGTTCCGGGACCTGCTACTAAATGCATGGATACCACTTTGGAGGTTTTGAGTAACTCATCCAAGCTAACGGCTTTTGCATTTTCAGCGGCTGCACGTTCTGGGGTCATGCGCGGGCTCCAGGCTACAACCTCCATACCAAAGGCGGCGCCAACGCGCGCCACACGACTGCCAATAGCGCCTAAACCCATGATGCCTAAGCGTTCGCCAGAAAGCATTGGCAGGAGAGAGAATGCATCGCGCCAGCCACCAGAGGCAATCAGTTTATTTTCTTCAACCAGACGCTTAGATGCACCCAGAATCAAAGCCCAAGTAAGCTCAGCGGTAGTTTCTTTGGAGGGTCCACCGGGTGTGCAAGCCATGGGAATGTTTCTTGAAACCAAGGCCGGCGCCTCAAGAGTGCCATTGCGTTCGCCAGTAAACATTAAAAACTTGAGTTTTGGTAAGCGCGCGATCATCGCCTCATTGAAGGGCGAGCGATCTCTTACGATAGCAATTGCGTCGGCATCTTTTACTGCTTCATATAAGGCTTCATCACGCAAAGGCTCATGGTAGATGGTGAGCTTAGCTTGTTGATCTAACTTATCCCAGTTAGAGAAGCGACGTAGAGCGCGCTCATAATCCCCAAGAATAACGATGTTCGGTAATGAAGCCATGGATAAAAAACTTTCAGTTGAAATTAGTCTGGAGTGCAAAGGCTTAAGATTTGTTTGAGGTCTGGCGCTTGTCCTAACTTCCAGAGTGCGGAAATCAGTTGACGGGTTTTCTCTTTTCCAATCACTGGCTCGGCCAAGCTTGTAAATTTTTGCTCCAAGTTTGCATCGCTCATTGGGTTTTCTACTGAACCAATCGCATTCTTTACGAAAATATGCACTTCTTTGCCATCCTTAAGGAAGGCTTTAACGTCCACAGATGCTTCACTAATAGAGGTATCGGTAGTCGCATTCACCTTAGCGCGCAAAGCTACAACGTCAGGACGGTTAACGATGTCATCTGCATATTCACCTTCACCTGCTTGACCAAACATCAAGCCTACAGCACAGCCGTGATACACGCTGAACTTGCCTTCCAGTCCATCCTTAGGTGTTTTCTTGCCAGTTAATTCCAGTACCAGTGGGTGAACACGCAACTCAATGCGTTCAACCTCTTCTGCCTTGACACCTTGGGCGCGTAATTGGGCGCAAGCATCAATGGCTGGGTGAATCACAATTCCGCAAGCAAAAGGTTTGTAGGTATTTAGGGAAATCTCAAAAGATTTTCCGAGGGCGCGATCAATTTCTGACCAGTCACACTTAGTAGAAACGGTTTGCATATATCCACGACCCGCTTCAAGCGCTTTAGAGCTTGCAGTAAAACCATGTTTTGCCAACAACGCAGAAAGTTGACCTGCACGTGCAGCGCCACCCGGATGAAAGGGTTTGGTCATCGTGCCAAATTGCTCGCGCATACCAACCGGTTGTGAGGCAGCAATACCCAGAGCCATAGTTGTTTTTTGCAGATCAAGACTCATTAAGCGTGAACATGCAGCAGCAGAGCCCAGCATCCCTGTGGAGCCAGTGATATGCCAGCCACGATGGTAGTGATCTGGATACATTGCATTACCGACTCGACAGGCAACATCAATGCCTAGAACAAGAGAGTCAATCATTTGGCGACCATTGGCACCGATGTGTTCGCCTAAGGCAAGGATTGCAGAAGCCACTGGGCCAGCTGGATGAATCACGGTTTTGAGATGGGTATCGTCAAAGTCAAAAGTGTGTGAGCTAATGCCATTAATCAAAGCTGCTCCGCCCATATCTACTTTATCTTTGCGACCGAGAATGCTGGCTTGCGGGGCTGGCTGAAATTCACGAATAGCGGCTAGAGACGATTCAACGCTCTCATGATTGGCTGCGCCGATCGCACAGCCTAGCCAGTTTAAGAATGTACGATGCGCTTCGTGCTCAACCTCTGGAGTCCACCCTTGGCTTGGGTGAGTATTAACAAACTCCGCCAAAATTTTGGTGACTGGTGGCGCGTTGAGATCGGCTGCTGCAGCAATAGCGTGAGACATATCAATTTCCTATGAATAAGTATGAATATTTTTTAAAGAAGCGAGGGTTGAAAAATCAATCGATTTCAATATTGCGGTCTTTGGCAACCTTGGCCCAGCGCGCAATATCTTCTTTGATGTAATTAGTAAATTGAGGGGGCGTCATGGGCATTAAAGTCATCGCCTCGCTCGTCATTTTTTCTGAGAAGTCTGGTAGCGCCAATACTTTATTGAGTTCGGCATTGAGCTTGGCAACAATGGCCGGTGGTAGATTAGCTGGGCCCACCAGTCCATACCACTGTTGACCATCAAAGCCGTTAAATCCCAATTCTTTAAAGGTTGGGATATTGGGGGCTGCAGTACTGCGTTTAGCACCAGTCACAGCAAGACCACGAACACGATTGGTGTTGATATAAGGGAGGGCAGCAAATAAGGTTGGAAACATTGCCTGGGTCTGTCCGGCCAGTAGATCTGTGTAAGCAGGGCCTACGCCACGATAAGGCACATGCACCATGAATATTCCAGCTGCTAGCTTTAATTGCTCCATACCCAGATGCGTCAAGGTGCCTGGACCCGCGGATCCATAACTTAATTTGGCAGGATTCTTTTTGGCGTAATCCACAAACTCTTTGAAATTCTTGATGGGTAGATCAGGGTTAATGATGAGTACATTCGGTGTTGCGCCAATCATGCCAATCGGTGTGAAGTCTTTTATGGCATCGTAAGGTAACTTGCGGACAGCAGGGTTGGTGCCGTGTGTCCCTACATAAGCAATCATGAGTGTATAGCCATCGGCTGGCGCTTTAGCGGTTGCTTGCGAGGCAATTGATCCGCCACCACCACCCATATTTTCTACAACTACTGTTTGACCAATGGATCGAGAAAGTTTTTCTGCAACAGCGCGCGCAATATTATCTAGTCCGCCACCAGCAGCTACTGGTGCAATCAGTTTGATAGGTTTAGTGGGGTAGGCTGTTGCTGCACTTTGCGCCTGCGCATTGAAATGGAATGCCAATCCCAAAAAAGCAATGAGAAGGGATGACAAAAAAATCGGCTTTTGCCGATTGAACGTATTAGACATGTCTCGAGTCCGAATTATTGTTATTGGTTAGTTTTGTACAGCTAAGCCATTTTACTATTGGCGGCTCTAGCCCTGCTCAGGCTTGGCTGGCTTTGAGTTTCTTTCGAATAGAGTGTTCTACGGGGATGGAATCTAGGTTTGGCTCCAGCGCCTCACGTTCATCAAAGACAAAGCAGCTGCCTTGGTAATGAGCGGAGCCCACCTCCTCGAAATATTTCAAAATACCGCCTTCTAGCTGGTAGCTGTGCTCCATGCCAATTTCCCGCATATATAAGCCAGATTTTTCACAGCGAATACCGCCCGTACAAAAGCTGACCAGCGTCTTATTGGCTAAATCATCTTTATGTGCAGAAATTGCTGCTGGAAACTCAGTAAACTTTTCAATATTGAAATGCAGTGCATTCTCAAAAGTGCCGTAGTCGACCTCAAAGGCGTTGCGGGTATCAACCATCACTACAGGGCGACCTAGATCGTCAGTACCGCGATCTAACCACTCCTGTAGTTTTTTGGGGCTAATGAAATTAGCACGACCTTCCTCAGGACGAATCGCTGGGTGATTCATGCGAATAATTTCATTTTTGAGCTTGATCAACATCTTCTTAAAGGGCTGATCCTCAGACCAGCTTTCTTTTGCTTGAAGTGGGGCAAAGCGGGGATCGGTACGGAGCCAATCCAGAAAACCACGTAACTCATCCGTTTTGCCGGCAAGGAACATGTTGATGCCTTCACCAGTCAATAGAATGGTCCCCTTCAGTTGGCGGGCATTGCATTCATCCAGCATTTTGGCGCGCAGCTCTGGCAAGCCGTCTAGGCTGACAAATAAATAGGCGGCAATATTTAGAATCGACTTCATTTTTCTCTCACTGGGCTACAACAGCATTATCGAGCAAATAGGCTAAGGGGGTGTTAATCTTGAGGTCTTATTCAAAGGAGACAAAATCCATGCTGAAATTAGCAAAAATGGCTAAAAAAGCCTTTAAAAACAGCCTCTTAGCCACTTTGATGGCCTTAGGAGTAAGCGGTGTTGCTTTGGCACAAAATGCGGGTGTTGGCACATGGCCCACCCAAAAGCCAATTCGTTTAATTGCGGTCTTTCCGCCAGGTGGCTCAGTTGACCAGGTTGCACGTATATTGGCACCTGCTTTGCAAGCAGAGTTGAAGCAAAACGTGATTGTGGAAAACGTTGGTGGCGCCTCTGGTGTAATTGGTACCTCCGCAATGACTCGGTCCGATCCGGATGGCTACACCTTTGCAGTGGTATTTGATACCCACGGCGTTAACCCTAGCCTCAAAGACAAACTCCCCTATGACACGATTAAAGATATTGCTCCAGTGATTTTGGTTGGCACATCTCCCATGGTGTTAGTTGCAAGCAAAAAATCTGGCATCACTAGCTTTAAACAATTGGTAGATCTTTCCAAGACAGGTAAGCAATTTAGTTACGGTTCAATTGGGATTGGTAGCTTGGGTCATCTAGCAATGGCACGTCTTGCAAAACAAGCGGGCTTTGATTGGAATCACATCCCTTATCGTGGTGGTGGTCCTTTAATGCAAGATGCTTTGGGTGGTCAAGTAGAGTTAGCTGTTGGCTCAGAATTTTTAGTGAAGCCTCATATTGATAACGGTGGAGTTATTCCGCTAGTGATTACAACTGCCAAGCGTTCACCATCCTTGCCTAATGTGCCGACGATTTCTGAAAGCGGGTTCCCAGGCTTTAGTGCGCCAGCTTGGTGGGCGGTATTGGCCCCTGGTAAAACATCTCCGGCAGTGATCGATGCAATGAACAAGGCATTAAATAAAGCCTTAAAGACGCCTGCAGTTGCTGAGAAGTTCAAAATGCAAGGCATCCAAATTATTGGGGGCACCCCTGTTGCTGCACAAGACTTTATCGGCAAGCAAATGGGTATTTGGGGCAAGTTTGTCATTGAAAACAATATTAAAGAAACTGCTCAGTAAGAGTTGTTGATAAGCAGTATTAATAAAAGGTAAGTATGTCAGAACGTTTAATTCCGTATCAGCCAATGGATTTAGCGGAGCCAGCAGAGTTGGTTGCTGCAATTCGCAAAAGACGAGGCGGTCAGTTTATTAATTTAGATCGCATGCTCTTGCATAGCGTTCCAATTGCAGAGGGCTGGAATCACTTTATTGGTGAGATTCGGAATAACCTCTCTTTGGATCCGAAATTGCGTGAGTTGGCCATGTGTGGCGTAGCCGTTTTGAATGGTGCTGAATATGAATTCTTTCACCATGCGCCACCTTTTAAGAAGGCGGGCGGGACAGAGGAGCAGGTCCAAGGCTTACGACTTATTGGACAGCCGAATTTCCCAAAAGATCTGTACTCCCCGGTGGAAAACGATGCCGCTGAACTCACTTTTCAGATGACGCGCAATATCAAAGTGGATCCTGAATTAATGAAGCGCTTACAAAGGGCTCTGGGAAGTACGGATACCGTGGAATTAGTCACGGTAATCGCCGCTTACAACATGGTCTCCCGCTTCCTGATAGCGCTCGACGTTAATCCTGAAGATCATCCTCCGGCTTAAAGTTAAAACTTAGCCAAAGCCAAGTCGAAGCATTCATCAATATGATCCGCAACATCCAAACCATTATTCCTGGCATTGCTACCTCTGATGGTGCGGGTGTGAAATTGCGCCGTAGTCTGGGCGGTCAAAATCAAGTCAGGTTAGATCCTTTCTTGATGCTCGATGAGTTTTCCTCCAATGATCCAAATGATTATGTGGCAGGCTTTCCAGCCCATCCCCATCGGGGTTTTGAGACGGTGACCTATATGCTAGAGGGCCACATGTTGCATGAAGATCATTTAGGAAATCAGGGACACCTGAAAACTGGTGGCGTACAGTGGATGACGGCAGGGTGCGGCATTATTCATTCAGAGATGCCGCAGCAAGTGAGTGGCGCCATGCGCGGCTTTCAGTTGTGGATTAACTTGCCCGCCAAAGAAAAGATGAAGCCGGCTGGCTATAAAGATATTCAGGTTGAGGATATTCCGAAGATCGCTTTGGCAAATAGCGGCTCAGTAAAGGTCATTGCGGGCGCATATGAAGATGGTAGTAAAGCAGTTCAAGGCCCGATTCAGGGAATTACTACTGCACCTCTATTTTTAGATGTGCATTTACCACCCAACGCAGAGTTTGAGCAACGCATTCCAAAAGAACTCAATGCATTTATTTATGTATATGAAGGTGAGCTTGAATTAGGTGGGCCAATGATGCCTGCCCCAAAGCAGGCGGCTATTGTTCTTGGTGACGGAGATCTTTTCAAAGCGAGAACAGGATCTGTAGGCGCGCAATTTATTGTTCTGGCAGCTATACCCATACATGAACCCATCGTTCAGTACGGCCCTTTTGTGATGAATACTCGTGCTGAAATTGAACAAGCCATCGATGATTATCAAAACAATCGGTTTGTGGTTTCCTAGGTGACGCAATCAGCAAACCTTCAATGGGAAGAGGGCGAAAAAATCTGTTCCGCTCATTGGCATTCTGAAAATGGCATTGCGCCGCATAAAAAGATTCAGATCGCGGATGACACGCTGACTGCTGACATTGCTTATCGATTGGCTTGTGCAGGCACTGCGATGCTTTACAAGGGCGACTTTCAGAATGCGCGGCAACTCTTGCAGGCCTTGGTAAGAAGGGTGGACAAGCCTTCCAAGAAATCTACCAGAGCTGACAGAGTTACCAAAGAGAAAACCAAAAGCCCTTTAGATGCATTTAATCTGCATCGTCTCACCCAATCTCAGCGCGCACGTATTTTGGGTATGGTTCTCATCCATGTGAATGCTGACCATACGATACCTTTGAGACGCGCCCCAGATATAGCGCAGGCTTGCCATGAGGCTTATGGAACACAAGAAACTTCCTATGTAATTTCTTTGCGTGAGTTGCTTGGCGTTATTAGCGCTCATGAGTGGCGCAAGACAGGTGTTCAAGTTCTGACTAGGGATGATGAAGAGGTTCGCATTCATCCGCACTACGGTGTTTTCTCTCCAGTGCGCAGTGAATATATTGACTTGGTGCTGAAAGCCCCCTTACCAGAAGCAATAAAAAATAGCTCCATTGCTTTTGATATTGGGACGGGTACTGGAGTGTTGGCGATTATTTTGGCTCTGCGAGATGTTCAGAGGATTATTGCGACCGATCTAAGTGATCGAGCGATTGCTTGCGCGAAAGAAAATATTGACCACTTAGGCTTGAATTCTCAAATTGAAATTCATCAAACCAATCTTTTCCCCGAAACAAAAGCTGCGCTTATTGTTTGTAATCCACCCTGGCTTCCAGCCAGACCAAGCTCCTCGCTAGAGCATGCGGTGTATGACCCTGAGAGTCAGATGCTGAAGGGTTTCTTGAGTGGGTTGAAAGATCATTTGCTGCCAAATGGTGAGGGTTGGCTCATTCTTTCTGACTTAGCAGAGCACTTAGGCTTGAGAGCAAGAGAAGAGTTTCTGAATTGGATTGATCAAGCGGGCTTGAAGGTGATTGCGCATTTAGATACCAAGCCAACGCACAACAAGGCATTTGATAGAGCGGATGCATTGTATGCAGCGAGATCTAAAGAAGTCACTTCACTGTGGCGATTAACCCAAAAGTAGTACCACATTAAATAGCCCTACAAGCACCGCCCCCATTGGGATCATGGTTGTTAATCCACTACATCATCCTTAAAATCATTGAGAGTAGTAGTTAACTTACTACACATTTTTCGGTAAGTTAAATATAGTTTCTCTCATTCATTTTTTAAGGGTGCCATTTGCTTTCTGGTGCATTGTCTAGAAACATATTGCTAATTTCGGGGGTAACTTTCTCTCATGTATTAGCACTATTGATACTTTTATCGGGACCATTTGCGGGGTCAAAATCATCCGCTCCAGATTTTTTGATGGTAAATCTAGTAGGCAAAAGTACCTTGTCATCTCAGCAGAAAAAATCCCTGGCCGCACCCCAAATCAATACATCTTCTAGCAGTGAGAGCGATAGTTCCAGTGCTGTAAATGAGTCCCATGCGCATAGTGATAGTAAGGAGGCTGGACGTCTGGCAGTAGGCACGGCTAGACAGGCTATATACAGCCCCAAACCCCATTACCCCTTAGCCAGCAGACAGCTTAAGGAACAGGGTTTGGTCATTGCAAGATTATGTGTAAGTGAGCAAGGCCTTGTGCAAGAAGTTGGTATCACCCAAAGCTCAGGCTTTCAGGGTTTGGATCGCTCAGCCATCAAGGCTTTGACTCGGTGGAGATTTGCGCCAATTGCAATAGCCCCTGCTCAGGTTTCTTTGCAATGCTTTCAGACACCTATTCAATTTACCTTGGAAGGTTAGTGCTTGAACGAGAAAAATACCTTAGATCTTGATTCAAAATGTATTCGATCAAGCCAACTTTTGCCTAGATGCATTCTAAGCGAAACCTTATTGGGTCACACAAAGCAGATCTTCATCTTGCATGATGGGCATTCATATCAATTGCGCATCACTAAATTAGGGAAGCTCATTTTGACGAAGTAAATATGAATTAACTTACTAGCCAGCAAGAGCATTTTCATATGCATATAGCCAGCGATTTTTTGTTTTTATCACTGGAGATGGTATATGAAGCATCAAGAAGTTTTTCGTCCTCGAAATCGGTTGGCCTGGTTTTCATCGTTTGTATTGTTATATGGAGGATCTTTTTCAGTTTGGGCTAATGCTCAAGATATTGAGTTACCTAGGATTGATATTGTTGGGCGAGAGGAAAAGGCCCTTTATAAAATTCCAGGAACGGTTGATGTTATTGACCAAAAGAAGATGGAGGAGTTGCAACCTCAATCCTTGCAGGACGTCTTAAAGACGATTCCTGGCGTCAATATTCGTGGTGATGAAGGCGGCTTAGGAGCCATTCCGAATATTGGTATTCGTGGCTTAGGCCCAGGTCGGAGCACAAAAGTATTGCTCCTGGAGGATGGAGCTCCAATTCAACCAAGCCTCTTCATTTCCAATGCCTCCTATTACAGCCCACCTGTAGAGCAAATCGACGGGATTGAAGTTTTAAAGGGCGCATCGGGCCTGAAATATGGCCCATCCAATATTGGTGGCGTAGTAAATTACCTTAGTAAAACACCTGCTCCAGGATTTAAGTTAACCGGCAAAGTGGGCAACTACGGATATCGTTTAGCAGAGCTTGAGGCAGGGGGAAAATCATCATCGAATGGCGCCATTGGAGGAATAAATCTGATTCAATCTGAGTCCAATGGATACCAAGGCAATGGTTTCAAGATGTACGACATCTTGGTGAAAGGGGGAATGGAGATTTCGCAGAATCAGTGGTTAAGTGTGAAATACACACATTACGATAACAATATCAATACCTCATATGTGGGTCTACGCCCAAATCAGTACAGCAATCAATCAAAAGATAATCCAGCGCCAAATGACCGCTTCATTACTCAAAGAAATGGTGTAGATCTCAATCATGCTATCGAAATTAGTCCAGAGACCAAAATCAATACCTTGATGTATTGGAGTAGGTTATCTAGAGATTATTGGCGGCAAAGTATTGTTAAGCGCACGCAGGAATCGACAGTCTTTAGAGCTTGCAACGTTGGTGCTGATTGCCTGATTGGGCGAAATCGAGAGTTTCAAATGTTAGGCATCGATTCTCGGGTAAGCCATGCCTATAAGGCTCTGGGGATTTCCAATGAAGCAGAGTTTGGATTGCGCTTGCATACCGAATCTCAAATCAATCAAGTATTGAGTTCCAAAACTCTCACCTATTCTGGTCGACTCACTTCGCAGGAAGATAACAAGGCTAATTCAGTGTCGGTCTATGCGCAAAACCGTTTCTTGCTGAGCAAAGACTTTGCCCTTATTCCTGGGGTACGAGTGGAAAGTTATAACCAGACCCGTTCAAATGCTGCTACTGGAAAAGCTGGTAGCGCCAAGAATGTAGAAACTATTCCACAAATTGGTGCTACCTGGCAGCTTGTTCCCCAAGTGCAGGCGTACGGTAGTGTTTATAAAGGTTTTGCGCCAGCACAGTTAGCCACCGCAATTGATGACAAAGGAGTTGATCAGCAGTTAGCCCCAGAACGCTCAACCAATACGGAGCTTGGTCTGCGTGGTCGCTCTGGCGCCTTTACTTATGATTCAGCTATTTTTAGCATGAACTTCAGCAATCAAATTGTGAATCAGAGCTTAGCTGCCGGAATTTCTAAAGCCAATGGCGGTAAAAGTTTGCATCAAGGTGCTGAGATGTCCTTGGCTTATGCGCTAGGAGGAGGATGGGGCATTAATGGTAATGCTACTTACATCCCGGTGGCTAAGTTTGTTGGCACGAGCTCTTTGGGGCGAGATGGTAATCGCATTCCGTACACGCCTAAATTAACTTCAAATTTGGGTGTTAGCTACGAAAAGAATGGCTTCAATACTTTAGTCAATCTGAATTATCTTTCTGCTCAATATGCGGATTCAGCAAATACAGTTGCGCAAAATGCTATTGGAACTTTAGGCGAGGTCCCAGCCTTTGCAACAGTGAATTGGAGCGCTAACTACGCTATTAACAAAGATTGGAAAGTGTTTGGGGTGATTAATAATGTATTTGATAGACGGTATATATCTAGCAGGAGTCCAGATGGAATCTTTGCGGGAGCACCTCTCAATTTCCAAGCTGGTATGAGCTATCAATTTAATTGATAAGAATAGGCGATTTCTGAATTAAAGAAAAACGCCACCTCGATGGGTGGCGTTTGACTGTTACTTCAAAATGGTGGAACCGGCGGGAATCGAACCCGCGTCCGCAAATCCTCCACAACAAGTTCTACATACTTAGTCATATCATTTAATTTAGCCAGCTAGGCACGGATTGACACGTTCCACGCTGACGATTCACTAAGTTTTCGAATCATTCCCCGTGACATGAAATGATCTTATCTCTTGTAAATGACCCTGATCTAGCTTGCGCTAGCTGACCCAAGAGAGAATCAGTTCAGGGGCAACCGCAATTAAGCGGCTAGTGCGAAACGTTCGTCGTTTGCAGTTAAAACATTCCCATTGATTTACGAGATAACGGGTCCTCGGTATGCCCTTGATGCTTTGTAACCCACGTCGAAACCATGTCGGTCCCAGATTGCATGCTTAGGAAGCTCTATTTTAAAGCCGCCAGCTTTAAATTGTTGAATATCTTTTATTCCCTATTGGGAAAGATGATTTGCAGTAGCTCGAGAGGCTTATTGACGATGTAATCGGCTCCCCAAGCCTCTGGAGGCTCTTTACAGCCACAGTAGCCATATGCGGCTGCGACAGTCTTCATTCCTGCCGCTTTGCCTGCTAGAACATCTCTAATGTCATCGCCCACATAAAGCGATTTTGTAGGATCTACTTTAGCTATTCTAGCGGCGTGCAAGATAGGTTCAGGATGGGGTTTTGAATACGGTGTTGTATCGCCAGAAACGGTGGAAATAGCTCGTTGGCGCAAACCCATTAATTCAGTAAGAGGGTTGGTGAAACGCTCACTTTTATTTGTAACAATGCCCCAGGGGAGCTTGGCTTGATCCATTTGATCGAGTAAATGGCTCATGTCATCGAATAATTTACTCTCTACCAGCAATGCTTTTTCATAATTACTGAAAAATTCATCGCGCAATAGAGTGAAATCCGCATGATCGGGGCTAATGCCAAAGGCGCCTTCGAGTAATCCGCGAGCACCAGCCGATGCATAGGGGCGCAGAAATTCATAAGGCTTAGGCTTAAGATTACGTGCAACCAGCAATTGATTGGTTGCCGCTACTAAATCAGGTGCGGTATCAGCTAACGTGCCATCTAAATCAAAAAAGATTCCGGCGTATGGGCTTAAAAGATTTCTCATGTATTGAATTATTTACGAACGGCAATCATATAGTTCACATCGACATCATCATTCAGGCTATAGACCTGAGTGAGTGGGTTGTAGCTCATACCCTTCATGCCGAGCATTTCTAAGCCTGCATGACGTGTAAAAGCAACGAGTTCAGAGGGTTTGATGAATTTAGCGTATTCGTGAGTACCTCTGGGTAGTAATTTCAGAATGTATTCAGCGCCAATAATGGCAAATAAGTAGGACTTAGGGCTGCGGTTGAGGGTGCTAAAAAATAACGTGCCACCAGGCTTACAAAGTTTGGCGCAAGCGCGCACCACTGAAGCTGGGTCCGGTACATGTTCAAGCATCTCCATGCAAGTCACTACATCGTATTGTTCGGGCTGCTCATCAGCCAACGCTTCGGCCGAGATAGAGCGATAGGTGAGGTTTGCGCCCACTTCTAATGCGTGCAATTCAGCAACCTTAAGTGCTTTTTCTGATAAATCAATACCGGTTGTGTCTGCGCCTGATTGAGAAATGGATTCCGCCAAGATGCCGCCGCCGCAACCAATATCAACAACCTTCTTGCCTTCCAGGCTAACAAAGGACTTAATCCAGTTCAAGCGCAGTGGGTTGATGGCATGCAGGGGTTTGAATTCACTATTAGGGTCCCACCAACGATGGGCTAGAGCGCTAAATTTGGCGATTTCTGACTGGTCGACGTTCATATGAATTGCTTATCTGTAAGGCTATAGGAGAAGTTTATGAATATAGCGGAAATAAAAAAGCCCGCTAGAAGCGGGCTTTTTTACAAGTAAAGTGAATTACTTAGCTGCTGTACCAACAACTTCGATGTCAGTACGGCGGTTCTTAGCGCGGCCTTCAGCAGTTGCATTTGATGCAACTGGATTGCTCTTGCCTTTTGATTCTGTGTAGATACGGCTACCGTCAACACCTTTGCTTGTCAGGTAAGTCTTAACTGACTGAGCACGACGCTGACCGAGGGCCATGTTGTATGCATCTGTACCAACGCTGTCAGTGTTACCTACAGCGATGATTACTTCTAACTTAATTTTCTTCAAGTCAGCAGCGATCTTGTCCAATGTAGCTTTACCTTCTGGTTTCAAATCAGACTTATTGAAGTCATAAAGTGTGTCAGCTTGCAAAGTGATTTTGCTTTGGCTAACGCCAGCAGCAGCAGCAGTCAACGCACCGTCACAACCTTTAGCTGCAGTAGCAGGTGTCCAGTTGTTATCGCGCCAGCACAATGTGCCATCGCCGTTTTTCCAGTTTAGGGCGCCATCGCCGTTTTGCCAGTTATCAGAAGCCATCGCTGCAGTAGCAGAAACAGTAATAACAGAAGCGAGCAACACTCTTAGGGTTTTGTTCATTTTTAGTCCTCAAAAATCTCTTTTTTAATTAAAGTCAAACTTAAATGTAATTCGCCCTACCTTGATGCAAAAACTGCAAAGCGACACATCTCAATTTCGTACAAACTGACAGAATCTTAGCATAGGGCCTACCTGTCATCAAAATGATATTATTTCTAGATGGAACAAGCCGCTAAAGAAACACTACCAATATCCCTCGAAGACGAAATGCGGCGGTCCTATTTGGACTACGCAATGAGCGTCATCGTCGGCAGAGCCCTGCCAGACGTGCGTGACGGCCTCAAGCCGGTTCACCGCCGGGTCTTATTCGCAATGTATGAATTAAACAACGATTGGAACCGAGCTTACAAAAAATCTGCCCGCATAGTTGGCGATGTAATCGGTAAATACCATCCGCACGGTGATTCTGCGGTGTATGACACGATCGTTCGGATGGCCCAGGACTTCTCTCTGCGCTATATGCTGGTTGATGGGCAGGGTAACTTTGGCTCCGTAGATGGCGATAACGCTGCTGCAATGCGCTATACCGAGATCCGCCTGCGCAAGATAGCTCATGAGCTTTTGGCCGATTTGGACAAGGAAACTGTCGATTTTGGGCCGAATTACGACGGTAGCGAGAAAGAACCCTTGATTCTGCCTGCCAAAGTGCCTAATTTGCTCATAAATGGCAGTTCTGGCATTGCTGTAGGTATGGCGACCAATATCCCCCCTCATAACCTCGATGAGGTGGTTACAGCCTGTTTGCACGTGCTGCACAACCCTGAATGCACAATTGATGAGCTCATTGAGATCATCCCAGCCCCGGATTTCCCAACCGCCGGCATCATTTATGGCGTTCAAGGGGTTCGCGAGGGTTATCGCACTGGCCGCGGCCGTGTGGTTATGCGCGCTAAGACTCACTTTGAAGATTTGGATAAGGGCGCGCGTCAAGCCATCATTGTTGATGAGTTGCCGTACCAGGTAAATAAAAAGAACTTGCTCGAGCGCATCGCTGAGTTAGTGAATGAGAAAAAAGTAGAAGGTATTTCTGATTTACGTGATGAATCAGATAAATCCGGTATGCGCGTTGTTATCGAATTGAAGCGCGGTGAAGTGCCTGAAGTTGTTCTTAATAATTTATATAAGAGTACACAGCTCCAAGATAACTTCGGTATGAACATGGTGGCATTGGTAGATAACCAACCACGCTTGTTGAACTTGAAGCAGATGCTTGAGTACTTCTTGCAGCATCGTCGTGAAGTAGTGACACGTCGTACGATTTTTGAATTGCGTAAAGCACGTGATCGTGGCCATGTCTTAGAAGGTTTGGCTGTTGCATTGGCAAACATCGATGAGTTCATTGCGCTTATTAAAGCTGCTGCGAACCCTGTGATTGCTAAGCAAGAATTGATGGGCAAAGCTTGGGATTCATCGATGGTGCGTGAGATGTTGGCACGTGCTGAGACAGATACGCCAGGCGGCCGTAACGCCTATCGCCCAGAAGGATTGTTGCCTGAGTATGGTATGCAAACTACTGGCTTATATCGTCTCTCTGATAGTCAGGCGCAAGAAATTTTGCAGATGCGCTTGCAACGCTTGACTGGTCTTGAGCAAGACAAGATTGTTAACGAATACAAAGAAGTGATGTCAGAGATTTCTGACTTACTTGATTTGTTAGCAAAGCCAGAGCGTGTCACTCAAGTGATCGAATCCGAGTTGAAAGAAGTTCAAGCGGAGTTTGGTATTGCTGGTGGCGACACAGGTCGTCGCTCATTCATTGAGATGAATGCCACTGAACTCTTCACAGAAGATTTGATTACACCGCAAGACATGGTGGTGACGCTTTCAAATACTGGTTACATGAAGAGTCAGCCACTGAGTGAATACCGCGCACAAAAACGTGGTGGTCGCGGCAAGCAAGCTGCAGCCACTAAGAATGAAGATTGGATTGATACACTTTTCGTTGCGAACACCCATGACATTATTTTGTGCTTCTCCGATCGCGGTCGGATGTATTGGCTCAAAGTTTGGGAAGTGCCGCAAGGTAGTCGCACCTCTCGTGGCAAGCCAATCGTCAATATGTTCCCGTTAATTGAAGGCGAGAAGATCACTGTGATTCTGCCAATTAAGGGCTATCAAGATGATCATTACGTCTTTATGGCTACTAGCCTGGGCACTGTGAAGAAGACTCGCTTGTCGGATTTCTCAAATCCACGTAAGGCCGGCATTATTGCGGTTGACTTGAATGAAAACGACTTCTTAGTTGGTGCGGCGATTACTGATGGTCAGCACGACGTCATGTTGTTCTCTGACGCCGGTAAAGCAGTGCGCTTTGATGAGAATGATGTTCGCCCAATGGGTCGTACCGCACGCGGTGTGCGTGGCATGAACTTAGGCGAAGGTCATCAAGTGATCGCTATGTTGGTTGCTCCCGCAGAAGCTGCAGAAGGCGTTGAAGAGGCTGTGGTGGATGCAAACGGCATTGCAATTCCAAGTAGCGTATTGACGGCTACAGAGAATGGTTACGGTAAGCGTACGCCAATCGCTGAATATACGCGTCATGGTCGCGGTACGAAGGGCATGATTGCCATTCAGACTTCAGAGCGTAACGGTAAGGTGGTTGCTGCTGCCTTGGTATCTCCAGAAGATCAAATTATGTTGATCACTACTGGCGGCATCTTGGTACGTACCCGTGTTTCTGAAATCCGCGAAATGGGACGGGCCACTCAAGGCGTTACCTTGATCAACGTTGATGAAGGCACTCGCTTATCAGGCTTACAGCGTATTGCTGAGAGCGATTCGGACGAAGAGGTTGATGCTGATGGCGCAGAAGAAGGTGATGTATCCGCTGATCCAGATACCGACTCTAATGACGATACGGTAGGTGACGCTTAAGCGTCACCTTTAGACTAGACACATCATGACTTTTGACCGCCGCATTTTCAATTTCGCTGCGGGGCCCGCTACTTTGCCTGAAGAGGTGCTGAAGCAGGCTGCCGATGAAATGCTCAATTGGCGTGGGCTCGGTACGAGCGTGATGGAGATCAGTCACCGCAGTAAAGAGTTCATGGAAGTGTATGAAGAGGTGGTGCAAGATTTGCGCACCCTCATGAATATTCCTGATAATTATGAAATTTTGCTCTTACAAGGCGGTGGTCTTGGACAAAATGCAGCCATCCCCATGAACCTGATGCCTTTGGCCAAGAACGGACCGAGGGCGGATTACATCGTTACTGGCGTGTGGTCAGACAAATCCTATAAAGAAGCGCAGAAGTATGGCGCTGCAAATTTAGCCGCCTCTTCAGCCGCAGAAAAATTCAATACCATTCCGGCAAGATCAACTTGGAAGTTATCTGGTGATGCTGCTTATGTTCTCTACTGTGCCAATGAAACGATTGGTGGTGTTGAGTTCCCAGACGTGCCGGATGTTGGTGATGTTCCACTAGTTGCGGATATCTCTAGCAATATCCTTTCTAAAGAGATGGATGTAAGCAAGTGCGCCGTTTGGTTTGGTGGTGCGCAAAAGAATATCGGCCCTTCTGGCGTGACGATTGTGATTGTGCGTAAGGATTTAATTGGTCATAGCATGGGCATTACTCCCACGATTTGGGATTGGGCTGTGCAGGCCAGTACACAGTCGATGATCAATACGCCGCCGACATTTTCGATCTATATGGCTGGCCTAGGCTTTAAGTGGCTGCTTAAGCAAGGCGGAGTGAAGGCCATTGAAAAGCGCAATCAAGAAAAAGCGGATTTACTCTATAACTTCTTAGATCAAAGTAGCTTGTATGAGAATCGTGTCACCAAAGAATATCGCTCACGCATGAACGTGACTTTCTTCTTAAAAGATGAGAACCAGAATGCAGAGTTTTTGGCGCAATCAAACGCAGCTGGCTTGGTTGCCTTGCGTGGCCATAAAGCTGCAGGCGGTATGCGTGCCAGCATCTATAACGCAATGCCAATTGAGGGTGTAAAAGCCTTAGTTGAATTTATGCGCGACTTTGAAAGGCGGGCTTAATGAGTACTGAAGAACAGCGCTTAGCGCCCTTGCGGGAAAAAATTGACACGCTCGATGCGCAGATCTTGGATTTACTCACCCAGCGTGCACAAGCTGCGCAAGAAGTAGGCCATGTTAAAGGCGGCTTCGCATCACCAGTATTTCGTCCTGAGCGTGAGCGCCAAGTTGTAGCACGCCTTCAAGAGATTAATAATGGCCCATTACTTTCAGATGGTATTGCTGCTATCTGGCGCGAAGTGATGTCTGCATGTAGAGCTTTGGAAGCTCGCCAAACCATTGCTTACCTTGGTCCAGTAGGAACATTTTCTGAGCAAGCAGCACAAACCTATTTTGGTCATTCCATCGCTGGCTTACCTTGCGCTAGTTTGGATGAAGTTTTTAAAGCGGTAGAAAAGGGCGCGGCACAATTTGGCGTAGTGCCTGTTGAGAACTCTAGTGAAGGTGCGATTTCTCGCACGTTGGATTTATTGCTTGACTCTTCTATGCGTATTAGCGGCGAAGTCGTATTGCCAATTCGTCATCACTTATTGACTAAGAGTGGCAAGCTTGATGGTGTAACGACCGTTTGCGCTCATGCTCAAGCATTGGCTCAGTGCCAGCAATGGTTAAGTGTGCATGCTCCACAATTAAAGCGTCAAGCAGTGAGTAGTAATGCGGAGGCTGCTCGCATGGCGGCAAGTGATCCTACTCTGGCTGCAATTGCTGGCGATCCTGCTCAAGAAGCTTATGGCTTGCAAGCAGTGGCTGCAGAGATTCAGGATGATCCACACAATCGTACCCGTTTTGTTGTGGTCGGTAACTACGCCTGCCAGCCAACCGGTAAAGATCAGACCTCTTTAGTGCTCTCTGTTGATAACCAGCCTGGTGCCGTCCATCGTTTATTGGCGCCTTTGGCAAAGCATGGCGTCTCTATGAATCGCTTCGAATCTCGTCCTGCACGCAAAGGTACTTGGGAGTATCACTTCTATATTGATATAGCTGGCCATGCAGATGATGCGAAAGTAGTGAAGGCGCTTGAAGAGTTAAAAGGGGTTGCAGCGTTCTATAAGAACCTTGGCTCTTATCCTCACTCTACTTAATCCAAGATTAACTGTAAATAACTACGACATTAGTAAATAAATTAGTAAAGCTCGCATGACACCCAAGATTGGCTTAAAACATATTCACGCAATTGCCCCTTATGTTGGTGGGCGACCTATTAGTGAAGTTGCGCGCGAGTATGGTTTGGATGAAAGCAAAATTGTGAAGCTGGCTTCTAATGAAAATCCATTGGGCATGCCTAAGTCTGCCCAAGATGCCATGCTTAAGGCTGCGAGTGATTTAGGTCGCTACCCAGATTCCAATGGTTTTGAATTGAAGAATGTTTTGGCTGATCGATTGGGTGTGCCAACTGATTGGATCACCTTGGGTAATGGCAGTAACGATATTTTAGAATTGGCTGCACGTGCAGTAGCACAAGCAGGCGATGAGGTGATCTTCTCAAGGCACGCTTTTGCTGTTTATCCTTTGGCTACCCAGGCTGTTGGCGCCAAGGCAATTGAAGTGGCTGCTACTGATATTTATGGCCACGACCTACCAGCCATGTTGGCGGCAATCAAAGCATCTGGCGACAAGGCGAAGTTGGTGTTTGTGGCTAACCCCAATAATCCTACTGGTAGCTATTTGACGGCTAAAGAGATTGAAGACTTTTTAGTTGCAGTTCCGTCTAATGTAGTTGTTGTACTTGATGAAGCCTATAACGAGTACCTCACGCCTGAGCAACGCTACGATGCAATTGCTTGGGTAAAGCGCTTCCCTAATATGATTTTGTCGCGCAGCTTCTCCAAGGCTTATGGCTTGGCCGGTCTGCGCATTGGTTATGGCGTTGCACAACCCCACTTAACTGATCTTCTGAATCGAATTCGTCAGCCGTTTAATGTAAATAGTTTGGCTCAGGCTGCTGCTATTGCAGCCTTTCAGGACAAAGAATTTTTGCAGCAAGGTTTTGAGCTCAATCGCGCTGGTTATACCCAGCTCACCAAAGCTTTCGATGAACTAGGTTTACGCTATCTGCCCTCTGCAGGCAACTTTGTTCTTGTCAAAGTGGGTGATGATGACCAAGCTGGTACTCGTATTAATTTGGAATTACTTAAGCGCGGCATCATCGTTCGTCCAGTGGGTAACTATGGTTTGCCACAGTGGTTACGCATCTCGATTGGTTTGCCAGAAGAAAATGCAGCATTCATTGATGCTTTAAAACAAATACTTTCCTAATGACCATCATTAATCCAGCAAGCAATTACGGTACCGTCACCATCGTTGGAGTTGGTTTGATTGGCGCCTCTTTGGGTTTAGCGCTAAAGCGGGCTGGCGTAGTAACTCAGGTTTTAGGCGTTGGTCGCAGTAAAGAAAATTTAGAGCAAGCGCAAAAGATGGGTGCGATTGATGGTGTGGTGGATTTGGTTGAGGCAGCAAAACAATCTGATGTGATTGTGCTTTGCGTACCGGTAGCTCAAATGCGCGCTGCCTTTGAGGAGATGGAGCCGCATCTTGAGCCTCGCACCATGATTACTGATGCTGGTAGCACTAAGGGTGACGTCATCCTGGCTGCTAAAGAAGTATTGGGCAAGAAGGCTTGTCAATTTGTGCCAGCACATCCGATTGCAGGAGGTGCACAGCATGGCGCTGCGGCTGCTAAAGCGGATTTATTTCAAGGCAAGCAAGCCATTATTTGTCCTTTGCAGGAAAACTCACCTGAAGATACCGCCTTGATCGCTGGCTTTTGGGAATCTGTTGGTTCTGAGGTGAAAAAGATTGGTGTCGTGCAGCACGATGCGATTTACGCTGCTGTTTCTCATCTCCCACATCTACTGTCATATGCCTTAATGGCTAGCGTGGTGAACTCAGAAGATGCTGAGCAAAAGTTGAGCCATGTTGGTGCTGGTTTTAAAGATTTCACACGCATTGCTTCATCCAGCCCAGAGATGTGGCGCGATATTTGCTTGGGTAATCGCACCGCCATCCTAAAGGAATTAGATCAATATCTATTGATCGTCAACCACATGCGCAAACTCGTTGCTGAAGGTGATGGCGCAGGTTTGGAAAAATTATTCAACAAGGCGAGCAAAGCACGTCAAGACTTGGACGTCCTTTAATGAGCGGTTTACCAGATATTAGTATTGGGCCATTTCAGCTAGCGCAAGGCTCGATTGTGTTGCCAGGCTCGAAAAGTATTTCTAACCGCGCCTTGTTATTAGCAGCCTTATCCACCGGCACAACTACCCTCAAAAATTTATTAGATGCGGATGACACTCAGGTGATGCGCAGTGCCTTGCGTCAGCTCGGCTTATCTGTAACAGATAAAGATGACAAGGTATGCGTCGTTGAGGGTTGTGGTGGCAAGTTTCCAGTACAGGACGCAGACCTCTTTATGGGTAATGCCGGTACTGCGATGCGTCCGTTAACTGCCGCTTTAGCAATGCAAGGCGGCAACTACCGTCTATCTGGTGTTGCTCGCATGCACGAAAGACCTATTTGGGATTTGGTCGATGGTCTACGTCAAGTGGGCGCAAAGATCGACTATGAATTACAAGCAGGCTATCCGCCAATCAAAATCTTGGCGGCAGATATTCAGATTAAAGATGTTGTTAAGGTGCGCGGTGATGTATCAAGTCAGTTCTTAACAGCTTTACTCATGGCTTTGCCATTGGTGGCAAATGAGCCTGTGCGTATTGAAGTGATTGGCGAATTGATTTCTCGTCCGTACATCGATATCACTTTGAAGTTGATGGCGCGCTTTGGCGTAACGGTTGCTTGTCCTGATAAGCAGTCATTCATTATTCCTGCAAAACATTCTGATGTGGTTTACAAAAGTCCAGGTCAGTTATCCGTAGAGGGTGATGCTTCTTCTGCCTCCTACTTTTTGGCTCTAGGCGCCATAGGTGGTGGCCCAGTTAAGGTATTAGGGGTTGGCAAAGATAGTATTCAAGGCGATGTGGCATTTGCCGATGCGCTTGCGCTGATGGGTGCAAAAATTAATGCAGGCGAAGATTGGATTGAAGTGTCTGGCGTGAAAAATGCCAATGGCAAACTCAACGGCATCACGATTGATTGCACTGAAATTCCGGATGCAGCGATGACCTTGGCTGTGGCTGCATTGTTTGCAGAAGGCTCAACGCGTTTAAATAATATTGCTAGCTGGCGCGTTAAAGAAACAGATCGTATTGCCGCAATGGCAAAAGAATTAAAGAAGGTTGGTGCAATCGTTGAAGAGGGTGCGGATTACATCGTGGTTCAAGCTCCCACTTCACAAAGCAACTGGAAATCACCAAGCGAAGGCATTGATACTTATGATGACCATCGCATGGCAATGTGTTTCTCGCTCGCTGCATTTGGTCCAAATGCACTCAAGATCAATGATCCGAATTGCGTTGCGAAAACATTCCCGACCTATTTCGCAGAATTTGCGAAAGTAGTTAGCCAAACCAAATCCTATTTATGAGTCCTTCACCAGTCATCGCAATTGACGGACCTACCGCCTCTGGTAAAGGTACGGTTGCCTCGCTCGTTGCAGAAAAGCTGGGCTTTCATTATTTGGATAGCGGGGCGCTCTACCGCTTAGTGGCTTTAGCCAGCGAAAAACAGAGAATTGACGTTAAAAATGGCTCAGAACTTGGACTTTTAGTCCCTAAATTATTGATTTCATTCAAAAATGGGCAGATTTTTCTGAATGGCGAGGATGTCACAGATGCTATTCGCACTGAAAATATAGGATTAAGGGCCTCCGCTTTAGCCGTCCACCCTGAGGTGAGATCTGCTTTAGTGGGCCTGCAGCGCGGTTTTCGCCAATCTCCTGGGCTGGTAGCCGATGGCAGGGATATGGCAAGTGTCATATTCCCAGACGCTGTTTTGAAGGTTTTCTTGACTGCAACGGCAGCTGCCAGAGCCGAACGTCGCTATAAGCAATTGATAGCTAAGGGAATTTCTGCTAAACTTGAGGACTTGCTGCAAGATTTGCAGGAGCGCGATGCCAGAGATAGTAGTCGAGGTACCGCACCCTTGTTAGTTGCAGATGGTGCGAAAGTGCTTGAAACATCAGATTTATCTATAGATCAAGCAGTTAAGACGGTTTTGGATTGGTATCAATCAACAATCGCCTAGTTCGTATGTAGTTGGCTGTAAGCAGTAGTTTTGGTGTCTTAAGAAACTCCACAACGCGACTTTTCATTAGCGTGTTTCTTGAAGACTTTTTTAACCTAACCCGTCAGGCCTTCTGGCGGCACAAAGTGAATACACATGTCTGAATCATTTGCAGAATTATTTGAAGAATCATTAACCCGATCGAATATGAAGACCGGCCAAGTTATTTCGGCTGAAGTTCTTCGCATCGACCATAACTTCGTCGTTGTTAACGCTGGCTTAAAGTCTGAAGCGTTTATTCCTGTTGAAGAATTCCATAACGACGCTGGCGAGATTGAAGTAGCTCCTGGCGATTTCGTTTCTGTTGCTATTGACGCTCTTGAGAACGGCTATGGCGACACCATCCTTTCCCGTGATAAAGCGAAACGCTTGGCATCATGGATGAACTTGGAAAAAGCGCTTGAGCAAGCGGAGATCGTTACCGGTACTGTTACTGGTAAGGTTAAAGGCGGCTTGACTGTAATGGTTAACGGTATCCGCGCATTCTTGCCTGGATCACTCGTTGATACACGTCCAATCAAAGATACCAGCCCTTACGAAGGTAAGACGATGGAGTTCAAGGTTATCAAGCTTGACCGTAAGCGTAACAACGTAGTGTTGTCACGTCGTGCAGTGGTTGAAGCTAGCCAAGGTGAAGAGCGTGCTAAGTTGATGTCTAACCTTAAAGAAGGCGCAGTAGTTACTGGCCTCGTTAAGAACATCACCGATTACGGTGCGTTCGTTGACCTGGGCGGTATCGATGGCCTCTTGCACATCACTGACTTGGCATGGCGTCGTGTGCGTCACCCAAGTGAGATGTTGACTGTTGGTCAAGAAGTTACCGCGAAGATTTTGAAGTTTGATCAAGAAAAGAACCGTGTTTCACTCGGCGTGAAACAGCTTGGTGATGATCCATGGGTTGGTATCGCTCGTCGTTACCCACCAAACACCCGTTTATTCGGCAAAGTAACTAACTTGACTGATTACGGCGCATTCGTTGAAATCGAATCTGGTATTGAAGGTTTGGTACACGTTTCTGAAATGGACTGGACTAACAAGAACGTTGCTCCAAGCAAAGCTACTGCATTAGGAACTGAAGTTGAAGTAATGGTTCTGGACATTGATGAAGACAAGCGTCGTATCAGCTTGGGCATCAAGCAGTGCAAAGCTAATCCATGGGAAGAGTTCTCACGTGCCCAACAAAAAGGCGATAAGTTAACTGGCGCAATCAAGTCTATTACTGACTTTGGTGTGTTCATTGGCTTGCCTGGCGGCATCGACGGTTTAGTTCACCTTTCAGACCTTTCATGGAATGAGCCAGGTGAAGAAGCTGTTAAGAAATACAAAAAAGGTGATGAAGTTGAAGCCACTGTATTGGCAATTGATGTTGAGAAAGAGCGTATCTCTCTCGGTATTAAGCAATTGTCTGGCGACCCATTCAACAACTACACATCTGTCAGCGACAAGGGTAGCCTCGTTACTGGTACTGTGAAGGCTGTTGATGCTAAGGGTGCAACAATTCACTTGGCTGATGAAGTTGAAGCTTACTTACGTGCTTCTGAGATCTCAACCGATCGCGTTGAAGATGCACGCAATGTATTGAAAGAAGGCGACAGCGTTACTGCAATGATCATTAATATTGATCGCAAGTCACGTGTTATCAATCTTTCAATTAAGGCAAAAGACAGCTCTGATCAACAAGATGCAATGAGCAAGCTCCAAGGTGATGCGCAGTCTGGCACAACCAATTTGGGCGCTTTGTTAAAAGCAAAATTGGACAATCAAGGCTAAATCAATATCGCCGCTTTCCACTAGGAAGGCGGCGATTTTTTATTGATAGATCATGACAGATCAAGAGCAACAAGCAATCACCCGCTCCGAACTAGTGGAGAGCCTCGCGGAACAGTTTCCGCAGCTTTTGCCTAGGGACGTGGAGTTAGCGGTAAAAACTTTGTTGGACACAATGACTCATGCTTTGGCTGAGGGCAAGCGTATCGAGTTGCGCGGCGTGGGAAGTTTTGTACTTCACCATCGTCCTGCACGCACTGGTCGCAATCCAAAGTCTGGTGAGAAAGTATTGATCCCAGAAAAACGCGTTCCGCACTTTAAGCCTGGCAAAGAATTGCGTGAGCGAGTAGACTACAAGCCGTTGAAGCAGGCGGGCCCCAAAGAGGGTTCTGGTGGCTAAGATTCAGGCTCAACCTCAGTGGTCCATTCGGGCCATTTTTTTATTTAAATTCTGCACGCTATGATTCAGATAGCTACTCCTTGGTTATTGCTGCTGCCAGTCATGTTTGGCATCGGTTGGTTAGCGGCCCGCTGGGACTTGCGTCTTGAAAACCGCATGGATGAGCGTGAGCGCATGCGTCAGCAGCGATCTACCTTTAAAGGTTTGAGTCTTTTGCTCAATGAGCAACCTGATCAAGCGATTGAAACCTTGGTCAAAATTGCCCAGTTAGATCCAGAGACTATTGAGTTGCATTTCTCATTAGGTAATTTATTTCGCCGTCGTGGTGAAACAGAGCGAGCTATTCGCATTCATCAACACTTAGCCAATCGCGATGATTTAAAACCACGTGATCGTGATCATGCTGCCTATGAGTTAGGTAGGGACTTTTTGCGCGCAGGCTTGCTTGACCGCGCCGAAGCCTCGTTAAATCGCGTAGGTGATGGCAAGTATGCCGAGCCTGCAAAAGAAAGCTTGTTGGAGATGTATCAAATTGAGCATGATTGGAAAAAAGCCATCATTGCTGCAAGTGAACTTGAAGGACTGCAAGGTAAATCGCATCATACTGAAATTGCTCAATTTCACTGTGAGCTTGGTCAAGAGGCTTTACGTCGCAAAGACTTGGTTGAGGCGGAGCAATCAATCCACCGTGCTCTACAGGCTGTCCCAAATCATGCACGCGCTTTGATCTTGCAAGGCGATTATTTGATGGCAATGGATCGCCCTGCTCAAGCGATTGAGGCTTGGAGTCTGATTGCCAGCTCTCACCCTGCTTATATGCATTTGTTGGCTGATCGTTGGATGGTTGCTCACGCAGCGGTTAATAAAGAGGGCGAGGGTTTGGATCGCCTCTGTGAATTGTTAAAAACTCAAGCCACTGGTGAGTTGCTCGATATTGTGCATAAGCACCTCATGAAAATTCGGGGTCCACAGACAGCAAGTGCGATGTTATCTGATGTCATGCAGCATTCGCCGACTTTGATTGCTTTGTCTAAGATGGCTGAAACTCGCCTTGCATTGGAGGAGGGTAGTGCCAGCCCAGAAAGACTCTTGGAATTACAGTCTATTCTGAATCTTTTGCGTCAGCGCACCACCAGCCTAGCTCGCTACACTTGTGGTAATTGCGGATTTAGAGCGAGAAGATTTTATTGGCAATGTCCTGGCTGTAATCATTGGGAGGCATACTCCCCGAGACGGAGTGAGGGTGCGGCACCTAGCGGCCCTTCCATGTAAAGATTTGGAGAGAAATTGAAAGTCACCATCATCGGTAGTGGTTACGTAGGCCTTGTTACTGGCGCATGCCTAGCTGAGCAGGGTAATAACGTCTTTTGTGTCGATGTCGATTCCAAAAAGATCGAGATTCTCAACTCTGGCGGCGTTCCTATTTATGAGCCTGGTCTTAAAGAGATGATTGAGCGCAATCGCGCTGCAGGTCGTTTACAGTTCTCTACTGATATTGCTGCCTCAGTTGCTCATGGTGAAATTCAATTTATTGCAGTAGGTACACCTCCAGATGAAGATGGCTCAGCTGATCTTCAATATGTCGTAGCAGCAGCGCGCAATATTGGTCGTCACATGACTACCCCTAAAGTGATTGTCGATAAATCGACTGTGCCAGTCGGTACTGCCGATAAAGTAAGTGCAGCGATTACCGAAGAATTAGAAAAAAGAAACTTATCTCCTGAGTTATGCTCTGTAGTCTCCAATCCTGAGTTCCTCAAAGAAGGTGCTGCAGTAGAAGACTTTATGCGTCCCGACCGCATTGTGATCGGTACTGAAAATACCCCAGCTGGATTGCACGCCAAAGAACAGATGCGTAAGCTCTACGCCCCCTTTAATCGTCACCATGAGCGTACCTACTACATGGATGTTAAAAGTGCTGAGCTCACTAAATACGCAGCTAATGCCATGTTGGCTACCCGCATTTCCTTTATGAACGAGCTGGCCAACTTGGCTGACTTAGTAGGCGCTGATATTGAAGCAGTGCGCCAAGGTATTGGTTCGGACTCTCGTATTGGTTATGGCTTTTTGTATTCAGGTACCGGCTATGGCGGCTCCTGCTTCCCTAAGGACGTGTCCGCCTTATCCAAAACCGCTAAAGAGCATGGGCGAGATCTCAAGATCCTGGATGCCGTAGAAGCTGTGAACGAATTGCAAAAGTACATTTTGGTCGAAAAGATCGAAAAGCGCTTTGGTAGTGACCTCAATGGTATGAAGTTTGCACTCTGGGGTTTAGCCTTTAAACCAAATACCGACGATATGCGCGAAGCACCTAGTCGTGTGATTATTCAAGAACTCGTTAAGCGTGGCGCACAAGTAGTAACTCATGATCCCGTATCGATGGCAGAAGCCAAGCACTGCTTAGATGTAGACTTTAAAGATAATCCAGCAGGCCTCAAACAAGTGTCGATGGTCGATGACCCGATGAGTGCATTAGATGGTGCTGATGCTCTAGTGATTGTGACTGAGTGGAAAGCCTTTAGAAGCCCAGATTTTGAGCAAGTGATGCAAAAACTCAAGCGCCCGGTGATCTTTGATGGCCGTAATC
Organism: Polynucleobacter sp. AP-RePozz3-80-G7; assembly: GCF_018882145.1. Taxonomy (NCBI): domain Bacteria; kingdom Pseudomonadati; phylum Pseudomonadota; class Betaproteobacteria; order Burkholderiales; family Burkholderiaceae; genus Polynucleobacter; species Polynucleobacter sp. AP-RePozz3-80-G7. Next base: position 75,843 of record NZ_JACVPC010000005.1, on the reverse strand, counting down.
TCTATGAGCCCGCTTCTATGCAAGAATTGGGTATTGAGTACCACGGTATTGGTAGACATAATTAAAGTAGATGCAAATGGAAAAAGCAAACCGAGAACAGTTCTCTAAAGCCCGCTTATTAGTGGTGGGCGATGTCATGTTAGATCGCTACTGGTTTGGTGACACCAATCGTATTTCTCCTGAAGCTCCTGTGCCGGTGGTACAGGTAGGCAAGATTGATGAGCGTCTAGGCGGTGCTGCCAACGTAGCTCGTAATGTAGCTGCGCTCGACGCCAAAGCAACTATTTTGGGTATCGTTGGTAACGATGAGCCTGGTAAACGTGTGGTTGAGTTGTTAAAAGCGGGCGGTGTCGATAGTCAACTAGAAATTGATACCAATGTTCCAACGATTGTGAAGTTACGCGTCATTGCGCGTCAGCAGCAGTTAATTCGCCTGGACTTCGAAGAAACCCCTAGTCAAAAAGCACTTGCACATAAATTAGAGCGTTTTGAAAAACTCGTTGGTGCTGCTGACGTAGTAATACTATCGGATTACGGCAAAGGCGCATTGGGCCAAGTGGCTCATATGATTGAACAGGCTAGAGCACAAAATAAAATGATCTTGGTTGACCCTAAGGGCGAGGATTATGAGAAGTATCGTGGCGCTACTGTTTTAACGCCTAACCGCAGTGAATTGCGTCAAGTGGTTGGTCAGTGGATGAGCGAAGAAGACTTGACTAAGAAAGCCCAGGACCTTAGAAAGTCCCTTGACTTACAAGCCTTGCTGCTAACACGCTCTGAGGATGGGATGAGCTTATATACCGAATCCGGTGTGAGTCACGTTAAAGCGCAAGCTCGTGAGGTGTTTGATGTTTCTGGTGCTGGTGATACTGTAATCGCAACATTGGCTGTGGCATTAGCTGCGAAGTGGCCTTTAGAAAAAGCCATGGCGCTTGCAAACCGTGCAGGTGGAATCGTTGTTGGTAAGCTGGGAACTGCAACCGTTACTTCAGAGGAATTACAGTGACTATTATCGTAACCGGAGCAGCTGGATTTATTGGTGCCAATATTGTTCAAGCGCTCAATGTGCGTGGCGAGAAAAATATCATTGCAGTAGATGATCTTCGTCCTGCAGACAAGTATCGCAATCTTGCTGATTTAGACATTATTGATTACCTTGATAAAGACGAGTTTCTAGAGGCATTCAGAAGTGGTCGTTTTGGTAAGGTGAGGGCCGTGTTTCATGAAGGAGCTTGCTCCGACACCATGGAAACAGATGGTATTTTCATGATGGCGAACAACTATCGCTACACCATGGACCTGTTAGATATTTGTACTGAGCAAAAGGTTCAATTGCTTTATGCCTCTTCTGCGGCTACCTATGGTGGCTCAGATGTATTTGTAGAGAGCCGTGAGCACGAGAAGCCGCTTAATATTTATGGCTACTCCAAGTTTTTATTCGATCAAGTGATGCGAAAGCGTTTTGCAGAAAAGGCAAATACAGCACAGGTTGTTGGCTTTCGTTACTTCAATGTCTATGGTCCGCGTGAGTCACATAAGGGCCGTATGGCTTCGGTTGCCTTTCATCAGTACCACCAATACAAAGCCAAGGGTCATGTGAAATTGTTTGGTGAGTACGGTGGTTATGCGCCTGGTGAGCAAAGTCGCGACTTTGTATCAGTTGAAGATGTAGTCAAGGTAAACCTCTTCTTTCTGGACCACCCAGAAATCAGTGGCATCTTCAACTTAGGTAGTGGTCGTGCGCAACCGTTTAATGATGTAGCCCATGCGGTCGCTAACTCCATGCGTAAGCTGGATAAAGCAGCCCCTGCAAGCCTACAAGAATTGGTTAAAGAAAAAGCGATTGAGTACATTCCATTCCCGGATGCGCTCAAGGGCAAATACCAGTGCTTTACTCAAGCTGATCTCACCAAACTCAGAGCAGCTGGCTATACGGAGCCCTTCTTAAATGTTGAGCAGGGCGTAGGAAGATATATTGAGTGGTTGGAAGCCAATTCTGGTTTCTTGGCTAACCCTTTGTAAGTCAGTCAACAGAAGTAGTTTCTCTTCGTTGTAAACGATCCACGCACACTTTGTGTTCGTGGATTTTTTTATTCACTACCGGAGAGAAGATGACAAGAAATTTAAATGTAGATAAATTTTGGAATTTAGTTCGAGCTGCGGCTGCAACTTTCACCTTATTGGCTTCAAATACTGGGTTGGTATATGCCTCGCCCATTAATGTCAATACTGCCACTCAAACGGAGCTTGAGAGCATCAAGGGAATTGGTCCAGCTAAAGCAAAAACAATTATTGCTGAGCGTTTGGATGGCGGCCATTTTCAAGATGCCAATGACCTACAGAAGCGGGTTCGTGGCATTGGCATGAAATCGGTAGAAAAAATGGTGGATAACGGCTTAACGATTGAAGCCCCCAGCTCTTTTCGGGAGCCGAATGGTCGAACCAAGAAAGAGGGTGGGGCCTCTAGCCGACGCCATTCGCGTAATCAAGCTAGTCCTCGTAATCAGCAGGAGCGTATGGGAGCAAGTCGCAGAAATTAAACCCTTCCGTGTGTAAGGCGGCTTATGGCTAAAATGGCTTCATGAGCAAACCTTCCTACCTTACTATTTCACAGACTGTGGGCAATACTCCCTTAGTTCGTTTGCAGCGTATTCCTGGTTTAGAAAACGACAACCGCAATAATGTGATCTTGGGTAAGTTGGAAGGAAATAATCCAGCCGGGTCGGTGAAGGACCGACCTGCGCTGTCGATGATTTCACGCGCACAAGAACGCGGTGAGATTAAACCTGGCGATACATTAATTGAGGCAACTAGCGGTAATACAGGTATTGCTTTAGCAATGACCGCAGCCATGCTCGGTTACAAAATGATTTTAGTCATGCCAGAAAATCAAAGCATTGAACGTCGTCAAAGTATGGCGGCTTATGGCGCTGAATTAATATTGACCGCAGCCTCTGGCGGCATGGAATTTGCCAGAGATTACGCCTTGCAGCTACAAAGAGAAGGACGCGGTAGATTGCTCGATCAATTTGCCAATCCTGACAATCCTAGAGCACATATAGAGACTACTGGGCCAGAAATTTGGCGAGACACTGATGGGCAGATTACCCATTTTATATCCGCCATGGGAACAACTGGAACCATCACGGGAGTCTCCACTTATCTGAAGTCCATGAATCCTGCGATTCAGATTATTGGCGCACAACCAGAAGAGGGCTCTCAAATTCCCGGCATTCGGAAGTGGGCGCCGGCATATCTGCCTAAGATTTATCAAGGTGATCGCGTTGATTTAATTGAGTATGTTTCGCAAGCAGATGCAGAGGAGATGGCGCGTCGCTTGGCAGCACAAGAGGGTATTTTCTGCGGCATTTCTGCTGGAGGTGCTTTGGTAGTGGCTTTACGTATAGCCCGTCAAGTTGAAAATGCCACGATCGTCTTTATTGTCTGCGACCGTGGTGACCGCTACCTATCTACCGGCGTTTTTCCGGCCTAAGACTTTGCTTTTTTCTTGGGGTTGGATTTCTTGGATTTAGACTTTTCAGTAGTTGCTTTTGGCCCACTGGCTTTGCTTGGGTTTTCTACTGGCACAACACTTTGGTTTTTATATCCTAGGGCTTGGGCAAACTCAGCAACACTTTGCGCATAGAAATAACTGCGGTTGTATTGCACTATCGTCAGAAAATTATTTAAGCCAACAAAATATTGCACTTGGTCTACACCATCTTTATCTGGATACGGTAGGTCAATGATGAAAGCTTTACTTTGTGGCTCTACACCACCACTTTGAAGATCGCCTTGTTGTTGAGTCAAGATTCCTTTTTCAATGAGCTCTTGAACCGTATATTTCAGCTGCGGCTCACCATCAGCCAATGCTTTCGCCTGACCAATACCATTAGCTTGAGCTGGAAATGAAATCGGCATACCGGGTTGCCAGCCATGTTTTTTCATGAAGTTGGCAACACTCGCAATAGCGTCCTTAGGGCTTTGCTTTAAATCAATTTGGCCATCGCCGTCACCATCGACTGCAAAGCTGCGAATACTGCTGGGCATGAACTGGGGTAGGCCGATGGCGCCAGCATAAGAGCTATTCTGATTTAGACAGGCATTAAAGCGTGCGCTATTGATGCCTTGACTGCTGTTCTTGGAGGGTAACTTGCCACCCGCCCCAGTCCAGCACATTAGGATGAGTTCTTTGAGTTGATCCTTGAAGAGCTGTTCGCGTGCAGGTTTGTTAGGGGTATCTGGGTAACTAAAGGCGAGAGTGGACAGAACGTCTTTCACTCTGAAATTGCCCGTTTGGCGCCCATAGATGGTTTCGATGCCAATAATGGCCACAATAATCTCAGCTGGCACCCCTGACTCTTGTTCAACTTGACTCAAAAAGGCTTGATTTTGATCCCAAAAGACCCTGCCAGCCTTAAGGCGTACAGGCTCAATAAAGCGTTTACGATAAGCCAGCCAGTTTTTCTTAAATGTACCCGATGGGGGTAATACCAATTTCCGAATTGAGGGAACCGTTTTAGCATCTAGGAAGCCCATTTCTAGGGCTGGGAGTGGGATTTCTTGGTTTTGTGAGACCTGGTTAAGGAGTTCGTTGAGGTTCTGGCTAAAACGCGCCTCGGTAGCGGCATCGTCAGTCTGGTTTACGATGGGCTGTTGCGATTGGGTTGGCTGCGTGGGGGTGCTAGAGCACCCTGCTAACGCAAGAGCAAGCAGTAAGTAGGAGACATGAAAGTTCATGCAGTAAGTATTGGATTTTCGAATGTTGAGCACGTTTAATTAGATTATAAAAATTACAAATTTGCTATTGAGGATTTCGAGTAATGACAACAGGATACATAACTCATCCAGACTTTCTGAAACATGAGATGGGAAGCCATCATCCAGAGTGTCCAGAGAGAATTCAGGCGATTAATGATCAGCTGATTCGCAGCGGTGTTGATCAATTTTTGCATCATTTAGATGCGCCATTGGCAACCGAAGACCAATTGGAATTGGTCCATAGTCCTGACCACGTATCTTTTGTTCGGGATCGTGCCCCAGAGAGTGGGTATTTCATGCTCGATGGTGACACCATCATGAATCCTCATACTTATAGAGCATCACTCAGAGCGGCAGGCGCTGCTATTGCAGGCGTAGATGCCGTGATGAAGGGTGAGGTTGAGAACGTATTTTGTGCCGTAAGACCGCCAGGACATCATGCGGAGCCAACGCGTTCTATGGGTTTTTGTTTATTTGATAACGTGGCGATTGCTGCGCGATATGCAATGGAAACATACGGCATTGAGCGTGTCGCCATCATTGATTTTGATGTCCATCATGGCAACGGTACTGAAGCTGCTTTTTTCAATGACCCTAATGTCTTGATGTGTAGCTTCTTCCAGCACCCTTTTTATCCATACAGCGGCCTTGATCATGCTAACAATATGGTGAATGTGCCTTTACCTGCGGCGACTCGAGGCGATGTGGTTCGCTCCATTGTGGAGGAGCAATGGTTGCCTGCTTTGCATAACTTTGAGCCTGAGCTCATTATGATTTCAGCAGGGTTTGATGCTCATCGCGAGGATGATTTGGGTCAGATGGGCTTGGTAGAGGACGACTATGTCTGGATTACCAAACGTTTAAAAGAAATTGCTAGCGACTATGCGCAGGGACGCATTGTGAGTTGCTTAGAGGGTGGTTATAACCTCTCGGCATTAGGCCGCAGCGTAGTGGCTCACATCAAGGCGCTTGCAGATATTTAATGAAGAATTTAGTAAAACAGAAATAGAAAGCTGAAGATGGCAAATATTTATGAACAAGGTTTGGCTCGTAATCCAGCTAACCACACCCCAATTACTCCGCTCTTATTTTTAGAGCGCTCCGCAGAAATTTACCCCAATAAAACTGCCGTTATTCATGGGAAGTTGCGTCAGACTTGGGGGCAAACTTATGAGCGTTGCCGTCGCTTGGCTAGTGCTTTGCAAAAACACGGTATTGGCTTGGGCGATACGGTGGCAGTGATGTTGCCTAACACCCCTCCAATGGTAGAGGCCCACTTTGGTATTCCGATGGCGGGCGCGGTTTTAAATGCCCTAAATACGCGTTTGGATGCAGAGACTGTGGCCTTTATGCTGAACCATGGTGAGGCAAAGGTAGTTATTGTTGACCCTGAATTTTCAGGGGTGATGAAAAAAGCGCTTGAGATTGCTAAGAAAGATTCTGGTCGTGATTTCTTGGTGGTGGATGTTGAAGAAAAAGAGTTTGATGTTCCTGGCGAGAGGTTAGGCAACCTCACTTATGAGAAATTACTCTCCGAAGGAGATTCTAACTTTGCATGGCAGGTTCCTGCAGATGAGTGGCAAGCGATTTGTTTGAACTATACATCTGGTACCACTGGTAATCCTAAGGGCGTGGTGTATCACCACCGTGGCGCTGCAATTAATGCCGTTTCCAATGTGCTGGACTGGGATATTAATAAGCATCCCATCTATCTCTGGACTTTGCCAATGTTCCATTGCAATGGTTGGTGCTTCCCATGGACGATTGCCGCTCGCGCTGGCATTAATGTCTGCTTGCGTCGGGTTGATGCGCAAAATATTTTTGCGGCCATTAAAGAACATGGTGTGACGCACTACTGCGCAGCACCCATTGTGCATAACCTATTAGTCAACGCGCCTGATGAGTTGAAGGTGGGAGTGCCCACAGGCGTCAAAGGCTTGATCGCGGGCGCCGCACCACCTGCATCCATTATTGAGGGCATGGAAAAGTTAGGATTTGATTTAACTCATGTCTATGGATTGACTGAAACCTATGGACCGGCAGCTGTGTGCGTCAAACAAGATGAGTGGAATGCTGTGGATATCGGTGAACGTGCTCGCTTAAATGCGCGTCAAGGTGTGCGTTATCACATGCAACAAGCAATCGCTGTTCTTGATCCAGAAACAATGAAGCCCGTCCCAGCGGATGGTGAGACCATTGGCGAAATTATGTTCAAGGGCAATATCGCGATGAAGGGCTACCTAAAAAACGAAAAGGCAACTCAAGAAGCTTTTGAAGGCGGCTGGTTCCACTCAGGTGACTTAGCAGTAATGAATCCAGATGGCTATGTGAAGATGAAGGACCGCAGTAAAGACATCATTATTTCTGGAGGTGAAAATATTTCATCTGTAGAGGTTGAGGATGTACTCTATCGACACCCAGCTATCAACGCTGCTGCAGTGGTTGCTAAGCCTGATCCTAAATGGGGTGAAACGCCTTGCGCCTTCTTGGAAATCAAACCTGGTTCAGAGGTGACTGCCGAGGAGATTATTGCCCACTGTAAAAAGCATTTAGCAGGCTTTAAGGTTCCGAGAGCTATTATCTTCTGTGAACTACCAAAGACCTCGACTGGCAAGATTCAGAAGTTTGAGCTTCGGAAACAGGCGGGTTCAGCCACCGCAATTGATGTTTAATTTGGCAAATATTCAGGTAAAATAAAACGATCGTGCTTTTTTAGAGGGTTTATCCTCGATTTATATATTAGAGAGGTTTGAGGGATGAAAGTCTTAGTAGCTGTAAAACGCGTTGTTGATTACAACGTCAAAATTCGGGTGAAATCAGACAACTCTGGGGTTGATTTAGCAAACGTCAAAATGAGTATGAATCCCTTTGATGAAATCGCAGTAGAGGAGGCGGTACGCTTGAAAGAGGCGGGTGTGGCCAGTGAGGTGGTAGTGGTTAGTGCTGGTGCAACCCAGTGTCAAGAAACTCTCCGTACTGCATTAGCAATTGGCGCGGATCGCGCCATCCTGGTTGAGACAGATGCAGAGCTACAACCTTTAGCAGTAGCGAAGATTCTCAAGGCGCTCTCTGATAAAGAGCAAGCGCAAATCATCATTCTCGGTAAGCAAGCAATTGACGATGACAGCAATCAAACCGGTCAGATGCTGGCAAGCTTGTTGGATATTCCTCAAGCTACCTTTGCCTCCAAAGTAGTGGTTGCAGACGGCAAGGCCACTGTAACTCGCGAAGTTGATGGTGGTTTAGAAACTATTGCACTATCTTTGCCGGCAGTGATTACCACTGACTTGCGTTTGAATGAACCACGCTATGTCACTTTGCCGAACATCATGAAGGCCAAGAAGAAAACGATTGATATCGTGAAGCCTGAAGAATTGGGTGTCGATATTGCCCCACGCCTGAAAACACTTAAAGTAGAGGAGCCGCCAAAGCGTTCTGCTGGCGTAATGGTTGCTGATGTAGCAGCCCTTGTAGAAAAACTCAAAAATGAAGCGAAGGTGATCTAAATGGCCGCACTTGTTATTGCTGAACACGACAATCAATCATTAAAAGCGGCAACCTTAAATGCCGTCGCAGCTGCTTTGCAGTGCTCTCCTGAGGTGGACGTTCTCGTTGCTGGTAGCAGTGCTGATGCTGCCGCAGCTGCCGCAGCTCAAATTGCTGGTGTACGCAAAGTCATTCAAATTGATGCCGCTAATTTGGCTGATCAATTGGCTGAACCTTTGGCTGCGCAGATCCTCTCCATTGCAAATGGCTACAGTCATATCCTCGCTCCTGCAACTGCTAATGGTAAGAATGTATTGCCACGCGTTGCTGCTAAGTTAGATATGGCTCAATTGTCCGACATTACTAAAGTCATCTCTGCAGATACTTTTGAGCGTCCGATCTACGCAGGCAATGCAATTGCTACCGTGCAATCTGCTGATCCTGTAAAAGTCATTACTGTCCGTACAACGGGTTTTGATCCAGTAACTGCCACTGGCGGTTCTGCAGCAGTTGAGAAACAAGCTGCCGCTGAATCTGCTGGCAAATCTTCCTTTGTTGGCCGTGAGTTGACTAAATCGGATCGCCCAGAATTGACCGCCGCCAAGATTATTGTTTCTGGTGGTCGCGGTTTAGGTTCCGGTGAAAAGTATCAGGAGCTCATTGCACCTTTGGCTGACAAGCTCGGTGCTGCTTTGGGCGCATCCCGTGCAGCGGTGGATGCGGGTTACGTTCCCAATGATTACCAAGTGGGCCAGACCGGCAAGATTGTTGCTCCTCAGCTTTACATTGCTGTAGGTATCTCAGGGGCCATTCAGCATTTGGCTGGCATGAAAGATTCCAAAGTGATCGTCGCAATCAATAAAGATCCAGAGGCGCCAATATTTGGTGTTGCTGATTATGGCTTGGTTGCGGATTTGAATACTGCCGTGCCTGAATTAACAAAAGCACTTGGTTGAATCGTAGATTAGTTAAGTAACAAACTGAATAAAGAGGAGTTGTAATGTCATACGTAGCCCCAGTGAAAGACATGCTGTTTGTAATGAATGAATTAGCTGGGCTTTCGGATGTCGTTGCCTATCCTGCTTATGCTGATGCGGGTGCAGATGTAGATTTAGCCCCTGCGATCTTGGAAGAGTCGGCCAAATTTAATCAAGATGTAGTGGCGCCCCTTAACTGGGCTGGTGATCAAAACCCAAGTTCCTTAAGAGATGGTGTAGTGACAACCACCCCTGGTTTCAAACAGGCTTTTGAGCAATACGCCGCTGCTGGCTGGCAAGGCGTCATTCATCCGGCAGAGTTTGGCGGTCAAGGCTTGCCAAAATTGATCTCCACTGCTTGTTTGGAGATGGTGAATGCAGCCAATCTTTCTTTTGCACTCTGCCCATTACTTACCGATGGTGCTATTGAAGCTCTCTTAACTGCTGCTAGCCCAGAACTTCAGGAGCAATATGTTCCAAAGATGATTTCTGGTGAGTGGACTGGAACAATGAATTTGACTGAGCCGCAAGCTGGCTCTGATCTTGCGATGGTTCGCTCACGCGCTGTTCCAGAGGGCGATGGTACGTACAAGATTTTTGGTACCAAAATCTATATCACCTATGGTGAGCACGATATGGCTAAGAATATTATCCATTTGGTGTTAGCCAGAACACCTGATGCGCCAGAGGGCGTAAAGGGTATTTCATTATTTGTAGTGCCGAAGTTTATGGTGAATAAAGATGGTTCATTAGGTGAGCGTAATGATGTACATTGTGTTTCGATTGAGCATAAGTTAGGCATTAAAGCGAGCCCGACTGCCGTTCTGCAATTTGGTGATCATGGTGGCGCAATCGGCTACTTAGTTGGCGAGGAAAATCGCGGTCTTGAATATATGTTCGTGATGATGAATGCAGCTCGCTTTGCAGTAGGTATGCAAGGTGTAGCGGTGGCGGAGCGTGCCTATCAAAAGGCAGTTCAATATGCAAAAGATCGTGTACAGAGTCGTGACTTAGCTGGCTCACCAGGCCCAGTTGCAATTATTCATCAGCCGGATGTAAAGCGTATGCTCATGACTATGCGCGCCTACACAGAAGCCTCACGTGCATTAGCCTACTACGCTGCTTCTGCTTATGACGCTCAGCATGCTGCTCCAGATGAGGCAGTGCGTAAAGTCAATCAAGCTATCTATGAATTCCTAGTGCCAATTGTCAAAGGTTTCTCAACAGAAATGTCGATTGAAGTGGCTAGTCTAGGAGTTCAAGTGCATGGTGGCATGGGCTTTATCGAAGAAACTGGCGCAGCGCAGTATTACCGTGATGCCCGCATCTTGACGATTTATGAAGGCACTACTGCAATTCAGGCGAATGACTTGGTTGGTAGAAAAACAGTGCGTGATGGTGGGGCGATTGTCAAAGAGCTTTCACAAAGAATTGCCGCTACTGAAAAAGATTTAGCTGCCAGTGGAAGCCCTGATGCTAAAGCGGTGCTCAAGCAACTCACCTCAGCGCGCGCCGCCTTCGAGCAGGCCGTCGCATACATCGTTACGAATGCAAAGACAGATATCAAAGCTGTCTATGCTGGTAGCTGTGCTTACTTGCGCTTATCTGGCTTGGTATTGGGCGGCTGGCAAATGGCAAGGGCGCTCCTAGCTTCCGAGCGTCTGCGCGATGGCGATCCAAAATTCTATGATGCAAAGATTGCTACAGCCCGTTTTTTTGCTGAGAATCTCCTGCCTCAAGCGCAAGCTCTAGCAACGTCAATTGTTGAAAGCGGTCACTCTACTAATGCCCTAGAAGTAGAGCAGTTCTAAAGGGACGCAAAAGAGAATAAAAAAACCGCTCTTAAGAGCGGCTTTTGCAAAATGAAAGCTATCTGCAATTACTGGGATAGCTTTTTTGCTTCATAGATTTGAGAGATGAAGAATTGCTCAAATGAGACTGCTAAAAAGGTCATCATCACACCAGCTCCCAATACCAAAGAGAAAATCACGGTCAGTATCTCGAGCCAGCCAGAGCGGCTGCGTCGTTGTTCTTCAATGCCGGGATTAAATTGGGCATCCCACTTCTCATCCAAGCGAAGACCAAAGGTTATAGTGGTTAACCAGCTTGCTTCAATGGCCATAAAACCAAAAGTAACGAGCACCCATCCTGGCGCGGAATGAAAGTGGGTGTCCTTGAGAATGACCCAGCCTACTGCGCCACCTATCAAGGCAAATAGCTGAACCCATGCCCAAAAAGATTTAAGCCCTTGTAGATAAAAACAATTGAGGCCGCTGCCGGGAATGAGTAATCCGAGTGCGCAAAAAAGAAGTTTGGATTTTTTCATGAATCTTTCAATGATATTGCTAATGAATAATGTGAAGCTTATTTATTGTTGTTTGGTTTTTGAGTAAAGCTGAGTACTTCACGATCGGTGCCGATCATTAGTAATTGATCGCCATTGCGCACAATGCTGCGATAGTCATTTAATTCGTAGAGGAAATCATTTTCCAATTCCATGCGCTGTGGGCTGCAAGCCATCTTGGTGCTAGCGATTTGCTTGAGAGAAAAACCGCGGGCGTCTTCATCAAGGGTTGCAGTAAACCGATTGCATCCTGTCGAGCCGCTCAGCCGTTGTCCGCTAGCATCAAAAATGATTTGAATCGGGTTGCTGGCATCGCCTTGCGGAATTTGACGGGTACGCACCTCTCCATTGCTATTGGGGGGTAAGTTCCAGCGGGTCAGCTCCCATTTGGTATTTTTGAGTTCGCTGCTTGGCGGGCTTATTTTGGCTCCACATGGAGGGATGACGTTTGCGCAGCCGCTTAAAAGTCCAAGACTCAGGCAAGAAAGTGTCATAAAGAACCCTTTTGAAGGTCTTCTGAGGAAGTCTAAAAGTCTGGATTTAAGGACCATATTTACCTAAGTTATTGTTTTTAATGTATATTTTATCTAAGTACACACTCTATTCTACTGTCTTAGATGCTTAAATAGGTGGAAGAAGTAGGGGTTTTCGTCTAGAATATGAGGTTTTCCGCTCTACCTTATCTTTATTTGGTGAGCTGGAGCCCAAGGTTTTTTGTAGAAATTTCATTGGGTTGTAATCAACCTGTTTTCATTTTAGATTTTAAGGAATAAGTATGGTCGTCATTCGACTGGCACGCGGCGGTTCTAAGAAGCGCCCTTTTTACAGCATTGTTGCTACTGATAAACGCAACCGTCGTGACTCGAACTTTATCGAGCGTATCGGTTACTTCAACCCACAAGCAGCGGCAACTGAGCAAGCAATGCGTATTGCTCAAGACCGTTTGGCTTACTGGACTGGTGTTGGCGCGCAGATTTCCCCAACAGTAGTTCGTTTGATCAAAAACAATCCAGCTGTTTAATATTCGATTGCTAAAAGCTTCATCGATGTGATGAAGCTTTTAGTGACAGAATTTCTAGTAGTTTTTATTTTGGGAAAATAAGGTGTCATTGCAAATGAGTACGCCTTCCCTAGATGAATTGATTGAACTTGGCGCCATCTCTGAGGCGCAAGGTTTGCAGGGACAAGTGAAGGTTAGGCCTCACTCACCAGAACCTGTAGCACTTCTCTCTTCTAAGTCCGTTTGGCTATCTCTTATCCCTCGTCGGGATGCAGGCGTTTCTGTATATACAGAGCAAGCGTCTTTGACTCAATACAAAGTGAAAAGCGCCAAGATGCATAGTGGTAATGTGGTGCTTACTCTGGATGGGGTAACTGATCGTGATCAGGCGCTCGCGTTAAAAGGTTCTCGCATCCTAGTGGCGCGCGACGCTTTTCCAAAAGCGGAAAGTGATTCCTATTATTGGGTTGATCTGATTGGCTGCAATGCAGTAAATTTGCAAGGCGAAGTGCTTGGTGAAGTGATTGATGTTACCGAGAATGGCGCTCATGGTGTTATTACTATTGGTGATGCATCAACGAAGACGATCAAGTACTTAGTGCCCTTTGTAAAGGAAGTGGTGCAAAACGTAGACCTACCCAATAAAACGATTACGCTTGATTGGCAGTCTGACTGGCAATAAGAACGCAAAGATTAATTTCAAAAATAATTACCGATATGCGCTTTGATGTTGTTACCTTGTTCCCTGAAATGTTCTCTGCCTTAACGCAGTGGGGCATTACTGGTCGCGCATGTGAACAATCATTGGCCAGCGTTCATCTTTGGAATCCTCGTAACTTTTGCTCTGATCCTCGTAAAACCGTAGACGACCGTGCTTATGGCGGCGGACCTGGCATGGTGATGATGGCCAAGCCCTTAGAAGATACGGTCGCCGGAATTACGGCAGCCCATCAGGCGGCAAACATCAAATCAGGCCCAATTTGCTTATTGGCACCCCAGGGTGAGCGTTTTTCTCAGAAGATCGCGGCAGATATCCTGGGTTACGGCAATTTGAGCTTTATTTGTGGTCGATATGAGGCTATTGACCAACGTTTTGTTGACCGAAACGTTGATTTACAGCTTTCTATCGGTGATTTTGTGCTTTCTGGGGGCGAAATCCCCGCTATGGCCATGATGGATGCGGTCATTCGATTGATCCCAGGGGCGCTTGGGGATGGCGAATCTGCCACTCAGGATAGCTTTATGAACGGTCTTTTGGACTATCCGCACTACACCCGCCCTGAAATATATGAAAATTTATCCGTCCCGGACGTGCTTTTGGGCGGACATCACGCTAAAATAGCGGATTGGCGTCGGCAGAAGTCTTTAGAGCTGACGTTCAGGTTAAGGCCGGACTTAATTGAATCGGCCAGAGCCAAAGGGTTGCTAGCTCGAGAAGATGAACAATTTCTTCACTCTCTGTAAATACTTTCAGTAGTGTGCAGTGGTGAATAGGTGGTTTAGTTTTTTGGTTTAGTGAAATTGTTTTAACTGCATCCTCTGTTAGGTCCGTTGATTTAGATCTCGGGATTAAACGCTAATACGATGTTTAAGGATTGAAAATGAATTTAATTGAAAAAATTGAGCAAGAAGAAATTGCTCGCTTAAGTGCTAACAAGGTTTTGCCTAGCTTTGCTCCTGGCGATACAGTAGTTGTTGGTGTGAACGTTGTTGAAGGTGCGCGTAAGCGTACACAGGCGTTTGAAGGTGTTGTGATTGCAAAGCGCAATCGCGGACTCAATTCCAGCTTTATCGTTCGTAAGATTTCATCTGGCGAAGGTGTAGAGCGTACATTCCAAACTTACTCACCATTGATCGCTAGCATTGAAGTGAAGCGTCGCGGTGATGTACGTCGTGCTAAGTTGTACTACTTGCGCGATCGTTCAGGTAAGTCTGCACGTATTAAAGAGAAGCTTCCTGCACGTAAAGTAGCAGTAGCAACTCCAGCCGCATAATTAATGCTGGCTTGATTTAAAAAGGCGGCCTCGGTCGCCTTTTTTGTTGCCTTAGAATATGAATATGCCCAAGAACTCAACACCTGAAGATAATGCAATCAACGTTGCTGCACCTCCAGGATTTGATGCGCAAGCAATTCCGATTCATGCAGTGTGCTCGGCTGAAAAAAAGGTGGCACCAGAATTTTTGGAGCCAGCTGGTTTGAGAGCTAGACTGAGCTCACCCCCTCAATGGGAGCCAGAGATTACCGATGAAAACCGTCATGTGATTGCGGCAGACATTATTGCTAAGCGCCAAGCTGTCGGAAAAGTCACTAAAGCAGCAGTACTGATTCCACTTCTATTGAAGGAGGATGGCTTGTCAGTATTGCTGACGCAAAGAACCAATCATTTGCGCGATCATGCGGGCCAAATTAGTTTTCCAGGGGGTCGGATGGATCCAGAGGATCAAAGTCCTAATGACACTGCCTTGCGTGAGAGTCAGGAAGAAATCGGATTAGATCCTGAGCGAGTGGAGATCATTGGTCATTTGCCACAGTATTTAACAGTCTCTGGCTATAGCGTTACACCAGTAGTAGGATTGGTCCAAGCTCAGGCAGAATATGTCTTAGACGAGTTTGAGGTGGCCGATGTCTTTGAGGTGCCTCTGAGTTTTTTGTTGGATCCCGCTAATCATCAAGTCAGATTGTGGCAAAGTGAGCAGGGTGGACGACGTTTTTATTCAATGCCTTATGAGAACCGCTTTATTTGGGGTGCTACTGCGGGAATGTTGCGTAACCTTTATCATTTATTAAAAGTATGACTTTCTTTTCTATTCTCTTCGCCCTCATTGCTGAGCAATACCGCCCAGTCACTTCAAGCCATTGGATTGCGCGTGTATGCGCTCGCTGGTTAGACTGGGTCGCCGCTGAGTTCGGTGGCAAGACTGAAGACGGCGCAAGCCCTATCGGTGCTCGCATGGCTTGCTTAGTAGCCTTCATACTACCTACTTTCTTAGTCTTCATTGTGTATGTCACTTGCATGGTGACTTATCCAATCTTAGGTTTTCTTTGGAATATCGTCATCGCTTATTTGTTTTTTGGCTTCCGTCAGTTCAGCCATTCTTTTACTGCGGTACATGAAGCAATTGAAGCGCATGATTTACCTGCAGCTCGCGCTGCCTTAGGTGAATGGTATAGCTCAGAATTGGATACCTCCAATCTCTCAGAGACAGAAGTGATTTCTTTGGCGCTAGAGCGCGCCATTATTGGTTCACACCATCACGTGTTTGGCGTACTGTTCTGGTTCATGATGCCAATGGGTCCAGCAGGTGTTGTGCTTTACCGCTTGGCTGATATTGCCTCTCAACGTTGGTCAGAGCGTGGCGACCTTAATCTCAGCGAATCCGCTCGTCATTTCTTCTACGTTTTGGATTGGGTTCCTGCGCGCATTACCGCAATGGGCTTTGCCATTGTGGGTAACTTCGAGGGTGCTGTATATGGCTGGCGCTATCTCACCCAAAAATGGTCAGACTCTTTGTCTGCAGTAATTTTGGCAGCAGGTAGTGGTGCATTGGGCGTCCGCCTTGGTGAGCCAATGAGTGAGCCTGATAGTGATGAAGCCTTACGCATGGCCGAAGCAGGTGAACCAGTTATTTATGAAGTAGGTCTTGAGCCTACTGAACGAACCATGCGCTCTGCAGTCGGATTGGTGTGGCGTCTCGTTATCGCTTGGATGGCTTTGTTGCTAATGCTGACCATCGCTCTTTGGCTTGGCTAATTCCCTGAATTTGTACATCAGCTGTTTTTGAATCCGAGTGCAGCTGTCTAAATAGCGCCAGTCTTTCTGGCGCTATTTCATTTCTATCTACTGCTTCTCTTACTGCACAATCTGGCTCAGTCAAATGCGCGCAGTTATGAAAGCGGCACTTACCTAGCAAGTCTTTAAATTCCCTAAAGGCATGCTGCAATTCACTAACAGACATGTGCGCCAAACCAAACTCCTGAAAGCCTGGTGAATCAATGAGGGCGCCAAGCTTGCCTGTCGCATCTCTGCCCCAAGCCTCAGGCAATTCAAAATAACGGCATGCAGTAGTAGTGTGTTTGCCGGTATCTAAGCGAACTGAATATTCTTGGGTCAGTGCGGCAGCATTCGGTATCCAGGCATTTAATAGACTGGACTTGCCCATGCCTGATTGGCCTACAAAGACAGAGACCTTGCCCTGCAGGGCAGACTGTAATGAATCGATTGAGGCTGGATCAAATTTGGCAGAGACTTCGCTGACTTGATATCCCATGCGAGCATAGGGCGCGATAATTTTACGTGCGTGTTCTAAATTATCTGTAAGGTCACACTTGTTGAGCAAAATATGTAGACCAATTTGATTAGCTTCAGCAGCTACTACTGCTCTACCCAAAAGATCGGGTGAGAAGGCAGGCTGAGTGGCAAGTACGACCAAGATTTGATCCACATTTGAGGCAATTAGCTTGCTCTTAAACGCATCTGAGCGATAGAGAAGATTTTCTCGGGGTTCAATTTGAATAATGCGGGCTTGATCGGCCGAAGTCATCTCAAGCAACATACGGTCACCCACAGCGCCAATATGTTGCTTAGCTGGAGTGCTGACTTGTATTAATGGACCATCAGGTGATTCTTGATCAGCAGCATCTGCAATTAAACGCTGCGCTAAATAATGCCTTCCGTAGGAGGCAATCAATAGCGCATGAAATTGCTCCATCGTTATGAGCTAAACCGCTGTAAGTTAGCAATACGCAAGGGCGCAGGCGGATGTGAGCTATAAAAAGCGGTATAGATCGGATCGGGCGTGAGGGTCGAGGCATTATCTTGATATAGCTTCACTAGTGCCGCAATTAAATCTTTTGCGGAAGATTTCTCAGCGGCAAACCCATCTGCCTCGTACTCATGCTTACGAGAGGCTAGGCTAGAAAGTGGTGTGAAGAAAAAACTAAATACAGGTGAGACCAGCATAAAGAGTGCCAATGCGAGGCCACCGTTATAACCATTGAGGTTAGGCATTACGCCTAAGTCTGTGTAGAACCAGACCTTGGTGCTGATCCAACCCAATAGAGCAAACATCGCAAAACTGAGGGCGAATGAGACCAGGAGGCGTTTACGAATATGTTTACACTTGAAATGACCAAGTTCATGGGCGAGCACCGCCTCGACTTCGCCTGGATTAAGTTTCTCAATCAAGGTGTCAAAAAATACAATGCGCTTAGCTTTACCCATACCGGCAAAGAATGCATTGCCGTGAGCGCTACGTTTACTGCCATCCATCACAAACAGGCCTTGACTCGCAAAGTCACAGCGTTTTAGTAGCGCTTCAATCTGTGTTTTTAAAGGACCATCTTCTAAGGCTTGAAACTTATTGAAGAGTGGTGCGATAAAAGTTGGGAAGATCCACTGCATGAGCAAGCTAAATGCTGTCAACACTGCCCACGCCCAAAGCCACCATAACTCACCAGCCTTAGACATTAAAGTCAGAATGACCCACAGTAGTGGAATGCCAATCGCGCCGCCCACTGCCATTCCTTTAAACATATCCGTGAAGAATAGTTTTTTCCCCATACGGTTAAACCCAAAGCGTTCCTCTAAATGGAACTGCTTGTACCAGGAGAAGGGCATGTCAATCACGCCAGAAATGATCACGACTGAAACCAGCAGGGCAATTTGTTGAGTAATACCTTCACCCAAAAATTGCAGTAATGCTATGTTCAGAATTTGTAGGCCACCTAATATGGTGAAGCCAATTAAAATAATAGCGCTGACTCCATTCTCTAAAATGCCAAGACGTAATTTAGCGATAGTGTAGTCAGCTGCTTTTTGATGTTCGGCTAAAGTCACTTTTTCGGCAAAATCTGCGGGGACAGCATTACGATGCTGCGCCACATAGCGAATTTGACGTTGGGAGAGCCAATGGCGTAAGCCAAAGCTAGCAATAAAGGCAATTAGAAAAACAATTGTGAATGTCATGAGATCATTATAGATATGAGCGAGCAAACTAACACTACAGCCACACCAGCATCCAAGGCAGCGCCAGCGAATGAGCACCTGATTTGGGTAGATATGGAGATGTCAGGTCTAAACCCGGAAACCGAACGGATTCTGGAAATTGCCATCATTGTGACGGACGCCCACCTCAATACCATCGCCACAGCACCGGTCTGGGTAGTGCATCAGGAAGATGCTGTTTTAGATGCTATGGATGCCTGGAATAAAGGTACGCATGGGCGATCTGGTTTGATCGATAAAGTGAAGGCATCCACTTTAGATGAGGCAACGGCGGAGGCAGAATGCATTGCCTTCTTGAAAAAATATATTAAGGCTGGTATTGCTCCAATGTGCGGCAATACGATTGGTCAAGATAGACGCTTTATGGCGAAATATATGCCAAAGTTAGAGGCTTACTTTCACTATCGAAATATTGATGTATCTACTTTGAAAGAGCTCTGCAAGCGTTGGCATCCTGAGTTGGTGAAAGGCTTCACCAAGAATCAGGCCCATACTGCTTTGGCAGATATTGAAGAGTCCATCGAAGAGCTGAAGTACTACCGCGAGAAATTTATCGTACCCTTACCTCAGTAATCTTATGGGCGCATCAAAAGATAAAGGTCTGCATTGCGGACCTTTTGTGTATCTTCTCCAAGCAGTTGAGATCAAGTTTTCTTAAGAGCACTCTTCGGTCTAAAGACTTTAATGACGGTTTCATCAGTTTCGATATATGGGCCGCCAATTAAATCAATGCAGTAAGGCACTGCTGCAAAGATGCCGGGAACAATCGATTTACCGTTCTCGTCTTTCAGGCCTTCAAGCGTCTCTGCAATTGCCTTAGGTTGTCCGGGCAGGTTAATGACCAGGGCGGCATGACCCTCAATTTCTCTGAGGACAGCCGTCTGTCTAGATAGAATCGCAGTCGGCACAAAACTTAGGCTAATCTGACGCATTTGTTCGCCAAAACCAGGCATCTCACGAGTGCCGGCTTCACGGGTGGCCTCAGGGGTGACATCTCTTCTGGAGGGGCCAGTACCCCCTGTAGTTAGAACGAGGTCGCAACCTAGTTCATCCACAAGCTCAACGATCGACTCGGTAATGGCTTCGGACTCATCGGCAATGAGGCGTTCATGAAAAACACAGGGATTATTAATGGCCTTCAAAAGCCAGGTTTGTAGGGCAGGAATGCCTTCATCCTGATAGACGCCTTTGCTGGCGCGATCTGAGATGGAAATGAGGCCAATTTTGACCTCGTTAGGGCTGTTTCGTTTCAGGGCTTCTGTATGCTTCATGTTTCTATTCTAGCTATTATTAGGGTATGTTTACATACACATCCAACCAGTTTCAAGAAATCATCGATTTCATGCTTAAAGAGGCCAAAAGAAGGGGTGCCTCAGATGCCGTAGCGGAGGTTTCAGAGGGTCAAGGCCTCTCCGTTACCGTTCGTAAGGGTGAGGTTGAGACGATCGAGCAAAGTCTGGATAAGCAAGTGGGGGTCACCGTATTTTTGGGTCATCACCGCGGTAACGCCAGCACTAGCGATTTCTCTAAAGCATCATTAAAGGCAACAGTAGATGCTGCCTATCACATTGCACAACATACTGCAGAAGATTTGTGTGCTGGCCCGGCTGAGAAGGATCTCTTAGAAAAAAATCCGCTGGATTTAGATTTGTTTCATCCATGGAATATTGATGCAGCCGGTGCAATAGAAATCGCACGTAGTGCTGAGGGCGCTGCATTTTCAGTGAGCAAACAAATTCAGAATAGTGATGGCGCATCGGTATCCGCGCATCATGCGCATTTCATGATGGGAACATCGCATGGATTTATGGGTGGCTATCCTTTTTCTCGTCACTATATTTCTTGTGCGCCAATCGCTAGCGAAGGTGGCAAGAAGGCTCATATGCAACGTGACGATTGGTATTCCAGCTCTCGCATTCCCGAGGAATTGGCCGATCCTGCTGCAATCGGAACGTATGCAGCTCAGCGAGCCTTGTCACGTCTCAAGGCCAGATCTCTAACAACTCGACGTTGCCCGGTGATCTTTGAAGCGCCCCTCGCTGCGGGTTTATTGGGCGGCCTAGTGCAAGCTGTTTCAGGCGGCGCTCTTTATCGCCGCTCCAGCTTTCTACTCGATAGCTTGGGTAAGCAAGTATTGCCCAAACATATCAGCTTGTTTGAAGATCCGCATCTAAAGTCAATGACTGGTAGTGCACCATTTGATGAGGAGGGTGTGAAAACTTCTGCCAGAACAGTGGTGAACAAAGGAATACTCGAAGGTTATTTTTTATCGACTTATTCTGCTCGCAAGTTAGGCATGAAAACCACCGGTAATGCTGGTGGGTCACATCACCTGACTTTACAAAGTAAGAAAACGCCTAAGGGCGGCTTACCTGCACTATTAAAAGAAATGGGCACCGGTTTATTGGTGACAGAATTAATGGGGCAGGGGGTCAATTACGTGACAGGTGATTATTCACGAGGCGCATTTGGTTACTGGGTTGAGAATGGAGTCATTCAATACCCTGTTGAAGAGGTTACCATCGCTGGTAATCTACGCGATATGCTGATGGATATCCAGCTAATTGGCAGTGATACTCTTATTCGTGGCACTAAAGAAACGGGATCGATTTTGCTGGGCTCAATGACCGTTGGTGGAAAATAAAGCAAGACAATCAATACAGACTCAAAAAATAGTCTTGATATAAAAAATTTATTATTTTTTAAAGGGGTGACGGAAATGCAAAGACGTTCATTTTTAAAGAAAGCCACTATTGGTGCCGGAGCTGCAGCCTTAGCTGCACCGTCGATTGCACAAAGTTTACCAACTCTAAATTGGCGTCTGGTTTCAAGCTTCCCTAAATCATTAGATACTTTATTTGGTACTCCTGAGGTATTCGCTAACGCTTTGCGTAAGGCTACTGACGGAAAATTTAACGTCAAGGTATTTGCAGCTGGTGAAGTAGTTCCAGCGCTTCAGGTATTGGATGCTGTACAAAATGGCACTGTAGAGTGCGGGCACACTGCGAGCTATTACTACCTTGGTAAAAATAGTGCTTTTATCTTCGATACTGCTGCACCATTTGGTTTAACTGCTCGCCAACAATCTGCTTGGATGCTGCATGGTAATGGTATGAAATTAATGCGCGAACTCTATGCCAGTTACAACATTGTGAATTTCTTGGGCGGCCAAACTGGCACGCAAATGGGTGGATGGTTTCGAAAAGAAATTAAATCACCAGAAGACCTCAAGGGCCTGAAATTCCGTATCGCCGGATTTGCAGGGCAGGTGCTTGCAAAGCTTGGTGTAGTGCCACAACAGCTTCCGGCCGGTGAGATTTATTCGGCTCTGGAAAAAGGCACAATTGATGCTGCTGAATTTGTTGGACCCTATGACGATGAAAAGTTAGGTCTAGCAAAGGTAGCCAAGAATTACTACTACCCCGCCTTCTGGGAGGGTGCCGCTGGACTTTCTTTCTTGGTCAATAAAAAGCAGTGGGATTCTTTACCGCCTGCCTATCAGGCAGCATGGGAGGCGGCTTGTTTCGAAGCGCATACTGATATGTGCGCAAAGTACGATGCGTTGAATCCACCTGCATTGCAACGTCTTTTGCAAAATGGTGCTGTACTCCGCAAGTTTAATACTTCTATCCTGGATGCGTGTTTTAAAGCAAGCCAAGAAACCTATGCCGAGGAGTCTGCGAAGAATCCGCAATTCAAAAAGATTTTTGAGGACTACCGCGCATTTAGAAACATGGAAGCGCAGTGGTTTAATGTGGCTGAGCAAGCGTTTGCTCAATATAGTTTTAGCAAGAAACTCTGAAACTTAAACTATCTGGTAAAGGCTACACTCAAAGGATGCTCCTTTCACTGCAACCCATATGAATCTCTCTGAAATCTGGGTCCGCATTAAGCAACATCCTTTATCTCGGGTAGGTCCGGGATTGGTTACGGGTGTGGCGGATGATGATCCTAGTGGGATCGTCACTTATTCTCAAGCGGGTGCGCAATTTGGCCTAAATATGCTTTGGACAATGCCCTTTGCATATCCTTTGATGTCGACCATTCAAGTCTTATGCGCTCGTATCGGCAGGGTGACTGGCCGTGGTTTATCTGCCAATATGAAATTGGCTTTTCCGCCGGCTGTATTGGTAACTCTAGTTTTTTTGCTGTTGATTGCAAATGTGTTGAATATCGCTGCAGATATTGCTGCAATGGGTGAGGTTGCACAATTGGTTACGGGCATTAATTGGCATATCATGACCGGCATCTTTGTATTGTTGACCCTAGCATTGCAAATACTGATTCCTTATCGCCACTATGTTTTCTTTTTGAAGTGGTTATCCCTGTCCCTGCTAGCGTATGGTGCCGTGCTTTTTACGGTTCATATTTCTTGGGGTGATGTGATCTGGAGTACCTTCTTTCCTCAGTTGACCTGGAGTGCGGATTCGGCTGCAGTAGTGGTCGGGATCTTTGGCACTACCATTAGTCCTTATTTATTTTTTTGGCAATCCTCTCAGGAAGTGGAGGATATGAACTTGCGTGGTCAGCCCAGTCTGCTTGAACAGAAAAATCCTGAGGTGGTGACAGCGGAGCTCAGAAGAATTCGTTGGGATACTTGGAGCGGCATGTTGTACTCCAATGTGGCTGCGTACTGCATTATTCTCGCTACGGCAGTGACCCTCTATGCTGCCGGTGTACGTGACATCAATACCGCGGCCGAGGCTGCATCGGCATTAAGACCACTTGCCGGCGAGTTTACCTTTCTGCTTTTTGCGCTGGGGATCTTGGGCGTCGGGCTGATGGGTGTACCGGTTCTTGCTGGCTCGGCTGCCTATGCTTTGTCAGAAGTGTTTGGCTGGCGCTCTAGCCTGGAAGATAGCGCTGCTCAAGCAAGCAAGTTTTACGCCATCATTGCCTTGAGCCTGTTGGTTGCCCTAGCGATTCAATACTCACCCATTAGTCCGATGAAAGCCTTGTTTTGGAGTGCGGTAATCAATGGGATTGTCGCTGTACCACTCATGGTGGCTATTATGTTTTTGTCATCAAAACAGTCGGTGATGGGGGTTCATGTCGCCTCTTTGAGTATGAGGATTCTCGGATGGCTAGCTACAGGCTTTATGGCCGTAGCTGCCGTCTACTTATTCATAGCTTGGTAAGATCGCTGGATGCTTGATTTACTCTTGACATCTTTGACGCAATCTTTTCACGCACATTCTTTGATATTTTTTGTGTGCGCGGTAATTAGCGTCATCATTGTCGGTATATCTAAAAGCGGGTTCGGAGCTGGGCTTGGCATTCTCTCTTTGCCCTTAATGGCCAGTCAATCTAGTATTAACGAAGCTCTTGCAATCTTGTTGCCGCTATTGATGCGATTGATTTGGTTGGCTTAGGTCGATTTATTCGTAATGCCAATTGGCGTATTCTCAAGATCATTATTCCACCAGCGATAGCGGGCCTTTTATTGGGAATGTTTTTCTTCACCACTATCACGCCTAAGGTATTAACTCCATCAATTGGTATTTTTACATTGCTCTTTCTGATTCAAAATCTCGCCATGTCGAAAATGGATCTGAAAGAGACAAAGTCTTACCCTTGGCTTGGGCGTCTGATGGGTCTAACGTCTGGCTTCACTTCTTTTGTTGCGCATATTGGCGGCCCACCGATTACGGTGTATATGCTCAGAGAGAAACTCATGCCGATGGTTTACACCTCGACACTGGGGGTCTTTTTTACAATTATTAACTTCGGAAGCTAGGCCCTTATGCCTATTTGGACCTACTAAATTACCGGCAGCTGGCAACCTCAATCATCTTATTGCCTTGCGTACCGGTAGGGGTCTACTTCGGCTTTTATCTAGCCAAAAGAATCTCAATGAAATGGTATTACCGATCAGTGAGATTCTTTTTGCTGATTGCCAGTATCAAGTTAATTTCGGGCGGGCTTATTTAGCCGCTAATACTTCTTGTAAGAAGCGCGAGATATCCATGAGCTCTTCATGATTAACGGAGTGTTCCATGGGGTATTCATTCCAATCTACTTGATAACCCATTTTCTCTAGTAAGGCATGCGATGCTTGGGCGCGATCAAGAGTCACCACTGGATCATAAGTGCCATGTGCCATAAAGACCAGTGTCTTAGCATTGGCTGCATGCTTCTCAATATTGGCAGTCATCGCTAAGGGTAGGTAGCCTGATAGGGCAATAATGCCGGCAAGTCTGTGTGGAAAACGTAAGCCAATATGCAAGGCCATTGCACACCCTTGCGAAAAACCAGCCAAAACAATCTTGTCATAGGCAATCCCGCGCTCAACCTCTTTTTCTATTAGCCGAACAATCGCCGCTGCCGATTTTTGAATGCCTGCGGCATCTTCCTGATCCGTCAGATTCCTGCCAATGATGTCATACCAGGCTGGCATGACGTAGCCACCATTAACGGTGATGGGCATGCTTGGGGCGCTAGGAAATACAAAGCGAATGCCAGGGCATGCAGCTAGCTTTAATTCGGGAATGATGGGTACAAAATCATTGCCGTCTGCTCCAAGGCCGTGTAACCAGATAACGGCGGCTGTAGGATTCGGGCTGGTTTCCAATTCAATACAAGGGAGCATATTTATTTTCTCTAAAGTATGTTTAGTTGATGATTATCGACGGATACAGGTTTCTGCATTCTAAGTTGATACCCTGAGGGGTCTAAAGATGGGTAGAATCTCCCTGTTCCCCCATTTATTAGGTCATCCATGAACTCTAAAAAGCTAACCAACTTTATTCTAGGGGCGATGGTCTTAGGTGTCTTGGTTGGCTATCTTGTCAACTTGTACGGCGCAGGAACTTCTTTCCCCGATCAGTACGTCCTTTACATCTCAATCTTGACAGATGTCTTTTTGCGTTTGATTAAGATGATCATTGCTCCCTTGGTATTTGCCACCTTGGTTGTTGGTATAGCCAAAATGGGTGATGCCTCAACTATCGGTAGAGTGGGTCTGAAAACCTTCTCTTGGTTTATTTCCATGTCGCTAGTTTCTTTACTGCTTGGCTTGGTCATGGTCAATATTCTGAAGCCAGGTATTGGTGTGGACTTAACCCTGCCAGAGATCGCAGCGAATACGGGGCTAAATAAAGCTAGCTTAAATTTCCCAGATTTTGTGAGACATATTTTCCCGGTCAGCATCTTTGATGCGATGGCTAAAAACGAGATCTTACAGATCGTAGTTTTTGCTGTTTTCTTTGGGGTTGGCGCAGCAGGCATGGGTTCCCGAGCGGATGAGTTCATTCGTAATCTGGATATGCTCTCTCACATCATGTTAAAGATTACGACCGCAGTTATGAAAATGGCCCCTATCGCAGTCTTCTCGGCGGTTTCCTCTGTCATTGCTGAGAATGGTGTCAGCATATTAATGACCTATGGAAAATTCATGCTGAGTTTTTATGCTGCTATTTTCACCTTATGGATCGTCATCATTCTGATTAGCTCCTTGGTATTAAAAAATCGTACTTGGACTTTAGTGAAGATGTTGCGAGAACCCGCCTTACTTGCATTTACCACTGCGAGTTCAGAGGCGGCCTATCCAATGACTTTAGAAAGAGTGGAGCGCTTTGGCTGTAAAAACAAAATTGCTTCCTTCGTTTTGCCGGTGGGGTATTCATTTAACTTAGATGGCTCAATGATGTATTGCACATTTGCTGCGATCTTTATTGCGCAGGTCTACGGCATTGAGATGGAGCTCAGCCAGCAGCTATTGATGTTACTAGTGTTAATGATTACTTCAAAGGGGATAGCAGGTGTGCCGCGAGCCTCCTTGGTGGTCATTGCCGCAACCCTGTCCCAATTTAATTTGCCTGAAGCAGGTGTCCTATTGATCCTTGGGGTAGATCACTTCTTGGATATGGCGCGTTCAGCAACCAATGTATTGGGGAATGGCCTGGCAACGGCCGTTATCTCCAAGTGGGAGGGTGAACTCGAGGGCTAGCATTCCTTAAATGTTTCCCCTTTTGTTAATACCCAGGTGTAATATCGTCTTATTGGCCTGATCTAGATAGAGGGGTTGGTAATGAAACCGTTTTATATCGACTATCCCCAAGAAAAGATTGAAGAACATCAGCATGCCTATCGGTGCCTTCATTGCAAAATTCCAACTACCATCATTTTTGGCTTACTAGAGAATCACGCTGAACATTGCGACTACCGAATTCATCAAAGTAAATGGACTCAGCTGGCAGTTAAGCTCAGGCCTCACAAGACGCATTTTGACGAACCCCATGTTGACGAGGTAGATTGATGAAAACATATCCAATTGCTCTGGAATTAACAATTTGGGAAGATCTGGGGCTTAATCAATAGGAGGTAACGATTGACGAGGTCTCCAAGATTTCTATTAAGCGTACGGATGATGTACTGCGAACCCGAGAGTTGACCGGTAATGAAGTGAGCACATTAATTGCTACCATCGAGTCCTTACGCGTTCCTGTAAGTGACGAGCTAAAGGGAGGTGAGAGCAATAAGGTATCGACTAGTTATGAGCTCATCGTCGAGTCTGCCCATTTCTCCTTGGAGTTCAACTGGGAGGATATTGATACCAGCGGTGTTAATTCAAAAGCTTTTGAATCTGTTTCTGCAATGACGGCGGTAGTAGTAAGCCTGGATTTATCTCGCTGAAATCCGATCTCAAGCCTCCATCACAATAAATTCACCTAGCGAGATTCTTTCTCTAAATTGCGAGAAGGAAAAAAGGGCTTTTATTTTCCGCGTATTAATCACCTCAATCTTCCCATCGGGGGTGAGGTTGGCAAGGTAATCTCCCTCAGGAAACAGTGCCTCAGGAATGCTTTCGGTCTCGAGTATTTGGGCCGGTAATACCAGGCTTTTTGTAATTTTTATACGCATAACGTATCTTAGGTTTTAATAATTAGAACGATATTTAGGTTTGCACAAGTTCAAAAACTCATGCACCAAAGAGGGGTTTTTATTGAAATCTCTTCGACAGCCTTTTAAGAAAAGGTTCTTGAGTCGCTAATAAGTCTATTAGACTCTTTAATGCACTTAAATAGGGCAAGGTAAATACTTAACTAGAGCCTTTCAAGCGCGTGCTCTTGCGGGTTTTTTCATAAAAAGAATTGGGCTTGCCTTTTACCCATTGAATAAATTTCTTCATCTCCGGATGTTCTCTTAGGATCTGGGCATGATGATATTGCTGGGCTAACTCAGATTCGGTAAACAAGGCATGTATTTGCTTATGGCAAATACGGTGAAGGTATTCAGTGGTTTTTCCACCCTTAGATTTGGGGATGAGATGGTGTGCATCTTTCTGTGAATCTGGGATGGGCCGATCACAGATAGGGCAAATGATTACCGCCGGCTTTTGTATTGCTGGGACCTCTTGAGAAATCAGTTTTTGACGAATTTTTCCAATCATAGTCTCAAGCTAGTTTATTGAATAAGTCTTAAACTTGCAGGGTGCCAAAACTAGCCCCCAAGACTCTCGCAGAACCCGATTTATCTCGCCTCATTGAAATGGCTTGGGAGGATCGCACGCCATTTGATGCGATTGAGAAGACCTTTGGTCTAGGTGAGCCTCAGGTGATTGCCATTATGCGCAAAGAGCTAAAACGCAGCTCCTTTGAACTTTGGCGCAAGCGGGTAACTGGACGAGCAACAAAACATAGCGCTTTACGTAGTGAAGATGTGACTCGAGCCTATTGCCCCACTCAATACAAAAATAAATGAAGCAGCAAATCAAGCAGAAAATCAAGCAGCAAACCACGGAGTCTGAGCGCTTAGTTCTGATTTTAGGGGATCAACTTGATTTGCAGAGCGCCGCATTACGAGGCTTTGATCCTCAAGCCGATGAAATCATCATGATTGAATCGGCTAATGAGGCTCAGTATGTTTGGTCGCATAAAGCCAAAATTGCTTTATTTCTTTCGGCAATGCGCCACTTTGCAGTAGAGCTTAAAAAGCTGGAATATCCACTGACCTACGTTCAAGGTTCGCATCTGCCTATTGTCGAGGTTCTCAAAGAGCATATTCTGCAAAAGAAGGTAAAGCATTTAGTTTGTATTGAGCCTGGTGAATGGCGTCTCAAGCAGGCGATTGAGGCATTAGCAAAAGAGCTCAATATTGAGCTAGAGATGCTTGAGGATGAGCATTTCTATTGCTCGCGCCAAGAGTTTGTGGAGTGGACTGCAGGCAAAAAAGAACTCAGGCTGGAGTACTTTTACCGCCTAATGCGTAAGAAGCACCATGTGTTGATAGATGCTGATGGTAACCCCGAGGGTGGTCAGTGGAACTTCGATCAAGATAATCGCAAGCCCTATCCGAAAAAGGGGCCTGGCATCATCGATGCTCCTGCGGCGTTTGAAGTGGATGCGATTACCAAAGAAGTATTGGCATTCGTTGCAAAGACTTACCCAGATCATCCTGGATCTTTGGGTTCATTTAACTGGCCCGTTACGAGAAACCAGGCTCTCCAAGCCCTTGAGTATTTTGTCGAATACCGCCTCAGAAACTTTGGCATTTATCAAGATGCTATGTGGACGGATACCCCATTTGGATGGCATTCAATTTTGTCGAGCGCATTAAACCTAAAGCTGCTGAATCCTCGCGAGGTGATTGATGCGGTCATCATTGCTTGGAAAAAATATGCTTTAGATCTATCGACAATCGAAGGATTCATTCGACAAATATTGGGTTGGCGTGAATTTGTTCGGGGTATGTATTACCTTGATATGCCTAAGATGGCGCAAGATAACTACTATCAGCATCAGCGCTCATTACCCAAATGGTATTGGACTGGGCAAACCCAGATGGCTTGCTTGAAAGATGCTATTGGTCAAACATTGCAATATGGTTATGCTCACCATATTCAGCGTTTAATGGTGACAGGAAACTTTGCACTTCTAGCTGAAATCCTGCCTCAAGAAGTGTGTGATTGGTATTTGGCGATTTACGTAGATGCGATTGAGTGGGTGGAGCTGCCTAATACGGCTGGAATGGCCTTATTTGCGAATGGCGGGCGGTTTACTAGCAAGCCCTATATAGCGAGCGGGGCGTACATCAAGCGTATGAGTAATTATTGCGCCTCATGTAAATACAAGCCTGAGATACGTTATGGGGAAGAGGCATGCCCCGTCACAACTTTGTATTGGAACTTTTTGATCAAGCATCGCGCTCAATTTGAAGCGAGTCCGCGCACCAAGTTAATGACGACCAACCTCAAAAGAATTAGTGATGAAGATCAAAAAGAAATTGTGCTGCATGCCAAAAAGATTCTGAATCAGCTCGACATCCTTTAAGAGTGCTCATGAAGACAACACATAAGGGAAATAAAAGTTTTCTTCCAAGTAAGATTTGCGTTGTCTGCAAAAAGGAAATGACTTGGAGAAAATCCTGGGCTAAAAATTGGGAATTGGTCAAATATTGCTCTGAAGCTTGTCGAAAGAAAAAACTTCCATAAGCCTTGGTTATAAATACTTACGAAAGTATTTAATTTAGAAGCGTCAACCCACCTCAAAGCTGATCCGTTATGTAAGAAAGGGCTTAATGCCTTTATGAATGGGGTTCTATATGAAAAAAATACTAATATGCCTGCTTACTGGAGTCATGCTTGCAGGGATGGCTAGCTCAGCCAGTGCTCATGGTGGTAGGGGTTGGTACGGTGGATATGGTGGTTGGCGTGGTGGCTGGGCGCCCTTTGCTGTTGGTGCTGTGGCTGGAGCGGCTGTTGCCAATGCGTACTACAGGCCTGCGCGCATTTATTACACTCCACAATATGTTTATCCACCGCAACCACAAGCTGCCGCCTATTGCCCTGAAAATGGACTGTACTATCCACAGACACAGGCCTGCCCAAGCGGTTGGCAACGGGTGAGCTATTAGTTGCTGGGAGTAAAGTGCTTGCATGACACCCACTTTGTATTCTTATCGAAGATGTCCATATGCCATGCGAGCCCGCATGGCATTGAAGTATGCGGGTATTCAGGTTGAGCACCGAGAAATTGAGTTGCGCAATAAACCGCAATCGATGTTACAGCTCTCTCCCAAAGGAACGGTCCCTGTTTTGCGGATTGATGATCTCGTATTAGATCAAAGCCTAGATATCTTGCATTGGGCGTTGCAACAGTCTGACCCGCATGGGTGGGGGGAGGTTGATGAGTCTATCGCGAATTCTTGGATTGAAAAAAATGATGGCCCATTTAAGACTCTATTAGATCAATATAAATATCCCAATCGATTCCCAGAGCTAGATCCAGAGGCAATTCTAGATAAAGCATTGCAAGTCATGTTGCTCCCTATGGAGCATGCGCTGCAAAACTTCCAATACCTAATGGGAGATAGATTAACTTGGGTGGACGTGGCTATCTTCCCATTCATTAGACAGTTTTCAATGGTGGATCCCAAAAGGTTTGAGCAAACCTCTATACCCGCAGTCAAAAAATGGCTCACTCAGCAGCTTGAATCTGAATTATTCGATTCAGTCATGCAAAAATATCCCACCTGGAATGATTGAGCACTCCCCGTCATACTGAGGGCGAAGTTTTAAGCTCAGAAAATAGGCTTTTATTAGATCAATTGCTGATTGATTTAAAGTACCCACTTGGAGCATAAAAGCATAATTCAGGGGATTTGATGGAGCCATTATCAAAGTTAAAAGTCGTAGAGATGGGGCAACTCATTGCTGGACCTTTTGCCGCAAAGACCTTGGCTGATTTTGGTGCTGATGTTATCAAGATCGAAACACTCAAAGAGGGCGATGCATTGCGCAAGTGGCGTCTTCTTAAAGATGGCACTTCAATATGGTGGCAAGTGCAGTCACGCAATAAGAAATCACTTTCCCTGGATTTAAGAAAAGCGGAAGCGCAGGATATTGTCAGGACCTTAGTCAAAGAGGCTGATGTATTAATCGAAAACTTTCGCCCTGGAACATTGGAGAATTGGGGCCTTGATCCAGAAAAATTACTTCAACTCAATCCTAAGTTAATTGTTCTTCGCATTAGTGGTTATGGCCAGACTGGCCCATACAGAGATAAACCAGGATTTGGTGTGGTTGCAGAAGCTATGGGCGGTTTGCGACATCTCACTGCTGAGCCTGGCAGAGTGCCGGTGCGGGTTGGTATCAGCATTGGCGACACTTTAGCGTCTTTACATGGTGTGATTGGTATCTTGCTAGCACTGCAAGAGCGTCATAACAGTGGTAAAGGTCAGATTATTGATATTGCATTGTATGAAGCAGTCTTTAATTGCATGGAAAGTCTGTTGCCTGAATACAGCGCATTTGGTGAAGTGCGGCAAGCGGCCGGTAGCGCCTTACCTGGCATTGCCCCAACTAATGCCTACCAGTGTGCTGATGGCGGTTATGTATTGGTTGCTGGCAATGGCAACAGCATATTCAAGCGCCTAATGACAGTGATTGGGCGTGAAGATTTAGGCAATGATCCTCAGCTAGAAAACAATGACGGTCGCGTCAAACGAGTCGCTGAGCTTGATCAAGCTATCGGCGAGTGGGCTAAAACAGTCATTACCACCAAAGCATTAGAGGCGTTAGATTCTGTATCCGTACCAGCGGGAAAAATTTATACGGTTGCTGATATTGCAAACGATCCACACTACAAAGCCCGAGAAAATATTCAAACGATTCAGATGCAAGATGGCACAAAGTTGGATGTGCCGGGCGTGATTCCGAAGTTATCGCGTACACCAGGATCCATAAAGACTCTTGCGCCAGATATTGGGCAGAACACCGATGAAATACTCAAAAGCATTGGTTTGAGTGATGATCAGGTCGCCTCTTTAAAAGAGCGCGGCATTGCATTTTCTAAATAAAGATTAAACCATGACCAGAATTTATTTCAATGACGTCGTAATGCGGGACGGTTTCCAGATTGAGCCCAATTTTGTACCAACAGACGATAAAGTAAAGCTGGTTGATGAGCTTAGTGAGTGCGGCTTTGCCAAAATTGAAGTGACCTCATTTACTTCGCCTAAGGCGATTCCGATGCTACGAGATGCCGAGGAAGTGATGGGGCGTATTAAGCGTGTGCCTGGAGTGGAGTACACCGTCTTAGTCCCCAATTTAAGAGGTGCCGAGCGCGCTTTGGAATCTAAGGCTGATGAATTTAATCTCGTGATGTCGACTTCAGAGACGCATAACTTAGCCAATCTGAGAATGGGGAGAGAAAAGAGCTTTGCGGGATTGGCGGAAGTTATTCAATACGTTGATGGCAGAACACCCATTAATGTTTCCCTTTCCACTAGTTTTGGCTGCCCCATGGAAGGGGAGGTTTCTCAAACGGTGGTTATAGGGTTCGCTAAACGTTTTGCAGACCTCGGTGTAAGAGGTGTAACAATCTGCGACACCACAGGCATGGCAAATCCTGACCAAGTAAAGAGAATGTGCGATACATTGCAGAAGCAATTCCCAAATCTACAGCTGACGTTGCACTTCCATAACACTAGAGGCATGGGCTTAGCCAATGTCTTAGCTGCAGTACAGTCCGGTATTGTTCGTTTTGACGGTTCATTGGGTGGCCTGGGCGGATGCCCGTATGCACCAGGTGCAAGTGGCAATATTTCCAGTGAAGATGCGATTCATATGCTCGATGCGATGGGTTATTACACCGGCATGAATATTCCCAAGCTAATACAGCTGGCAAGAGAATTGCCAAAGATTGTGGGGCACGAGGTGCCGGGGCAGGTAGCAAAGGCCGGTACTACCTCCACGTTGCATCCTGAGCCAAGTTACGTGGATGAATTACGCCGCGCTAAATAAGGCGTAGATAAGAAGACAAGCATGATTGACCATTTAGATCACTTAGTTCTCACCACCGCAAAGGAGGCTGAGTGCGTGGATTTTTATAGAGACTCCTTTGTTGATCGCTGAATGACGATTCATCATAAGAGACTGAAATAAATTTGATATAAAACTTTAGTGCTAGCGTCTCTAAATTCTCGCTAATACTTTAGCTCTAATAAATGTGTTTTTAATAAATTTTTCACATTTTATGAATTACTATTCCCCCGGCTAAAGAAATTAGCTTTCATTTTTTAATTCATATGGGGAAGTCAAGTGGGAAAACTCAATACAAATTTAATTGTGGCGGTATGCGCATTCTTGATCGGTATCGCAAGCGCGATGGCCTTTAATAAACTTAATGCAGAGGATCAATCTCCAGCATTGCCGAGCGTTC
Source organism: Polynucleobacter sp. AP-RePozz3-80-G7 (assembly GCF_018882145.1). Classification (NCBI taxonomy): domain Bacteria; kingdom Pseudomonadati; phylum Pseudomonadota; class Betaproteobacteria; order Burkholderiales; family Burkholderiaceae; genus Polynucleobacter; species Polynucleobacter sp. AP-RePozz3-80-G7. The sequence goes on along the minus strand of NZ_JACVPC010000005.1, from coordinate 42,109 downwards.
ACTCAGACCCAATGGGTAATGTTAGAGCGATTCAAGACTAATACTTTAGTTCTAGCGGCAGTGAATGATTGACCTAGATCAAGATTCTTCTTGATGATAGCTTTTATAAAGGAATCCAGTAGCTATTCAAATTTCCATGACGGTTTTTTGAATATTGATAACCACCTTTCGGGGTGGTTTTTTTTGCTCTGAAGATCTGTGCCTATTAGAAGTGGTAGCCAACGCCCAAAACAATATCGTATCCAGTTGCATCGGCAGTAGATTTCACGGTAGCGCCACTATCCGTTAGCACGGTTACTGCTTTTGCTCTATTCACAGCGTAGTTTCCTTCGCCAAATGCATAGATGGATCCTGCAATAAATTGCTTATAGCCAATGCCATAAACGGTCCCATTCACTCTATTGGATTGCTGCGGATAGTTTCCGGGTGAATTTGCGTTGAGGGTTGACCCAGCGTAACCTATCTTTCCATAAACCAAACGGGCCTGATCAATGACATAACCCGGGAGCAAAGAAAAACTAAAAATGTTTGACACATCATATGTTCCGGTTTTCACAGATGCACCGGCGGGCGTAGTTGTCACTAGCGTAGAGCTTGCAGATCTCGAGTGGCCGGGATACAAAGCAGCGCCAATGCCCAATAAATAGCTGCTGCCTAGATCAAAGTTGTAGCCGATTCCGATATTGGCTGCAGGCCCATTGGCGTGATCTGCAGTTGAGGTATTCGGAAATGTAACCCCGCTCGCAGTTGTTGTTGTCCCACTTGCGCCTTTGGGTATATAACTCTCGTACCCAATTAAACCCACTTGTCCGTATGCGCCAGACCAGGAATTTGCTTTGGTCTCTGCATACACGTAGCCAGAAAATAGGATGGTAATGATTGTTGCAAGGCGGATGAATTTAAAAGTACTCATTTATTAGATCTTTCAATTTAATATTATTTTTTTAGTAGTAGCTTGATTGCGTCGACGATATCGCTATAGCCGATGGGCTTATATAGCACCTCAATATTTAAGCCTTTAAATAGCTGAATATGCTGGGGGGAGGTGTCCGCGGTAATGATGATGGATGGAATGTCTATGCCAAAACTATCGCGCAGTTGCTGAATAATGAGATCTCCAGTAGTCGTTTCCAGGCGATAGTCACTGAGAATGCAATCAATGTGATTAATAGTGGCTAATTGGTTTGCCAATTCGTGACTATTCTCTGAGAGTAATAGAACATTGAACCCATTTTGTGTCAGCGCTTGCTTATAGGCTTCAAAAATAGTGTGATCATCTTCAAAAACCGCAATTGTTTTTGCTTCCAAAAGAGCTTCTTGAGCATTTGGGGCTAATAGGTTTGATCGTTGGGTTAGTGTTTCAGCACCCTCAGCGAGGGTAATGGTGGAATACTGTGTTTGAAGATTGAAAGTGGTACCAGATCCCAGCTCTGATTCAACGACCAAGTCTGTATTGGATGTTTTGCAGAGTCGCTTGACGATCGATAGACCCAAGCCAAGGCCATCATGCATGTTTCGAGTGCTATCCACCCTAAAGAATTCATCAAATATCTTATCTAGTAGGGTTGGGTCAATGCCATAGCCTGTATCTTTGATGGATATGTGCAAGCAATCATTACTGGAGGTGAGTTTGACTTTAACCGTTCCCGATGCCGTGTATTGAATTGCATTAGATATTAAGTTGCCAAGCAGCTGCTGCAGCAGAAACTTGTCACCATTGACTCCCATATTAAAGAAGTCAAACTGAAGCGCTAGATTTTTACTGGCTGCAATGGGGGTAAAGGTATTGGATAAGAAGCCAACCAGCTCTATGAGTTCAAAAGGCTTTTCTAGCTTATTGGATGCACCCGCATCCAACTTGCTCAAGTCTAAAAGAGACTTAAACATGGAGTTTAAGGTTTGGATACTCTTTCTGATTTGCAGGAAGTTAATCTTTTCCTTGGGGTTGAGTTTATTTGGCTCAAATAGATCTAGATAGATATTGACAGCATGAAGTGGCTGCCTGAGGTCATGGCTAGCGGTTGCAATAAATTTTGATTTGGTAATATTTGCCACAATTGCACTATTGCGCTCGAGCTCTAATTCTTTATTGAGAGCTTGGTTTTGAATTTGTAGGCTGACTGTTTTAATCCATGAGCTGGAAAAATAAGATGCCATTTTGATTGCGTACAGTGAAAACGCAAATTCACCCATGAGGATCGGCCATGGAAACATGAACGGAGGTGTCAGCGAGGAAATAAATTGACCTGCAAAGATCGGTAGTGCAAAGCAGATAAAGGTTGAGCGATGAATCGAGTAACCATAAAGCCCTACAAACACTGCAGTTGAGCTCATCAAAAGATATAAGCACTGCAAGTTAAATGGGAGGGTTGGTGCAACAATGAGCCAGCCTAAGCCCCAACATGCAGTCACTGTGAATACACCAAGATTCAGGTTGAATATTTTTCTTTTGACCGACAATTGTGGATCTTTGTTTCTAGTAAAGACCATATAGGCCCTGAATATCACGCAGAGCAACATGACTCCTAGCCAGATGGAGAGGGGTCTAAGGGGCGCCTCCTGAAATACTAAGATTCCAGTGAGCAAGGGCCCAATAACTGTTCCAGTCGTATTGGCTTTAGAGGCTGTTTCAAGAAATTGATACTTTTCTTCGAGCAGTAATTCATTGCTGTTTTGCATTGAGAAGGCATCCATGTCTTATACCCACCCATTCTCTTTGGCTTTAATAACAGCCTGTGTTCTATTAAATACTTTGATCTTCTTAAAGATCTCACCTAAGTGGACCTTTACAGTCTGTTCGCTGATATTAAGAGAGTAGGCAATCATTTTGTTGGAGTCACCATTGGAAATATGGTGAAGGATTTGCTTTTGCCTGTCTGTAAGCTGCGTCAGTTCAGCCTCATTTGGACTCAATCCCATCAAGTTACACAAACTTTGATAAATGAAGGAGGTGTCACTGCTTTTCGGGATAAAAATACTGCAACCAGCATCAAGACACTCGTTTTCTAGACTTTCTTTTTCTAGACCTGATATCGCGGCAATCGCAATGATGTCTTCGCACTTTTTAAATTCTTGGATCCCGAAAAGCTGATTTTCTGAATCCGGAATTAATAGGTCCAAAAGAATGATCCATTTGGACTTCTTAGAGCGGACGATATTGAGACCTTCTTTAATCGAATTTGCTGAAAATACTTGAGTGCCAGAGGAAAAGAATTTTCGAGTAAGAAACTGATGGAGAGCATCCCTGTATACCGGATGATCATCGACGATCAACAATGACACAGAATGCATGTAAACCCCTATTTTTGCTTGTTTTAATGGCTATATTTGGTTGAATAATTATGTCATTTGTAACTTCAATCTACCTAGTGCTTTAGCTCTAGGGCGAATATTGACCAAGATCAATTTTTAAGATCAAACCTTTAATTAGAAGAGCTAATTAGCGGGTTTTGCCAGAATCCGCAAAACTCAGTCTTGGAGAAAATCATGACAATTGCATGACTAGAGCTAAAGTGCTATGGATAAGAGGTGGTGGAGCTTTTAGGATGGCTCAAGTTCAATTTTTCGGAGATCCGCCATGCCATCAACTTCTATTTTTGGTCGCCACCAACTCGTTGCTTTACTAATGCTTGTATTGCTCGTATTTGGTTCTGTGGCGATTGCCGCAACGAACATCCAATTGGGCGGGGATGACGTTGTTCGCGCCAATCCAAATAATCCGCACCAGATCCCTGCGTATTTGGATCCGAAGTCTGAAGCCCTATCCGAAGAAATCCGACTCATTAAATATGAAGTGAGAGAAGAGGTCTTAGAAGTTGGTGAATCAGTGCACGATATTGCAATGCGCGATTTTCATGGCCAATCACAACCTATCTTAGATTTCACAACAGGCACATCAAACTAGTTCACTTGTCTAGATCTTCATTCTCAATGTTTGAGGATAAATTTATGGAAATCTCCCAATACCTGCCGATTTTTGAAGCTCTTGGTCATGAGACCAGATTTAAGGTATTCATGTCCATCTATCGCTCCGGAAAAGTGGGGGTAAGACCAAAAGAAATTATTGATAAATTTGGTGTGGACTCAGGCACGCTAGATTTTCATTTGAAGAGACTTACGGCTGTTGGGTTAATTGTTATCAAGTTTGGTTGCCAAAGGGGAATTTATTGTGCCAATGAGAACATTCCGCCTGAGCTAGCCCAGCTCTTTGCTTCAGGGCTCAGTGCTAATGAGCTGTTAATGGTCAATCCTGCACCTTTGGCTCTGCCTGTATCAGAGCACCTGCATTAAGGGCCGCTCAGCCCAAAGATTGCTATAGCTGGTAGGTCGGGCAAGATTCCAGCTCGGAACCAGCGGGTTGCCAAGGTGCTTTTAACGTTACCTAGGGCTGTTATAAAGGTGATTTGTTGGTAAATAGTCTTTTGTTACTAAAGTAGAGTAAAATACATTTAACGATTTTCAAGCTAATAGTGTTGTTGTACTAGTAATTAATACCGCAGTTCTGCGATAGTTCTTCTTAGCATCTCCCCCGCCATTCTTGACTTTCGCCTCATTTGGGGCTTTGTCCCTTTTATATTTTTTTAAGGAATAGTCAGATATGGCAAACGGAATTGTGAAATGGTTTAACGACGCTAAAGGCTTCGGCTTTATTACCCCTGAACTCGGCGGCGAAGATTTATTTGCCCATTTTTCAGCAATTAATAGCAGCGGATTTAAGTCTTTGGCTGAAGGTCAAAAGGTGACTTTTGATATTACTACTGGCCCTAAAGGCAAGTTAGCATCCAATATTCAACCTGTTTAAATCAGCAGCAAATACCAGGCAGAAATTATTTGCCTGGCCTAAAGCCCAGCATGACTGGGCTTTTTATTTTTATTAAGGATGTTAAATGGCAAAAGAAGAATTGCTTGAAATGGAAGGTCTTGTTGATGAAATTTTGCCAGACTCTCGTTATCGGATTACTTTAGATAATGGCCATAAGCTTATTGCCTATACAGCGGGAAAAATGAAAAAAAATCACATCCGTATATTGGCAGGAGATAAGGTTTCTTTAGAAATCTCTACTTATGACTTGAGCAAAGGCCGCATTACATTTAGACATCTTGAGAAGAAGCAATCTTTCGCTGGTGCGCCGAAGAGGCGGTATTGATAGCTTTGAAGTTTAAAACTGCAAGTTAAATGAATGTTTGCAAAGAATCTCAGGCTCTGGTCGATGCTGCCCCAGGCAAGCAAGAAATACTAAAACCACCTTCGGGTGGTTTTTCTTTAATCGCCTATTGCCACCATAAGTTACCGACACATTCCAAACAAGCAAAAGATGGATTAAAAGATGTCCTCATTATGATCAACAGTATTCAAGCTACTCACTAAAATCTGCCTGATGTCTATTGCAATAATTGGGTATCAGCAGTGCAATTGAGTTGCAAGGCCCGTAAGATCTTTGGCATGGTAAGTGGTAAATTCTTCACGATGCAAGTCTTGCCTTGAGAAGTTAGGGCCAAACTCTAGCGGTCTTTCAATGAAGGCCGTTTGAAGCCCGCAGGCATTTGCTGCCAGAAGATCATCTTTGTGAGCTGCCACAAGCATCACTTGTTCGGGGAGGACATTGAAAATCTCCGCGACACCTAAATAAGTTTCTGGATCAGGCTTGTAGTGACGAAATACTTCTGCTGAAAGAATTAAGTCCCAAGGAAGTCCCGCATTCTTAGCCATATCTGCAAGTAGGCCGAGATTTCCATTGGATAAGGTAACGATAGTAAATTTACTTTTTAATCTTGTCAGCCCTTCGACTGTATCTAGCCAGGGATTGAGGCGATGCCAAACTAGATTTAATTCTTGTACTTGTGATTCCGACAACGAGGTAATGTTGAATGTCTTCAATATGTCATCAAGGATCATACGATGCAAATCATCAATCTTTGTCCATGGCAGAGTTCCAGAGCGCACCTTGGCCATTGCTGGTTTATAACCATTACGCCATGCGGTAGCGAATTCATCTGCATCAACTGGCAGGCTGAGTCTTTTGGCTTCGGCCGCGATTGATCCATGCCAGTCAACCACTGTTCCAAAGACATCAAAGGCTAGTATTTTGGGATCTGTACTCATTTTTAAAGTTCTTTTTGGGTTGGTATGTAGTGGAAAGGAGTCCCTCTTATTGGATATTAGCGGAATTCCAAATAAAAAACTCCCGAACTTTCATTCTTAGGCTTCATATCACTTGTGGGTCGGGCGAGATTCGAACTTGCGACCAACGAATTAAAAGAGCTGTTTTAACGCCGACAGACTCAACTTAACACAAAAATATACGTTAAATCTACAGCCGTCGCCCTTGAATGATTTCAACAAGAAACATAACAATTGCAATGACTAGCAGAACGTGGATAAACCCACCAAGGGTGTAAGAGGAAACAAAACCTAGTAGCCAAAGGACTAGAAGAATAATGGCAATGGTACGAATCATGGAGTCTTCCTTGTTATCTGTAGAAGGGGTTCATACTTCCCTTAACTCGCATATCATTTTTAACTGAAGTCACGCCATTGATGGTCTTTGCAACATCAAATGCGCGATTGGTTTGTTCGATGCTGCCTACAAACCCGCTAAGTTGAACCTCTCCCTTGAAGGTGACAACATTGATCTCAAGGGATTTTAGTGAGGGGTCATTAAAAATGGCAGCCTTAACTTTGGTGGTTATTGCGCTGTCATCAATATATTGACCTGCGCTTTCACTGGTGGCTGAGCCGGCACATGCCGATGTAATCAGGGTGACGGATATTGCTAACAATACGAGTGATTTTTTTATGAATTGCATGTGAAGCCTCATTTCTAAAAAGAGTGCTTTGCGGGGAGGGGGTAACCCAAAAGGCCTAAAGGTGAGCCTAATTTCATGTTACGCCTATTAGTTCTATAAAAGGGCTTTTAATTGAAGGGATCGGATGCCATGCCTTATTGAGTTAATGTCATATAAATTTGTGACGCGTTAGTCGTAATTTCAGTTTTCAAATTTTGGAATATCCTCAATGGTTGAAAACGCTACCCCCCATCCTATTGCTGATAACAATATGGGCAGGCAATAACCTACTAGCTTATTGAGGTTTACATAGTATTTATAGTGAATATTGCCCAATTTTCAGCGTTCATGACATACTTAAATACATCATTAATTTTTGGTATCAGTTTTTGTACTTTTCTGTAAAAACAAAATTTGTTGCTGCCTTGCTCTTTTCCCTGAGCTGGATGGCCTTTTCTTTTTGGTTTTCTCAGCCCTGGTATTCAGATCTGAGCAATGCTATTGGGCCCATTCCTGCTTATTTCATCATTACATTCATAGCAATAGCCCCTGGGTTTATGAATGCATTTGTATCAATTGCTTTGTTCTTAGATAAGCGTCCCAAGGTTATCGAAGGGCAAAAGTATCCACCAGTCACAATACTGGTTGCAGCCTATAACGAAGAGCGGGCAATCGGCTCAACCCTATCCGGAATATTTTTACAAGATTATCCGGCTGATATATATGTCATTGTTATTAATGATGGCTCAATAGATAACACGTCTCACATTGTTAAGTCCCTTGAGGAAAAACACTCTAAATTAGATTTAATTGACTTGTCTACGAACGTTGGAAAGGCTGCCGCTCTTAATCGGGGACTTGAAAAAAGTAAAACTGACATCATTATTTCAATCGATGCGGATAGTTATATTCTTAAGGATGGTGTACGACACCTAGTCGGTCGCTACCTCTCGGATCCCACTAATACAAGGGCGGTAGCTGGTGAGATTCTGATTAGAAATTCGCGAGAAAATTGGATTACCAAGGCGCAGGAATGGGATTATTTCCTTGGTATTGCAACCATTAAGCGCATTCAGTCTTTATTTCAGGGTACGCTAGTTGCCCAAGGCGCCTTTTCGCTCTATGACCGCAAAACTGTGGTTGACTTGGGTGGGTGGCCTAATATGGTTGGTGAGGATATTGTCTTGACATGGAAGATACTATTGGCTGGCTATAGAGTTGGGCATGCTGAAGATGCTTTAGCATTTACTGACTGTCCAAACACTTTGAAAAAGTTTATTAAACAGAGGCAGCGCTGGTCGCGGGGGCTGATAGAGACATTCAAAGAAAATCCAACAATCTTATTTAAACCGAGGTTATCTACACTTTATATATGGTGGAATACGCTATTCCCATTTATAGATATAGCCTATACCTTTGGCTTCATACCTGGAATGGTGTTGGCATGCTTTGGAATATATTGGATAGTTGGCCCAATGACTTTGTCGCTCTTGCCCTTGGCTTTCATACTCAATATGCGTATGTATTCAAAAGGTAAAGCCATGTTTGATCAAGAGGGCCTAAAAGTGCGTAAGAATATCTTAGGGTTTCTATTCTATGTATTTGCGTATGGATTGGTTTTGCAGCCCGCCTGCGTATATGGATATTTTTCAGAGCTTTTTAACCTTAAGAAGACTTGGGGGACAAAATGAGATCGCTTCGCCATTGCCTCTTCGTCTTGCTATTGTTAAATATTACTTCAAGCGTATACGCTGAGGAAGAGCAGGCTACAAAGCAAGCAATCTCTATTCCAAATGCCTATATTGCCTCTGATAGTGAGGGGTTTTCAACCTACAAGTACAACGCTGGCTATATGCCTTTATACGAGCATGGAGAAAAATTTACCGGAGTGAGTTATCAGCATAATTACTTTACGCAGGGTGGTTGGGACTCATCTGCAGAGGTTTATACGTTATTCACAAAAGCTATTAACCCTAGAACAAGCCTGGGCTACAACCTTAGTCTTGGTTATAACTTGCAAAATGGCTATAAGCTACTTACCACGGATAGTAATTACAGCTTTCGCGTTACCGATTCGACAAAAGCAGAAGTTTTTGTTAACCGCGACAGAGTTGAAACTCAAAATGCACTGAATAACGGGATCTATTACACATTTGGTGGTGCCAGTATTGAGCAGCAAATTATTGAGCGATTATCAGCAATTGTGATGGCGGGCAATATGTATTTTTCGGACACTAACACTAGGCCGACAGTTAGGGCAAAGCTGATTTATGACTTAATTCCTGATTATGGGGTGACGGCCCAATTGCGTTATCGTCAATTTCGCGATACCAATACAAATGTTGCAAACAATTACTTCAACCCAAACGAATACAGCGAAACGATGATTGCATTGGGAGCAAGAAAACGGATTGCTGGTTGGGTTTTGAGTGGCACAGCAGGGGTAGGTCGACAAACCGTCAATCAGGATCCAAGCACTACTACTCAGCTTTATGAGTTCGCAGCAACAAGCCCTGTTGCCTCTAATGACTACTACTTTAAGACCCGTGCAGGGTACGGCAAGTCTGCTGGTTTTTTAGGGCCCAATTACTTTTACCGCTATGTAATGGAGGAGCTGATCATTCCGTTCTAGCATTGCTAAGGTTGCGATCTGCTTAATCCATCATTTGCTATCTTCGAGTCTTGGGTAATAATCTTCAGTGAGTCAGATTGTTGATAAGCTGATCAAATTGAATGGGGTCAAAATTCAGATTATCGAATCTGAAAAGAGAGGGGTTGGTTGGCGGCTCAGTTCTACGCGGTACATATTGATCCCAATGCACAAGCTTCCATTCATCGCGTGGATCTGCACGTAGTTCCATCCTACGCTTTGCCTCACCTTCTTCCAAATCTATCCAGGCCAGACGAATTTTTGTTTTAAGTGGTACCCCCAAGAGTTCCGGACTAAACATCTTGCCGTTCTTAATTTCATTTGAAAAAGGTCCTACAAGGATGATATTGACACCGAGGAGGAGATTTTCTCTAGCCACATCAATAAGGCCCGAATATTCCCAGTCTCGTAAATTCTTTAGGTAATAGGGGCTATCACGGTCATTTGGATTGCCGGTAGTTAACTCCATGACATGAGCGCTATAGGCACCAAATGCCGTATCTTTATCTAGGAAGAAAAAATCTTCACCTGTCTTTTCAATAATTAAAGGAAGGGCTTTTTTAGCCAAAGTAGATTTACCGGTACCCGCATGACCAGCAAAAAGAATCAGACGTGGTGCTAATGGCGATAGCTTGCAACTCATTTGCAATCAGTCTGTCAGAAATTTAACCAAATTGCTAGTATTTCGGATTAAAAAAGTAGCCTTTTAGGGCTTTGAGCCAATAGGAGCATTTTCTAATTGCCAATTAGCCAATCAAGATCTATAAAAGAAGTATGTACTTTTGCATTTGATAAGCGGTAGATATTATGGATATTAAGGGTGGCACTGTAATTCCTTCGGACTCTCATGCGCCGTGCTCAAAATGTGCTCAACGCAGTAGATGCGTTATCAATGAAATTTCAACTAAAGAAGTAAACACGCTTTCATCATCGTATATATCGCGAAAATCTCTTCATGAAGGCCAATATCTCTATAGAAGAGAGGACGCATTTCATGGCGTCTATTCTTTGAGATTTGGTTCCGTTAAAAGCGAATTAGTATTTCGTGATGGCGTATCGCAGGTGACCCATTTTTCTGTGCCCGGCGAAGTTCTAGGCTTAGATGGTCTGAGCAGCGGGAATTACCAGTTAGATGTTGTATGTCTTAGCTCTGTAGAGGTCTGCTCTATTCCTATAGCAGACCCCAAGGCCATGATTCAAAGCTATCCTGAATTTATGGGGGAGCTAGCATCCTCATTGAGTGAATTATTAAACGTTTCATATGCGCACAATTACGACCTCATGAACCTGAACTCACTTGAGCGGGTTGCTGATTTTCTGATTAATTATTCCAACCGACTGAGTACGGTTGGGTTTGACCGTGATAGCTTTGTATTGCCTATGTCACGACCTGATCTGGCAAATTACCTAGGGTTAACAGTGGAAACCCTCAGCAGATCTTTATCTCATTTAGAGAAAATCAATGTTATTAAAGCTAAAAATCGGGAGATTAGGTTCATCTCTAGGGCGCCTATCTTTGAGATGCTTAATTCAATTACATTAAGAGAGAGGCATGAGCTCTCTAAAATTGGATCTCATTCATTCCCACCATTCAAAGAGAAGAGAAAGCCATAAATTGCACATTAGCTCAACTATGGCTTCCTTGTATTAATGTTTTATTAGTTTGCAATATCTAGATGTCGAACATAGCTTTGTAAGATCTTCTCTCGAAAAACTAAGTCCTCAAAAATAAGCTTTTCTAAATTATCAGCATGTTTTTTTGGATCTTCACCAGGCTGCTTGGTTAACCAATCATATACATCGATGAGACTCTTCATATTAATCATCTTCATTCTCCATAATTTCATTGCTAAATAGGCAAATTGCATAATTGATGGGCGAAGGGAATTGAACCCTTGTGGCATCTCTTTTGAGGCTTCCGTTCTACCATTGAACTACGCCCATCTCAGAGGGCGAGGACTAGATGTTTTGCCGCGCTAGCAAAAGATTTCGATTTATTCCCTCTCCCATAAATCGAACTACACATCGCTGTCCACATCCTCTTTATAAATAGTCTATTAATTTAATTTTTGATTCGTATCAATTTTTTGCGGCTAATTAAAAGTGGCAATGTAGCTTTTTGGGTGAAACCCTCATTGATATTTATAGGATGCTAAATGCCACAATTTATCTTGAATATTTTGATGTATATCAATCCCAGAGCTAATCATCAATATACATTTAAGACATTGGTTATTAATCTAGTCTTTCTCATAAGGATGGTAAGTATGTATAAAAAGATACTAGTGGCGGTCGATAGTAGTGACACAAGCAAATTGGCGCTTAAGGAGTCAATTAAGCTGGCTAAAGAGGGTGGCTCTACATTACGCGTTGTATACGTAATGGATGTCTTTAATATCTATCCGGAGGCAGAGTACATGAGTTACAAGGATATGCAGAAGTCCTTGCAGCATGAAGGTGAAATGATTCTGGACGCAGCTAAAAAAAGCCTGAAGTCATCTGGGGTTTCATATGGCCAGCACTTGATTAATACAAGTGCCAGAAATCCCAGAATTGCCGAGGCCATTGCTGCGGATGCCGATAAATGGAAGGCAGATTTAATTGTGGTTGGAACCCATGGAAGACGCGGTTTTAGCCACCTTTTACTTGGAAGCGTTGCTGAGTCCATTGTGCGTTTAGCAACCAAGCCAGTCTTGCTCATGCGAGGAAAGTCTAAATAAAGATCAAAGGAGGTCGATATGAATCAGATGATGGATAGTTTCATGCTGAGCGGTATGAGCATCATCGGCATCCTATTGGTGATAGCACTCTTACTAACTATTGCTTCACTATGTAAGTATCTTTTTTCAAGCGACAAGAAGTATTGAAAAATTTGAAACTAGGGGGTTAAATGGAAAAGCTAAATTTGAGTGTCCAGGGCATTTCCTCGGCATCCTGTATAAAAACTATCAAAAGTGCATTGAGTCATCTAGAGGGCATAACCAGTATCCATGTTGACTGGGAGTCTGGAAGAGTCCAAATACAGCGAAAATCTCCTCAATATGACGATATTATTCATGCCCTAGCGGAAGTTGGCTATTTGTCTAGCCTTGATCTGGATGAGCAAAACCCCTAAATGTTCTGATCAAAATATGAAAACTTTATTACATGCCAGCGCAGGAATCTTTGCAGCATTTTTCTTGTTCATATTTTTTTCTGCCACTCTTGTGGCTGAACTTTACTATTCCCCAAATGATGTTATTGCAGTTCAGCAATCGATTTTGCAGGCAATGTGGGTATATATTCCGTTGATTTTTGTTGCCGGGGGAATGGGCTATGTGCTTGGGAATGAGCGTAAAGGAAATATTGTTGAGGCTAAGAAGAAGCGAATGCTGGCGATAATTCTAGTTAGCATCTTTTTGTTGTTTCCAAGCGTTTATGCATTAGCAAGTCAGACCGCTGACTATGTTAGAAATGCAGTTTTTTATGGCGTTGAGGTGCTTGAGTTGATTGTGACGGCACTGTTAATGATTCTTTTAGTTTTGAATGTTCGAGATGGGGCTAAATTAACTGGCGATATGTCAACAATGGACTAGCAATTGAGATCTTAAGATTTGGTGAGCGATCTTATTTTTAAAATTAAGATACTGCCAGCTAATATCAGACTCATGCTGTTTGATAATATAAGTGGCCACTTGTATATCAATATCCCATACAAAAGCCAAGTTGCAGCACCTGCTGCGAAGAGGGAATAAACAAAGACAGAGATGCACAAGAAGTTGCCGCTCTTCCAAATCTGAAGCGCCTGTGGAATCAATGCGATTCCAGTAATTGCCGCAGCTAAAAAACCAATATATTCAATAATTTGAGGCGAATCAGGCATGAGAGCATTGATAAATGAGTACCTGACTCATCCAATTGCCTGATCGATAAATTGATTTAATTGCGCTGTTTGCAGTGCTCCGCTGACTCGATTAAGCTCCTTACCACCCTTAAATAGAACCAGAGTAGGGATTGATCGAATATTGAATTTTGCACCAATTGCCGGGTATTTCTCGGTATCAATCTTTACGTGAACTATTTTGTTAGAACGAGCAGCAGCGCTTGCCTCAAATGTTGGCGCAAACATTTTGCAAGGTCCGCACCATGGAGCCCAAAAATCGACAACGATAGGCAGGCTAGAGTTCTCAATCAACTCTTTAAAGTTGGCTTCATCAGGATTGATGGGGAGTGATAACAGTTCTTTTTTGCAGGCTCCACAAGTGGGTTGATTAGCAATTTTTTCAATAGGAACGCGATTGCCTTTTTGGCAATGAGGGCATGAAAGAATCATATTATTTCTCCTTCTAAGTTCAAATTAAAACAAGTTCAACTGGAATGTTGCCTCTTGTTGCATTTGAATAGGGGCATACTTTGTGTGCCTCATCTATTAGATTCTGCGCCACACTCTTTTCAATGCCCGGTAACGAAATGCTCAATTTAACGGCGATTCCAAAACCTAACGGTGTTGGGCCAATATCAACACTTGCATCGATATAGGTATCAGCAGGGACCTCTATCTTCATTGGGCCTGCAACATACCGCATGGCACCTAAAAAGCAGGCCGAGTATCCAGCTGCAAATAATTGCTCTGGATTTGTACCGGTTCCAGAGCCCCCCATTTCCTTTGGCGGGGTGAGTATGACGTCTACATGGCCATCATCGGTGCGTGAATGTCCCTCTCTACCTCCGGTGGTATGGGCATGGGCGGTATAAACAACTTTATCAAGCTTGGTAAGCATATAGCCTCCTATAGTAAATATTTGTGATGCAAGAATCTATCTTAATAGGGTGTTGAGTAAATCAGCCGTTTCTGACTTATGTAGAAATAATGTAAATGAGTAGTAAGTGGTCTTCAAGATCTACCCCCTAACTTTTGCAATTAAATTGTCGGCATCTCCTCGGCCCTCATCTTGAGCAAGCCTTAGCGCCTCAAGCTCAAATGCCCTGAGATCTACCTGATCATGGTTTAAGTCAATGGGGTTAATAATCCCCTCAATTGAGATGATATAAGTTCCAATAATTTCTGGAGACCAGTCACTCGTAAAAACATCGACAATCCGTTTCATTGGTTATCTCTCTGTCTAAGTTCAAATTCTTTACTACTCAACCATCGACGCCTCAATTGCAACCTTAATCACAACTTCATCAGTAATTTGTGGTGCGAATTTACCCATGTTGAAGTCTGATCTCTTGACGACCGCTACGGCATTTGCGCCAAAGTGTTCTTGGCCACCAACGGGGTGTTTTCCATATTCAAAATGAATAACCTCTAGAGTGATGTGTTCGCAAATATCCTTTATGGTCAATACGCCATGCACTGCGGTAACCTTTGAGCCCTCAAATTCGATCCTATCAGACACAAAAGTGGCCTTTGGGTATTGAGCGGCATTAAAAAAATCAATGCCTTGGATATGCGTGTTAAAAAGATCTGACCCAGTGCTGATCGACTTGGTATCAATATCAATCTTGACTGAGCCGGTTCGTGATTTCAGATTTAGCTTAATTTCTCCGCTTATTTTGTCAAATCTACTGATCTGCCTTGAAAATCCGAAATGACAGTATTCAAAGTAGACAAAAGTGTGGCCTGAATCCAAGATATAGAGCTGTTCACTTTTTGGCATACGTCCCCCTAGATTGCGATAACCACTAAAACACCCATAGCAATTTTTTCCTCAAACTGAGCTAACTTGAGATAGCTGGCATCACCAGTACTTTTGAGGATTGAAAGCCCTTCATTTGGGTCGAACTTTGCTAGGTAGTCGCCTGGGGTGATCGGTGAAAACCCGCTATCAGAGCCATCAATTGCATGTCTGCGACCTAAAAAACCTTTATTCACATGTACTTGCATTGCAAACCCCTTACTAATTCAAATTGAATGAAGTAATCATCTCTTTTGCCGCCAATTGTTTCTTGATATGTATCAAAAAATTGCAAAAATTATTCAAAAGATATTTGATTAATTTTGATACGTATCAAAAAAGATAACTCCTTGCGTTTTATTGTGGTTCATACACCAGTTGGTGTTATTGAATTTCTATCTAAAAGTAAGGAGAAGTTGATGAAAACAATCATTCGATCGGTAGTAGCGCTCGCTATTGGATTTTCAATTGGCACTTCGTATGCCGCTGATGCTGGATCCATAAGCATCATCACCCCTTCGGATGGGGCCGTAGTGCAAGGTAGTGCAATCTCAAAATTAATCTATCGGGTTAAATTGGGTCCCCAGGGCAATCATCTACATGTCTACGTCGATGATCAAAAACCTATAGTTGATAGGGAGGTAACTGGCTGTCCATGCGCCGTTGATTTGCCTTCGCTCTCGCATGGTAAACACATAATCATCGTCAAGGAAGCCCGTGCCGATCACAGCCTCACTGGATTGCAATCATCAACTGTATTTATTACCAAATAAAGATATGCAAAACTTACTCTACGCCCTTATTCAAAGCGTTCACAATTTGCTCGCTGTTCTTATAGTTGGGGTAGGTGCGTACGGTTTATTTTTTGCACTCAATCCAACCAAGAGGACGTTAGCAGTAGTCCAGTCATTTGCCTGGGCTCTACAGGGTTTTACAGGCGGAGCATTTGGGTTAACTACTTATCACTACTTTCATCAGCTTCCCGACATTCATGGGGTGGCGATTGCTGCGCTTTTGATAAAGATTGGCTGTGTGGTCCTGGGATTTGCATTTGCCTCAACCTACGTATTATTTGGCCCGCAGTTTTCAAAGGCCGTAGATAGGATATTTTGGTGGCCTATGTTCCTGTTTGGCGTTCTTGCGTTAAGTTCTGCAGCATTCCTAAGATGGTTTTCATAAGCATATAAGTGGATTTCACACATCTCATAAATTTGAATGATTAGAAAGACTGAATATGGAACACAAATTACCCGCATTGCCCTATGAATTAGATGCATTGGAGCCCTATATCTCAAAAGAAACGGTGGAGTTCCATTACGGCAAGCATCACAAGGCCTATGTTGATAACCTCAATACCTTAATCATGGGCACTGGCTTTGAAAACTCAACCCTAGAAGACATTATCAAGAATGCATCTGGCCCAATTTTTAACAATGCTGCTCAAGTATGGAATCACACGTTTTACTGGATGGGGTTAGAGCCTTCCACTCCCGAGATCCCATTTGGAAAACTTGCTAAAGCTATCGATGCAAAGTGGGGCTCATATGAGGTATTCGTAGAAGATTTTTCAAAGGTGGCTGTTGGAACCTTTGGATCTGGATGGGCCTGGCTAGTAAAAAAGGCAGATGGATCCCTAGAAATTGAGTCTACAAGTAATGCAGGTACACCCCTAGCTACAGGATCTAAACCCTTACTCGCGTGTGATGTGTGGGAGCACGCTTATTACATTGACTATAGAAATGCTCGCCCCCATTACTTACATAGCTTTTGGAGGTTGGTGAACTGGGAGTTTGTTGAGAAGAATTTTGAATGAGTAGCTACCCCTTTGTCGGCAGCTGTCTCAGTAGATTGTTCAACAAATCAATTGCTTCGGCCCAATCGGCATCTCTTAATAATTCATCCCTTAAAAAATCTTTTTGAACAGGACTCCACCATGCAGCATCTGCTAACAGTATGGATTCATCTAATGGAGCATGAGACTTAATGAAAGATTCAATTTCAGAGCATTTATCAGGCACGCCCAACTGTTTAAAGAGATCTTTAAGGGATTCGAATGGCTTATTCATGTTAACTCCTTCTCTATGTTTAATTTATACGCCGATAAAAAATAAACAGCAAGTATCTTGCTATGTGCATGGAAAGGTATAGGATAAAAATATGAGTGAAACTCGAATAGAGCATGAC
Source organism: Polynucleobacter sp. AP-RePozz3-80-G7 (assembly GCF_018882145.1). Taxonomy (NCBI): domain Bacteria; kingdom Pseudomonadati; phylum Pseudomonadota; class Betaproteobacteria; order Burkholderiales; family Burkholderiaceae; genus Polynucleobacter; species Polynucleobacter sp. AP-RePozz3-80-G7. Next base: position 24,829 of record NZ_JACVPC010000005.1, on the reverse strand, counting down.
ACCATGGGTGATATAGAGGTATCCAATACAAATTTATGGGGCTCTCAAACTCAAAGAGCGCTTATGCATTTTGATATCTCAACTGAGAAGATGCCTCTCGAATTTCTTTGGGCTTTAGCTGAGGTCAAGCGCTCCTGTATTTTGGCCAATATTCATCTTGGCTTATTTTCCATGCGCAAAGGGGAGCCTTTGTTGCTGGCTGTAGAAGAAGTAATTATGAAATTGCATTGGAAGGAGTTTCCGCTCTCAATTTGGCAAACAGGCTCAGCGACTCAAACAAATATGAATATGAATGAGGTCATAGCGAATCTAGCAACACGCTTAACGGAGACTGAGGGCGGGCAAAAGCGTCAATTTCATCCAAACGATGATGTGAATGCAGGGCAATCATCCAATGACGTCATTCCAACAGCGATTAATGTAGCTGGGGTATGTCAAATAAAACAGTCTTTGCTGCCCATCCTGGATGAGTTGATAGACACTTTTGAGAAAAAGAGTCAGGATTTCTCAGGTATCACTAAAGTTGGCAGAACGCACCTTCAAGATGCAGTGCCCCTTACTCTTGGCCAAGAGTTTTCTGGGTACCTTTCTCAGCTGCGCATCGCTAGATGGGCAATACAACTAGCATTGCCGAGTTTGTCTGAGCTTGCAATAGGTGGAACAGCTGTAGGAACTGGCATTAACTCAACTCATCAATTTGCAAAATTGGTAGTTGAAAATCTTTCCCTCTCAACATGCATTGCTTTTGCCGAAGCGGACAATAAGTTTGCTGCAATAGCGGGAAGTGAAGTACTTGTAAATATGCATGGGGCCCTTAAAACGCTAGCAGTCGCGTTAATGAAGATTTCTACTGACATTCGGTGGATGGCTTCTGGCCCCCGGTCTGGATTGGGTGAAATTAGCATTCCTGAGAATGAGCCTGGAAGCTCAATCATGCCGGGAAAAGTGAATCCCACTCAATGTGAAGCGCTTGCCATGATTTGTTATCAGGTAATGGGAAATGATGTGACTATCGGCATGGGCGCTGCATCAGGCAATTTTGAGCTCAATGTATTTAGGCCATTAATTTTGCATAATTTTCTTCAAAGTATTCGCATTCTTGCCGATGGTATGAGTTCCTTTAATCAGCATTGCGTTAAAGGCATCGAGCCAAATCGCGCTCGAATAACGGAATTAATGAATGCCTCTTTGATGTCGGCTACCGCTTTAAGCCCCCATATTGGTTACGAGAAAACGGCAGCCATCACAAAATTGGCTCATGAGAAAAATATGAACTTAAGAGAAGCTGCAATAACTAGTGGGCTGGTAACGGAATCTGATTTTGATCGGTGGGTGGTGCCTGAAAAACTAACCAAGAATGAATAGAGAAGTAGTGATGTATGTAGTTTTACTAACATGATCTAAGGAGGTCAGTATGAACGATATGAATAATCAAATTGCTGTCGAGTCGCTCAATAGAATTATGGAGCTAGAGTTAGCTGGGGTTGTTAAATACACCCACTACTCGCTAATGGTGTATGGCTACAACCGAATTCCCATTGTTGATTGGTTAAAGGGAAATGCAACCGAGAGTCTGGGCCATGCCCATAGGGCAGGTGAGCTGGTTACCTTGCTTGGCGGTCACCCATCTTTAAAGATTGGACCCTTACTCGAGACAGAAAAGCATGATATTGGCGATATATTGCGTGAAAGTCTTGAGCATGAAACGATCGCTCTGGCTGCTTACTATGACCTATTAAAGATTGCTACCCGTACTCATCCAGAAACCAGTGGAGTTCAGTCGGTATTGCTTGAAGAGTATGCAAGAGAGCTGATTGTTCAGGAGGAAATGCATCTTGATGAGGTCAATAAGATGTTAAGAAAGCCTGGAGAGATTAGCCCATTTTCATCATAAAGTTAGGAGCTTAATTATGGATGCCTTACAGATAGCCGTCATTGTGGGAAGTTTGCGCAAAGAATCTTTTAATCGTCACCTTACAAATGCTATTGTCCGATTAGCGCCCACTACAGTTGGCTTTCATTTTGTGGAAATAGGCGATTTGCCTTTGTATAACCAGGATGATGACGAACATCAGGCTAATGCGGTATTGCGAATGAAGTCTGAGATTGAAAATACTGATGGTGTGTTATTTGTCACCCCAGAGTACAACCGATCTATTCCAGGGGTTTTAAAAAACGCCCTAGATCATGGCTCACGTCCATTTGGCAGTAACTCCTGGGGTAAAAAACCTGCGGCCATCATTGGCATATCTCCAAGCCCTGTAGGTACGGCATTAGCACAACAACATTTGCGTGGTGTCCTTGCCACTCTGAATATGCCAACTCTATGTCAGCCTGAAATGTTTTTGCAAATGAAGGATGGCTTTTTCGATGAGGCAGGCAATATCGGAGAAGGTAGCAAGCAATTTCTCTTGCGTTGGATTGAGGTTATGATTAATTGGATTAGAAGTCATAGCGGCCATGACAAATTAGCCTAATAATGAAAATAAGTCTGAAAAATCAACATACCCAAAATCAAAGAGAAGAGTTAGATCGCATTGCTGTTGGCGTAATGATTATTCGCGGCTTGGAGCCCGATTTTTCGTCGAAGGTTGTTGAACAACTTAAGGAATTCACCGGCCCCGCGCGCGATACAGATACTTTGTATCGTGACCTAAGTGATCTCTTGTGGTGTTCAATCGATAATGACGATTCCCGTGACCTCGATCAAATTACAGTCACAGAGCCGATGCCTGATGGCGGGATAAAGCTATACGTAGCAATTGCAGATGTTGATGCACTTGTGAAGATCGATAGCCCTGTAGATGATCATGCCTTTATTAATACACGCTCTGTGTATACCTCTGCGCGCATTTTCCCAATGCTGCCTACGAAGCTATCCAATGATTTAACTTCGCTCAATCCTAATGAAGACCGCCTCGCAATGGTCTGTGAAATGCATTTTTCTAAGCACGCGGAAATGCTGAGTTCTTCCATTTATATGGCGAAAGTCAGAAACCAATCTCAGCTTTCATATGATGCGGTCTCTGCTTGGCTTGAGGACAAAGGTCCAATACCTGATGGCGTAAAACGCATCAGTGGTTTAGAAAGTCAATTAAGGGCCCAGGATGAGCTAGCCCAAAAGCTCAGAGTCCTTAGGCATGAGAAAGGATCGCTTGAGTTCGATATTTTTCAGCCTAGAGCAAGTTTTGTAAATGATGAGATTGCTGAAATTTCGCAACAAGCGCACAACCGTGCCAGGCAGTTGATTGAAGAATTCATGATTGCTACTAATGGATGCACATCAAGATTTCTGGCTGAGGCGGGAATTTTTTCTATGAGAAGAGTGGTTCGCTCGCCGGAGCGTTGGTTACGTATAGTCCAGGTTGCAGCCGATCGTGGATATAAGCTACCCAAGGAGCCTGACTCTCAAGCCTTAGAAGTATTTTTGGCAAAAGAGCATCGTTCTGACCCAGTGAGGTTTCCAGATCTCTCGCTGGTGATTGTTAAGTTAATGGGCTCCGGTGAGTACATTGTTGAAAGGCCCAAAGGTCATGCGGTAGGACACTTTGGTTTAGCGGTATCGGATTACATGCACTCAACAGCCCCCAATAGACGGTACCCTGATTTGATTACTTTGCGCCTCATCAAATCGGTTTTGTTTGGTCAAAAACCCCCATATTCCACGGAGGAATTAAAGGCCCTTGCTTTGCATTGCACCATTCAAGAGGATATTAGTAAGCGCGTAGAACGTCAGGTAAGAAAATCGGAGGCTGCACTTTTACTAAGTTCGCGTATAGGGCAATATTTTGATGGCATCGTTTCTGGTGCTAATGAAAAAGACACCTGGGTTCGGATCTTTAATCCGCCTGTAGAAGGAAAGCTGGTACATAGTCCAAAGGATCTTACTGTCGGTCACCTTGTAAGGGTGAAGTTAATTTACACCCATGTTGAACGAGGGTTTATTGATTTTGTTGTAACTGGATAGAAGATATGCTTAGCTTCATAGCGGGACTCAGGGGCTTGCCCAGAACAGTTTGGCTTATAGGGCTGATAAGCCTTGTGAATGATTCTGCCAGCGAAATGCTTTACCCATTGCTACCCCTATATCTAACCTCAGTGCTAATGGCCGGCCCTAAGGTGCTGGGTCTCATTGAGGGCATTGCAGAATCTACATCAAGCTTGCTAAAACTTGTTTCTGGAGTGGTGGTTGATCGAACAAAAAGAAGTAAGCCATGGATTGTGATCGGGTATTTGATGGCTGGCTTAGCTAGACCCCTGATTGCATTTGTAAATTCATGGGGTTGGCTGCTATTAATTCGCTTCTCGGATCGTGTTGGCAAGGGACTTCGCACATCCCCCCGGGATGCCCTATTGGCTGAAAGTGTGCCGAGAAATAAGAGGGGGCTAGTGTTTGGGTTTCATCGCTCAATGGATAACGCTGGAGCGGTTATTGGGCCGTTAATGGCTGCATTACTGCTGGCATTGCATGTGCCTCTTAGGGACATATTTTTTTGGGCAATCATTCCAGCAGCCATTACCTTAGCATTAGCGATTTCGCTTAAAGAACCTAAGCAGGTAATTAAAATACAAGAGCCAGGTTTTCAATGGAGCTTTGACGGTATGTCGCCAGAATTGAAGCGCTACCTGTTTGCAGCTGGACTTTTTGCCCTCGGAAATTCATCGGATATGTTTTTGCTACTCAGGGCGCGTGAGTTAGGTGTCCCGCAAGCTCAAATTCCTCTGTTGTGGGCAGCAGTTTCATTAATAACCACCTTGTTTGGGGCGCCCCTATCGGCAATATCAGATCAGTATGGACGCAAGCAATTCATCCTTGTTGCCTGGGTTGGATTTGTCATCTTTTATCTAGGAATGGGAATACCAGGTCTGCCAATTTATGCTTTATATAGCCTTTTTGTTCTCTATGGGTTGTTTAAGGCTGCGACAGAGGGCGTTGAAAAGGCAATGGTTGCTGATTTGGCACCGATGGGGCGGACAGGCGCTGCATTCGGCTGGTTTAATTTAATCACTGGAGTAATGGTGTTGCCCGCCTCCTTAGTGTTTGGGGAAATATATGAATCAATAGGGCCGAGTTACGCATTTTGGTTCTCGGGTGGCTGTGCCATTTGCTCGATAGCCCTATTGAAAATTTGGGTATTCAGGAGCAATATTTAATAGAGATACCAGAACAGACTTATGCAGAAAGGCGTTCATCATGTTTAAAAATCTATTAGTTCCCGTAAGTGGAGAAAGCATTACTAAAAAAGAGTTAAATATGGCTATCAAATTAGCTAAATTGGACGATGCAAAGATTAGCCTAGCTTATATTTCAGACCCAGTTATTCCTTACTCATCATCCGAGGTTCAATCAGCTTTAGCGTTGTCAGCAAAAGAATACAAAAAGGTGAGCGCGGAGTTCGCCAAGCGAGTGTTAGCAAAGGCTAGGGCAGTTATCGGTTCTGATGTAAATGTCCAGGAATTGCATATCTACCATCCCAATATTTCCGATGGAATTCTAGAGGCCGCCAAAAAGGCAAAAGCCGATGTCATTGTGATGGCATCTCATAAGCGAACAGGGTTACGTGGAATTTTTCTGAGAAGCGAAGCTCAAGAAGTAATCTTGCATAGCAAGCTGCCAGTTTTAATCTTAGGTTAATGTCGCCCAAAAAATAATTTAATTTCAAGTATTCAATAGCAATAAGTGAACAATGCTTAGTTCCCGGTATCAACATATTAAATTCAAAATAAAACTAGGTTTTTGTTTTGCAATTTTTGGCATTCTTAGCGCAACCGCCTATCAGATTTATACGATTTGGCAGGATAATTTCAGGGCTGAATCATTAGAGATTTCTCATAATGTGCGGATGGCTAACACCCTCGTAGAGGATGCGCTCACCGATGGATCAAAGCTCTTGGACATTACGAAGCTTGACTTAAAAGGTCCAAAAGGTCAGATTAAGCTTAGCAATCAAGAGATTGAGTTGTCACTTAAAAGGTCAGTGGCTAAATTTCAAATTAGCAGTTGGTTTAATGTGTATGGCAATCTTTTATGTGTAGATGCCGATGGTAATGTCTTAGCTCAAACCGATGGTCCTCTAAAGAGAAAAATAAACGTGGCTGATCGTTACTACTTTCAGGCACTAAAGGAGCAGGAAAAAGAAGCGATAGTCATTAGCCCGGAGGTAACCGCAAAGTCTAATGGGAGAAAAGTTTTTCATTTGGCTGGTTCCATCGTCAATGACAGGGGCGAATTTATTGGGCTCTTGACGATTCAGGTAAATTCGAAAAAATTTAAAGACGATCTAGTCACGACTTTAAGTGATGGCTATGAGACGATGGGCCTATACCTTGCCAATGGAAAGCTAATATTTTCTCTTGGAGATCAAGAGCGTGGGATCGCTGAAGCCTCAATTGCGGAGATTAAGTCGAAAGATGCCTCTGGCATGGCTATATTGCTACCAGCCAACGAGGCTTTTGGTTTCGGTCGGATTGTTGCTAACTCTGAAAATTCTAAGTTTGGTGCTTACATGATTGGAGAGGCGACGACGAGAAAAGTCTGGGCTCAAACTTTTAGCTCAGCCCTTAAGTTTCTTTTGCTAGTCTTTTTTAGCTGCCTGTTGGTGGGTTATTTTGCATATCAGTTACTTAAATCTATTGCCAAAATTGAGGCTGAAAATCATCTGGCCATTCATGATGCATTAACGCATTTACCTAATCGCCGCTATTTTGATGAAATGTACCCAAAAATACAGGGTGATTGCAGAAGATCTCATAAGCCACTGAGTGTGCTTTTTATTGATATCGATAAGTTTAAGGTCTTCAATGATCTACATGGTCACGAATGTGGCGATAAGGTATTAAGAGTTGTCGCACGCTCAATATTGAGAATTAGGAAGCGCCCTATGGACTTCTTTTGTCGTTATGGCGGAGAAGAGTTCATATTTGTGCTGCCGGATACGGATGAACAAGGTGCCATGCATTACGCTCAAGAAATACTTGAGACAGTTAGTGCTCAAGAGATTGAAGTTGATGATGGAATCGTAGTGCATGTTACCGTCAGTATAGGCGTCGCCACAGACCCAGATGGCTCACAAAACTTAAGTGATGATTTGATTAAAAAGGCAGATTCTGCAATGTATAAGGCAAAGCAGAGTGGTCGAAATCGGTATGAATACTTTTAATTCCGAGTCGGTGGATTTATTTGTGCTGAAAAGTTATCAGAGGAGAGAATTATGGGCGATTCATTAAATGAAAAGCTATCACCATCTTTGCAAGAGACTGTAGGAATAGCCAGAAAACTCATTGCACTACGTGATCCATACACTGCGGGCCATGAGAACCATGTAGGTGAGTTTGCCAAGGATATTGCCGCTGAGATGGGTTTTAATGAAGACTTTCAGGAAGAATTATTGCTTGGAGGCTATTTGCACGATATTGGCAAAATTGTTGTCCCCGTATCCATTCTGACTAAACCTGGAAGAATATCTTCCGAGGAATATGGTCTGATTCAAAATCATGTGCAAGCGGGATTTGACTTGCTTAAAAACATCAGCTTTCCTTGGGATGTATCAAGAACGGTATTAGAGCATCATGAGCGTCTTGATGGAAGTGGATACCCAAATCACCTGAAGGCTGATGAAATCAGTATGCAAGCGAGAATTTTGGCAATTGCTGACGTGGTTCTATCAATGGCCGCGGCAAGACCATATCGCTCAGCTCTTGGTATCGATGCTGCTTTAGCTGAAATTGAGCGAGGTCGAAATATTCAGTACGATAGCGGAGCTGTTGATGCCTGCGTCAATTTAATCCGTCAAAAAGGCTATCAATTGCCTGGCAATTCAGATTAGTAGTCAACCTTCAATTTTGCTAGCTTGACTGTACGTAATTCAAGGGCAAGGCGATGTACATTGCTTGCCGCTATAGAGGATTTCTTCGCGACCCCTATAAGCTCTTCATTACTAGTGATTTGAACTGTCTTCTCTGTTAATTAGATCGCTTCTACTGCTAGGCGTACAAAGTCTTCGACTTCTGAGGCTTCTTCAATCAGCTCCTTACTGCTATTTTCAAATCTCCACTTGCCTACAATCTAGAAAAATAAATTTTGATTTATATCAAATTAATCTCTATTTATTGGTCTGAATATGGTTTTACAACCCTCGAAAGCTAGAATTGAATCGTGGGATGTAAACACATTTGGAGGGCGTATGAGTCAAGAAAAGATAGCGCAGGTTTATTCGGCTAAAGTTAAAGAGTCTGCCGATGAGGATCTATATGAGTCTGATGATTTCCTCAAAAATATCGTTGATAACTCATCCGATGCCATCATTACCAAAGATTTAAAGGGCGTCATCAGAAGCTGGAATAAAGGCGCTGAAAAAATATTTGGTTACTCCGCCCAAGAGATGGTAGGTGAGAGCATGCTTCGCTTAATTCCGGAAGATCTGCTTTATGAGGAAGAAGTTTTCTTGAAAACAATTGCGAGTGGCAAATCTATTGATCACTTTCAGGCAAGGCGAATTCATAAAGATGGGCACATCATACATATTTCAGCCTCTCTTTCACCAATTCGAAATCCTCAAGGGGTGATTTTTGGAATTGTTAAGATTGCTCAGGATGTTAGCAAAGAGTTTGAGCTCTTAGAGACGCTGAAATTAGTTAAAAGCGCTGTTGAAAATTCTACAGATGCCATCATTACCAAAGACCTAAACGGCATTATTTCGAGCTGGAACAAAGGTGCCGAGAATATTTTTGGATATTCCGCTCAAGAGATGATTGGCACGAGCATGCTTCGCCTATTCCCACCTAATCGAGAGCTAGAAGAGGCCTTGATATTGGAGAAAATTTCCTCAGGGAAGAAGGTTGATACCTTTCAAACTGAACGAATCCATAAAGATGGTCACATCATTCATCTTTCGGTAACAATTTCACCTATATTTAACTCGCGTGGGGTGGTTATGGGGGCCACAAAAATTGCGAGAGATATTACGGTTGAGTGGAACTTAACTAATCGTCTTAAAGTTATTAATGAGATTTATCAGCAGTCTCATCAGGCAGTCGTTTTAACTGATGAACATGGGACCATTACTGAAGTAAATCCAGCGTTCACTATCATCATGGGCTACCAACCTGAAGAGGTGATCGGTAAAAATCCTCTGATGTTTCATTCCAGCAAGCAAGGACCTGAAGTGATCCGTCATATTGAGGATGAAGTCCTTGAAAAAAACCATTTTCAGGGAGAGGTTTGGGCTAGAAGAAAAGATGGCAGTACAGTAGCTAGCCTTTTAACTATAGGTAAGATTCAAACAACAGATGGCTCACGCTTTGCAGGAATTTTCTCAGACATTACTGCATTGAAGGCTTCTGAAGATCAACTACTCAAAATTGTTCACTATGACCCATTAACAGGCCTTCCAAACCGCCTGCTCTTTATGGAGCGTCTCAAAGCAAAAATATTAAGTTGTGCTCAGTTAAATACAGGGCTGGCGATTATTTATATTGACCTGGATGACTTTTCGCATATCAATGAAAAATTCAGCTTGGCTGTTGGAGATAGGTTAATGATTGAGGTGGCTCGTAGATTAAGCGCATCAATGAGGGAGGCTGACTCTCTTGCGCGTGTTGGAAGCGATGAGTTTGTGGGATATTTATCTGGCATGGAAAATAGTGTGGAATTTGAGGTTCTCATGGAGCGATTGATGCGAAATCTATCGGCACCATACGAAATTGAAAATCAGAGCCTACAAATTACTGGCAGTATAGGAGTGAGATTTTTCGCTTGTGGCGATGTCCAAAATATAGAAGTACTGGTTCGTCAGGCTGATCAGGCAATGATTGCTGCCAAGCAAAGTGGAAAGCATCGATACAAAGTTTTCGACCCTGCGAGAGATCTCGAAACCAAGCAAAGACTAGCCTCCTTGGATGATATTTCCAGTGGAATCGCTCGTAATGAGTTTTTTATGAAATACCAACCGAAGGTTAATCTTAAATCGGGTGAAATGACTGGGGTAGAGGCTTTGGTCAGATGGAATCATCCATCAAAAGGTGTATTGACGCCTGTCGACTTTCTTCCCGGATTAATCGATACCAAACTTAAAATTGAATTTACAGAAAATGTTATCAAAATGGCATTTGCTCAGAGTGTTGCCTGGGCTAAAGAGGGATTGGTACCAGTTGTAAGTATTAATGTTTACATTAATCAATTGCAAGATACCTTTTTTGATTTTATAAAGATCCAGATGGCGCAATTTCCTAATCTAAATCCACGAAATATAGAATTTGAATTGCTTGAGACGGATGCTCTTTTGGATACTGCCAAAGCTATTTACATAATGGAAGAGCTTCATGCCTTAGGTTTCTCCTTCTCAATAGATGATTTTGGCACCGGATACTCCTCCTTGACCTACTTAAGGAAGTTGCCATTTGACACTATTAAAATTGATCAAGGTTTTGTATTAAATGATGGTCTCGCAGAAAAAAATGTGGACATTGTGAGAGCCATTATTGAGCTTGCGAAAATATTTGACCGCCATGTCATTGCAGAAGGAATTGAAACGGTAGAAATTGGCACTAGGCTAATCGAGCTGGGATGTTTGCATGGTCAGGGATATGCGATTTCAAGACCAATGGAGGCAAATGAAATTGCTAAATGGCATGAAAAATGGAAGGTCCCAGAAGTTTGGCTCAACGCCAAGATTGCCTCCACTTTGAATTCAATCTAGGCATTCTAACTACTCCCTAAGGTCTTCTATGCCCACTCATTACAGCTCACGTGAATCACTTCTTTTGCTGGTGGGTCGAGCGAGATTCGAACTCGCGACCATCGGTGTTTAGGCCGTAAGTTGGCGCAGCTTAATGAGTTCTGCGGCAGGGATCCGCACTATCTTGCCATCAATGATAGTTACGATTGCAGTATTGGTTTGAATTGCCAAGTCTATTGCAGCTTGTCCAGCACGTTGCATGGCGTAGTAGGATCCAGCAATATCAGGATCTGATGAATTACGTATATCTTTGCATGGAGTTACCGCAAAAGGCTTTTCTATGGGATTATTTTTTTCCATAAGCAGCATCATGATCTGGTTCAATTAATAAAACCCTTAGGAAATGATCTTCTCTGAAGCCAATTCCCCGGATTGATTTGCTAACTCGAAATGAGTAGAGTGCATCAATGCCTTTTGGTGTGGGAATGCTATGAATCTTTTCCCACTTCAATCCCTTATCGCGGTAAACCTGGTTCCAGGTCAATTGCGTGATTTTCTCAAAAGTGGCTAAGGCTTTCTCTTGTTCGGATGGCTCCAAACTCTCCCAGGTAGATTGGAAGATGGGGCTATTCAGATCAAGCTCAACTAAAGGCTCAGGCTTTGCGTTTTGCGCCATGAGTTTTAGCCATTTTTAGTTTAGAAAGGTCAGTTGCTTTGGCTGGCGTTTTTTGTGCCCAGACCAAGGCTGCTGATAAGTCCTTTTTAATGGCGGGCGTATGTACCCAACGCTCATTGTCGGGAATAACTGTGGCGGTACGAATAACCCAAACGCCAGGTTCAGGCGTTTCCACTAATACCTGACGTCCCGCATGCTCTTTGCCAAGCGAGATCTGCCCACTGGATCCAATGGATTTAATAACTTGATGATCTATCACTGCGCCCATGGCGTTCTCCTATATTCATGCAGCATGATTGCATTATAGCATGATATTAAAACAAGATGCTAATTAAGGTTTCAATTGAAAGGGGGTAATGCCAATTAACCGATTGTTAAAAGAAAAAGCCCCTAGATTTCTCCAGAGGCTTTTGTATAACTGGTGGGTCGGGCGAGATTCGAACTCGCGACCAACGGGCTTAAAGAGATTTAATTGCGATACATAGGGGTGTCACTTTTCTAGACAGTAGGTTTGTCGGGTTAAACGACAAAAAGTTGTCCTAGTTCAAGTTCCCATGGTTCCAGCACAAGTAACAAAGTGGAAAATAGGGCATCCCCTTTGTAACGGTATAAATTCCTATTCTTAGTGCAATTCTTAATTTGATGACGCTTTGTTTTGGTGCAGACGCTCTGTTTTGGTGATTATTTGAATTTGCACCAACATGAAACACCCTCTAATCAATGCAGGCAGTGGTTGTATGTGCCCAACTGATTAATTTACTCAAGAGGTGAGACATGAAGCGTAGATCAATTTTGAAGTTGTCAGCTTTGGCTGCGGCTTTGAGTTTTACAGGTTTAAGTCATTTGGCGATGGCTCAAAGCAAGGAGCCAATTAAGGTTGGTATTTTGCATTCACTATCCGGAACAATGGCAATCTCCGAAACATCACTTAAAGATATGGATTTGATGGTGATTGACCAGATTAATAAAAGCGGCGGCGTATTGGGTCGTAAATTAGAGCCAGTAGTAGTTGATCCAGCTTCCAATTGGCCATTATTTGCTGAAAAGGCTCGACAGCTTTTAACTAAAGATAAGGTTTCGGTTGTTTTTGGCTGCTGGACTTCCGTATCACGTAAATCTGTACTGCCAGTTTTTGAAGAGCTCAATGGCTTACTCTTTTACCCCGTGCAGTACGAAGGCGAAGAAATGTCTCGTAACGTTTTCTACACTGGCGCAGCGCCAAATCAACAGGCTATTCCAGCGGTTGAGTACTTGATGAGTAAAGAAGGTGGCGGGGCTAAGCGTTGGGTGCTTTTGGGTACTGACTATGTATATCCACGCACAACCAATAAGATCTTGCGTGCATTCTTGAAATCTAAAGGTGTTAAAGATGATGATATTCAAGAAACATACACACCATTTGGCCACTCAGACTATCAAACTATTGTTGCCAATATCAAGAAGTTCTCTCAAGGCGGCAAGACAGCAGTTGTTTCTACTATTAACGGCGACTCAAACGTTCCTTTCTATAAAGAATTGGGTAATGCAGGCTTGAAAGCGAAAGATGTTCCAGTAGTGGCATTCTCTGTTGGTGAAGAGGAATTGCGTGGCGTTGATACCAAGCCGTTGGTAGGTCAATTGGCTGCATGGAATTACTTCATGTCAGTTAAGAACCCAGTCAATGACGAGTGGAAAAAACAGTGGGCTGCTTACTCTGTAGAGAAAAAGTTGCCAGGGGCTAGCAAGCCTTTGACAGATGACCCAATGGAAGCTAGCCGTACCGGTATCTTGATGTGGAAAGCGGCTGTTGAGAAAGCGGGCACAACCGATGTTGATGCTGTTCGTAAGGCAATGATTGGTCAAAAACTTAACACTCCAAGTGGTTATCTTGAGGTGATGGGTGCTAATCACCATTTGTCTAAGCCGGTCATGATTGGTGAAATCAAGGCAGACGGACAATTCAACGTGATCTACAAAACTCCAACAGCTATTCCAGCTAAACCATGGAGCCAGTATATCGACGGTAATGCAGGCAAGCCTGATTCAGTACAGTAATTTTCAATAGAAATACCCTCCCTCAATTGGGGGAGGGTTTTCATAAACCATATGAAATTCCCGGTCTTTTCAAAACTAATTCTTTTTGTCGTTTGTTCATTGGCAAGTGGGATTACTTTTGCAAAAATTAATGCTCCAGATTTAAAACCTCTTTTTAGCGATAATTTTGATGCCAAGGTTAAGGTAGTCCAAAATTTATCTAAAGAGGGTGGTCCCGAGGCCTTGGAAGTTCTTCAGGCTCTCAGTGCAGAAAGCCTCTTCTTGTCACCCCAAGGTGTTGTAATTCAAAAGGGTGATCAATATATAGATCCGTTAACCGCACAAAACATGCCAGTGAAGTCCGATGAGCTGCAAGAGGTTGTACTCAACAATCAATTGCGCGGTAAAGTTGATAATGCTTTATTAGGTTTGCAGCTAGCTTCAGCAGATCCACAGATTCGCACTAAGGCCGTAGACGCTTTAATTAAAGATCCTGAGCCAGATACCTTCCCATTAGTTGAAAGCTTATTAGTTACTGAAAAGGATTCCGCTCTAAAGCCAAAAATAGAGAGGCTCTGGGCGCTTCTCGCTTTGCAATCTGATAATCAAGAATCAAAACTAAAGGCGATAGAACTCCTAGGCGATAGTGGCGATCCACAGGTTGCAGCTTTACTGGCTCCTCTTGCCAAAGAAGGTGGGCCAGTACAAGAGGCAGCTGAAAAGGCGCTAGCTAAAATTAAGAAATCTGAGTTCAGTGGCGAAATTTTGGGTAATGTGATTGCTGGTTTTAGTTACGGCAGCATTCTCTTGCTCTGCGCACTAGGCTTGGCAATTACTTATGGCTTGATTGGTGTTATCAATATGGCGCATGGCGAGTTCCTCATGGTAGGAGCTTATGCAACCTATGTTGTTCAGGGATTCTTCAGGCAATATGCGCCTGGCTATTTAGATTGGTATTTGTTATTTGCTTTACCAGTAGCATTTTTAGCCGCAGCATTGGTGGGCATCTTGATTGAAAGAACGGTCATTAAATTTTTATATGGTCGTCCACTAGAGACTTTATTGGCAACTTTTGGCGTCAGTCTTTTGATGATTCAGATGACTAGAACAATATTTGGTGCGCAAAACGTAGAAGTGGCTAATCCAACATGGATGTCTGGTGCCATGCAGGTACTACCTAACTTGGTTGTGCCCTATAACCGGATCATTATTTTTGCTTTTGCGATTGCGGTAGTAATCGTGACTTGGCTAGTATTAAACAAAACTCGTCTAGGGCTTTTCGTCAGGGCGGTTACTCAAAACCGGACTATGGCTGCATGCGTGGGTGTCAAAACAGTGCGCGTGGATATGTATGCCTTTGCATTTGGCGCAGGCATTGCCGGTCTTGGTGGTGTAGCCCTCTCACAGATTGGTAACGTAGGTCCCGATCTTGGTCAAAGCTATATTGTTGATTCCTTCATGGTGGTGGTACTCGGTGGAGTAGGTCAGCTTGCAGGCACTATTTATGGTGCATTTGGACTTGGTATCACCAGTAAATTATTAGAGCCATTTATTGGCGCCGTATTGGCCAAGATTGCTATCTTAGTGTTCATTATTATTTTTATCCAAAGACGTCCTCAAGGCCTCTTCGCACTGAAAGGCAGGAGCGTTGATTAATATGGATATTAGAAAGCTTGCTCCTTCATCTAGCTTTAGTTTGGCAATTCCTGAGCGTGAATCCATACTCAGCAAGCGTGCCTATATTGCCTTAGCAGCATTGACACTGTGCGTATTAATTGGTGTGCCAATATTTTCTTTGCTGGTTCCCGAGACTAGTATGTTCTTCATGTCTGCTTATGCGCTTAGTTTAATTGGCAAGATTATGTGCTTTGCAATTGCGGCCTTAGCGCTTGATTTGGTTTGGGGTTATTGCGGAATATTGAGTTTGGGGCATGGATTGTTCTTTGCTATTGGCGGTTACATCATGGGCATGTATCTCATGCGCCAGATAGGAACTGAAGGTGTATACAAAAGCGAATTACCTGACTTCATGGTTTTCTTAGACTGGAAAGAGTTACCTTGGTTTTGGAAAGGGAGCGATCATTTCTGGTGGATGCTTTTGATGTTGATTCTGGTTCCTGGAGCGATTTCTTGGGTGTTTGGATACTTTGCTTTTCGCTCCAGAATTAAAGGGGTTTACTTCTCCATCATTACCCAAGCCTTAACATATGCCGCTATGCTTCTTTTCTTTAGGAATGAAACGGGCTTTGGTGGCAACAATGGTTTCACGGACTTTAAGCGGATATTGGGTTACTCCATAAGCGCGCCAAGTACTCGCGTCACACTTTTCATTGTTACCTTCTTAGTCCTGTTGGGCAGTTTTATTCTTTGCCGAGCCCTGGTGACCTCAAAAATGGGAAGGGTGATTACAGCGGTACGGGATGCAGAATCTCGTTTGATGTTTTGTGGGTACAACCCCTTAGGTTACAAACTCTTTATTTGGGTTCTATCTGCCATCCTATGCGCCATTGCTGGAGCTTTATTCGTTCCGCAGGTGGGCATCATTAATCCTGGAGAGATGTCTCCAACAAACTCGATTGAGATGGCGATCTGGGTAGCAGTAGGTGGCCGCGGCACCTTGCTAGGTCCAATTATTGGCGCATTTGCGGTGAGCGGGGCTAAGAGTTTTTTTACCACTAACTTTGCAGAATATTGGCTGTTTTTCTTAGGAATGATGTTTGTATTGGTGACCTTGTTTCTACCGAATGGATTGCTGGGTATCTATCACAAATTCGTTGTTAAGAAGGGTGGGTCAAAATGACAGCTCACTTTCTTGAGAAGGGAATCGATACTTCTCATACTGGAATCCTCTATGTGGATGATCTATCGGTAAATTTTGATGGCTTTCAGGCCATTAATAAATTGTCATTAACGATTGATGTCGGCGAACTGCGCTGTGTGATTGGGCCCAATGGCGCTGGTAAGACAACCTTAATGGATGTCATTACTGGTAAAACTCGCTCTAACATTGCCGATATTGATGGCTCTGTCTATTTAGGTTCGACCATTGATCTGATGACTATGAACGAGCCACAAATTGCTCAGATTGGGGTGGGTCGAAAATTCCAAAAGCCCACGGTATTTGAGCAACATCCGGTTTGGGAGAATCTTGAATTGGCGATGGCTGGAGATAAATCATGGCATCACTCCTTGATTGCTAAAGTGGATATTAAAGGACGCCAACTAATGGAGGCTGTGCTGGCCCTGACTCAGCTTGAATCAGAGGCTTATCGTCAAGCCGGCCTTCTATCGCATGGTCAAAAGCAGCGCTTAGAGATTGGTATGCTTTTAATGCAGCAGCCCAAGCTGTTATTGCTTGATGAGCCCGTTGCAGGGATGACAGATGAGGAAACGATGCGCTTGGCTGAGCTTTTAAATTCATTACGTGGTCAGTGCTCGATGATGGTAGTTGAGCATGATATGGAATTTGTTGCTGCTTTAGCTGGCCCAAAAGGTAAGGTTACTGTATTGGCTGAAGGTTCAGTTCTAGCTGAAGGCACTTTGGATGAAGTGAAGCGTGATGAACGCGTAATTGAATCGTATTTAGGGCGTTAATCATGCTAATCGTCAAAGATCTAAATCAATATTATGGCGGAAGCCATATTTTGCGTAATGTGAACTTTGAAGTCCCCAAGGGTCAACTAACTAGTTTGCTTGGGCGAAATGGTGTTGGTAAAACTACTTTGCTCAAATCTCTCATGGGTGTAGTAAAAGTAAAGACTGGCTCGATTGCTTGGGATGGAAAAGAATTGGCTAATCTACCCCCATGGTCTCGGGTAGAGGGTGGATTTGCTTATGTTCCACAAGGCCGAGAAATTTTTCCAAGACTCACAGTCGAAGAAAACCTGCTTATTGGGGCGGCAAAATTCTCAAGCCCAAAAAATATCCCTGGATATATCTACGAGCTATTTCCAATTTTGTCGGACATGAAGGCGCGTCGGGGTGGCGATTTATCAGGCGGCCAACAGCAACAGTTGGCGATTGGGCGTGCATTAATGTCTCAGCCAGAGTTGATTATTTTGGATGAGCCTACCGAGGGTATTCAGCCATCGATTATTCAGGATATTGGGCGCTGTCTTCGTAAATTAGTCGATGAGATGGGCATCACTGTTTTATTGGTAGAGCAGTATTACGATTTTGCAAAAGAGCTATCAGATAACTATATTGTGATGCGCCGCGGTGAAGTCGTCGCGCAAGGCAAAGGTGCTGATATGGATCTCAATGGTGTTCAGGAGATGATTTCGGTTTAAAGTGGATACTCATTCCACTTAGATGGCTTACCCATATGTTTTTGGCTCCAGACAACGCAGTAAAAAAGCTATTTAGGTCTCTAAGTCCTAGTTGGCTGGCCAAACTGAGCCTATCTTATGAGCTCACCTCCATTGGTACTGTCCTTAAGAAAAGTTTGCATGAGGGGCCACTGCGAGTTCAAAAAGCTTTATATCCCGAAGGTGATGATATTTGCCACACGGTCATCATTCACCCGCCAGCAGGTATCGCAGGCGGAGATACCTTAGATATCCAGGTTGCTGTTGGCAAGGGTAGTCATGTGGTTCTATCTACTCCAAGTGCCACTAAATGGTACAAATCATTTAAAAATCCTGCTACTCAAAATATTCAATTTGAGCTGGATGAGAATGCCAAATTAGACTGGCTGCCTCAAGAGAATCTTTTTTTCAGAGGCGCAAACTCTAACGTTATTACCAAGCTAAGCCTTTCATCGAATGCTTCATTTATTGGTTGGGACGCTCTGATGTTAGGACGCCATGCCTCTGGCGAGGAATGGTCTAGTGGCCACATTCATATGCTCAATGAAATAAGGCGTGATGGAAAGTTAATTTGGATCGAGAACGGGCATGTAGATGCCGAAGATCAATACTTCAGATCTTTGCCTCAACTAGGGTCTTGGCCTGTATCCCTAACCTTATGGGCCATAGGACCAAGTTGCTCGGCTAATTTAGTTGAAATCTTTGCTGAGATGATGCCTTGGACTGATTCATTACGGGCTGGAGTGACGTTGATGCCACAAGGCGTCCTGTTGGTAAGAGCAGTCTCAAATGATATGGAGATTGCTAGAAATTTTATGATTGATGTTTGGTCCAAATTAAGACCAATAGTTCATGGTGTACCAGCTCAGCCATTACGGCTTTGGGCTTCTTAAGATTGTTAAAGGTGAGATATGGAATTAACTCCACGCGAAAAAGATAAATTACTAATATTCACAGCGGCACTCTTAGCGGAGCGAAGAAAGGCTCGAGGTCTCAAGTTGAACTATCCGGAATCAGTCGCTTTAATTAGCGCTGCGATTATGGAGGGTGCGCGTGATGGCAAAACGGTCGCACAACTGATGCACGAAGGTCAAACCATACTAGGACGTGAGGATGTCATGGAAGGGGTACCGGAAATGATTCCAGATATTCAGATTGAGGCAACATTCCCTGATGGAACAAAATTAGTCACAGTTCATAACCCGATTGTTTAGGAGCAATACAAATGAGTCTTCATATAAAAAAAATATTGTTAGCATTTGCTGGATTGATCGGAGTTTTATCTTCAAGTTTGGTTTATGCCCACCCAGGACATGAAACTTCGGTTAGTTTTCTATCGGGTCTGATGCATCCATTTAGTGGCTTTGATCATTTTTTAGTCATTGTGCTCGTAGGATTTTGGAGTGCTTTCATGCTGAAAAAAATCTGGTTTGGGCCTTGTGTTTTTATATTAGGCATGTGTCTTGGGGTATTTGCTGGTCTAAGTAATTTACCCCTTAATATCTTTGAATTTGGGATCGCTACTTCTGTAATTGCAATGGGATTATTGTTGCTTGTACAACGCGAATACTCCAATAATGCAATCCTTTCATTAGTTGGCTGTTTTGGAGTATTTCATGGGTTTGCCCACGCTGCATTATTTTCAAATGGATCCCTTGGAGCCTCCTTGGTAGCACAAGATATGGCCGGCTTGATTTTGGCGACAGGGATCTTGCATTTATCAGGCGCTCTATTGGTCAGGCTCCTTAGGGACAAGACAGCGATCTTTGCAAGAGTGACTGGGTTTGCTAGTGTGATATATGGCTGGGTATTAATCAGTCAACTTTCCTTTGCGCTGCTTGGTGGAGCTTCGACATGAGTACACCATCAAGTGCAAATAGCCAACGCTTTATTCCGGGGCAGATGTTTGTAGAGCCTGGGGATATTGAATTGAATGTTGGCCGAAAAACACTTTCAATTGAAGTCTCTAATAGCGGCGATCGTCCTATTCAAATCGGTTCCCATTTTCACTTCTTTGAAGTAAATGATGCCCTGTTATTTGATCGCGATAAAACAAAGGGTATGCGATTAAATATTGTTGCAGGTACTGCTGTGCGTTTTGAGCCAGGCCAAAAGCGCACTATTGAGCTTGTGGAGGTGGCTGGTGAGAAGAAGATTTATGGCTTTGCTGGCCGCGTTATGGGGAGTCTCTAATGGCTAAGATTGGTCGTCAAGCCTATGCTGAAATGTTTGGTCCTACTGTAGGTGATCGTTTAAGACTGGCGGATACCGGCCTCATGATTGAGGTTGAGAAGGACCTCACTATCTATGGCGAAGAAGTCAAATTTGGCGGCGGTAAAGTCATTCGTGATGGTATGGGCCAAAGTCAACGCGAGTCAAAAGATTGTGCTGATACCGTTATTACCAATGCGGTAATCATTGATCACTGGGGCATTGTCAAAGCCGATATCTCTATTAAAAATGGCAGAATATCCAATATTGGTAAGGCCGGTAACCCAGATATTCAACCTGGAATTACTTCTGTCATTGGTCCTGGTACCGAAATTATTGCGGGCGAAGGAATGATAGTGACAGCGGGTGGTATTGATACTCATATCCACTTTATTTGTCCGCAGCAAATTGAAGAGGCCCTAATGTCTGGAGTGACTACCATGATTGGTGGTGGCACGGGCCCAGCAACTGGTACTTTTGCAACTACTTGCACGCCTGGTCCTTGGCATATTCAAAGAATGTTGCAATCCATCGATGCATATCCTATGAATATTGGCCTATTAGGTAAAGGCAATGCTAGCTTGCCAACTGGATTACGAGAGCAAGTTGATGCAGGCGCAATTGGATTGAAGTTGCATGAAGACTGGGGGACTACGCCAGCAGCAATTGATTGTTGTTTGGGTGTTGCTGATGAAACCGATACTCAGGTGGCAATTCATACCGACACTTTAAATGAGTCTGGATTTGTAGAGACAACCTTAGCTGCATTTAAGGGGCGCACTATTCATACTTATCACACCGAGGGCGCAGGAGGTGGTCATGCCCCTGACATTATTCGTGCATGTGGCGAGTCAAATGTATTGCCATCCTCAACTAACCCCACCAGACCATTTACGGTAAATACATTAGATGAGCATTTGGACATGCTGATGGTGTGCCATCATCTTGATGCATCTATTGCTGAAGATATTGCCTTTGCAGAATCGCGCATTCGTCGTGAAACAATCGCTGCTGAGGATATCTTGCATGACTTAGGTGCCTTCTCGATGCTTTCATCAGATTCTCAAGCGATGGGTCGTGTGGGTGAGGTAATTATTCGTACCTGGCAAACTGCTGACAAGATGAAAGTACAGCGTGGTTTGCTTCCGGGTGATACAAATCGTCACGATAACTTCCGAGTCAAGCGTTACATCTCTAAGTACACCATTAATCCTGCCATTACCCATGGCATTTCTCATGTTGTTGGGTCTATTGAGGTCGGTAAGTATGCGGATTTAGTATTTTGGAAGCCTGCCTTTTTCGGCGTAAAGCCTTCATTAATATTAAAGGGTGGGTCTATTGCGGCAGCGGCTATGGGCGATCCAAACGCATCTATTCCAACGCCGCAGCCCGTTCATTACCGAAATATGTTTGCGGGCATTGGCCAAGGGATACGTCATAGCTCGTTAACTTTCATTTCTCAATCGGCTATGAATGCCAATATTCGCGATGCTTATGGATTAGAGAAGCAAGTTGAGGTGGTAAAGAATTGTCGATCTATCACCAAGGCAGATATGGTCCATAACGATTGGCAGCCAAATATCTCCGTAGATCCAGAAACCTACCAAGTGATAGCAAATGGCGAACTATTAACTTGTGAGCCAGCAAAAGTATTACCAATGGCTCAACGATATTTCTTGTTCTAGGGAAAGCAATGTTAGAACCTATCCGAATTGAGAAGATTATCCCCAAAGGACAAGGCTTAGCCAAAGCAGTCTTGGCTAGAGCGCTCGAACTAAAGTTGCCATTTGAGGTGCGTAACAAAAGCCGCTTTTCAGAAAAACTTTCTGATGGTCGCGAGGCGCACTTTTTCTTGCCAAGAGGAAATGTATTAGTAAGCGATGATATTTTGATTGCAGATGATGGATCCATGATTCGAATCTCCGCGGCGGATCAAGAGGTAATAACAATTGCCTCTACCGACGCACATCAGCTGATGAGGGCGGCTTACCACTTAGGTAATCGACATATTCCCGTTCAGGTGGGCTTGGGATTCTTGAGGATTGAGCCTGACTCAGTGTTAGAGGGCATGATTCATCAATTGGGGTTGGAGTCTAAGCATGAATTTGCCCCGTTTGAGCCTGAAACAGGTGCGTATGGAGGTGGACATCGCCATAGTCATGCTGAGACATTTGATAGTGACTATGCCTTAGCTCAAAAAGTGTACGCCGAACATGAGAAGCCACATGTTCATGGGCCTGGATGCTCTCACCATCATCACGGCGATCATGATCATTCACATGAGCATTGATCTAAACGAAATCACTGCATTGATGCAGTTGGCATCACCAGCATTGCCAATCGGTGGATATAGCTATTCTCAGGGCTTAGAAGCTGCCATTGATTCTGGCTTGGTAAACGATGCTCCAACTGCAGAAGCATGGATAAAAGATGTATTTTTAGGCGTCTTTGTCAGATCTGAAGCCCCACTTTGGCTTCTCAGTTATGAGGCATGGGCAAAAAAAGATATTGATTCCGCCCAAAGTCTGAACGACTATTTCTTAGCCAGTCGCGAAACCTCAGAGCTCAGATCAGAAGCTGAGCAGATGGGTTGGTCTTTATTGCAAATTGCTCAGTCTTTGGGTTGGGGTAGCGAATACCTTACTAAATTATCTGCAATCAAACCTTTGTCATTATTGACGGCCCATAGCTATGCCTGTTTTCATCTAAATATACAGTCAAAGAATGGGCTTGCAGCTTATGCATTCTCATGGATAGAAAACCAAGTAGCAGCTTCTTTAAAAGCTATACCGCTGGGTCAAGTAGCAGGGCAGCATGCCCTAACAAAGCTTCGCTTGCTTGTTCCTGAAATGGTTGAGCAGGCTGAACAAAGAGCCAAATCTGGTTTATCGATGGTTGACAATTTTGCACCGATGTTGGCTATCCTTTCTTCCAGACACGAGACTCAGTATTCCCGATTATTCCGTTCATAGAAATAAGAAATGATGAGAACTAAAAAAAATCCCCCTTTGAGAGTTGGTATTGGTGGCCCTGTAGGTTCAGGCAAGACAACTTTGCTCGAGATGCTTTGTAAAGCAATGCGTGATCAGTATGACTTGGTAGTGATTACCAACGACATATACACTAAAGAAGACCAGCGCTTACTTACTGTTGCCGGTGCATTGAATCCAGAGCGAATTATGGGGGTTGAGACAGGCGGTTGCCCGCATACCGCCATTAGAGAAGACGCCTCTATCAATTTAGAAGCTGTTGATCGTATGCAACGGCAGTATCCAGATGTAGATATTATTTTTATTGAGTCTGGTGGTGATAATTTGGCGGCAACTTTCAGCCCAGAGCTTTCTGACCTGACGATTTATGTGATTGATGTAGCTGGAGGGGAAAAGATTCCTCGTAAAGGTGGCCCAGGAATTACACGTTCTGATTTATTGGTAATCAATAAGACCGATCTTGCTCCTTATGTTGGAGCTTCCTTACCCATCATGGAGTCAGACGCTAAAAAGATGCGTGGTGATCGACCATTTATTATGGGTAGTGTGAAGTCAGGCGATGGGCTTAAAGGAATTATTGAGTTTATTGAGAAGAAGGGACTGCTAAAGAATTAGGTTTTATGAGTTTATTTTTTCAATGTACGACCCTCTTACTTCTAACTATTTTTATCGCATCGCCAGCTAGTGCTCATGGAATTGCTGGCAATAGATACTTTCCACCTACTATCGTTGTAGATGATCCATATGCTGCTAATGAGGCTCATGGCGTAGTCGGTAGAACCCCGAATATTGGTGCTGGAAATTCGAATACCACCTCGGGAAATGTGGCACTAGTAGGCGCCGGCATAGAACCTTTTGATGGCTTTGGTATTGCGATAGATGGTGTGTATCGACAACCCAATGGCAATCTAACGCCGCAGGCTAATGGATTTGATAATCTCTATTACACGGTAAAGAAAGAATTAGAAATTAACGCCGAGCATGAGTTTGCGGTAACTATCGGTATGACGGGGCAGGCATCACGCACCGGCGGAAAGGGTTCGGATGCTTACAGCACCTATGCCCCGACAATTTACTATGCAAAGGGATTTGGGGATTTGCCCAATTCAATGGCGTTACTTAAACCATTTGCATTAACAGGAATACTGGGCTATCAAATACCTACCGAGCAAACTCAAGCAAAAGTATTTAATTGGGGCTTTACTGCTCAATATAGTTTTTTATATTTGAACCGTTATGTCCGCTCAACTGGCTGGAATGATTTTTTTAATAGATTGGTTGCTGTAGTTGAATTTCCTATGCAAACATGCCTTACTACTCGTTGTGCTGGACAAATTACTGGATCAGTAAATCCTGGTGTGGTCTGGGTAGGGGAGCATTTCAACTTATCTGCTGAGGTGGTATTTCCGGTAAACAGTCAATCAGGTGTATCAAATGGAATCCTTTTCCAGATTCATAAGTACCTTGGTAAAGAATAGCTCGATCAATCATTATTGCTTTAAGTGCTGCTTATTGTTATGCGAAGTCCTAGCTGATTACTTGATCAAAAATGCGAAGATTAAAACTTTTTTATAGTAGTTAATTCATTTCATCCTGAGGCGCTAAGAATCAAAATAAACCCACTCGAGGATGGCCACCCAGATATAAAATGTCGGTTAACCCGACAACACAAGTGTCGCGTTTCGAGACGCCCATAGTCCAATCTGTCATCTAGCGCCCACCATCCCCACTCGAAACGTCTATTAAGTTCCGCATTGCTCCTAACAGTTGTCACATTTCACCAACCTAGAAAGACAAAACCCCCACTATTGCTAGTGAGGGTTTCTTGATACTGGTGGGTCGGGCGAGATTCGAACTCGCGACCAACGGATTAAAAGTCCGTACAAGACATTGATCTAAGCAACTGAATAAACTAAGAAATCACCTTTTTAGTGGTGAATAAATGCGTTTATCTCG
>NZ_JACVPC010000020.1:0-315 GCF_018882145.1 Polynucleobacter sp. AP-RePozz3-80-G7 | reverse complement strand
CACCACCAGAGATGATGAGGTTGCCACCACTACCGGTATTGCCGCTGATCACACCAGCAAAAGTATCTGCTGCGTTAGTCATGGTCAGAGTCTTGCTGCCTAATACGACCGAGCCAGAGCTGTTACCAGATAGGCTAATGATGGAGGCGCCAGAGGTGGTGCCACTGATATCGAAGGTCGCGTTATTGATCAGGCTGCTTGAAGTAGCAATGGAGCCTGTGCCAGTTAAGGACAGAGTGCCGGCTGATACGGTAGTGCTGCCAGTGTAAGCATTGGCGCTATTGGTTAGGACTAAAGTGCCTGCGCCAGTCTTAG
>NZ_JACVPC010000004.1:0-186392 GCF_018882145.1 Polynucleobacter sp. AP-RePozz3-80-G7 | reverse complement strand
ACCCGCCTAAGACCGCCTGACCTTAGAAACTCTTTAACTACCTTTAGCTTGAACTGCTTGCTGTACTTGCTCATAAAACAAAACCCCCTTGGTTGGACATAATGTCCAACTTTTGGGGGTCAGTTCAGAGGGTGGCTTTTTTCACAGCAAAATCAATTGAACAGTTAATTAAGCAGCTTTACGGCTTTTAGCAGCTGGCTTAGCAACAGCGTATTGACCTTGAATGTTTGCCAAAGCAGCATCAACACTCTTCTCAAAGTTAGCAAATGCGTCAGTTGCAGATGCGCGAACTTGGTCAAACTGTTGGAGTGAAGAATCAAATGCAGTTTTGAATGCAGAAACAAAAGCCTCGGAACCAGCAGGAGCTGTCTTAGTAGCCTCTTTAACAAACTTAACCAAATCAGCACGTGCGTCATTGATAGAAGCGTCAACTACTTGTGCAACCTCTTTGTTACCGTTACGAACTACTTGGTTTACTTTAGCTTGGTAAGCAGCAGCATATTTAGCGGCTTCTTGAGCAGCTTCTGGCTGAGCTAATTTAGCTAATTGCTGTGGATCCTTGATTGCCAACAATTGTGAGCTTGTATCTTGAGCAGCAACTAAAGCATCTTTAGCAGCAGCTTGGTTGATTTCAGCTAATTCTTGAGCGCTTTCAACAGCAACTTGTGCCAAATGTTTAGCAGTTTCGATTGCTTTAGCTTGTGCAGAAGCGAGTTGGTCGTTTAATTGAGCTTGGAACATGATTAATCCTTTATTTATTAAATGGGGTTTTTTTATTGCGATGCACCATTTTAAAATCGGTCTTTTGGAATTGCAAGATCTTTTTGTTGCAAAGCAACATTTATTTTAAAAACCTTCAATTTCAGGCTTTAAATGAGGTTTTTCAAGGACTTAACTCAACCCTGAAATAGGGGAAAAGGCTAAAAATTAGGCCAAATCCCTCTAAAAATGACTGAAATTACCCGCCATTGAAAGCTACTTTACCCAGGTCGTAAAGTCCTCAGCACTCACCCTAGGGGTAATAAAGGTATTCACAATCTCGCTTTTATCGGCATAACCTAGTGCCATACCGCACACAAGCATCTCATTCTCTTGCGCACCAATACGAGGCAGGATGATCTTGGCATAGTCATTCCAAGCAGCTTGAGGGCATGTATCCAAACCCTCACCTCTGGCAGCAACCATCATATTTTGCAGGAACATTCCATAGTCAAGCATCGAACCTCTGCCAAGCTCCTTGTCGATAGTGAAGAAGATGCAAACGGGAGCGCCAAATGCCTCAAAGTTTTTTCGATGCTGAGCATGCATCTTATCTTTATCGCCTTTAGTAATCCCTAATAAACCATACAAGCCCCAACCGTTTTCACGACGCCTGTCTATATAAGGACTAAGCCATTTAGTGGGGTAATAGTCATAAGCGGATTGATATTCTTTTGCCAAATCGGGATTGAGTGCAATGTCATCATAAGCAGTGCATACTTTTTTGCATAATTCATCAAGCGCCTTACCCTCTACAACATAGGCCTTCCAAGGTTGTGTATTAGTACCCGAGGGTGCACGCGCAGAAATATTGAGTAACTTGAGCACGGCCTCTTTGGAGACGGCATCTTTTGTAAACGCCCTTACCGACATACGCGAGGTAATTGCCTCGGCAGCAGTTAATGTCTTCATAAAGATTCCTTAGCTTTATTTAGGTTTAGCGCTACTAGCTCTTGCCTTATGTAGCTTCCGATAACTATCGATCAAACGATGATGCCTATCTAACCCCTCTAACCTCATGCTCGTTGGCGTTAAACCATAGAAACGCACGCTGCCATCGATTGAACCTAAAACGGCATCCATCCTAGCATCACCATACATACGACGGAAGTTCGATTCATAGTCTGACATCTCTAATTCATCATCTAGGTGAACTTCAAGGGCAGCATCTAGGGCTTGGTAAAACAATTTACGCTCTACTGTATTGTCGTTGTACTGAAGAAAGGCGCCCACTAGCTCATGTGCTTCCTCAAATTGCTTTAGCGCAAGATGAATCAATAGCTTTAACTCCAAAACAGTAAGTTGGCCCCAAACGGTATTCTCATCAAACTCAATGCCAATTAATGTGGCGATGTCGCCATACTCATCCAGCTCGTTATTTTCCAAACGATCTAGAAGTGCAGTTAAGCTAGCATCGTCTAGTTGGGATAAATTGAGAATATCCTTGCGGAACAGTAAAGACTTATTAGTGTTATCCCAAATCAAATCTTCAATTGGGTAGATCTCAGAGTAGCCGGGCACTAAGATTCGACAAGCTGTTGCGCCCAGCTGATCATAGACAGCTACATAAGCCTCCTTGCCAATCTCTTTCAGAATACCGAACAAAGTTTCAGCTTCTTTAATATTCGAATCCTCACCCTTGCTAGAGAAATCCCACTCTACAAATTCATAATCTGATTTGGCGCTGAAGAAACGCCAGGACACAATGCCGCTGGAATCAATAAAGTGTTCAACAAAGTTATTGGGCTCAGTCACCGCCTCGCTGGCAAAGGTAGGTGGGGGCAAATCATTCAGACCTTCTAAGCTGCGACCTTGCAATAACTCAGTCAAGCTTCTTTCTAGTGCAACCTCAAGGCTTGGATGTGCGCCAAATGAGGCAAAGACGCCACCTGTTCTTGGGTTCATTAAGGTAACGCACATCACTGGATAGATGCCACCCAGAGATGCATCTTTAACTAATACTGGGAAGCCCTGCTCCTCCAGGCTCTGAATGCCAGCCAGAATGCCGGGATACTTCGCGAGTACTTCTTGCGGTACATCCGGCAATGCAATTTCGCTTTCTAGAATTTCACGCTTTACTGCTCGCTCAAAAATCTCTGACAAGCACTGCACCTGGGCTTCGGCTAAGGTATTGCCAGCGCTCATCCCATTACTGACGAATAGATTCTCAATCAGATTGGATGGAAAATACACAGTCTCGCCATCAGATTGCCGTATATAGGGCAATGAGCAGATACCACGCTCTACATTACCGGAATTGGTATCCACTAGATGCGAAGCCTTTAGCTCTCCATCTGGGTTATAAATGTTTTGAGAGTATTCATCCAAAATTTCAGTGGGCAATGCATCTTTCTTGCCAGGTTTAAACCAACGCTCATTGGGGTAATGCACAAACTCTGCATTAGCAATATCCTCGCCCCAGTAAGTGCCGGCATAGAAATGGTTATTACTCAAGCGCTCGATATATTCGCCCAAAGCAGAAGCTAAAGCACTTTCTTTGGTTGCGCCCTTACCATTGGTAAAGCACATCGGGGAGTGCGCATCACGTATATGCAATGACCATACATTCGGAATCAGGTTGCGCCATGAAGCGATTTCGATCTTAATTCCTAGATTTGCCAAAAGACTCGACATATTGGCAATGGTTTGCTCCAGGGGTAGATCTTTACCCAGAATATGAGTACTAGTGCTAACGTCAGGCCTTAAGGTCAATAGACTTTGGGCATCAGCGTCAAGATTGGCAACTTGCTCGATAACAAAATCGGGGCCTTCCTGAACCACCTTCTTAACCGTACAACGCTCAATTGAGCGCAGAATACCTTGTCGATCAGTTGCTGAAATATCGGTCGGCAACTCAACTTGAATTTTAAAGATTTGTTTGTAGCGATTCTCTGGATCAACAATATTGTTTTGTGAGAGGCGAATATTCTCAGTAGAAATATTACGGGTTTCACAGTACAGCTTTACAAAGTAAGCTGCGCATAAAGCAGATGAGGCTAAGAAGTAATCAAAAGGTCCTGGTGCAGAACCATCACCCTTATATCGAATAGGCTGGTCAGCAATTACTGTGAAGTCATCGAACTTTGCTTCTAAACGAAGCTTATCGAGAAAGTTGACTTTAATTTCCATGGGGATGATTCCAAAATAGCGAAAAAAATGTTGTGAACACCATTATCCATCCCAACGCCATCTGCAGAATGTCTTAAAAGCTAAGTCAGCCACATTTGGCGATATATGCCATCCCGATCATGATCTTGGGTTTGCTTGGCAACATTAAAAGGTCTGCCTCCCCTGGGATCCGTGCCTTTGCCAGCAATATATAACCAGTTGCCTTGATTGCTATAAACATCATAGTCAATCAATTGATATTCAAACCAGGCACAACCCGCCTGCCAATCACCCCTCATGTCATAAATCCAATAGCTCGCCACAATTTGACGCATACGATTGGATAGATAGCCCGTTTTTTTCAATTCACGCATGCCAGCATCTATCAGTGATTCCCCAGTAGTACCAGATGACCATTTGATGAATTTTTTACTATCAAACTGGTTGCCAGGTAATTTACTTAAACCTTTGGAGTGATAGAGTCTTTTGTCATACTTGAAATGCAAAAACCGGAAGTAGTCTCTCCAGAGTAATTCAAACCAAAGCCAGTAAGTTCCATCATTTGCTCCATGGCAAGATTCATAATCCGCCAATTGCTTTGCAATAGAACCCGCAGAGCAACAACCTTGCGCTAGCCATAGAGAGAATTTGCTGGAGTAATCTATACCAATCAGCTCATTACGTGTTTGCTTGTAGGTATCAGGAAGACGTCGCTCAAAATACTGCTGGATATGGGTATGAGCACTCCGCTCCCCGCCTCGAAACTTACTGCCACTAAATGTAGTGTTACTGTCAAATGCATTAATAGGGGGTATTTCGATAGCAGGTAATGAAGGAATGCTCTTGGGAGAATCAACAGGGGCAGAAAATCTTAAACCTCTCTTTTCAACTTGCTGACGAAATTGAGTAAAGACATCTGGCATCTCTTGCAATGGAAATGGTAAGGATTGAGCATCCAACATACTAGATTGCCATACTGGATTCACCCTAAAACCAGCACCACTTAATAGCGCCACTTGCTCCAACTCTTCAGGCGCTTGAATTTGCTCACAATAAATACGATCTGCTTGAGTCTGAGCTTTTAATTTCTCAAATACATGCAAGACATCACCGGTGACCTCATATAGGTCCGATCCCGGTTCTCGTAGCTGACTGCGCAATTCCTGAAGAGATTGATCCAAAAATACTCGACGATGCTCCCCTACCCTCGGAAATCCCCATGCAGTATCTTGCTCTAAGTTGGGCTGATGAATATAGACTGGTAGCAGATGATCTGCTGACTTACACGCCTGTAAAAATGATGGGTTATCCGCCAGGCGGAGATCATTTCTAAACCAATAGATTGCAGTTGTCATTTATCTACACCAATCCGAATCACTTGATTTCTATAGGCACCCGATAGCGCCTTTTTGACTATCTTATAGATGTCGAGATCAAACTCCACTTCACCCGACTGTGCCAACTCATAAAGTTCATCCTGATTAATGGCAGTGCCCAAATAGCACCATTTATCGACCACAATCATCTCGCCACCCTCTTTAATGGCAATGGCTCCAGAATATGGCCAAACCTGAACCTTAAAGAGGTCCATGGCTGTTTTTAACAGTAAATTATGTAAGGCGATAGGGGTAATGTTGATGCAGGTTCCACTGCATTGCTTTACTTGATAGCCAAAGCAAGATTTACCCTCAATACGCTTCTCCAAGCCAAGCAAGGCTTCGCATAAATGGTGTTTTTTTGCCAATGCCTTTAAATAAGCATGCGCCTCTCGCTTGCTATAGAACAAGCCGTATAAATTATCTTGCAAACCAGGAGCCAAATGATGATGAGTTACTAAAGAAGGTGTCAGAACACCACTAACATCCTCCTCTAAGCTCCAGGCACAAAGATCCTTTGATCTACGTAGCTTAATATTCAGAGAAGGCATATGCTCTTTTATCAATCTCGACTCAAGAATTAAAGCGCCTAACTCTCCACTCGTCTCGATCCAATCAATATCGCGAACCTGCAAAGAAAGTTTCATTTCTTTACGTTGCGTTAAAGCACCCTGAAAATGCCCCATCACCCTGCTCCGCAAGGAAATACTTTTGCCAATATAAAGAGGGGTCTTATTTTCTCCATAAAAGATATAGCAACCTGGGCCATCGGGTATGGAGTCAATTACACCCTGGTCTATGTTAGGGGGAAGACTAGCATTGCCAATGAGTTGGTTTATCGCCTCATTTAACTTTTCTTGCCCAAACTTTGACTCACACACACGCCAAAATTGAAGCAATAAATCAGCATCCCCTAGTGCACGATGTCTAGCACTTACCTTCAGTCCATGCGTACTAATGATGGTGTCGAGGTTATGACGTGGCTGATCTGGGAAAAGTAATCGAGATAGCTTTACGGTACATAAAACTTTAGGCTTAAAGTCAATGCCAACCCTCTTAAAAGAGGCCTTGATAAAACCATAATCAAAGCGAGCGTTATGAGCGACAAATATTTTTCCCTCAAGCTCTTTTTTTAAATCTTCAGCCAACTCAGAAAAACAAGGCCGCCCTTGGACCATTGATGGAGAAATGCCAGTCAGTCTTTGAATATTTTGTGGGATATAGGTTTGAGGATCAATCAACTTTTCCCACATCTGAACCTGATTACCCGCTAGGGTTTTAATTCCAATTTCAGTAATGCGGTCACGATCGAAATGAGACCCTGTGGTTTCAATATCTACAAAAGCTAAATCTGGGTAAGGGCCACGCTGACTGTTCACGCTAGAACCGTTAATTCCATTTAGCTTGCAGATGAAACTCTATTTAGATAGTCAGCAAAACTAAAAATAGAGTTTGGCCCGCGAGGCACATCCTCAACTTTTTTAAAGCTTGTTTTAACAACCTTTTGAGTTTCGCCTTTTTTCTTTTTTTCGTGACTAGGGGTAGCTTGCTTTTCTATTGGCAAGTATGGCTTTCGCTCCGGCGCAGTTTGAACCTCACTAAAGCGTGGAATGTAATCTTTGATAGCAGAGGCTAGCGTCACATTAGAGATGCAGCTCATCATGTAGGTTTCAAGTGATTGATAGAGCTCTTTAGCAATATCCGATACCTCCACTTTTTTCTTCTTAATTAGGTTCATTGCTAGAACGATATCCTTGATGGTAATAATTCTAGGATCCTTTGAAAGTTGATACCCGCCTGCCCGACCTCTAACTGCAGTCACAAGACCCGACTCCCTTAGTGGACGAAGCAAAAGTTCGATACGACTGACTGATACATGCTGTCTTTTTGCTATCTCTGGAGCAGGGACAAGCTGCCCATTAGCTGAATGGCTTGCAATATCTACGAGGGTATTGAGAGCTACCCTGACTGCTTTGGTGACTTCCATGGGAGTTTCGGCATAAAAGTTAGATTGAGGCTAGTATGAAACTGATCCGAAAAGTGTGCTGCAGCGCATTAATTAACCCTATCTAACTTATGGTTGAAATAACTAGACCCCAGCATCCCCTTACCCATCGGCTACTTCGCTTTCTAGCCTGCATTCTGGCCGGCGGATTCATTTCTCAAGCCATAAGCTGCCTAGCGGCTTATTTATCAATTAGTGATTCACAAGCTGCGGGTATGGTGGCGCACATAGTAGTTCAGCAACTTTCCTACTACTTTTTAGGATGTGCGTTCGCAATCTTAAGCATTGCCAACATTCTCATTAAAAGGGGTTCGTCCCCACTTAAAAATATCCGCCTACCTTTACTAATACTGATGATGGCAGTTGCAGTGGTAAGTTTTCTTCTCATACCGCGCATGGATTACTTGAGGGAAACAGCGCTAATGGATGGCATGCCGGTCATGCTCTCGCCGTTTGCCAACTACTTTCAGATATTGAATATCTTAGTGCTGATGCTGCTGTTAACGCAGATCATTGCCGGCATCCTGGTGGCATGGCGCCTGACTAAATCAGAATCAACCTAGGTGCGCTCGAATCACAGCAATCAAGGGTATCTGCTGCTCTGGTCTTAGAAACTGACCCAGCTCTATACGTAAGCTTGATTGGCTTATGTGAAAGACCTTTGACCCTTCCGAGGGCATTTCAATTTTGGCCCACTGCGTATTCAGTTCATACACAGTCTCTTTGTAGCCAATGAATTTTTTGACCAAAAGACGTTTGCCATCAATCTCAATCGTTTCACAATCTAACGCATGTCTACAGTAGATTAGAAATCCGATTGTTACTGCAAAAAGCTCTAAGGCTGTAAAAATGGGAATGACCCATACTCCCGCTAAGAAGAACCCAGTTGCGACTGTCAGCGAGAGACAAACTAGAACAATATAGAACTTGAGGAGCTGCTTAGGAGTCAGCGCGCAGTTTCTGCGCATTTGCCAGCGCTTCATATTGATGTAGTTCTGGAAATAACTAGTGAGAGCCTATTGGCCTTTACTACGCTCTTGAGATTTAGCTAACTGGTCGGCGCTTCTTTGTTGAAAATCCACCATGGAGTGATACCCCATTTGATAACAAGGGCAATGCTTACCCAGAATCCAGCGAGCGAGTTTGATGCGTAGTTTTTGGACCATTTTTTACCTCTGATTGGTGAACCTCAAATGTAAACGGAAAACGCATTTATTGCTGAGCGCAGATTAAAACTGGGGGGGATTTACCGCGAGATTCGCGTCAGCAAAAATTATTCAAATCCATTAAATTGATTAGATGACTAATTTAGACTCCACCACTCGAAAAATACCGCTATTCCCACTAGGAACCGTACTGTTTCCAGACGGCGTAATTGCCCTCAAGATCTTTGAGGCACGCTACCTCGACATGATTAAGACATGCTTGCGTGAAAAAACAGAGTTTGGCGTTGTTAGCATCATGAAAGACCAGGACTCCAAAGGAGATTCGCCTCTTGTTTTTTCCCAAATCGGAACTCTAGCCCTAATTGAAGATTTTGACCCCATTCAACCCGCCTTATATATGACTAGGTCATCAGGAACGCAGCGCTTTAGACTTCTTCATAGCCAACAAGAATCTAATGGCCTGTGGATTGGTGAAGTTGAGCTTCTAGCGAATGATCCCATTACCCCTATCCCTGAAGAACATCAAAAGGTCGTGAAATTATTGAATGAAATTATTTCAGTGATTCAGAGTGAAGATTTATTAGAGGAGTCCCCATTTAAGAAGCCCTTCAAGACCGATGACTGCGGCTGGGTATCAAATCGCCTTGCAGAACTGTTACCCATCTCCCTGGCCCAAAAGAACCATTTGCTAGCCCAAACCAACCCCAGAATCAGACTTGATCTGGTTACGGAAATTATCGAAGATGATGGCTTAAGCAATCTCATGCTGCACTAAATCCATGCTTGATGAGCTTATTCGTAAAACGATTCGTGAAAAGGTGGGGGGCGGTGGACCACCGATTGCTTTTCTAACGCCAGCAGGCGATCGCGGCCTCTTTGGCCCGGAATCCATTGCCTGGAAAGTACATGCGGACTTTATTTCAATGATGATTGGCGGCATTAGCTCACTAATCATGCAAGCACTTCATCCTCAGGCCTTAGCAGGAGTTTGGGATCACTCCAGTTTTAGAGAGGATCTTAAAGGTAGGCTTGGTAGAACGGCTTTCTTCATTGCTGCCACTACTTATGGATCAACAGAGATGGCAGACAACATCATTAATAAGGTTAATCAGATTCATGCAAAGATTAATGGCTTTGATGAATTTGGAAAACCGTATTCGGCTACTGACCCGCATCTACTGGCTTGGGTTCATCTCACAGAAACACATAGCTTTATGCAGGCCTTCGAAGATTATCCAAAAGAGAAATTGAGTTCACAAGACAAAGATCAATACTTTGTTGAAATGAAATCGCTTGGCGAAAGAATGGGCGCTCATAATTTACCCATCACTTACGCCAAAACAGATATTGCGATTCAAAACTATATTCCTGAACTTTACTTTGGGGAGCGTGCAAAAAGTATCCTTGCTTTGCTCGAGAACTTTCCTGGCAAGCTTGCTGCAAAGCCGTTTATCAAACTGATTACTCGCGCTGGCTATCTGAATCTTCCGGATTGGGTCTACCCCTTTATCAAGAGGCCTACCCCTAGCCTGATTGAGCGTTTAGCAGTGAAAAAGAGTATCGATTTAATTGCAGTGCCCATTCGTGAGGCCCTTAAAGATGGGGTGGCTGCCCACTCACTCCGCAGAGTTAATGGATAATTTATTTAGAGAGACATCATGATCACTAATTACCTAATATCAGGCATGGTTGGCATCATGCTTTTCTTTACTATCGTAGTAGCTCCGACTGTATTTAAGGCGCTCCCCGTTGAATGGTCCAGCAAGTACGTTCGGAACTTTTTTCCCAAGTACTATGCCTGCCTTGGCTTAATTACAACCGCCTGTATCTTCACGGCGCCCGACAGCGTCAGCAAGGCCTTACTAGCGATCTGCGCCCTACTCTTTGCCTTTACTTTGCTCTATTTGACTGGAAAGATTAACGAAGCCAAAGATCAAGGGCAAAGTCGTCGCTTTCATGTATTGCACGGCGCCAGCGTTGTCATCAACTTATTTCAGTTGATTACTTTTATTTATCTGTTAGTCCAACCATCATAAATAGATGGGGGCCTAAGATCCAGGCTTAAGCTTTTTTGGATCTGACTCTTCAGCCTTATCTTGCTTGATAGACCAATTCAAACTGGGGGCAGACATTTTTTCGCCATCCCAAACTTGCCCACACCAACATTCACCTACATCATTAATGATGCATACGCCTGAGCCACAGCAACGCTTGTCTGGGGTCTTCATACATTAGCCTAATCAAGAAATTGAAATTAAGACTATTCTAGGGTTTTTATGAAAATAGCGCTTGATCTTGCAAGCAGTAAATGATGCAAAACCCTTTATTTGAAACCTCCCTCAGCGACCATGCCGCGAATATTTTGCCAAAGGATGGGGGTGCTCACTACCATCCCAAAGTCTTTACTGAACAGGATTGCATGGCATTAATGAGACAGCTTCAAGCCTCCCTTAAATGGGAGCCTGAACAACTCATGATGTTTGGAAGGCTGGTGACCACTCGGCGTAAAGTTGCTTGGGTTGCTGATCCTCTGTGCAGCTATACCTATTCTGGGGTAAAAAAGATTCCACAAGCCTGGACATCTGAGCTCGTCCTAATTAAAGAGAAGCTAGAGAAAGCATCACAAGCTGAGTTTAATTCTTGCCTACTGAACCTCTACCATGATGGAAATGATGGTATGGGCTGGCATAGTGACGATGAAAAAGAGCTTGACCCCTTATCACCCATTGCATCGCTAAGTCTTGGGGCGCAGCGCAAGTTTGCCTTTCGCCATAAAAAGGACAAAGAGACTATTTCTCTTTATTTAGAGAATGGTAGCGCCCTCATCATGCATCCACCAATTCAAGAGCATTGGCAGCACGCTTTACTGAAAACCAAAACTGCGTCAGATATTCGCATAAATTTAACGTTTAGAAAAATTAATCTTCATGCCACATGAGTCCAGACCCAAAGTCACGGTAGCTATTATTGGCGCAGGTATGGCAGGCCTTAGTTGCGCTGACAGATTGCAAACGCTAGGCTTTCAAGTCCAGGTTTATGAAAAGAGTCGCGGGCCAAGCGGTCGGATGAGCACTCGTCATGGTGAGGGTTGGTCAGCAGATCATGGGGCCCAATATTTCACAGCAAGAGATCCTGTGTTTATTGAGGCACTCAATACATGGATAAAGGCAGGTGTAGCTGCTGACTGGAATCCACGCTTATTTGTATATGAGGGTGAGCAATGGCGAGAGAGCCATTCCAGTGAGCGACGTTATGTGGGCGTTCCTGCCATGAACTCACCCGGTCAATATCAAGCTAAAACCATCTCAATTGAGATTAATCAGACTATCGATCAGATTTACCAGCAAGACGGTAAATGGTTTCTCCGTAGCCTAGAGAATGGCGATATTACCAAATCCTTTGATTGCTTGGTATTAGCAATTCCTGCGCCTCAGAGCTACGCTCTTACCAAATTAGTAGACCACTCCATTGAAACAATTTACTCTAGCGTAAATATGCAAGGCTGCTGGACGGTGATGGCACGGTTCTCAGAAAAAGTGGATATGCCATTTGATGCCGCCTTCATTAATGGTGAAATCATTAGCTGGATCTCTCGAAATAATTCCAAACCTGGACGTACTGGCCACGAGACCTGGACAATACATGCAAACCCCCAATGGAGTCAGCAATGGATTGAGCTAGATAAAGAGGAGGCTAGAAAGCTCATTCTAGAGTCCGCAAAAAAGCTTGGACTCAATTGCCAGAATGCTGAAATTTCTATCCATCGCTGGCGTTACGCAAGCGGAGCAATCAATACAGAAATGGGATTTATTTTGAATGAAACTAACAAGCTTAGCCTATGTGGCGATTGGCTTAATGGTGGCAGAGTTGAGGGAGCGTGGTTAAGTGGTTACAAATTAGCAAATGCAATGAATATTTCAGTAGATACGAACCCATAAGGACCACACTATGTCGACTAAGGCATCCATCGAATTACGAGATCTAAAACTACAAACTCAGATTGGCACATATAAAACTGGTGACATCATCCCTGATAATCATTTATTGGATCTCACGCTTTGGATTGACCCGAATCTCGTGTTGATTTCTGAGGATAAGATGAGCAAGGTCTTTGATTACGACCCTCTCGTACTTGAGATTACGAGGCTAGCCAGTGATGGTCATTATGAAACCCAGGAAAGACTGATTAGTAGAATCACTGAAGCCTGTGCTAGCTACTCACAAATTCAATCACTAGACATCAGCCTCAGAAAATCTCCCGTTCATAATAATTCGGGCTCGCTTGGCGTTAGACTAAGTCTTGATCAGGGAGCTTTATTACAATTAAGAAGCTAAATCTTATTTATTGATAAATTACCGTTGCAGTATTTATCAGCGATAGTAGGCGCCCTGCTTGCCATCATCACCATCCAAAAGATGCCCAGTTTTCACAAAGATAGTGCAGCCCTCTTTACTAAAAGGTTGATGCAAGCTCATATGAGGACTTCTGATCCATGAACCGGCGGGATATCGTCCATGCTCATCTTCAAATACCCCATCCACTACAAAAATTTCCTCGCCACCGTAATGCTTATGCGGATTGAAATACGTTTGAGGTGCCCAACGAACCAAAGTTGAACCACTACCCTGCTGCATCAGCGGCATCACATTTAACCCTGGCACCATACCTTGATACCAAGGGGCAGTTTTAGTGTCAATTACCTCTCTCGCGACTTGATCTGGACCGAGATGTCGCAATTTCACGAAAAGCGTACAGCCAGTTTTACTGAATGGCGCATGAGAGGACCCCGGAGGATTCATCAGATATGTGCCGGCAGGGTAGTCACCAGTCTCGTCACTAAACACCCCATCTAAAACCAAGATCTCCTCACCGAATTCATGGGTGTGGGTTTTAAATTGGGTGCCAGGCTGATAGCGCACGATAGAAGTCGCTTTTGCTACCTCATCGCCAATACGGTCGAGCATACGCCGCTCAACTCCTGGCTCAGGACTGGGGATCCAAGGCAAATCATGGTGGTTAATGACGACTCGTTGGCTGTAATCAGAATTGATATTCACTTGGTACATCTCGCATGTTCAAACATACCGAAGCATAACAAGCAAATAGAGTATCTGCTTAAGAAACTAAGGCAGGAGCGTACGCTCAGAACCATTCTGAGATAAAGTCTTTGATAGACTAAATTGATTTAACGCCCTTAAAAAAACTGTATGAGCCTACTTCCCAATCTATTTAATGCCCTCATCATTGGGGCCTCGGGCACTATTGGATCGCATTTTGTGAGACTCCTAGAAAGCAATCCATCTTGCTCCAAAGTGATCGGTATACATCGCAATTCTCCCAATGCTATTGACTACCATCATCCAGAGACTATTGAGGCTTGTGCAAACAGTCTGGCTGAGTCAGGACCATTTCAATTAATCATCAATACAATTGGAGCGCTGCACTCGGAACAATGGATGCCAGAAAAGAAATTGGATGATTTGAATCCGGCCCAATTAACGGAAATGTTCAACACCAACACTATTGGTCCAGCATTAACAATTAAGTACTTTTCTAAACTCTTGGACCCAAAACATAGCGTTATGGCGACACTATCTGCCAAGGTTGGCAGTATTGAAGATAATCGACTAGGTGGTTGGTATAGCTACAGAGCCTCAAAAGCCGCACTCAATATGATTATCAACACAGCATCAATCGAGTTCACAAGAACTAAGCCCAATACTGCGTTGATTGCCCTTCATCCTGGCACCGTCAAATCTGGACTGTCACAACCTTTTCGTGGTCAGCAAATTGGCAGGGATCCTCTTGAGGCTGTGACTGATATGTTCAATGTCCTTGCGAACGTAAATAAGGAAGATTCAGGGAGCTTTCTAACATACTCAGGTGAAAAGCTGCCTTGGTAAAAAATATATAGGCTTACGTGGAATAAACCTTATGAAAAAAAAGATCAAAATAGATTATGTATCGGATGTTGCTTGCCCATGGTGTGCTGTAGGCCTAGGAAATCTCAATCAGGCAATCTCGCAATTAAGCGATAAAGTGAATTTTGAAGTGCACTTTCAACCCTTTGAACTCAATCCAAATATGCCCTTAGGTGGTCAAGATGCGATTGAACATCTTACTGAAAAGTATGGTTTAACTGCTGCACAGGTCAAAGCCAACCAATCCAACATTCGAATCAAAGCCTCAGAAGCTGGATTTGAGTTTCATCCGGAAGGTCGCAAGCGGGTTTACAACACATTTGATGCGCATCGTCTTTTGCATTGGGCGGGCATAGAGTTTGGGCTTGAGAAGCAAGCGATTCTAAAAACAGAATTGTTAAACACTTACTTTTGCTTAGCAGTTAATTTGGATGATCAGAAAAATTTATTAGATGCAGTAAGTCGATCTGGTCTCGATATATATAGAGCTCAAGAGATTCTCAAAAACGGTGAATTTACTAAAGAAGTTCGTGAGGCAGAGGCTTTTTATATAAATGCCGGCATAAGCTCCGTGCCCTCAATCATTCTTAACGATCAATATCTTTTGCAAGGGGCCCTACCTTCCGAGTCCTTCATAAATGCATTTGAACAGTTAATCGCCAAAGCAGCTTTAGAAAAAACATAATTGATGTTCATCTATATCTCTAATCGGGTTAGCGAACCTCCAGATTCTTATACCCACAGGCATAAATCATGGCAATGGATTCGCTTCATACGCATCTTTACTATCTACCCTAGAATCACCTAGTACATTACATTTAAACCTAGGCAAACTCGGATTTATTGACTTGAAATTACGTATTGAAATCGTAACGCCTGCACCCCCTGGCACCCTGCACGGAAACCGCATTACTGCTTTACGGTGGCATCGATTCTTGTCACGCCTCAATTACCAAAGCACTGTTACAGAGCAATGGTCTAGAAAGCCATGTGATGTTTTGATTGCACTGCACGGTCTACGAAGCCATGACTCTATTCAAAGGTATAAAAAAGCCTATCCCAATTATCCAGTCATATTAATCATGACTGGTACGGACATCTACCGAGACCTAAAAAACTCCACTAAAGTTATCAAGTCAATGGAGATGGCTGATGCGATTGTGGTTCTTCAACCAGATGCCATCCAATCCTTACCTAAGAAATTTCATCATAAAGTCCAAGTGATTTACCAGTCAGTAAAAGGCATCACTAGAAAGTCGCCACCAAAACGTCATTTTTTAGCCAGCATCATTGGCCATCTGCGGTCTGAAAAAGATCCCTTTTGTGCGGCGCAATGCCTATCTTTGCTACCCTCAAACAGCAAGATTCAGCTGGTACAACTCGGCAAGGCAATGAGTCCTAAGTTTAAAAAGCAAGCACTCTCTATTGAAAAAAACGTTATGCGTTATAGATGGTTAGGCCAACTGAGTCACTCTAAAACGCTTCAGTGGCTCTCCCGCTCACACGTGTTGATCATATCCAGCATTATGGAAGGTGGCGCCCATGTGGTGTCCGAAGCCATTGCTATTGGCATCCCAGTAATTGCATCAGACATTCCAGGTAATCGAGGCTTACTGGGAGATGCCTACCCCGCCTACTATCCAGTAGGCGATAAAGTTGCTTTAAGCAAACTACTAACCAAGGCTGAAACCAATCCAGCCTTTTATGAAAAATTGTGCAGGGCGATTGCCTTGCGTCAGAAGATTGCCAAACCAGAATTAGAGCAAAAATCTATTCAAAAGCTCATTAAAAGCCTGATTAAATAATCAATCAGGCCCTATGCTGTCGCATAAGCTACCAAAAAGTAGCAATTTGGATCAGTCCAGAAGTGTACGGCTTTAAAACCGGCACTCATTAAAAGAGATTCAAATTTTTCTTGCGTGTACTTATAGCTATTTTCAGTATGAATAAGCGCACCGCTATCAAAATGCCTTTCACCACCGGGGAACGAAACCAATTGATCCTGAGTAGATCGAAGATACATTTCGATTCGAGTAAGTTGCTCATTAAAAATTGCGTAGTGCTCCCAATTTTCTAAATTGAAGTCCGTTTTAACTAGGCGATTGAGGTGCAACAGGGTATTTTTATTAAAAGCCGCAGTAATTCCAAGGGCATCGTTATAAGCTCGAGATAGAACTGCGTGATCCTTAACCAGATCAACTCCGATCAATAAACCCCCATCACCTTGGCAAACTTTCACAATATTTTTGAATAGTCCTAGCGCAGCATCTGGGTCAAAATTTCCGATAGAAGAGCCTGGATAAAAGAAGGTTTTCTTTCGACCCACCAAATCAGGAAACGCCATTTCTTCCTGTAAATCACAGGTTTGTGCCTGCATCTGAATTTTTGGAAATTCTTTTTGCAAGCCTGAGATAGCCCGCTCTAAAAATTCTTTTGAGATATCTAGCGCCCGATATTCTTTGGGTAATAGGGTGTCAAATAATGCGCTACCCTTTTCACAGTTACCAGCCCCTAAGTCCAACAAAACATCGCACTTTCCAATCGTCAAAGCCATTGCTTCGCCGTATTGCACCATGATTTGTTTTTCAGTTCGGGTTGGGTAATACTCCTCCAAAAAAGTAATTGCCTCAAATAAGTGCGAACCAATTTCATCATAGAAAAACTTTGGAGATATTGATGGCTGCTCTTGTGAAAGACCAGCAATAATTTCATCAGTTAATTTTTGATCGGGTAAATTGTCTTGACTCACTTCAATATTCCTTTTTCATGTTACCTAATTTAGCCAAGACTGTGCATTTGCACTCTACGAAGCTTGTTGCTAATCATGTCTACAGCTATAACTAAGATAAGCATCGCTATGATCACTGTT
The DNA here is from genome assembly GCF_018882145.1 of Polynucleobacter sp. AP-RePozz3-80-G7. NCBI lineage: Bacteria > Pseudomonadati > Pseudomonadota > Betaproteobacteria > Burkholderiales > Burkholderiaceae > Polynucleobacter > Polynucleobacter sp. AP-RePozz3-80-G7. Next base: position 169,187 of record NZ_JACVPC010000004.1, on the reverse strand, counting down.
GAGGCTTGCTGCTCATGTAATAAAGAGAGTTCGTAGTACAGAATTTGTCCAAGACCCCCTGCACCAACAAATCCTAATATCGTGGCCATACGTATATTCATTTCCCAACGATAAAGACTATAAGAGAGCAGTTGAGAATAGATCCCTGGTAAAGCCCCATAAATAAATGCTTGAGCATTACTTGCCCCAGCCAATCTCAGAGCTTGCGTTGCATTGGGAGAGTGATTTTCCAGGGTCTCGCCAAATAAACGCCCCAGCACTCCTGTGGTGTGCAAGGCGAGCGCTAGGGTTCCAGCAAATGGTCCTAAACCTACTGCTAGTACCATTAATACCGCCCAAACAAGCTCTGGCACCGAGCGCAAAAAATTTAAGAAAAAACGGGTTGCTACTTTTGCGCTACGACCAAACTGTCCAGCTGCTGGTAGCGCCAGAAAAAGGCTCGCAATTGCCGCTAATAAAGTGGCCAAGGCAGAAATGGCCAAGGTCTGCAATACACCACTCCACACCTTCTGTAAAAAAGATGGTGAGAGATCTGGTGGAAAAAAGCGTCCTGTATAAATAACAACATCACTCATAGCTTGTTTAGTAAACAAAGCCAGAGGATTAAATGAAAGATAAACAAAGCTCACCACAATAAAAAGCGCAATCAGCACAAGCGTAATGAGACACTTTAGACAAAATTCGCGAGCAGGATAGTGGTTCATGCGAGTTGCCGACGAATGATGAGACTGATGTAGTCAGCGAGTAAAACAAGCAGCAAAAATACGATGAGAATGGTAGATACTTCACCACCGTTGAGCATCTTCATTGACTGGTCCATAAGCTGTCCTAAGCCACCAGCACCTACAAAGCCCATGACAACCGAGGCCCTAACTGCGCATTCCCAGCGATAGATTGTGTAAGAGGCTAGCTCTTGTGAGGCGCCTGGCAATAACCCATATAAAAATGCATTGATACGGCCGCTACCTAACATTATTAGCGCTTTAGCAGGTAGGGTGTTTTCAGTCTCTAAGATTTCGGAATACACTTTTGCGAGCATGCCACCATAGGTAATAGCAATTGCTAGCACGCCTGCGATTGGGCCCAAACCAAACACTCTCACCAACAGCAAGGCCCATACAATTTCTGGAATACCTCTGAGTAATAACATCAGCATTCGGGCAAGATATCTACCGAGTTTCGCAATGCGATGACCAGAAGCAGGACCAATACGTGAAATCGATAGGCTATAAGTGATGATGAGGCCCAGTGGAATTGCCATCAGCATTGCCAGAGCAATGCCTGCAGTTGCCATGGCTAAAGTCTCTAAAGTGGCCTTAAACACTAGCGCTAAAAATGATGCCTGAAGATTGGGTGGGAAAAACTGAATTAAGAAGTTAGTAAAAACTTTGAGGTTGCTAGCTTCAAATAATGCAAATACATCAAACTGTGCCAATTGCATCATTGGCCATAAGATTGTTAATACAATACACGTCACCACAAAACGCCTGAGCGCATCTGGATCCCTAAAATAGACCACTCTTTTCATGGTTATGTATTCGGACTACCTTGTTTTGGCAGAATACCGCGTTCAGATACATATAACTGTTGTAGCAAGCTCTCACTCACATCGGATGCTGGCAAGTCAAAAAAGACCTCCCCATCCTTTAGCCCAATAACTCTTGGGAACCACCGTAAAGCAATGTCCACTGCATGAAGGCTGGCCACAAAGCAAGCATCCCTGGTGCGAGCATCCTCTAAAAGGCGCTGAATTGTTAAATCAGAAAGAACAGGGTCCATTGCTGATACTGGCTCATCAGCCAGCAATAAATAAGGCTTCTGGTACAGCACGCGCGCGACACCCACTCTTTGCAATTGACCTCCAGACAGGCGGTCACAACGATCAAAGAGGCGGTCGGCGAGATCGAGTTTTTGCAGACATAACTGCGGACCCGCGATATCTACCGGATAGATTAATGACAGAAGAGATTTCCAGAGCGGCCACTGACCAAGACGACCAGCTAAGACGGCGGTAATCACTCTTTGTCTTGGTGGGATCGGAGCTGCTTGATGAACTAAGCCTATTTGAGAGCGTAAACGGCGTAATCGCCCTTTTGAAATCGCCCATGGATCAATGGCCAATACCGATATCGATCCAATACTAGGGCGCAGTGAAGTCGCTATCAAATTAAGCAAGCTCGTTTTGCCAGAGCCAGATGATCCAATAATCGCAATTGATTCACCAGCTGAGGCGCTAATGTTGATATTTTTTAGCGCCTCTTTGCCATTGCTATGACTAAAACTAACTTGCTTAAATGCAAATGCTATTTTTTTCACTTAATTAAACCAGCACCAATTGCAGCCTTTTCAATTTCATCGTAGTTGGATGATTTAGTAGGAATATATTTGCTAGCCCTCTGAAGATCCATTAATTCTTTTTGAGCAGGATCATTGGCATTCAGCTTTAAAAATGCATCGCTAATTTTTTTAGTTACCGCTGCATCCAAACCACCTCGTACGGTCCAGTTGTAATCATGGTACGGAGGCGTTGTATACAGAACTTTTACTTTTTCGGTATTAGGATTTTTAGCATCAGACAATTTATCCCAAACAGATGCATTTAAAGCGCCAGCATCTGCTTTACCGCTAGCAACAAATGCGACTGTTGCGTCATGGGCTCCAGAAAAAGCAATACTCTTAAAGTCTTTATCTGGGTTAATGCCTGCCTTCATTAGGTAAAAACGCGGCATTAAATGGCCTGAAGTAGAGGATGGCGAACCAAAGGCAAAGGTCTTGCCCTTTAAATCTGTCAAAGTCTTTGCCGAGCTAGCCTCAGGAATAATAAATTTACTCGTAAATTTTTCATCTTCAAGACGCTGAATGATCGGCTTGACGGCGCCATTCGTACGAATTTTTGCTTGAATATAAGTAAAACCGCCTAACCATGCCATATCGATTTTATTTGTTGCCAGCGCCTCAACAACTGCGGCGTAGTCTGTCACGGGCGTAAATTCGACTTTCATGCCCGTCTCTTTAGAAAGATATTCGCCTAAAGGAAGAAATTTTCTTTGTAACTCAGTTGGTGATTCATCCGGAATCGCGGAGACACGTAAGACGGCTTGCGCCTGAGCTGGAAGCGTGAACATGCTAAAGCAAAGCGTTGCTAAAACAAGGCCGAGTGAAAATTTCAAAGTGTTTAGTTTCATATTGTTTGGATACTTTCTATTGAATTAAAGAAGTAGAGCTTAGGCTACAGAAACGCCTGAGCCCTGTACAAATTGACCTATTTTTTGAGCTTGGCTAAATCCATCTGCTCTGAGTATTTCTAATACCTGCTCGGTTGCTTCTGGACTGCAAGAGATTAATAAACCGCCACTTGTTTGAGGATCAGACAAGAGGTTTTGCTGCCACTCATTCAAATGAGAGGCCATCTGTATTTCATGACCATAACCCAGCCAGTTACGTGGTGATGCGCCAGTAAAGATACCTTCTTTTACCAGCTTGACCGCCTCAGAAACTACTGGAATAGAGTCCCACTGAATCTGAGCTGAAAGCTTTGCTCCACGGCACAGTTCCAATAAGTGCCCTGCTAAGCCAAACCCTGTCACATCCGTAAGCGCATGCACGCTATCGAGTTGGGATAGCGCGACGCCAGGTTTATTCAGCTTAGTCGTTAAGGCAATCATCTCCTGATAGGCAGAGTCAGAAAGCTGCTCTTTTTTCAGCGCAGCAGAAAGAATGCCTACACCCAAGGGCTTGCTAAGGATGATGCTATCCCCTAACTTTGCACCACTATTACGCTTTAGTTTTTTAGGGTCTACTACGCCAATGGCAACCAAGCCATAAATCGGCTCTACAGTATCAATCGAGTGACCACCGGCAATCATAATCCCAGCCTCTGCACACACCGACTCACCGCCAGCAGTGATTTGCTGAATGACCTCTAAAGGAAGGACATTGATTGGCATGCCCAATAGCGCTAGGGCAAAAAGAGGTTGGGCGCCCATAGCGTAAATATCTGAAATCGCATTTGTAGCTGCAATTCGCCCAAACTGATAGGGGTCATCGACAATCGGCATAAAGAAATCTGTGGTCGCCACGATCGCTTGATGTTCGTTGATTTGATAAACAGCGGCATCTTCATTGTTATCAGAGCCTGCCAGTAGTGCAGCAGGTATCTGGCGAATAGGAGATGATTTCAGAATATCACTCAAAACACCTGGCGCAATTTTGCAACCACAGCCTCCTCCATGAGAGAGGGAGGTAAGACGACCGTTATATGTCATGTTGAAGAACTCAATTTAAAAGTAAGAGGATGGCAGCTAAGTATGTGAGCTTACCTAATTTATGCCAAACAGGTACGAAAGCCGCAAAAAAAATCACTGCGGGAAGGTAGGTAAAAATTACGAAATTGGGGGCGACGCAGATAGTCAGGAGTAAATACACTCCAACCCTTCAAAACCCGATGTCTGCTATCAAACCATGGGGCCGAATAATCTTGATAAGGATCAGCGCTAAAGCCTGCAAATGGCATAAAAGCACTACTTGTCCACTCCCATAAGCCTGAAGGATGCCAATTTGGAGGGGGAGACAGCATTAATGCGGTGAGTTCATTCTCAGTAGGCAGGCGAAGGCCTCGCCACAAACAATACCGCTCAGCATCTTGAGCGGATATATGTCGAACAGGTACTTGCAAATCCATTGCCAACCACTGATGAAACGATCTTTCATACCACCGACCGCCCTCTTGTTTCCAATGCAATGGTGGGTCCACTAATGAGCTCATACCCGAATCTCGATGCGCCTCTAAAAACTCTAGATACTGCCCGTTACTTACCGCATGACTAGAAATTGAAAAATGGGGAACCGTCACTTCGTGCTGCCATTTTTCATTATCGAAAATAAAGCCTGAATGTGGAGCTGATCCCAGTTGAATTTGACTTGCAGACATATCAATATAAGTTGGTTCTAAGCCATTCGCCCGCAGAAAAGCTTCTGACCCCCTCTCAACCGGCCATGCATATGCCAAATGCTGCCATGTATAAGCAAATGCCTCATTGTGCATATCTTGATGAAAAAGCGCTAACTGCAGAAAATAGGCCTGTTCAGGAGTCAAAGATCCTGATCTAAGAATGGCATAAGACCGCTCGGTCACATCTGAAAAATAATTTAGGAGGATATCAAGTGATGGCAATTGAACTTGCCAGCGATCATCATGAACGATTCCAGATGAATTAAATAAAGCATCCGCATCTGGGAGGAGGGATGGATTGGATTGAAGCCCATGTCGATGCACCCAAAACTCTTGAAACCAAATGAGATGGCCAAACTCCCAATGCGGGGGATTTACATTGGATGAAAGAGAGACCGTTTCTTGCCCTTTGCTTAGATTGCTAATGACGGTGCGCGTAATCAGCGCCGAGTGCTCCAAGGCATTCAATAGAGTCTGAGCCGACGGCCATGGATCGTACTGCAGAAAGTCGGGTTTGGTCATTTAGCTGAAATTGACATTATTAAGAGAGCTTATTGGTACCTAATTCTACTGAATTCATCCATTATTGCGTAGCCCATCCGCATGAGAGCAATCGAGGAATAAATAAATGTAATGCTAAAAAAATACCAACCCGAAGGTTGGTATTTTCATTTCTGGTGGACCCACCAGGACTTGAACCTGGGACCAAAGGATTATGGGAGCAGAGACCCATGATAGAGCCATATAAACAGGGGGTCTAAGGGTGGTCAGCGTCGGCGTGTAAGCACTTGTGCGATAAAAAACACATCCCCCAATTAATCAAATGTAAAACGCTTTCGTAGGGCTGCATTACCACCAGCCGCGCGATTGGTCGAGCCACCATTGCCATTAATTATCAAACTAGTGTCTTTGGTTTGTGTTTTACTGGCTGGAGTTGAGAAGGATAAAGCTTGGCTTTCATTGGTATCCCCCTCATTCTTGGAGGCACTATGAATCACGGTGTTATTTTTTTGAACAGGAAATACCCTTGCTTTATCCACATCCCCGATTTCATCATTTGCTGATGCAGCCCGTATGACTTGAAAAAAGAAAAAAGTAGCAACCTTAAATCTATTGATTTTCATGATTACGCTTTTTGATAACTGAAGGCTTGATTTAAAAACTTTTGGTAATCTGTAGTAACAGCTAGGTCAACGCCTCGATCCAGTCGTTCGGTACTCAGCCCAGGCCACAGACCCATTACCCGACCGCCAGGAAAATTACTACCCATAATGAGTCCAAGAGATCCGTGGCCATGATCAGTTCCGTTACTTCGATTACTGCGCAAACGTCTTCCAAACTCAGTCATTACCACCAATGTATAGGGTTGTTTTTTAGCTTCCATATCTTCAGAAAATGCCGCAAGACTTGTGCTCAGATTTTTAATCTGTCCATTGAGCCTACTGGGCTGATTTTCATGCGTATCCCACCCTGACTGATCTACCCAAGCATACTGAAGACCTACGTTCGCATCTATTAATCTAGCAACAGATCGAAGCCCAACACCTGGATCAGCATTCGGATAAGCAGTTTTCCCAGCGCTTTCATATGGCATCGGTTTATTAGATCCTTTGGTGAGAGTTTGATTAATGAAATCTAAATTACTCAGATGATCTTTGATCCAAGGTGCAGATACTGTGTTGGAGTCTGCATTACATAATGCACTGACAGCATTGAATCCCCCTATGCCATTTGGCAATGCGACTCCATTTTGAATGTCTCGCACCGCAATAGCTCTATGGGCACCCTGCATTGATCGTGGTGAATTATTATTCCCTGCAAATAGCGGAACTAAATTTTTCTGAAATCGATCTTTCGTAATAATTTGCCTTGCCATCCACCCTAAATCATCAGGCAATGTATTTAGGGAATTTACACCGCGCTCCATAATTTCTTGGGCCTCAAAGTGCGAGCGAGTCTCGTCCATAATGCCCAGAGCCGGCCATGCAATCAATTTTCTCTGAGCAAATAAATTAGCTAAAGGCGCCGCCTCCGGATGCCAAAATAAATTAGCACCCCCTACTTTGACCTTTCCGCTGCTTGCTTCTAAAGAAAAACGCATCTCTGGCGGCCTTGCTGCCAAGAAATTTTCATCCTCGAGCGGCGACAAAATAGACAGTCCATCAGCACCACCTCGTAAAAATACCACGATGAAGGGGTGCAACATCTGCGGAGGCACCAATACCCCATTAGGTTTTTTTTGATCTAGCGAGAAAGCAACATCACTAATACCGAAAAGAGAAGTGGTTAGGCTTATTTTTAAGAACTCACGGCGGTCAATATGACTCATATTCATATCTGCTCTCCCGCTGAAAAATCCGGTTCAATTGCCTCAGTCTGAAATGATGGCGAGCAAGCAAGGTAACCCACCATTTTTCTAGCTACTTTTGGATCGCTTATGCGCTCAAATCCAGTTAAGCCTTGTGAACGGATAAGCGCCTGAGATAATTCTGGTCTTGGTTGACCAAACAATGGGGTTTCCCAGCGCGCTAAAAGTTGGCTATAAGTAGGGCCAGAAGAAAGATTGGTGAAAGGATTCCATTCACCAGTACCCCACCAATTTTCAGAAATCCCTTGAATCAATACGATCCTCTGTTTGAGATATGCGGCAGATAAATTCCATTGCAAACCATCTGGCGGACCTTCAGGCGAAACCCAGCCATATAAAGCAGGGCCCGCAGACTCGACTTGAGACAGAATTTTTCCATCAGAGATGTCAAATGGCAGGTTTACTGCATTCACGAAAGCAGCAACAAGGCGCATGGGTTTTCTTACTTTTTGACGACCCTCTTTGGGTATGGATGAGGCTAGCTTTGCAATGTGCTTAGAAAGAAGGTTTAATTGATTTGGCGTGTTTCGATGCTCTACAAATACAGCTTGTGCACTTTGAATCATCTTTTCTGATGGCTCGTCATTAATCATTCGCTTAATTAACTTACGCATTAAATGTTGTGCAGTAGCAGGATGAAAAGCGCATAAATCCAAAACTTTTTTACCATCCTTCATGGGCCCGCTATAGGGATTAAATTCACTTGCCAGAATTCTTTTCTGGTAGTTGTCGTGCCATGACTCTAGATAAATAAATTGGCCCGTCTTTGGAAGACTTTGTCCGCCGCCAATACCGGTACCATCCTCTACTGTCCAGCCAGTAAAAGCCCGAGCAGCCTCATATACATCTTGATCTATATAACCTTTTGGCTTGCCCTGAAGCGCCCCAGGCACTTCGCGCCACTGAGCATATAGATTATTCAAATAGGCATGACGCCCTAAGGTGTGTAATTCAAACAATTCTCTTGCGTAATTCTCATTCGCACTTCCTGCGCGAGAACTTTTATTATTTAAGTAATACAGCATGCAAGGATGGGTCGCGGTCTCTTCTAGAAATTTTCTAAAGTTGCCAAAAGCATTCCTCCGAATGACTTCTTTCTCCCAATGCGGAAGAAAGGCGCCGACATTCTGCTCATACCCATAGACAGAAAAATGATCTCGCCAAAAACCGATCCACTCTTCTTCCCAATAGCTTTTTGATTGAATAGCCTGCAGCAAGGCAGAAGCTTGAATCTCTTTTCTAGGACGAGATCTCTCGGGGGGCGGCAGCAAATCATCCTTACCCGAATATTGAAAAAGCATTGGGATGCTGGCGTTTAGTAAACTGAGAGGGCGCAATTCATCAACCGCAGGATAGTCTCTACCATCCCTAAATTTGCCTGCAGGATAGCGCTCCCGAAGAAGCACTTGGTTGATATTCAATTTAAGCGCCTTTTACAAACCGACAACTAAGTATCCAACAAAATGACAAAAGTGGATACCCTATGGGAACTCAACGTTAATGTAGGTCGCCAAGTTTACGTCTGCAGCTTAATGGTTGAAAAAAATACCAACCCTTGGGTTGGTATTTTCATTTCTGGTGGGCCCACCAGGACTTGAACCTGGGACCAAAGGATTCCAGTTTGTGTAATTTTCATTACCCCCTAGACTGTGCCCTCATCATATCGATTGCTCGACTTAAATGGGTGCCGTCTAGTCTCTACCCTAAATTACTTTGGGCGGCTTTAATCATTCTTTTAACCTCCAGACTCTCATTAATAGAGTGAATAGTAATTTGAGGATTTTGATTTACAAAAACACGAAATACTTCATCTGCGAATGCCTGACCAATTGACTCAACACCCTTAAAGTCCAATAACACTGTCTTAAAACGATCCACGCGATTTAGAATTCTTTTCGCCTGCGAACGCGAAATAAGCTGCCCACCTTCATATAGAGCTAGTTTCACCGGAACAATGGTTTTATTAAATGCGTAATCCTCGTCTTCCGTTCCGCTAAAACTATCAAATACTTCACGCAGCGTTCTTTGGGAGTTGAGTGCAATTTTCATGATCACCCGCGTGCCTTTATGACTCTTTTCGTTATGAAGCAAGAAGTTCATATCCGAACCATCAGCATGCGTAAAAACTAAATCGCCAGAGAAAATAAAAAATTCATCAAAGGCTCGGGATGAGAAAAAGATTCCTTGCCCAGTATGATTACTTGGATCGGTAGTGAGCTTACCTTTACTCAATTCCAAAATAGACTCTCGTGGATCGTGTAGCTTTAATAATCTAGCAATATGGTTAAAAATTCCCTCGCCATTATCAACAATTGATATTGAAACAAAATCAGGCGTTCTTTCTACATTGATGTAGACCTCAGTGCCCTCCGAATGATCAATGGCGTTGTTTAGCATTTCAGTAAAACCGTAATGACAAATATTGGCAATTTCTTTAGGCAAGCCATTAAATATTTCACCAAAATCACGTGAATAGACTTCAGACTCCTCTAGCCCCTTTAATTTAAATAGGCCATCATGAAATCGTTTTACGCCTAACTGATATACACGCGCCTTCGTGCTGCCGCTGGAAGCTAAAAATCCATCCTTAACTAATGCTGCAAAATGAGCATGGATAGCCTGCCTAGTAAGACCAAACCTTTCCATTGCGACATGAGCTAAATCGTGTTGATTGGCTTTAACGCCATCTACCAAAAACTGACGTACTTCTTGGGAGCGCTTTGTATTGGCAAATTTCATATCTATTTTTGTAAAGTTTTATGAAATTATTGTAAAGTTTTATGAAATTATTGTAAAGTTTTTGGTTATGGATTGACAAGAAATCCCGAATAAATAGCATCCATATGCGCTCTGAGGCCCTTTTAACCTCATTCACCATCAAGTCAAGCTGAGTCTCTTTGGTGGTTGCCCGTATCCACCTGTTATCCACCTTATAGCGACATTGCCATACGGCACTATGCTCGCGTTGATAAGCGTTACTTAAAGCATCGCTCAAATGACAAACCCCCATCATTGCTGATGAGGGTTTGCTTTTCTGGTGGGCCCACCAGGACTTGAACCTGGGACCAAAGGATTATGAGTCCTCTGCTCTAACCAACTGAGCTATGGGCCCGTTAGTCTTGGATCAATCTTCCTCGAGGAAGGTCTTGAGTTTATCGCTACGGCTTGGGTGACGCATTTTTCTCAGGGCCTTAGCTTCGATCTGACGGATACGCTCACGAGTCACGTCAAACTGCTTGCCGACTTCTTCGAGAGTGTGGTCAGTGCTCATCTCAACACCAAAGCGCATACGCAATACTTTTGCTTCGCGTGGTGTCAATGAATCGAGAACGTCTTTCACCACATCACGCATAGAGTCATGCAATGCTGCTTCTGCTGGAGCCAAGGTATTGCCGTCTTCAATGAAGTCGCCCAAATGAGAATCTTCATCGTCACCAATTGGTGTCTCCATAGAGATAGGCTCTTTAGCAATCTTCATGATCTTGCGAATCTTGTCTTCAGGAATCTCCATCTTCAGCGCCAAAGTTGCTGCATCTGGCTCATGACCAGTTTCTTGCAAGATCTGACGGCTGATACGGTTCATCTTGTTGATCGTCTCGATCATGTGAACAGGGATACGGATCGTACGTGCCTGGTCAGCGATAGAGCGAGTAATCGCCTGACGAATCCACCATGTTGCATAGGTGGAGAACTTATAGCCACGACGGTATTCAAACTTATCTACCGCTTTCATCAAGCCGATGTTGCCTTCTTGAATCAAGTCCAAGAACTGCAGGCCACGGTTGGTGTATTTCTTAGCGATGGAGATTACCAAGCGTAAGTTGGCTACTGTCATCTCACGTTTCGCTTCACGGGCACGCTTCTCGCCAGCGATCATCTGCTTGTTTACTTCTTTTAATTCTGGAAGTGGAATAACGACATTCTTCTGAATATCAATCAACTTCTGTTGCAATTCTTGAATTGCAGGGACGTTACGCTCCAAGAGCGCGCTGTAAGGCTTGTTCTCTTTAAGCAACTTCTCAGTCCAAGTCAAATTCATAGACATCTTAGGGAAGTCTTTTAATACTTCGCTACGATTAACGCCGACTTTGTCCACCAACAGGCTAACGATGCCACGCTCAAGTTTCCATACCTGGTCCACTTGGGAACGCATGGTGTCGCATAACTTCTCAACACTCTTCGCTGTCAAACGGAAACCAAGCAACTCAGCGCGAATTGCTTCTTGTGCCTTCAGATACGCAGGACAGTTATAACCATCCTTATCAAACGCACGGCGCATCTTGTCAGCTTGTGTACGAACGATGGCAAACTTCTCTAAAGAAATCTGCTTTAACTCTTCTAATTGCTTGGCATTCGCTGTTGCAGCACCGCCACCACCGCCGCCGCCTTCGTCTTCGCCGCCCTCTTCATCGCCTTCTTCAGCATCCGGATCAATTTCTGGCTCTTCAGGTCCAAGCTTAATATCTTCTGCGTTTGGATCAACCAAGCCATCAACAAACTGGTCAATCTCCATCTCGCCACTAGCAATCTTGTCAACGTTGCTCAGAATCTCCGCAATCGTTACAGGGCAAGCAGCCAAAGCCATCACCATATCTTTGAGACCGGCTTCAATCTTCTTCGCAATGACGATTTCGCCTTCGCGAGTTAGCAAATCGACTGTACCCATCTCACGCATATACATACGTACTGGATCGGTAGTGCGTCCGAATTCTGAATCAACTGTAGATAAAGCAGCTTCAGCCTTTTCTTCAGCCTCTTCTTCGGAAGCTGCAGCTTCTGTGTTGTCAGACAGGATTAAGGTTTCGGCATCGGGCGCTTGTTCGTAAACAGTAATACCGATGTCATTGAGCAGGCTGATTAAAGTCTCTAATGCATCCGCATCAGACAACTCGTCAGACATTACATCATTCATCTCACCATGGGTTAAGTAGCCCTTGGACATACCCATCTTGATCAAAGTCTTCAAACGAGCACGACGTAACTCTTGCTGCTCTTCAGTACCCAATTGCTGTGCTGCGAATTCCTTTAAAAGCGCCTTCTCTTTAGCCTTACGCTCACGCGCTTTTTGACGATCCGTTAATACTGGCTCTGCATTTTCTGCAGGGGCATCCGCCTTGGCTTTACGGCCACGCTTCTTCTCTTCCTCAGCTGCTGGCACCTCAACTTCAGCAACCTGGGCTTTTTTACCTTTGGCTTCTTTAGTTTCCTTTACCGCTTTAGTTGGTTCAGCTTTGGGTGCAGGTGCAGGCGTAACCTTATCTTTTTTTACTGACTCAACTTTGACTTCTGCTTTTGCTGCTTTCACAGGAGCTTTGGCAATCGGCTTTGCAGGTACTTTTGCCACTGGCTTTACAACTGCTTTTATTGGTTTTGCTGGTGCCTTAGCTGGGGCTTTAGGAGCTGGCTTTGCAGCAGCTTTTACTGGTTTAGCTGGTGCCTTAGCTTTTGGAGCTGGCTTAGCAGGTGCCTTAGCTTTAGGCGCTGGTTTTGCAGCCGCTTTTACTGGTTTAGCTGGAGCTTTCGCTTTTGGAGCAGGCTTGGCTGGTGCTTTAGCTTTAGAAACTGGTTTTGCGGCAGCCTTTACTGGCTTAGCTGGGGTTTTTGCTTTGGCCACAGGTTTTGCAGCGGCTTTTATTGGTTTAGCTGGAGCTTTCGCTTTTGGAGCTGGTTTTTTGGTCTTGGTATTCGGCATTTATTAGCACTTACTCACATTACTGTTATTGATATCGACTGATGAAACACAGCCCCGTAGTAATTCACTTACCCACTTACCCCAAATTTCATCAAAATAAAGCGCAAGTGGCTGAATTAAATCGGTTTTTTCTTGGGAACAGAGGATTATAGTCGATTGCAACTTTTTTACCCCCGTAACACTTAAAAATATGGGGTAATTTCAGTGGATTTCTAGAGGTGCTTAGGGAAATTCTTAGGAGAATTTCAGCTTTTCGCCCAATTCTCGATAACGGGCTTTGTCTTGCTCAGAAGCAGTGCTTCCGGAGATCTTTTGGGCGATTTCGGTCATTTCTTGCTTGAGATGGGTTAATTCCAGTTTTTTGAATGCCCCCTCAAGATCTGCAGCTGCACCCTCTAACTCCAAATCAGAGCCCATTACGCGGTTTCTCAAGACTTCATACAAAGGAGCCAACTCGCTACGAGAGAGTTGATCTTGGAACATCGCAAATGCACCGGCACCTGCGATCGCTGGTTTATTACCTTCACCTGGAATGAGCTCAATCAAATCACACTGCGATAAAAGATCTTGCATCAATGCATGGGCTTTTGCTGATCTTTGCTCTGCTGCCTTCAATGCAAGCGCGCGCTTGTTTCGATCCAAAGCTTTCCCTAAATGCGGAAACTGAATAATGACTCGCAACATTTGCTCGGCTAAATCGGTTGGCGCTTTAGGTGGTTCAATATTTTGAGCAGCTACTCTTTTTGCAGAACCTTTAGATGCTTGCCAAGGGGCGCCCTGACGATTGCCATTATTAGAAAAATTATTTTGGCTATTTGGGTTGCTTTGATTACCTTGTCCACCTTGATAGCGCGCCTGTACTGGCTGATACGTAGTTTGACGAACCGGTGCAGGCGCTACTGTTAAACCACAAAATGCTTCTAGTTCCGCAGGGGTGGTATTGGTACGAATAGCAAGCTCACGCAAAATTTGCGTACGTAAGGCAATGGGGGGCATCGACAGTAAAAGCGGCTTAGCAGCATGATGCGTATGGGCTCGACCTTCTGGGGTAGTTTGCTCGTGACCTTCACTAACAACCTTAAAGAAGAAGCTAGAGATAGACATGGCTTCTTTAATGATCTTCTCAAAAGCAGGTGCGCCATAAGCACGAACATAACTATCAGGGTCATGCTCCGTCGGCAAGAATAAGAAACGAATTTCTTTATCGTCAGACATGAGCGGCAAACATGCTTCAAGTGCACGTTGCGCAGCACGTTGACCGGCGGAGTCACCATCAAATGAGAAAACCACTTTATCGGTTTGTCTGAGTAGCATGCGCACATGGTTTGCAGTACAAGCTGTACCTAAAGTAGCAACCGCATTAGGGAATCCCAATTGCGCTAAAGCAACGACATCCATATAACCTTCGCACACCAAAACATATTCTTGCGCACGAATCGCTTGTCTGGCCTCAAACAAGCCATAGAGCGTATTGCCTTTAGAAAACAATGGCGTCTCAGGAGAATTTAAATACTTTGGTTCACCTTGATCCAGAATGCGCCCACCAAAGCCAATGGTTTGACCTTTGGGATTACGAATAGGAAACATAATGCGGTCACGGAAACGGTCGTAACGCTTTACATTCGCGCCTTCGGACTGCTCACCCTGAATAAGCAAGCCGCCTTCCACCAAGGTCTTCGCTATCTCATCGTTGGAGTAAGCGCCAAACACCGCCTCAAGACTCTGCCAGCCGTCAGGCGCGTAACCCAAGGCATAACGCTTAGCAATCTCACCGGTAAGTCCGCGACCTTTTAAATACTCAACTGCCCTAGTGTTGCCCTTCAGCTGCTGGCGATACCAATCGGCAGCAGCGCTCATCACCTCACTCAATGCCATTGCTTGCTGCTGTCTTGCTACATCATTTGCAGTGCGCTCTTCGCGAGGCACATCCAAGCCTGCGGAACGCGCAAGATCTTCAATAGCATCCACATATCCAAGCCCGGAATATTCCATTAAGAAACTAATGGCAGAGCCATGAGCGCCACAACCAAAGCAGTGATAAAACTGTTTAGTAGGCGATACCGAAAAGGAGGGGGATTTCTCTGAATGAAAGGGGCACAAACCCTGAAAGTTCGCGCCCGCTTTTTTTAACTTAACGTGCTGCCCAACCACATCAACGATATCAACCCGATTTAAAAGATCGGCAATGAAGGATTGTGGAATGAGCGCCATGTAGCCAGTATGAAAGGATTTTGCTTTCTTGACTAGCTACTGAGTTTGCTTACTTCGCCAATGCGGCTTTTACCAAGCCAGATACTTTTCCCATATCTGCTTTGCCAGCCAATTGACCTTTGAGTACGCCAATGACCTTACCCATATCCTGTGGGCCTACAGCGCCAGTCGAAGCAACGGCAGCAGCTATTGCAGCCTCTACTTCAGCATCGGATAACTGCGCAGGCAAGTAGGTTTGCAAAATCACCATCTCAGCAGTTTCAATCGCAACCAAATCGTCGCGATTGGCTTTTTCAAACTGAGAGATCGAATCTTTGCGTTGCTTAATCATTTTTTCGACAGTCGCAATCACACCAGCATCGTCAACCACAATGCGCTCATCGACTTCGCGTTGCTTAATCGCCGCCAACAAAAGACGAATCGCTCCTAGGCGCTCAACTTCTTTAGCGCGCATAGCATTTTTCATATCTTCGGTGATTTGATCTTTTAGACTCATGGCTTTATTCCTGGTGTTGAATATAAAACGTCGAACATTTAATAATGGTGATTAAAAAGCAAAAACCCGCTGCGTTTCACCGTCAGCGGGTTTCAAAGCCTCTCGGTGAGGAGAGCTTTTAAATTCTATTAGTAAAGCTTCTTAGGCAACATTTGGCTGCGAATACGCTTGTAATGGCGTTTAGCAGCTGCAGCTTTCTTGCGCTTACGTTCAGCCGTTGGCTTCTCGTAGAACTCGCGTGCTCGCAAGTCTGTCAAAAGGCCATTCTTTTCAATGGTGCGCTTAAAACGGCGCAATGCCACTTCAAATGGTTCGTTTTCGCGGAGGCGGACTGTAGTCATACTTATTTAACTCGTATATGCTCGATAGATATCGAAAAATTAACTGAATTGTGATTCTAGCACGGCTAAGTAAAAAAATGATTGTTTTAGGAATAGAAACTTCTTGTGATGAGACCGGGGTGGCTTTATACAACACCACGCCTTGGGAAGAGGGTAAACCGGCCTTCCAGGGCATATTAGGCCAGGGCTTGCACTCCCAGATCGCCATGCACCGGGACTATGGGGGTGTTGTCCCCGAATTAGCCTCCCGCGACCATATTCGTCGTGTTTTACCCCTCTTAGACCAATCCTTAGCCCAATCTGGTCTCAAATTGGCCGATATTGACGCCGTGGCATTCACTCAGGGCCCCGGATTGGCTGGCGCCCTCCTGGTAGGAAGCGCTTTTGCTAAATCCCTAGCCCAAGGCCTCAATTTACCGTCTATAGGGGTACATCACCTCGAAGGACACCTACTTTCCCCGCTTTTGGGCCAAACCGCCCCTCAATTCCCCTTTATTGCCCTACTGGTATCTGGTGGCCACACGCAACTCATGAAAGTCTCCGGAATTGGTCAATACGAGCTCCTTGGCGAAACCTTGGATGATGCGGCGGGAGAAGCCTTTGATAAGACGGCCAAATTACTAGGCCTGGATTACCCCGGTGGCGCAGCTATTTCTAAATTGGCAGAGGAAGGTCGCCCAGGTATTTTTGATTTACCTAAACCCATGCTGCACTCTGGTGATTTAGATTTTTCTTTCTCGGGATTAAAGACGGCCGTCCTCAATCAAGTGAAAAAGTTTGCAGAAAAAAATATTGCGAATCCTTCAGAGGTCGCACAATTTCATGCGGATCTTGCGAGAAGTTTTGTTGACTCCATCGTGGCAGTTCTTGTCAGCAAGTCCGAGAAAGCGCTCAAGCAAACGGGTTGTAAACATTTAGTGCTCGCAGGTGGCGTTGGCGCTAATTTGCAACTACGCGCCGCACTCAATGACAAAGCGAAACGCAATGGTTTTGAGGTACATTACCCACCGCTTGAGCTATGCACCGATAACGGCGTGATGATTGCTTTTGCTGGGGCACTGCGGATGATCGAAAAAAATAATGGCTCCACAACTTCTGGGGCCTTTGACATCAAACCCCGCTGGGATTTACAAAGCAACAATCTGAAATAGATTTATTGCTTGTTATTTCTGATGACTGATTCTGGCAAATGCACTGTGGTTGTGAATAGATTCAAAATTCTCAGCCTCCACTACAAAAGAGCGAATACGCTGATCAGCCTTGAGATTGCCGGCCACATCACGCACTAAGTCTTCTACGAACTTCGGGTTGCTATAAGAATGCTCAGTAACCCATTTCTCATCAGGACGCTTCAGCAATCCCCACAATTCGCTAGATGCTTCACTCTCAGCAGCGGCAACTAAATCCTCCACCGTCATCTGCGTTCTGGAATCCAATGCCACAGTCATGGTGACGTGCGAACGTTGATTATGGGCGCCGAACTCAGAAATCTCTTTTGAGCAAGGGCACAAACTCATTACTGGAACTTGTGCACGCAAACCCAATTCAACATCAGAACCGCCTGTTGCATTTTGCTTGGCTGTTGCCATCCAAGTGACTTCGTAATCCATCAAGCTTTCTACGCCAGAGACCGGTGCCACTTTTTTAACGAAGTGCGTATAAGTAAATTGCACGTGACCTTCTTTAGCGTCGAGCAAAGGCAACATATCGCGTACCAAGGCAACAATGGTCGTGCTATCCACAGCCGCATCTTGTTTTTGGAGAAGCGCCATGAATCGTGACATGTGCGTACCCTTTATATGCGCGGGTAATGCCACATCCATCTCAAAAGTTCCAACCGATGGAAAGCTACCTGTCTTGCTACGAATGGTCAGTGGATGACGTACGCCACGAATGCCAACTTGCTCAATAGGTAGTGCGCGCTCATCCAAGGTGGATTGCACGTCAGGCATTGCGCTGGCTTTCAGAAATGCGGGATTCAAGTCATTCATAGCTCTATTTTCAGGCAAAACCGGCTTATTTGCCTACCAGCGCAGAATTTACGGTCAATATTGCTGGAAAACGTTGTTTGATAGAGTTGGCAATACCCTCAACGTCCAAGCCACACTTGGTCATTAGCAGACTGTAGTCACCATGCTCGATAAATTGATCAGGAAGACCTAATTGCAAGAGGGGTTTCTGAATACCAAGGTTCGAGAGCGCTTCTAAACAAGCACTGCCAGCACCGCCAGCAATAGCCCCATCCTCAATCGTCACAAAATAATCATGATCGGCTGCTAACGATTGGATGAGATCCATATCGAGCGGCTTTACAAATCGCATATTGGCCACCGTTGCATTAACCCCTTCGGCCACTTCAAGCACTGGGTAGAGCAAAGTGCCAAACGCCAATATCGCCACACGTTGACCAGCAGGCGCAGTGGATTTACGACGAATCTCACCCTTACCAAATGGCAGAGTGCGTAATTCTTTAGACGGGATAGTGCCAACACCTGCACCACGCGGATAGCGCACCGCGCTTGGATGTGGCTGATGAAAGGCAGTGGTCAACAAGTCGCGGCATTCCGATTCATCTGCCGGCGTCATCACCAGCATATTTGGAATACAACGTAAGAATGGAATGTCATAAGCGCCAGCATGAGTAGCACCATCAGCACCAACGAGACCAGCGCGATCCAATGCAAACAACACCGGCAAATCCTGTATCGCCACATCATGAATCAATTGGTCATACGCGCGCTGCAAGAAAGTAGAGTAAATCGCCACCACTGGCTTCATACCTTCGCATGCCATACCGGCTGCAAAAGTGACCGCGTGCTGCTCGGCAATACCGACGTCGTAATAACGCCTAGGGAAGCTCTTCTCAAACTCAACCAAGCCGGAACCCTCTCGCATTGCTGGAGTAATGCCAACCAATAAAGGATCTGCATGCGCCATATCGCATAACCACTCACCAAATACTTGAGTAAACGTTTTTTTGCTGGCAGCTGATTTTTTAACGCCCTCTTCAGGATTAAATTTACTAGGACCGTGATACAGCACAGGATCGGCCTCAGCTAACTCATAGCCCTGACCTTTTTTAGTAACTACATGCAAGAACTGCGGACCACGACCTTCTAAAGCTAAGCGACGCACGTTCTGCAGCATCGGGATCAAGGCGTCTAAATCATGGCCATCAATCGGGCCGAAATAATTAAAGCCAAACTCTTGGAAGATTGTTGATGGAGAAACCATCCCCTTGGCATGATCCTCAAGGCGTTTTGCAAATTCACGCAAAGGGGGTGCAATTGATAAAACACTATCAATACCTTTTTTAGTCGCCGAATAAATATTGCCACTAAGTAATCTAGCCAGATGGCGATTGAGGGCGCCCACGGCAGGGGAAATCGACATGTCGTTGTCATTCAGAATCACTACGAGCGGTAAGTCGTCATACACACCAGCATTGTTCATGGCTTCGAAAGCCATACCACCGGTCATGGCACTATCGCCAATCACTGCTACAGCCACATGTCGTTCACCCTTGGTTTGAAACGCACGCGCCATACCCATGGCCGCAGAAATACTAGTGGATGAATGGCCGGTACCAAAAGCATCAAACTCACTTTCAGAGCGATGCGGAAAGCCTGATAAGCCCTTGTGCTGACGCAAGCTACCCATACGTTCACGACGTCCAGTCAGAATCTTATGTGGGTAACTTTGATGTCCAACATCCCAAACGATACGATCGTGCGGGGTATCAAATACGTAGTGCAAGGCAATAGAGAGCTCTACCGTTCCCAAGTTGGATGACAGATGTCCGCCCGTCTTGGATACAGAATCCAAGACAAACTCGCGCAACTCATCCGCTAAAGCCGGTAGCTCTTCGCGGGAGAGTTTTTTGAGATCGTCGGGGGAGTTAATGGAATGTAAAGTCATTGAACCTAAATAATCTGTACTGATGAATTTCTCTTATTTCTCTTATTTCTCTTATTTCTCTTATTGCTCTCTTACTTGCCGCGATTGACAACCAAGAGAGCTAAATCTTTTAATGCTTGTGCAGATGCACCAAAGCTATCTAAGCTAGCGATTGCGGTTTCTTGTAACTCTTTAGCCTGCTTCTGTGCATAGTCTAAACCCATCAAGGTCACGTAGGTCGGCTTATTGGCAGCGGCATCCTTGCCAGCTGTCTTACCCAAGGTGTGACTATCCGCAGTGGCGTCCAGCACGTCATCCACAATCTGAAACGCCAATCCCAGGGACTTTGAGTAATTTCCCAAATGCGCCATTTGCGTTGGCTTTAGGCGGGCAGCAATACCGCCTAATTCCACGGCGCATGACAACAAAGCGCCTGTTTTCATAGCATGCATTTGGTTTAGACCATTCAAGTCTAATTTCTTGCCAACACTTTCTAAATCAATTGCCTGACCGCCGGCCATGCCGCGGGAGCCTGAGGCAGCCGCTAATGCAGAAATCATGTTGAGGCGAACTTGCGCATCATAATTTGCATTAGCCAAAATTTCAAAAGCGCGCGTTTGTAATGCATCCCCAACGAGTAATGCTGTTGCTTCATCAAAAGCTTTGTGCACTGTCGGACGACCGCGACGCAACTCATCATCATCCATGCATGGCAAATCATCGTGTACCAATGAATAAGCATGTATACATTCAATTGCGACAGCCGCAGCATCCAATGATTCGGTACTTTCGGCGTTATTGCCAAGTTGTCCTGCGGCATAAACCAATAAGGGGCGAATACGCTTGCCGCCACCTTGCGCTGCGTAACGCATAGCCTCATGTAAACGATGTGGCGTAGTTTGGGCGGAATCGAGCAAGCGATCTAACGCCAACTCAGCTCGCTCGGAGTGAGAAGTAATCCACTCCTGAAATTGAAAAGCAGTGCCCAATTAAGCCTCGAACACTCGAACCTGTTGCTCAACCAGGGCCAACATCCCCTGACATTGCTTTAGCAAGGCTGCGCCGCGTTGATAGGCTAACAGGGTTTCTTCTAGGGAAAATTTGCCAGATTCCATATCGGAAATGAGCTTTTCAAGCTCTTTAACGGCTTGCTCATAGCGCAAATCGGGGTCAATTAGGACCTCAAGACCGGGTTTTTGACTCTCTGACTTCTTGGCTGGCATAAGCTGGATTCCTTCGCATTTCCCACACGGATAGCCCTATATATTAAAGCGAGAAGCCGTTTGGATGGGTATAATCCACCCCTTCCTTTCCAATATCGATCCGTCGATGGTTGGATTGGTTATTCCGCTTAGCTTCGGCTGACGTTTTCGGGGGTGGGGAGAATGACTAATCTGGCTACCGCGCAGAAGCTTGCGCCGTCCAATTTGCAATTGCCGGTTTCGGCATATTTTGACGCTGACCTGTATCAGCGGGAAATTGAACTGCTTTTTAAGCAGGGCCCCGGCTATGTTGGTCACGAACTGATGGTTCCTGAAATGGGCTCCTATCAAACTTTAAGCGCAGAAAACGAAGGTCGCATACTTGTTCGCAATGAGTCTGGAGTAGAACTGCTTTCCAATGTTTGTCGCCATCGTCAAGCATTGATGCTCAATGGTCGCGGTAAAGCTGACAATATTGTTTGTCCATTACATCGCTGGACCTATGACTTAGGCGGCAATTTATTAGGCGCCCCTCACTTTGAGGATAAGCCCTGTTTAAATCTTGGTAAGTCCCCGCTACAAAATTGGCAAGGCTTGTTATTCGAAGGTCCTCGCGATGTGCGCACCGATCTTGCCAAGCTGGGTGTTGCCGATGACCTCAAGTTTGAAGGTTATGTTCTTGACCATGTTGAAGTACATGAATGCAACTACAACTGGAAAACATTCATCGAGGTCTATCTCGAGGACTATCACGTTGTGCCATTTCATCCGGGTCTTGGAAAGTTTGTTTCTTGCGAAGATCTGCACTGGGAGTTCGGCGATTGGCATAGCGTTCAAACCGTGGGCATTCACAAAGATTTACAAATTCCAGGCTCACCAACCTATCGCAATTGGCATGAAGCTGTACTTCGTCAGTTTGACGGCAAAGCCCCACGCCATGGTGCCATTTGGCTTACTTACTATCCAAATGTCATGGTGGAATGGTACCCAGGCGTTCTGTGTGTATCAACACTGCACCCAATGGGTCCCGGTAAAACGCGCAATATTGTTGAGTTCTACTATCCAGAAGAAATCGCTTTGTTTGAGCGTGAATTCGTGGAAGCAGAACGTGCTGCCTATATGGAGACTTGCATCGAAGATGATGAAATTGCTGAGCGCATGGATCAAGGGCGTGCAGCACTACTAGCTCGCGGCATTAATGAGGTCGGCCCCTATCAAAATCCAATGGAAGATGGTATGCAACATTTTCATGAGTGGTATCGCCGAGTCATGAACTTCGAAGGTGCATAATTAAAATAAGCTTCACGGTTACATTAATACCCTTTATTAATAACCCTCATCACCAAAAATAGGAAGCATCATGACTCCTCTAATCTCAGCTAACCAGTTAGAAGAAATCATTAATAGTGGTGAAAATGTATTGCTCTGTGACTGTCGCTTTGATTTAGTCGACCCACTGATCGGCAAAAAATCCTACGAAGAAAGTCATATTCCTGGTGCCATTTATGTAGACCTCGATAAAGATCTCTCAGGAAGCAAGACTGGCACGAATGGCAGACATCCCCTGCCTAGTCCAGAGGCCTGGGCTCAAACTAAAACGCGTTTGGGCATCAACCCCAATACCTTAGTGGTTGCCTATGACAAACAAGGCTCCGTCTATGCCAGCCGTTTGTGGTGGATGCTCAAGGCAACAGGGCACGCTAATGTTCGGGTACTAGATGGCGGCTTAGATTCTTGGAATGGCCCCATGGGTTCTATTCCAAGAGCGCCCACCCCTTGCACAGAAGCCATTGGAGTGATGCCTTATGCGGGGCTAGTTCTAGTTGATGATGTAGTGGCTGATCTAGAGACAAAGAAAAACAAAATCATCGATGCACGCACTGAAGATCGCTTTCATGGTCAAAATGAAACGCTTGATCCAGTTGGTGGCCATATTCCGGGAGCGATGAATCGCTTCTTTAAAAATAATCTCAATGCGACTGCATTCAAAACTCCTGAGCAATTATTCAAAGAATTTTCAGAATTCCTCGGGACCACTAAAGCCTCTGCAGTGATTCATCAATGTGGATCTGGCGTCACCGCTTGTCATAATCTTCTAGCGATGGAGCTTGCTGGCTTTAAAGGCTCGCGCCTGTATGCAGGTAGCTGGAGCGAATGGTGCGCAGACCCCAAAAGGCCTGTTGAGCTTTAAAGCTTGTTAGTGCAATAAGGACAATAGGATCACAAACCCTACGCCACAAGCAATCAAGACCGTCTGACGTAAAGACTCGACCCAGTGAGGGCGACGGTGCATTTGCGGGATGAGATCACTCACTGCAATATAAATAAAACTACTAGAAGCAATCACCAATAAATATGGCATCGCTGCATGCGCTTTTTCTAAGAAGAAATAAGCCAATACGCCACCCACTACTGCTGATAAACCGCAGATAAGGTTGTACAACAAGGCTCGTGCACGGGAAAAGCCAGCATTTAACATGACAATGAAATCACCGATCTCTTGCGGGATTTCATGGGCAATGATCGCAATGGCCGTAAAAATACCCACTTGATGGTCGGCCATAAAGGCTGCAGCAATCAAGATGCCATCTACGAAGTTATGAATACCATCGCCAACCAAAATCATCCAGCCACTACGCCCAGCATTTTCTGCATCATGGCCATGGTGATGGTGGTGCCCATCACCTTCGTGATGGTGGTCGTGTCGCAATAATGCGATCTTCTCAAGCAAGAAGAAACCCAATAACCCAGCAAGCAAAGTAGCAAATAAGAACTGAGGTTTTGCACCTTCCATGCTAAATGCTTCAGGCAAGGAGTGGAGTAAAGCGGTTGCTAGCAATATGCCGACCGATAGGCTCACCATATTGTTGACCATCTTGGAGAGCATGGCCAAAGAACAGCTTGCGGCCACCAAGACGCTAGCAGTTCCCGCTAACGCAGTCACCAGGAGAATACTTTGTAAAACAGTCATCGAGCTTATGCCACTCCGTTTTTCTGAAACCAGGCTAGGCACTTTTCCCAACCATCTTTCGCAGGACCTTCACGATAGCTTGCGCGGTAATCAGCATGGAATGCATGGGGGGTATCTGGATAAACTACAAATTCACAAGCCTTGGCGACAGGATTCTTGGGGGCGGCCTCTGCCAAAGCTGCGCGCATTTGATCAATACTCTCCAAAGAAATTCCGGTATCAGCGGCGCCATACAAGCCGAGCACTGGCGCCTTTAAATCAGCAGCAATATCTATAGGATGGCGAGGATTGCCCTCAGTCTTCTCGCCGATCAGACGACCGTACCAAGCTACACCGGCACGCACCTGCGGCAAGGTTGCGGACAACCAAGTAATACGACCACCCCAACAGAAGCCAGTAACACCGACGCGCTTTAAGTCACCGCCATTTTTGCCAGCCCACACTAAAGCAGCTTGTAGATCATTTAAAACCTGAGCATCAGGAGTCTTGGCCACAATATTAGTCATAATTTCAGCAATAGTGCCGTAAGTATTAGGGTCGCCTGCGCGCGTAAAAAACTCTGGGGCAATCGCAAGATATCCCAACTTTGCAAAACGTCTGGTGACATCAGCAATGTATTCGTGCACACCAAAAATCTCGCTCGCCACAATAATAATGGGCAAAGAGCCTTTCGCTTTTTCAGGTCGAGAGACATACGCTGGTAACTGAAAGCTACCAACGGGGATCATCTGCTCACCAGCTTTAATGCCTTTGAAATCCGTTTCAATAGCCGCAGCCATGACAGGCTCGGATGCCCCTACAAATCCAACCCCAATAGCAGTCACGCCAATTGCAGATGTTTTCATAAAATTGCGTCGACTATTTTGAATGTCTTTACTCATTACCTTATCTCCTGGCCTGCATTTCTCATTGAATACTTAGTGCGCCTCTTCCCAATTATCGCCAATCCCAATACTAACCACCAAAGGCACCTTTAACCGAGCGACATTGCACATCAAACCGGGTAATTTGGCCTGTACTACTTCAAGCTCATCAAAAGGCACATCTAGGACCAACTCATCATGAACCTGTAGTAGTAGCTTGGTTTTGAGCTGCTCTTTTTCGAGCCAATCCTCAACTGCGATCATGGCCAATTTGATTAAGTCAGCTGCGGTGCCTTGCATAGGGGCATTAATTGCTGCCCGCTCAGCACCTTGGCGTCGCGGACCATTGGAGCCCTTGATCTCTGGCAACCAAAGACGTCGCCCAAAGACCGTCTCTACATAACCATTCTCTCTTGCTTCGAGACGTGTACGCTCCATATATTGAGCCACCCCTGGATAACGATCGAAGTATTTGGCTATATAGTTTTGCGCAGCAGAACGCTCAATACCTAAGTTGCCAGCTAACCCAAAAGCGCTCATACCGTAAATCAGGCCAAAGTTAATTACCTTGGCGTAACGACGTTGCTCAGAGTTGACATCATCCAATGGAACACCAAAAATCTCTGCTGCAGTGGCTTGGTGAACGTCCTTACCCTCTTTAAATGCCGTTAAGAGATTTTCATCTTCGGCGATATGTGCCATGATGCGCAACTCAATTTGGGAATAATCTGCCGACAACAATTTACATCCGTCTGCTGGAACAAAGGCCTCACGAATACGACGCCCCTCTTCTGTGCGCACTGGAATATTTTGCAAGTTTGGATCGCTTGATGCTAGGCGACCTGTGACTGCAGTAGCTTGAGAAAAGTTCGTATGAACGCGGCCCGTCTTGGGATCGGCCATGCGAGGAAGCTTCTCAATATAGGTGGACATTAGCTTTGCTAAGCTGCGGTAATCCAAAATGCGCGCAGGCAAGGGATAGTCTTCCGCTAACTTCTGCAACACTTCTTCATCGGTAGAGGGTGCGCCTGAAGGCGTCTTTTTAATTACCGGAAGCTCAAGTTGTCCAAATAAAATTTCTGCGATCTGCTTAGGTGACTGAATATTAAAAGGCTGACCTGCTAGCTTGTGAATTTCGCCTTCTAACTCAAGCAAACGTTTGCCCACCTGCTGGCCTTGTTTGGCCAACAATCCTGAATCAATCCGAATGCCGTTACGCTCCATGATTCCGAGCACACGCATAGCGGGCATTTCTACCTTTTCGTAGATATAGAGCAAGCCTGAGTTTTCCTGAATCTGCGGCCATAACTCCAAATGCAGGCGCAAAGTTATGTCAGCATCTTCTGCCGCATAGTCTGTTGCTATTTGGAGATCGACTTGATCAAAACCAATTTGGTGAACACCTTTGCCGCACACCTCTTCATAGCGAATGGTTTTCATGCCCAGATGGCGTTCAGCCAAGCTGTCCATATTGTGGGGCATGTGCGACTCAAGCACATAAGACTCCAGCAAGGTGTCAAATGCAACACCCTTTAGGGTAATGCCATAGTTTGCAAAGATATGGGCGTCGTACTTTAAATTTTGGCCTACTTTTAAACTCGTTGTGCTTTCCAACCAAGGCTTCATACGCGCAAGCACTAGGTCACGATCAAGTTGTACTTCACCGTTGCGGTGAGCAACTGGAATGTAACAAGCTTCACCCGGCTTTACTGATAAAGAAATTCCAACAAGTTCTGCCGCAAGCGCATCAAGACTAGTAGTTTCCGTATCAACTGCTGTTAATTCAGATGCCTCAATCTTCGTTAGCCACCTCTCTAAACTCGCTTCATCCACCACGCATTCGTAGTGACGCTCAACTGCATCTTGCGAGTCTCGAGTTGCTTGTGATAAATCCTTGGTCGGCGAGCTGGCAATCACGCGGGTCTTTTTTTCCTCATCAGTACCTGTGCCAGAAGAAGAAATTGGACTGCCTGCTAAATCAAATTCGGCCATCTCACCTTTATTCTCTGGGCTTGTAAGCTTCTTTTCAACGTCACGCAACCAAGTCTTAAATGCATAGCGCTCAAATAATTCACGTAATAAAGGAGCATCTTCAGACTTAGCATGCAAGTCATCTAAGCTTGGTAAATGGGGTGATAAATCACAATCAGTTTTTACCGTAATGAGTTGACGAGCTTGCGGCAACCAAGGAAGCGTTACGCGTAAGTTTTCACCAACTACGCCTTTAACTTGATCTGCATTTGCCATCAAGTTATCGAGATTACCAAATTCCGCTAGCCATTTATTGGCTGTCTTTGGTCCCGCCTTTGGAACACCTGGCACGTTATCAACGGTATCGCCGATGATGGATAAATAATCCACAATCAATTCTGGTGGTACACCAAACTTTTCTTTGACACCTTCAATATCGAGCTTCTCATTTGTCATCGTATTAATAAGGGTGACCGAAGGATTTACCAATTGCGCTAAATCTTTATCACCAGTAGAAATAATGGTTTCCCAACCTGCTTGGGTAGCTTGGCAAGCCAAAGTCCCAATCACATCGTCAGCCTCTACACCAGATACCATCAATACCGGCCAACCCAAGGCCTTCACCATGGCATGAATTGGCTCAATCTGTTTAACCAAATCCTCAGGCATGGGGGAGCGATGTGCCTTGTATTCTGAGTACATTTCGTCGCGGAAGGTCTTCCCCTTAGCATCAAAAACACAGGCAATATGGTCGGCCTTAAGCTCAGACCGAGCCCGGCGCATCATATTCACCATGCCATAAATAGCCCCAGTGGGCTCTCCAGCCCCATTTCTGAGGTCTGGCATGGCGTGGAAGGCGCGATAGAGGTAGCTAGAACCGTCTACCAACAAGAGTCTATGTTTAGTCATACCGCAATCGTACAATCTAGTTGTGAATTGCCTACAGGTCTGGTTAAGGAACCGTCCGAGAGTAGGCTTAAAAAGGTGAAAAAATGCATTATTTAACGAACTTAATTAGCCACTCAATAAGCCAAAGCCTAACCCTAATGAGTTTTTTGGTGGTTTTTGGACTTTTTGGCACGACTGCAGCCCACGCTCAGAATAACAGCCAGGCACTGAGCCCATCGGAATTAAACCGTATCAATAGTCAGCCACTCGCACCTGCGGTGAGCGCAAGTGGCGCGACATCCAACCCTGAGCAACGCAAGCCAAACTATCAATACCGAGATAAAAACGGCACCACTGTAACCGAATACAAAGATGTCAATTCTCCAACGCAGGTAGATGTAAAAACGCCCTATACCAGTTATGAAATGGCGCCACCTACAACAGTAATGCCAGGACCCCCAAAAGATACCGATCTGATCAGCGTTCCTAGCGTCAGCATTCCCTTTTAACTTAAAAAGCATTTACTGATTTATGGCTGTATTTACCCCGATCGAGCTTGAGGATATTTCTCAATGGATTGCTCAAGACTTTGATATCGGCCAAGCCACTGAAATTCGTGGCATTCATGGTGGTATTGAAAACTCTAATTTTTTCTTAGATACCACTAAAGATGGCAAGAAGCAGGAATATGTTTTAACAATCTTTGAAAGATTATCTGCGGAACAACTTCCTTTCTACTTAGAGTTAATGCGCCACCTAGCAAACAAAGGTGTGCCTGTACCCAAGCCGATCGAGAATAAACAGGGCAACATTCTTTTTGCCCTCAAAGGCAAGCCGGCAGCCATTGTTACCAAGCTACCAGGCCTTTCCAGACTCCAACCAGAAGCCAATCATTGCGCTCTTGTTGGCGAGATGCTAGCGAAGATGCATTTGGCTGGAAAAGATTTTCCAAAGTCCCAAGAGAATCTTCGTAGCCTTGCTTGGTGGCAGAAAACAATACCTTCGGTATTACCAAACTTAAGCACGCCCCAGAAAGAGCTCATTACTCATGAGTTACAAACTCAAGAGGAATTTTTTGCCTCAGGCACCTATGATGGATTGCCGCAAGGGGCGAGTCATTGCGATCTCTTTCGCGACAATGTTTTATTTGATCCCAAAGGATCTGATATCTCTCAAGATCATTTGGGTGGCTTCTTTGATTTTTACTTTGCTGGCACTGATAAATGGCTATTTGATATCGCCGTCACTGCCAATGATTGGTGTCTTGCAGATAACAAGCAAGATTTAGATCCTGCTCGCTTAGACGCGTTCATGAAAGCCTATCAGTCAGTTCGCCCTCTCACCAAAGAAGAGCAAGCTAGCTGGCCACTCATGTTGCGTGCAGCAGCTTTACGCTTCTGGGTTTCAAGACTCTGGGACTTCTATTTGCCGCGTGATGCGCAGATGCTAACCCCGCATGACCCTACGCACTTTGAACGCATTCTTTTAAGTCGCCGCTCACTATGAAACTGAATTCCGTAGCACCCAAAGAAGGCTACACCTGGATTAGACAAGGCATTTGGCTCTTTAAACAAAATCCCTTGGGCTTTTTAATGCTGGTCTTTATGTACGTCTTTGCAGCGCAACTAGCAGTCGTCATTCCAGTGATTGGCGTCTTTGCAGTTCTTCTGCTCACGCCAACTCTTTCTGTTGGATTCATGACCGCTTGCCGCCAAGGCATTCAAAAGGAGCGCATTAGGCCGATGGTCTATTTGATCGCCCTGCGGTCAAGTCTTATTGTGCGAAAGAGAATTCTGCAATTAGGCCTGGTATATGCCGGCATGATTTTGTTGCTCAGTTTTATCTTGAGTCTCTTGGTTGACTTTGAATTACTCTTGCCATTAATGACTAGCGATAAACCCATCACACCCGAGGCTTTACGTCAGGTTTACTTGGTGCTTTTATTTGGCGCCATACTGTACATACCAGTAGCAATGTTGATGTGGTTTTCACCAGTCTTAGTTGCATGGGCCGATATGTCTGTGCCACAAGCACTCTTCTCTAGCGCATTAGCGTGCTGGGCCAATAAAGCCGCGTTCTTTCTGTATTTAGCTATTTGGAGTGCCATTCTGATTGCCATTCCGCTAACAGTGGGAATGATTTTTGATGCGCTTGATCTGGGGCAGGCAGCCTCGTTCATCATCGCCCCGATTTCTATGGCGGGCTTGACGATAATGCACTGCTCTTTTTATGCGACTTGGAAAGCTTGCTTCACAGAAGATGAAGTGGTGTTGCCTATTTAATTGATTTATCAGTCAATCGCAGCAAGCTTTGCAATACTCAGCTGTAACCACTTGATGCCATGACGCTTGAAATTAACCTGCGCCCTTGCATCGGCATCCACACCCTCTAAACCAGTCACGCGTCCTTCACCGAACTTCGTATGAAACACATTCTGCCCAATGGTGAACGGGTAATTTCCGCGAGGCGGAGAGGCCAGTCTTTTCACTTCCATCGAAGCTGAACCAACTCGCTTCGCCGGTCTTTGACGTTCAGAACCTGAATCAAAAAAATCATTCGACTCATATTCGCGTTGACGGGTATAGCCATCTTGCCACGTGGATCCCGATCTTGAGCTGCCACCACCCCAGCGAGCATCTCTTGCTTTAGGGGTGAGCCATTTCAATGAATCGGATGGAAGCTCTTCTAGGAAGCGGGAAGGCATGTTGTAGCGTACCTGGCCATGCAACATCCGTGATTGAGTGTGTGAGAGATACAGACGCTCCTTGGCACGTGTAATCGCCACATACATCAAACGTCGTTCTTCCTCCAAGCCGTTTTGCTCATTCACACTGTTCTCATGGGGAAATAAACCCTCTTCAAGACCGGTAATGAACACTGAAGTGAACTCTAAACCCTTGGCTGAGTGCACCGTCATTAACTGCACAGCATCTTGTCCGGCTTGGGCTTGATTATCGCCAGCCTCTAATGAGGCGTGGGATAGGAAAGCGGCCAAAGGTGAAACCTCGATAACGCCGGGAGCATTTTCCCCCGGCAACATTGCGGCGGCTGCATCTTGACCGTAACCTTCCTCAGCAATAAAGGCAGTGGCAGCGTTAATCAATTCCTGCAAGTTCTCGACGCGATCTTGTCCTTCACGCTCAGAGAGGTAGTGCTGAATCAAGCCACTATGCTGAATTACAAATTCGACTGTTTCTGGCAAAGTGTTGTGACGGGTGGCTTCACGCATGTGGTCTACTAAACGCACAAATCCACTTAGCGCAGCACCGGCTTTACCTTCTAAAGTAGAGGCAGCTAGGTATAAAGAACATTGTTGTGCCCTGGCAGCA
This sequence comes from Polynucleobacter sp. AP-RePozz3-80-G7, assembly GCF_018882145.1. Lineage (NCBI taxonomy): Bacteria > Pseudomonadati > Pseudomonadota > Betaproteobacteria > Burkholderiales > Burkholderiaceae > Polynucleobacter > Polynucleobacter sp. AP-RePozz3-80-G7. The sequence goes on along the minus strand of NZ_JACVPC010000004.1, from coordinate 138,007 downwards.
TCTTGCAAGGCTTCAATTGATCTCGCCCCAATTCCGCGGGTTGGAAAATTCACTACTCGAGAGAATGAAGTGTCGTCATTTGGATTCTCGAGCAAGCGTAAGTAGGCGAGCGCATGTTTAATTTCAGCGCGCTCGAAGAACCGCAAACCGCCGTACACACGATACGGAATACCCGCAGAAAATAATGCGTGCTCAATAATGCGTGACTGTGCATTGCTGCGATAGAGTAAAGCTACTTCAGTGCGCTTGATGCCACTATTGACTAAAGCCTTGATCTCGTCCACCAGCCAAGCTGCCTCGGCATGATCACTAGGCGCCTCATAAATACGGACTGGCTCGCCATGACCAGCATCGGTTCGCAGGTTTTTACCAAGGCGCTCGGAGTTATTCGCAATGAGGTGATTAGCTGTATCTAGAATATGGCCGTGTGAGCGATAGTTCTGCTCTAACTTCACCATCAATGGGTGGTATTGCTTTTCATAGAGACGCATATTTTCAACATCGGCGCCACGGAATGCATAAATACTTTGATCATCATCGCCCACCGCAAAAACGGAACTACTACCCATGCCACTGACATTGATGCGACTTGCGTCATGACCAGACAATAATTTAAGCCATGCATACTGCAAGGCGTTGGTATCTTGAAACTCATCAATCAAAATATGACGGAAGCGCTCTTGATAGTGAGTCCGAATCGCTTCGCTATGTTTGAGTAATTCATAGCTGCGCAATAAGAGTTCAGCAAAATCCACCACGCCTTCGCGTTGGCATTGTTCATCGTAAGCCGCATACAGTTGCGCCATCTTGGCTTGGAAGTCATCGCCAAGCGCTAAATCTTTTGCGCGTTGACCGCGCTCCTTGGCGTGGGCAATAAAGTATTGCAACTGCTTTGCAGGATATTTTTCATCATCGACTTTTAAGCCCTTCAACAGGCGCTTAATTGCCGATAGTTGATCTTGGGTATCCAAGATTTGGAAAGTCGACGGTAAACCCGCTTCCTTGTAATGAGCACGCAATAAACGGTTACAAAGACCATGAAAGGTGCCAATCCACATTCCACGTGTATTAATCGGCAACATGGCACTGAGACGAAGCATCATCTCCTTGGCAGCCTTATTGGTGAAGGTCACCGCTAGGACGCCAATAGGGGATACCTGGCCGGTCTGAATCAACCAGGCTATACGGGTGGTGAGGACGCGGGTCTTGCCGCTCCCTGCCCCAGCCAAAATCAAGGCTGATTGGGCTTGGCCATTTTCGTGGACGGGCGGGAGGGTCACTGCCTCGCGCTGTTCTGGATTGAGGTTCGCGAGCAAGTCTGAGTACATCAGCCCAATTATAATTTGCCTCTTATGCCAAATGCCTCAAATACCCCTAATTCACCAGCGGCTAGCTCAGCGGACGAGCTCGCTAAATCCTACGAACCCGCCCCGATAGAGGCCTACTGGGGTCCAGAGTGGGAACGCCGAGGTATCGCCGACTCCACCATGGATGAGGGCAAGGGGGACTTTTCTATTCAGCTGCCCCCACCTAATGTGACCGGCACTCTGCATATGGGTCACGCATTCAATCAAACCATCATGGATGGCCTGGTTCGTCATGCTCGTATGACAGGCAAAAATACTTTATGGGTACCGGGCACAGATCATGCCGGTATTGCGACTCAAATTGTTGTGGAGCGTCAACTCGATGCTCAAAAAGTTTCTCGTCATGATTTAGGTCGTGAAAAGTTTTTAGAAAAAGTTTGGGAGTGGAAAGAAACTTCCGGCAACACGATTACCCGTCAAATTCGTCGCCTAGGCGCTTCGATTGATTGGGGCAAAGAATATTTCACGATGGACAGCAAGATGTCCAAGGCAGTTGTCGAAGTCTTTGTTCGCCTACATGAACAAGGTTTGATTTACCGCGGCAAGCGCTTGGTGAACTGGGATCCTGTTTTAGGTACGGCAGTTTCTGATTTAGAAGTAGTGAGCGAAGAAGAAGATGGATCAATGTGGCATATCCGCTATCCATTGACCGATGGCTCTGGCCACCTCACTGTTGCCACTACCCGCCCAGAAACACTATTGGGTGACGTTGCCGTCATGGTGAACCCAGAAGACGAGCGCTATAAACATCTCATCGGCAAGTCAGTGGGTTTGCCTTTGTGCGATCGCCAAATCCCCGTGATTGCTGATGACTATGTGGATTTGAATTTTGGTACTGGCGTTGTAAAAGTCACTCCTGCGCATGACTTTAATGACTATGCAGTAGGTCAACGCCATCAGTTACCAATGATCAACATCCTCACTTTGGATGCCAAGATCAATGAGAATGCTCCGGCTGCGTATCAAGGTATGGAAAGATTCGCAGCACGCAAGCAAGTCGTTTCTGATTTAGAGGCTGCTGGCTTATTGGAAAAAGTTCAGCCCCATAAATTAATGGTGCCACGCGGTGATCGCACCCAAACCATTATTGAACCCATGCTCACTGACCAATGGTTTGTGGCGATGTCCAAACCTAGTCCCGATAACAAGTATCAACCCGGCTCCTCGATTGCTGGCGCCGCCTTAGATGCAGTAACCAAGGGCGATATCAAGCTGGTTCCAGAAAACTGGATTAACACCTATACCCAGTGGTTAGAGAATATTCAAGACTGGTGCATCTCCCGTCAACTCTGGTGGGGCCATCAAATCCCCGCTTGGTATGGCGATGATGGGCAAATTTTTGTGGGGCGCTCCGAGGAAGAGGCTAAAGCGAAAGCTGCTGCGGCTGGTTACACCGGCAAACTCAACCGTGACCCTGACGTTCTGGATACTTGGTTCAGCTCTGCGCTCGTACCATTTAGCTCTTTAGGTTGGCCAGAAGAAACGCCTGCCTTAAATCACTTCTTGCCTTCATCTGTTTTGGTGACTGGCTTTGACATCATCTTTTTCTGGGTAGCACGCATGGTCATGATGACCTGCCACTTCACCGGAAAAGTACCTTTTCATACCGTCTATGTTCATGGCCTGGTTCGGGATGCTGAGGGTCAGAAGATGAGCAAATCTAAAGGTAACACTTTGGATCCAATTGATTTGATTGACGGCATCAAGATTGAAGAACTAGTAGGCAAGAGAACTACTGGCCTCATGAATCCAAAACAAGCCGAGAGTATTAGCAAGAAAACAAAGAAAGAGTTTCCGGATGGTATTCCTGCGTTTGGAACTGATGCACTGCGCTTTACTTTTGCCTCTTTAGCTTCGCTGGGTCGCAATATTAACTTTGATCAAAAGCGTTGTGAAGGCTATCGTAATTTCTGCAACAAGCTTTGGAATGCCACTCGCTTTGTGCTCATGAATTGCTCTGGTGGCGATGAAGACAATGGCTTTGCGCCTTGTGATCATCAGTGCGGCCCTGATGGCTATTTGGATTTTTCGCCGGCTGATCGTTGGATAGTTTCTCAACTACAAAGGGCTGAAGCCGAGGTAGCTAAAGGCTTTGAAGCTTATCGCTTTGACAATATTGCCAGCAGCATTTACCAATTTGTTTGGGATGAGTATTGCGATTGGTATCTCGAGCTTGCTAAGGTGCAATTACAGACCGGTACGCCAGCACAGCAACGTGCCACTCGCCGTACCCTCTTGCGTGTCCTGGAAACCATTTTACGCATGGCACATCCTTTAATTCCCTTCATTACCGAAACACTTTGGCAGACTGTTGGCCCTAAATCTGGAAAAGTTTTAGCACAGCAAGAAAAACAAACCATTGCGCTCCAACCTTATCCTGTTGCTCAGCCTGAAAAGATTGATGAGAAGAGTGAAGCCTGGGTTGCGCAGATCAAAGCAATCGTGGATGCCTGCAGAAATCTTCGTGGCGAGATGCAGGTTCCTCCCGGTCAAAAGGTGCCGCTCTGGATCTGCGGTCCAAAAGAGTTTCTGGAAAAAGCGACCCCTTATCTCATGGCGCTTGCTAAATTAACTGAGGTCAAAATCTACAGCGATGAATCTGCTTTAGAAAAAGATGCTCCAGGCGCGCCAATTGCCTTGGTGGGCGATATCAAGCTCTTACTCAAGATTGAAGTGGATGTTGGCGCCGAAAGAATCCGTCTAGGCAAGGAAATTGAGCGCTTAGCCATTGAAATCAATAAAGCCAAGGGCAAATTGACCAATGAAAGCTTCGTGGCTCGCGCGCCAGCTGATGTTGTTGCTCAAGAAAAACAACGTCTTGCTGGCTTTGAGCAAAATCATGAGAAGCTTGTTGCACAATTAGAGCGTCTTAAATAAAAACGGTAAGAACGGACCACCCATGTCAATCCATTTCGGCTCCAAAAAAGTAACTAAGGCTGTATTTCCTGTTGCGGGATTTGGTACGCGCTTTTTGCCCGCCACTAAAGCCAGCCCAAAAGAAATGCTCAATGTGGTGGACAAGCCGCTGATTCAGTACGCGGTAGATGAGGCTGTTGCGGCCGGTATTACAGAGCTCATTTTCGTGACGGGCCGTAGCAAACGCGCGATTGAAGATCACTTTGATAAAGCCTACGAGCTAGAGGCAGCGCTAGAAGCGAAGAACAAACAGGACCTCCTCCAACTTGTTCGCAGTGTTAAACCCGACAATGTGGACTGCATCTACATTAGACAAGCCGAACCATTGGGATTAGGTCATGCAGTTCTCTGCGCCGCCCGGGTAGTGGGTGACGAGCCGTTTGCAGTGATCTTAGCTGATGACCTTTTGGATGGTCAGCCACCAGTACTTTCACAAATGCTCAAAGTATATGAAGAGCAAGAAGGATCGGTATTGGCAGTAGAAAAAATCGACCCCGCCAAAAGTAGCTCATATGGAATTGTCTCGGGGGATGAGGTTAGCAAAGGTATTTATCGCCTCAATGGCATTGTCGAGAAACCGAAGCCAATAGATGCGCCTTCTGACCTGGCGGTAGTTGGGCGCTATGTGCTCTCAGCAAAGATTTTTGATCACATTCGTAATGTGAAGCCTGGCGCCGGCGGAGAAATTCAACTCACCGATGCCATTGCTGCATTACTAAAAGAAGAGCCTGTATTCGCTTACGAATATGATGGCGTTCGCTATGACTGCGGTAGTAAGTTGGGCTACCTCAAAGCTTCTGTAGATTTTGCTCTACGGCACAAAGAAGTTGGCGAAGAATTCGCTGAGTATTTAAGAGGCTGGTCTTTAAAGTAACCCTCCGAGGCTAGATATGCAAAAGGCAGAGATGAGTCTCTGCCTTTTTGTTTGGTCCCTTACCAAGAAGTATGAACGCCAGACTATTTTTTACCTACGCTTCATAAAGAAAACCAGTACATCACCTTCCGTAGTGCTTGCAAGCAACTCATTTCCAGTTTGCTTGGCAAATGCAGGGAAGTCATGAGCGGCGCCCGCATCGGTTGCCTTAATCTTTAAGACTTCACCTGACTGCATCGTTGCCAATGCTTTTTTAGTACGCAAGATAGGCAATGGGCAGTTCATACCAATCGCATCTACCTCTGCATTAAAAGCAATATTCACTGGCTCACTCATTTGCTTGCTATCCAGTCTTTAACGCCCTCTAAAGCAGCGCCCAGCCTACTAGGATCAGTTCCGCCGGCCATCGCCATTTCTGGTTTACCGCCGCCTTTACCGCCCACTTGTTGGGCAACAAAATTCACGAGATCGCCTGCCTTTACTTTGCCAATCGAATCAGCCGTTACACCAGCAATCAAACTCACCTTATCGCCCTGCACCGAGGCCAACACAATGGCAGCAGTCTTCAACTTTGCCTTGAGAGCATCCATGGTTTCACGAAGCACGCCAGCATCAGCGCCATCAAGTCGTGCAGCAAGGACTTTGATGCCATTCACATCAATGGCTTGACCCGCCAACTCATCTCCCTGGCTTGCCGCTAACTTAGAGTTCACTTTTTCTAATTCGCGCTCCGCTTGACGCAGGCTTTCTTGAAGTTGCGTAACGCGATTAACCAAATCACCAGGATGGGTTTTGAGAATCGCCGCAGCTTCATTAATCTTGTCTTCTAAACCTTGCAAGAAATGCAGCGCGTTATTACCAGTAACAGCCTCAACACGGCGGATGCCGGCTGCAACACCGCCCTCCGAAACAATCTTCAAGCTACCGATATCACCAGTACGTCCTACGTGAGTACCGCCACAAAGTTCTTTAGAAGAACCTATCTCCAGTACTCGCACTTCTTCGCCGTACTTCTCGCCAAACAACATCATGGCTCCAGTCTTTTGCGCATCATCCAAAGACATGACTTTGCCTGAAGTGGCTGTGTTTTCCAGAATCTCTTGGTTTACGATATCTTCAATACGGCGAATTTGCTCAGCAGTAATAGGCGCATTGTGCGTAAAGTCAAAACGGGTCTTAGTGGCATCTACCAGTGACCCTTTTTGTTGCACATGATCTCCCAGTACTTCACGCAAGGCTTTGTGCAAGATATGAGTAGCACTATGGTTGCGCATCGTATCGGTTCTTTGCTGGGTATCTACTAGAGCATTGATCGCATCACCTACTTTGAGCTCACCCTCAAGCACTTCACCCTGATGACCAAATACATCAGCCTGAATCTTGAAGGTATCTTCCACTGCAAAACGAATACTTTCGTTGCGCAGCTCACCTTTGTCCCCTACTTGGCCACCAGATTCAGCATAAAAAGGGGTGTTATCCAAAACAATCACGGCCGCATCGCCCGCCTTCACTGACGGAACGGCAGAACCATCCACATAAAGCGCAGTCACTTTGGCGCCATCATGCTTTAAGGTGTCATAACCATGAAACTGCGTAGATTGGCCCTTGTAATCTAGGCCCTGAGCCACCTTGAATTTGCCTGCGGCTCTTGCTTGATCGCGTTGCTTCTGCATCGCTATTTCAAAGCCATCTGCATCAACAGTGACACCACGTTCACGACAAACGTCAGCCGTTAAATCCAACGGGAATCCAAAAGTGTCATGTAAACGGAAAGCAGTTTCTCCGTCGACTACTTTTGCGCCGCCAGCTAAAGCACCATCCAAAATTTCCATGCCATTGGCAATCGTTTGGAAGAAGCGCTCTTCTTCTTGCTTAATAACTTCGCTGACTTTATCTTGTGCGGCGCGCAACTCCGGATAGGCTTCGCCCATCTCTTTAACGAGCGCAGGAACCAACTGATAGAAGAATGGTTTACGTGCACCCAGCTTATAACCATGACGAATCGCGCGACGTGCAATGCGGCGTAATACATAACCACGACCAGCATTACCTGGAATGACACCATCAACGACAATAAAGCTACATGCGCGAATATGATCTGCAATCACTTTGAGTGATGGGCTTTGTGCGTCACAATTCTCGCCACCAGCAGCATCTACAGCCCCCTTGGAAGCTTTGAGGAGATTGACAAAGAGGTCAATTTCATAATTGGAGTGAACATGCTGCAAGACTGCTGCAATACGCTCAAGACCCATGCCTGTATCAACACTAGGCTTAGGTAGCGGATGCATTACACCGGCCTCGTCACGGTTGTACTGCATGAATACGTTATTCCAAATTTCGATGAAGCGGTCACCATCTTCATTAGGACTTCCAGGAGGACCTCCAGGAATATGTTCGCCGTGATCGTAGAATATTTCAGTGCAAGGTCCGCAAGGACCTGTATCACCCATCATCCAAAAATTATCCGATGCGTAACGCGCACCCTTGTTATCTCCAATGCGAATAATGCGATCGGCGGGCACACCAATTTGCTTATTCCAAATGTCATAAGCCTCGTCATCTTCAGCATAGACAGTGACTAGGAGTTTTTCTTTTGGCAACTTGAAAACTAGGGTCAATAAATCCCAGGCAAATTGAATAGCGTCCTTCTTGAAATAATCTCCAAAAGAGAAATTTCCTAACATTTCAAAAAAGGTATGGTGACGCGCGGTATATCCGACGTTATCCAAGTCATTGTGTTTTCCACCGGCCCGGATGCACTTCTGGGCAGTCGTCGCGCGGTTATATGGGCGCTTATCGAAGCCCAAAAACACATCTTTAAATTGATTCATGCCTGCATTAGTAAATAGCAGGGTTGGGTCATCCCCCGGCACTACTGGGCTGGAAGGGACGATTTGGTGACCTTTTTGGGCAAAGAAGTCCAGATAGGCTTGGCGAATTTGGGAGACTTTCATGGCAATAATTATCGCATTGGCACCTCTCTAGGGCAAACCCTAGACAAGATCCCCATATCCTGCCTTACAATCGCTCAACATCAATAAATCGACAAATAAGTCGGTAATTAAGGAGCGCAACTTGGAAATCCGCAATCAAAAAGATTTTGGGGCTGGCCTAATGTATATGGTCATTGGCCTTTTTTTTACCATCATGGCTACCCAGTACCCAATGGGAACTGCCGCCAAAATGGGGCCTGGATACTTTCCCTTCTGGCTAGGCCTAGTAATGACAGCCTTGGGTTTACTTATCTTAGTGAAGTCACTCAGCGCTAAAGCAGCGATTGAAAAAATCCCTCCTTTCAATTGGAAGGTCATTGGCCTCATTACAGGATCTGTCATTGCATACGGCGTCCTTTTGCCAACGATGGGTTTTATCGTAGCCGTGTTCGTTTTGGTGTTTATGTCAGCCAGCGCAAGTCATGAATTTCATTGGAAAGGCACTTTAATCAATGCCACATTTCTAATTGTTTTCACTTATTCGGTATTCGTTTTGGGTCTGAAATTACAGTTCCCATTACTGCCTTTCTTTCTTCAATAACGTACCGGGATACTGAAAATGGACTTATTTGCTAATTTAGCTCTCGGTTTCGATACCGCGTTTACATTACAAAATCTTCTTTACTGCCTGATCGGCTGCGTATTGGGAACCCTGATTGGTGTACTGCCAGGCTTGGGTCCAATCGCCACGATTGCAATGCTGTTGCCAGCTACTTATGCCTTGCCTCCAATCGCAGCATTGATTATGTTGGCTGGTATTTACTATGGCTCACAGTACGGCGGCTCTACAACAGCAATTCTGTTGAACATCCCAGGAGAAACATCCTCGGTGGTGACGGCGATTGATGGCTACCAAATGGCCAGAAATGGTCGAGCTGGTGTTGCATTGTTCACCGCTGGCATGGGCTCATTCTTTGCTGGTTGCGTTGCAACTTTGGTATTGGCTGCATTTGCTGCACCACTCTCACAGCTGGCATTTAAGTTTGGTCCAGCAGAATACTTCTCCCTCATGGTTCTCGGTTTGATCGGCGCAGTTGTGTTGGCATCAGGATCCTTGATCAAAGCGATTGGCATGATTGTCTTAGGTCTCTTAATGGGCCTAATCGGCACTGACGTTAACTCTGGTGTTTCGCGTTATGCGTTTGATATTCCTGAATTAAGTGACGGTATTGGTTTCGTTGCTGTTGCTATGGGCGTATTCGGTTTCGCAGAAATCATGGGCAACCTTGAGAAGACGGATGAGGATGAAGGTTTCCTCAATAAGATGACCACCATGATTCCTACCAAGGAAGACGTCAAGCGCATGATTCCTTCCATCCTGCGCGGCACAACGATTGGTTCGATTCTTGGAATCTTGCCAGGCGGCGGCGCAGCACTTGCCGCATTTGGCGCTTACTCTGTTGAGAAAAAATCATCCAAGTACAGCCATGAGTTTGGTAAAGGCGCTATTGAGGGTGTTGCTGGTCCTGAATCAGCTAATAACGCTGCTGCTCAAACCTCATTTATTCCATTGTTGACTTTGGGTATTCCACCAAATGCAGTGATGGCCTTGATGGTTGGTGCGATGACTATTCACAATATTCAACCAGGTCCTCAGGTAATGACCAGCAACCCAGCTTTGTTCTGGGGTCTGATCGCTTCCATGTGGATTGGTAACGTCATGTTGATTCTCTTGAACTTGCCCTTGATTGGTATCTGGGTAAAGTTACTGAAGATTCCTTATCGCTTCATGTACCCAGCCATTCTGGTTTTCTGCTGTATCGGCGTCTATACCGTAAACAACACCGTGTTTGATGTATACGTGACCGCTGCCTTCGGCATCATTGGTTACCTCTTCTTCAAACTGGGTTGCGAACCGCCTCCATTGCTTTTGGGCTTCGTACTTGGACCAATGATGGAAGAGAACTTCCGCCGCGCTCTATTGTTATCTCGTGGCGATTTCACAACCTTCCTGACTCGTCCACTTTCCTTGGGATTACTGATTGCATCAGCACTCTTGGTGGTCATGGTTACCTTGCCGGCAGTCAAGAAGACTCGCGAAGAGGCATTTGTCGAAGACTGATAGTTTTACACCTCACAGAAACGAGCCCGCAGCTGTTTGCGGGCTTTTTCTTTATGGGCTGAGGGTTTTCTCTACAATGTGGCAATGTCCCAAGATAGCAAACCTTCCAAAGCAAATACCGGCGCTGTAGCCGAACCGTCTAATTTCTTGCGCCAGATCATCGATCATGATTTGGCAAGCGGGGCTTTTGCACAGCGCACTAACTTAGCTGGGGAGCCCATCCCATCGATCATCACCCGCTTTCCGCCTGAACCTAATGGCTACCTGCATATTGGTCACGCTAAAAGTATTTGCCTCAATTTTGGTTTAGCAGCTGATTACAACAATCAAGCTGGGGGTGCGCGCTGCAATATGCGCCTAGACGACACCAACCCAGTTAAAGAGGATGTGGAATACGCCGACAGCATTTTGGATGCAGTGAAATGGCTAGGTTTTGATTGGGGAACCCATCTTTATCACGCAAGCGACTACTTTGACAAACTATATGAGTTTGCTGAAATTTTGATTCAGAATGGCAAAGCGTATGTCGATAGCCAAAGTGCTGATGATATTCATACCAATCGCGGTAACTTTGGCCAAGCCGGAAAAAATAGCCCTTATCGCGATCGCAGCCCAGAAGAAAATCTCTCCTTATTTCGTGAAATGCGTGCCGGGAAGTTCAGAGATGGCGAGCATGTATTGCGGCTGAAAATTGACATGGCGCATCCCAACATCGTGATGCGTGATCCCGTGGTTTACCGTATCCGCCATACCGATCACCACCGCACGGGCAGCAAATGGTGTATTTACCCTTTATATGACTTCACACATTGCATCTCAGACGCATTGGAGAATGTCTCTCACTCTATCTGCACGCTAGAGTTCGAGAACAACCGTCCCTTGTACGATTGGATTGTGAACTCATTAAAAGAATTGGGTGTCTTTAAAGACCCAGTGCCACATCAATATGAGTTCGCACGCCTCAACCTGACTTACACCATCACCAGTAAACGTAAGTTACTGCAGCTTGTAGAAGAAAAGCATGTTGAGGGTTGGGATGATCCTCGAATGCCAACCATCGTCGGCATCCGTCGCCGCGGCTATACCCCAGAAAGTATTCGTCTGTTCTGCGAGCGCATTGGTGTCTCTAAAGCTGATAGCTGGATTGATATGAGCACCCTTGATCAAGCATTACGTGATGATCTAGAAGTCAGAGCTCCACGCGCTACTGCAGTACTCAAGCCACTCAAGCTCGTAGTGGAAAACTTTGATGCCTTAGCAAAAGAGGCTTGTTCTGCGCCGCGTCATCCCAATCACCCAGAGTGGGGTAATCGTGAATTTCATTTCACGCGCGATCTATGGATTGAAGCGGATGACTTTATGAAGGAACCCATCAAGGGATTCTTCAGACTATATCCACCGATTGGAGATCAGCCAGGTAGCCGTGTTCGCTTACGCCATGGCTTTGTAGTGGAATGCACTGGTTTTGAAACCGATGCACAAGGAGATGTCACCCAAGTCAACGTGACACACTTTCCCGATAGCAAGAGCGGTACTGCTGGCTCCAATAACTACAAGGTCAAGGGCAATATTCACTGGATCAGCGCGGCTGAAGCGATTCCTGCAGAAGTGCGTCTATATGATCACCTGTTTAGCGACCCCCACCCAGATAGTGGTGACAAGAATTTCTTAGAAGCAATCAATCCCCACTCTAAGCAAACGATTTCTGCCTACTTAGAGCCCAGCATGAAAGATGCCACAGCGGAAGATTGTTTCCAGTTTGAACGTCACGGCTACTTTGTTGCCGACAAGAATGACTCCAAACCTGGCAAGCCAGTATTTAACCGTACGGTTGGCCTCAAGGATTCTTGGAAATAGTTTTTAGAAAATGTCCTACGCTGGGATAGCGTAGTGGTGTTTTTAATTCCGGCAAGCGCTGATTGGTCACTCTGCGTGACTCACGCATAAAGGACCAAAGCATCGGACTGACGATTTTTTGTAACTCGTTACCAGGCAATCGAGCCGGTCTTTCTAGCCCAAAGGCATCGGCCACTTCATCAAAGTAATCACCCATTTTGGTCTCACCGCCATCACAGGCATTAATGATGCGCTGAGGCTTGCCATAGTAGACCGCTGCGCAGACTAGCCTCGCTAAGTCATCGCTGTGAATATGATTCGAATAAGCGTCTTCTTCTGGCAGTAATGCGGGTGTTTGCGCCTGAAGCCTCTCAATCGGTAAGCGGTCGGCTGCATAAATTCCCGGGACGCGCAAAATTGTCAAAGCTACTCCATGGGCGGGCGCCCATAAACGGAGAATTCTCTCGGCATCAACCCTTCTTTGGGCTCGCTCGCTTTGGGGGCTTACTGGGGTAGCCTCACTCACCTTTCCACCCCTATGATCACCGTAAACACCGGTAGTGCTGATATAGATCAGGCGCCTGACGGCATTGGAGCCTTGGGCTAAAATTCGGAGAAGGTTGCGGGTTCGGCAATCACGATTTCCACCATTTTGAGGTGGCGCTAGATGAATGACGGTTTGAGCTAAACCGCTAAGGCGCCATAAAGACTCTGGATGATCCAGATTACCCAAAACAGGAATCGCGCCAACCGCCCTCAACTCCTGAAAGCGATTTTGTTGAGAAGTGAGCGCAAAGACACGGTGGCTTCGCGACATTTGTTTAGCTACCCGAAGACCGATGTCTCCGCAGCCAATAATCAGGATTGAAGGCTTACCAAAAGATTGCATAAGTAACATCGTAACGATTTATTGAAAGGAATGAGAGTGTCTTATCAGGTCACGCTCAAAACGAGCGGCAAACAATTCACCGTCAATCCAGATGAGAATCTCCTGGAGGCTGCTCTTCGTCAAGCCATCAACCTGCCCTATGGCTGCAAAAATGGTGCTTGCGGCTCCTGCAAAGGTAAAGTTCTAGAAGGTCAAGTCACCCATGGTCAGCATAGTGAAAGCGCCCTGAGCAAGGCCGATGAGACTGCGGGTGGCATTCTATTTTGCTGCTCCCATCCCCAATCAGACCTGCTGATTGAAGCTCGTGAAGTCCAAGGGGCGGGTGATATTGCGATTCGCAAGGTGCCATGCCGAGTCAACGCGATTACCAAACCTAGTGATGATGTCGCCATTCTCAAGCTGCAACTACCCGCTGCAGAGCGCTTTCAATTCTTGGCTGGGCAGTATTTGGAGTTTCTCCTTAAGGATGGCCAACGCCGCGCTTACTCAATCGCCAACGCGCCCGAGCAAGAAGGTCCGCTGGAGTTGCACATTCGTCATTTGCCAGGCGGCCTGTTTACTGACTTTGTATTTGGCGCCGTCACACCCGCATTAAAAGAAAAAGACATTCTTCGTTTTGAAGGCCCCTTGGGGAGCTTTTTCTTGAGAGAAGATTCCAAAAATCCAATTATCTTTGTTGCCGCTGGCACAGGTTTTGCTCCAATCAAATCGATCATTGAGCAAATGCAAGCAAAGAAGATAGAAAGACCCATTCACCTCTATTGGGGTGGACGTCGCCCTAGTGACTTGTATTTAGATGACTTGTGCAAAGCCTGGGAAAAAGAAATTGCCGACTTTAAATACATCCCAGTGATTTCGGACGCCTTGGCTGAAGACGCCTGGCAAGGTCGCACTGGCTTTGTGCATCAAGCTGTTATGGCGGACCATCCTGATATGAAAGGTTTCCAGGTCTATGCCTGTGGCGCCCCAGTCATGGTCAATGCTGCCAGAAATGACTTCTTAGCCAAGTGTCAACTGCCAGAGGAAGAGTTCTTTGCTGACTCCTTCACCAGCGCTGCTGATTTAGCCACCGCATAAGTCCTGTGCCATAAAACCTATTCGGTTAGATAATAGAAACTTCATTTCACCCTGTCACCCTCACCCCTTAAATCAGCATGAATAAGACAACCCAGACGATCGATACCCACTCAGTCATGTTTATTACACCGCGCCCTGATGTGATCATGGTCGAAGGTAAGGGTTCATGGCTCACTGATAACAATGGGAAACGCTATTTGGATTTCTTGCAAGGCTGGGCCGTGAATTGCTTAGGTCACTGCAACCCAGGAATGATTGAGGCGCTCAATAAGCAAGCAAAGACACTCATTAACCCTAGTCCGGCATTTTTTAACGAGCCGATGATTGGCTTATCCAATCTACTTACTGAAAACAGCTGTTTTGACAAAGTCTTCTTTGCCAATAGCGGAGCTGAAGCGAATGAAGGCGCCATTAAGTTAGCGCGCAAATGGGGTCAACTCAATAAATCTGGCGCATTTGAGATCATCACGTTTGATCACAGCTTTCATGGCCGCACACTAGCAACGATGAGTGCTTCCGGAAAGCCAAACTGGGACACGATGTTTGCCCCACAAGTGGCGGGCTTTCCGAAGGCGGATTTGAATGATTTGGAATCCGTTAAAAAACTCGTAACCGACAAAACCGTTGCAGTCATGCTTGAACCTGTTCAAGGTGAAGGTGGCGTGATTCCAGCGACTCAAGAATTTATGCGTGGGCTACGTAAATTCACCAAAGAAAATAATATTCTGTTAATTGCCGATGAAGTGCAGGCTGGTTGCGGACGTACCGGTACGCTCTTTGCTTACCAAAACTATGGCATTGAGCCAGACATCATGACCTTGGGCAAAGGGATTGGTGGAGGCGTTCCTTTGGCAGCCCTATTAGCAACTGATGCGGTAGCTTGCTTTGTACCTGGCGATCAAGGTGGGACCTATAACGGCAACCCACTCATGACTGCTGTAGGTATTAGCGTCATTGAGCAACTACTAGCTCCAGGATTTTTGGACAGCGTTAAAGCCAAAGGTGCATTACTCAAGTCTGAATTACTCAAGCTTTGCGCAGAATTTAATCTTGAAGGTGAGCGTGGCGAAGGATTGCTACGCGCATTGATGCTTGGAAAAGATATTGGCCCAAAACTGGTTGATCTTGCCAGGGATCGCAGTCCTGAAGGCTTGTTGATTAATTCACCAAGACCAAACTTGTTACGCTTTATGCCTGCTTTAAATGTATCGGACGATGAAATTCGTGAGATGTGCAATATGCTGCGTGAGCTGCTAAAGCAAGTTGGCTAAGCTCTACCCAATTAGGTTTTTAGGTAGAGAGAAAGTCACTTCCTCTATTACTCCATCAAGCGCCCTTACCTGTCTAGGGCCAAACTCCTGAATTTGGCTAACAATCGATTGCGCCAAGCTCTCCGGCGCTGATGCGCCCGCAGTTAAACCAACCCGTTTTTTACCAGCAAACCATTCTGGCTTGAGCTGTTCCGGAGCGTCCACCATGTAAGACGGAACGCCAAGCTTTTCAGAAAGCTCACGCAGGCGATTGGAGTTCGAGCTTGTCGCACTTCCCACCACAATAACGACCTCAACCTGAGGCGCCATGAATTTCACAGCATCTTGACGATTCTGAGTGGCATAACAAATATCTTGTTTGCGGGGCTGAACAATATTGGGAAACTTCATCGTTAGCGCATCGACAATTTCTTTTGTCTCATCTACTGAGAGTGTTGTCTGGGTAACAAATGCAATCTTTTCATCGGGCGGGAAAGGCAAAGAACCCACATCGCCAACTTTTTCGATTAAGAAAACGCCTTCTTTCACCTGCCCCATCGTTCCTTCAACTTCAGGATGTCCAGCATGACCAATCATCAATACCGTGAAGCCATCTTTACACATCTTGACAACCTCAAGGTGAACCTTGGTAACCAGAGGGCATGTAGCGTCATACACCTGCAAACCTCGCGCTTCAGCATCCCTACGAACTTCCTGAGAAACGCCATGAGCACTAAATACAACAATGCCCCCTTTGGGAACATCATGCAATTCATCTACGAATACCGCACCCTTCTCGCGCAACTCATTGACTACATAAGCGTTGTGCACAATTTCATGGCGCACATATATTGGTGCACCAAAACGAATAAGTGCCTCATTGACGATATTGATAGCACGATCTACGCCCGCGCAAAAACCACGCGGCTGAGCCATCAAAATTTCTGGGTTATTAAAGTCGCTCATGGTTTACAAAATCGCCACAATCTCTGCTTCAAAAGTTACCGGTCTGCCTGCCAATGGGTGATTAAAGTCAAACCAAGCGCCCTCTTCATTGATCGATTGCAGCACGCCTGCATATTGAGCGCCACCAGGCGCGTTGAACTCAATCACATCCCCCGGATTAAATTCCACGTCGTCATCGCGACCTTCTTTAAGCGCCTTCAAAGATACCCATTGCACTAAATCCTCTTTGCGCTCACCAAAACTTTCTTCCGGCGCTAGCAATGCACTTTTTTTCTCACCAATACCCAAGCCCAACAATACATTCTCAAAGCAAGGAGCAAATTGTCCAGACCCCATCAAAACCGTCGCAGGACGATCGACAAAAGTGTTGATGTAATCCTCCCCACTGGGCAAAGTGAGCCGATAGTTGAGGGTCAGATAGGAATTAGGCAAAACAGTAAGCTTAGTCATAAGGTGATTGTATCTAGGCCTGCGCTGGCTGTGCATTCCCCCATTACGGGCTGGCCAAAAAATGAGCAGCCTCGAGAAAAACTGCGCTTAAATGGCGCAGCGTCACTTTCTGATGCAGAACTACTTGCCATCTTTTTGCGGGTTGGGGTTAAGGGTAAAAGTGCGGTTGCACTAGCTAAAGATCTACTGCATCACTTTGGGAGCCTCCCTCGACTATTGGCCAGCACCCCCGAAGAATTCACGCGCCTCCATGGCATGGGGCTTTCCAAATGGTCTCAAATTCAGGCGGCATATGAGCTAGTTAAGAGAAGTCTAGAGGATGGCTTGACCCATGACCCTATCTTTTCATCGCCCAACCATGTCAGGGAGTTCTTGCAGGCCAAAATTGGCCGTCTCCCCCATGAGGTCTTTCTGTGTCTCTACTTAGACTCCCGGCTTCACCTGATTGAGTGTGATGAGCTTTTTAGGGGGTCTATTACCCAAACAGCCATCTACCCCCGTGAAATCCTAAAAGAAGCCCTTGCTAAAAATGCTAGCGCCCTCATCGTGGCCCACAACCACCCCAGTGGCAATCCATTACCGAGCGAAGCAGATCAAAAACTCACCAAAGTATTAGCAAATGCCTTGCAACTGGTAGATATTCAGCTCTTGGATCACTGTATTGTGAGTGGCAGCGGTTTTTTCTCTTTTTCTGACTCTGGGCTTATGGATATTGGTCTTAAATGATAGTAAATGCTAACTTTATAGGTAATTTTCTACCTAGATACCCCCTTTATACTGAATTCCCCCCAAACAAAGCCATTTAGGGCTAGCCGAAAATAGGCTGAGACTGATACAATCTTCTTTTTTCGCAATTAATGGAGTTATGTCATGGCAAAAGTTTGCCAAGTCACTGGGAAGAAGCCGATGGTTGGCAACAATGTATCCCATGCAAACAATAAAACGAAGCGTCGCTTTTTGCCGAATTTGCAAAATCGTCGTTTCTGGGTTGAATCTGAAAACCGTTGGATTAGCTTGCGCTTAACCAATGCTGGTTTGCGCGTTATCGACAAGAACGGCATCGATGCTGTGTTGTCTGATCTTCGTGCACGTGGCGAAATTTAAGGAGCGCACAAATGGCTAAAGGCGGCAGAGAAAAAATCAAGTTAGAGTCATCAGCAGGTACTGGTCACTTCTATACAACTTCAAAAAACAAGCGTACAAAGCCTGAGAAAATGGAGATCATGAAATTCGATCCAACCATTCGCAAGCACGTTGCTTACAAAGAAACAAAGCTGAAGTAATTTTTACTTCAAGCAATAAAAAACCCGCTGAAGTAGCGGGTTTTTTATTGCCTAGAAATTCTTCCAAGCGCTTGGTTTGCAATTTATCTTTAGGCGTAACGACGCAATCTCAAAGAGAACTCACGCAGACTTGTTAAGCCACTGTCTTCAGCGCGCTGACACCAAGCATGCAGCTGAGAAAGTAATTGCTCTTTAGTGGCGTTAGAGCGACCCCAGATAGCCTGTAGCTCACGACGCATCTCAATCATTTTGCGTAGCTGAGCATTACTCGCCATGAGCTCTTCAAGCTTTGCTTTCTCTTGCTCAGTTAAACGAGATTCATCCTTAGCTAGCCAAGTACGCGCATCACTTAAATGCGTTGCCAAGACTTGCATGTGCTGCACTTCATTGCCAAAGAAGTTACGCAATGTCTTGCTATAACGAGCCATGATTTCATAACGGTTTGCAATGATAGCCTCTAGGGTGCTTTGATCAGCAGGACGCAAATCGCTTAGTACCGGCTTAGGCGGCGTCTTCTTCACAGTAGCCAAGCCAACTGCGCTCATGATCTGAATATACATCCAACCAATATCGAACTCATACCACTTGTTCGACAGCTTCGCACTCGTTGCAAAGGTGTGATGATTATTGTGCAGCTCTTCGCCACCAATCAAAATACCCCAAGGCACAATGTTTCGGGAAGCATCTTCGCAATCAAAATTACGATAGCCCCAGAAGTGACCAACACCATTAATGATGCCGGCTGCGGTAATTGGAATCCAGAGCATTTGCACTGCCCAAACTGTTAGGCCAACCGCGCCAAACAAAAACACATCGATGATGAGCATGATGGCAACGCCCTGCCAAGAAAACTTAGAGTAGATGTTGTGCTCGATCCAGTCATCTGGAGTACCGTGACCAAATTTATTCAAGGTCTCTTGATTGGCCGCTTCTTTTTTATAGAGCTCAGCGCCACGAGAGAGCACTGTATTGATACCCAAAACCTGTGGGCTATGAGGATCATCAACCGTTTCACATTTAGCGTGATGTTTGCGATGGATGGCCGCCCACTCTTTGGTAACCATGCCGGTTGTTAGCCAAAGCCACAAACGGAAGAAGTGAGAAACAATGGGATGCAGATCCAAAGCCCGGTGGGCTTGGCAGCGGTGCAAGAAAATCGTTACCGCAGCAATCGTGATGTGCGTAACGATTAAGGTGAAAACAACTATCTTCCACCAAGACCAATCCAAATATCCATTAGCAAGCCAATGGAGGAACAAATCAAAACCTGAAGCTGTATTCAAAAGGGAATCCCTAAAGAGGTCTAAAACTTTATTTTAGTTCTTTAGGGGCCTTCTTGTTTTTGACCTTAGTCTCTTTTTGAGGGTCTTTTTCTGACTCGGCAACTGGGGCAGCAGCTTTTTTCTGGAATACAGCCCCAAAAAAGCCATCGGTTCCATGAATATGGGGCCATAACTGCCACCAAGGATTATCCGAGCTACAACCTACTGGTAATTTATCCTTAGGAAACAATGGCTTAAGAGCTTCAGCTGCCGGAACAGCCTCAAATTGAGGATGTTTTGCCAGAAAATCTTCGGCAATAGCTTGATTCTCCTGGGGTAACAGGCTGCAGGTGGCATAAACCAAGCGTCCGCCTGGTTTTAGCAAGCGCGCAGCAGAGGCCAAGATATTCATCTGCTTCTGATTGAGCTCCAAGACTCCAGCGGGGGTCTGGCGCCATTTCAGGTCGGGATTGCGGCGCAAGGTACCCATGCCACTACAAGGGGCATCCACTAGGACACGATCAATCTTGCCGGCCAAGCGTTTGATCTTGGCGTCATTCTCACTATCAATCCACACTGGATGCACATTAGAAAGGCCACTACGGGCCTGCCTTGGCTTCAAATTCGCTAAACGACGCTCTGATGTATCTAAAGCATACAAACGCCCTGTAGAGCGCATGATCGCCCCAATCGCCAAAGTCTTGCCGCCAGCTCCAGCGCAAAAGTCAACAACCATCTCACCACGTTTAGGTGCAAGTAAGTAAGCCAAAAGCTGACTACCCTCATCTTGAACTTCAAACATACCGGCTTTAAAACCAGCAGTATTTTGCAGAGCAGGTTTGCCCATAATGCGCACGCCATCAGGCGCGTAAGGAGTTGGAATTGCTTGATAGCGACCGCCCAATGCATTCATCTGCACAAGCAGTTCTTCGCGATTGGTTTTCATGGTGTTCGCACGTAAATCTAACAGTGCTGGATGCATTAATGACTTAGCCAACTCTTCACGAGTCTCTTCACCAGGATATTTTCCAAATGCATCCCATAACCACTCTGGCAAATTGTTGCGCACGAGAGGATTTAATGCCGAAGGATCAACCGTTGCAAAACGTTGCAGCCACTCATATTCACCAGGCTTAAGAACGTGTGCCAAGTCGGCGATAGCGCTCTCTGCACGATTAGCAGAACCCAATCCACCCTCCGACAGAGCAGACAGCAAACCCAATAGGGCTAAGCGTCTAGGCTGAGAGCCTTCGCCGCTCGAAGCAAATTGAGAGAACTCATTTTTACGACGCAAAATGGCGAACGCACTCTCAGCAATCAAAGCACGATCGCGATTTCCTAGTTGTTTTTCTTCTCTGAAATAACGACTGACTACTCGGTCAGCTGGCTGTTCAAAACTCAGCAATTCGGGAAGTAAGCGCTCAAGATGAATTGCATGCTGCGGCAATGCTTTTGCATTGGAAAAATTCTTTTGGCCTTCTGGCGCAATTAAATTACCACTGGCATTGCGACGCTCAGGACGACGCAGCGGATCTTTCGATTTCGTTGCATAACTTTTATGGGGGGCTAGTCTGCTGCCAGATCTGCGGGGTGGACGTTCTGCACTCATAATTTAAAAAATTGCGACTCCGGGGGTTGTAACTTCACTTGATTACCTTCTATGCGCAATCGTCCATCGAGGAACCATTTTACGGCCCGCGGGTAAATTTGATGCTCAGCAGCTAAAACACGAGCGGCCAAGGTGTCTGCATCGTCACTTTCCAGCACTGGAACTGAGGCCTGACAAATTATCGGACCCTCATCCACACCCTCATTCACGAAGTGAACGGTGGCGCCATGCTCCTTCACGCCAGCCTCCAGAGCCCGCTCGTGGGTATGTAAACCAGGGAAGGCAGGCAATAAAGCTGGGTGGATATTGATCAAGCGGCCCTCAAAATGGCGAATAAAGCCTGGAGTCAAAATTCTCATAAAGCCTGCAAGAACCACCAAATCAGCCCCTAAGGCATCAATCTGCGCAATTAAGGCAGCATCAAAGGATTCACGGGTCGCGTGCTCTTTATGCTCAATGGTAAAGGCCGGAATACCCTGCGAGCGAGCAAAATCAAGGCCCTTCGCCGCCGAGTGATTCGCTATAACCCCAGCAAAAGTGACTGGCCATTGCTCTTTTTGAGCTATTTTGACGATGGCCTCGAAATTAGATCCGCGGCCGGAGATTAAGGTGACGATAGAAGGCATGCCCACAATATAATTGATGGCTACCCTGAAAGCGATTTTGTGAACGTATTCCGTGGCCCCACCCAGTTTTCTGCAGGACCTGCTTGTGCCCTAACCATCGGTAATTTCGATGGCGTGCACAGGGGTCATCGCGCCCTGCTCAAGGAGTTGGTTGATGGCGCCAAGGATCAAGGTCTGGTCAGTTGCGTAATGACCTTTGAGCCACATCCAAAAGAATTCTTTTCACCCGAACAAGTCCCTCCCCGCATTCTGAATTTGCGAGACAAATTAGCCGCACTTGCCGAACTTGGTATAGATCGTGTTGTTGTAGAGCACTTCAACTCTGCTTTTGCCAAACTGTCGCCCGAAGAATTTGTTTCAGAAATTATTGTCAAACGACTGAACGCTAAATGGATTTTGATTGGTGATGATTTTTGCTATGGCGCAAAACGTGCAGGGAACTTTGCCAGCTTGAAAGCTGCTGGTGAAAAATATGGCTTTAAAGTCTCTAGCATCCAAACCATTCAAGAAAATGGTGAGCGTATTTCTAGTTCTGCACTACGCACTGCGCTAGCTTGTGGTGATATGCAGTTAGCGGAAAAATTGTTAGGTCGTCCTTATGGAATTTCTGGCCACGTGATTCATGGTCAACAGCTTGGACGTCAGCTTGGATTCCCCACTTTGAATTTAGCAGTTGCCAATCATCTCCACCATCGCAAGCCAGCAACCACTGGGATATTTACTGCACAGGTTTTAGGTCTAACCGATAACCCCCTTCCAGCAGTGGCTAGCCTGGGCGTCAGACCAACAGTAGAAGATGAAGGCAGAGTGTTGCTGGAAACTCACATCTTTGATTACAACGCGGATGTTTACGGAAAAATTATCACCGTAGAGCTATTAGAAAAAATCCGTGATGAGGCGAAGTACCCAGACCTCGAAACCCTTACACAAGCGATTGCAGCAGATGCAGCGCATGCCAGAAATTATTTCCAGAAAAAAGCTTATGTCTGAAAAAGAAAACTCTTATCCCGTTAATCTTCTAGATACCTCCTTCCCAATGCGAGGAGATTTAGCTAAGCGCGAACCACAATGGGTCGCTGGCTGGCAAAAGAATAAGCTCTACGAAAAGATTCGTGCGGCCCATGCCAATCAACCAAAGTTCATCTTACATGATGGCCCTCCTTATGCAAATGGCGATATTCATATCGGACACGCAGTAAACAAGATTTTGAAAGACATGATTGTCAAATCACGCTGGCTCATGGGCTTTGACTCTGTTTATGTACCCGGCTGGGATTGTCATGGCATGCCGATTGAAATTCAGATTGAAAAAGAATTTGGCAAGAACTTACCAACCGCTGAAGTGCAAGCTAAAGCGCGTGCCTATGCTCATGTTCAAGTTGAAAAACAGAAGAAAGATTTTGAACGCTTAGGTGTATTAGGTGATTGGAATAACCCCTACCTCACTATGAACTTCCGCAATGAGGCTGATGAAATTCGTGCCCTTGGGAAAATCTGGGAAAAAGGATATGTCTTCCGTGGCTTGAAACCAGTGAACTGGTGCTTTGATTGTGGCTCCGCACTAGCTGAAGCCGAAGTAGAGTACCAAGATAAAACCGATCCCACGGTGGATGTAGGTTTTGCCTTTGATGATGCGCAGCGCCCACAGCTGGCAAAAGTATTTGGACTTGCTGAGCTACCAAACAAACCAGGCCAAATTATCATTTGGACAACAACCCCTTGGACCATTCCTGCTAACCAGGCAATGAATGTCCATCCAGAGCTCACTTACGCATTAGTTGATGTTGGTGACAAGTTACTGATTCTGGCAAAAGACCGCGTTGAAATCTGCTTGCAAGACTATGCCCTAGAAGGCAAAGTCATTGCCACCTGTACTGGCAGCCAGCTTGCAAATATCTCCTTCTGGCATCCATTAGCCCCATTGCACGAAGGCTATAAGCGTCTCTCCCCAATTTATCCTGCTGAGTACGTTACTTTGGATACTGGTACTGGCATCGTTCACTCCGCTCCTGCATATGGCGAGGAAGACTTTAAATCTTGCAAAGCCAATAAGCTTGCTGATAAAGACATTCTGAATCCAGTCATGGGCAATGGAGTGTACGCATCATGGTTGCCGCTATTCGCCAATGAATACATCTGGAAAGCAAACCCGAAGATTGTTGAAGCAATGCGCGAAGCAGGCAGCCTTCTGCGTGATAAAACGTATACCCACTCTTATATGCATTGCTGGCGTCATAAATCCCCAATTATTTATCGCGCAACCTCACAATGGTTTGCAAGCATGGATAAGAAGCCGTCTGATGGCAAAGCCAGTTTGCGCGAGACTGCATTAGCAGGGATCGATAGCACTGAGTTCTTCCCAGCATGGGGCAAACAACGCTTAAGCAGCATGATTGCCAATCGCCCTGATTGGACTTTGTCACGTCAGCGCCAATGGGGCGTGCCAATGGCGTTCTTTGTACACAAGGAAAGTGGTGAGCCACATCCACGCACTGTTGAACTGCTCGAAGAAATCGCTAAGCGCGTGGAAAAAGAAGGTATTGAAGCCTGGCAAAAATTGGAAGTTGCCGAGCTTCTGGGCGAAGAAGCTGCACAGTATGAAAAGAACCGTGACACCCTAGATGTCTGGTTTGATTCCGGAACAACCCATTGGCATGTCATTCGTGGATCGCACCGTGATGAGTTATTAACCGCTGACGCAGAAACACCCAACGGTCGCTTGGCTGATTTATATCTCGAGGGTTCAGACCAACATCGCGGCTGGTTCCACTCCTCCTTGTTAACGGGCGCCATGCTCGATGGCAAACCACCATATAAAGCACTCCTTACGCATGGCTTTACCGTCGATGGTCAAGGCCGTAAGATGAGTAAATCGGTGGGTAATGTCATTGCACCCCAACAAGTTGCCGACAAGCTTGGTGCTGAGATTATTCGCCTCTGGGTTGCCTCTACAGACTACTCTGGCGAAATGACGATCTCAGACGAGATTCTCAAACGCGTTACCGAGAGCTATCGTCGTATTCGCAATACTTTGCGCTTCTTATTGGCTAACCTATCAGATTTTGATCCTAGCAAGCACACGATGCCTTCTGGGCAGTGGCTTGAGATTGATCGCTACGCAGTTGCTCTTGCCAATCAATTGCAGAGCGATACTGAAGCGCATTACAAAGCATATGAATTCCAACCAGCAGTAGCTCGCATACTATCCTTCTGCTCCGAGGATTTGGGCGGCTTTTATTTGGATATTCTGAAGGACCGCCTCTACACGAACGCACCCGACTCTCCTGACCGCCGCGCTGCTCAGAACGCCCTATTCCATATCACCCGCAATCTCTTAAAATGGCTATCACCATTCCTCTCCTTCACCGCAGAGGAAGCCTGGAAAGACTTCCCCCATGGTTCAGGCAGCAAGCCTGCAGAATCAATCTTTATGGAAGAGTTTGGCAAGTTCCCTGAGATTGCTCATGCTGAGGAATTGCTTGCCAAGTGGAATCGTATACGTGAAATTCGCTCCGAAGTGACTAAGGCAATTGAGCTTGAGCGCGAAGCAGGTAATGTAGGCTCATCATTGCAAGCTGAACTCACGATCAAAGTCAGTGATGTTGATTTCGCTATCCTGCACTCATTAGAGGATGATTTACGCTTTGTAACCATCACCTCTGGCGCCAATATAGAACTAAATAATGAGGGGTTAGAAGTTTTGGTACGTGGTAGCCAATATAAAAAATGTGGACGCTGCTGGCATCACACCAAAGAAGTAGGAAGCAATGCCGATCACCCAGAATTATGTGGTCGCTGCATTAGCAACTTGTTTGGTGATGGCAATCATCGCCTCTTCGCTTGAGTAGTAACTATATGAAAAGTCTTGCACTACCTCGTTATCTAGCAATTGCTGTCATCATGCTATTGCTAGATCAACTTAGCAAGTGGTCGGCGCTCATTAATTTGCAAATGGGCACTCCTGAACCGGTTCTTCCTTTTCTAAACTGGTTACTTCTCTTTAATCCTGGCGCAGCATTTTCATTTCTGGCGCAAGGCTCTGGTTGGCAGCGCTGGTTCTTCACCATTCTTGGGCTAGCGGCATCCGTTTACATTATTTGGATGCTATATAAAAACCAAAGCGATAAGCTACTCTGCATAGCCTTAAGCTTCATTCTGGGTGGCGCACTTGGTAATGTCTTAGATCGCGTGATGTATGGTGCTGTAGTCGACTTTATTGACTTACATTATGGCAATTGGCATTGGCCCGCATTTAATGTGGCCGATAGCGCCATCTGTATCGGTGCAACCCTCATTATTTGGGGTGAATTACGCAAGTCATTTGGCAAATCTGCCCAATCTCATTAAGCTGGCGCCATGCAATCACTTATTAATAAGAAGATCGTTCTCGGAATCTCTGGTGGGATAGCGGCCTATAAAGCCCCTGAGCTTGCACGTCAACTCATGCAAGAAGGCGCATCCGTACAAGTAGTGATGACCGAGGCTGCACAGCAATTTGTGACCCCTGTAACTATGCAAGCCCTCACAGGTAATCCGGTTTACTTGAGTCAATGGGATAGCACCATTCCAAACAATATGGCGCACATTGAGTTATCACGTTCTGCAGATGCCATTCTGATTGCCCCTGCAAGCGCTGATCTCATGGCCAAGCTTTCTCTGGGCTTAGCTGATGACTTATTGACCACCTTATGCCTTGCAAGAGATTGCTCTCTATTGCTCACGCCGGCCATGAACAAGCAGATGTGGGAGCATGCGGCCACCCAAAGAAGCGTCAAACGACTTGCAGACGATGGCGTTATCCTTCTTGGGCCTGCCAGCGGCTTCCAAGCTTGTGGCGAAGTGGGCATGGGCAGAATGCTTGAGCCTACAGAAATCACTGAGCAAGTCATTGCCTTCTTTCAGAAAAAAGTATTGGCCGGTAAAAAAGTATTAATTACTGCAGGCCCCACATTTGAAGCAATTGATCCAGTGCGCGGCATTACCAATCACAGCTCGGGCAAGATGGGTTTTGCTATTGCAAGAGCTGCTGTTGAGGCTGGTGCTCAAGTCCATTTAATTGCTGGACCGTGTGACATCAATACTCCGCTTGAAGCTACTGGAAAAATTACCCGTACCAATGTCGTTAGCGCCAAAGAAATGCATGCAGCCACTCTGAACGCAGCTGACTGCGATATTTTCTTTGCAGTCGCCGCCGTCGCTGACTGGGGTATTGCCAAGCCTGCCAAAGAAAAGATGAAACGCCAAGGTAACCAAGCACCTCATTTAGAGTTTTCAGCTAACCCAGACATTCTGCTTGATGTTGCTAAGACAGTGAAAACTAAAGGTGGTAAGCCATACCCCTATTGCGTAGGCTTTGCAGCAGAGTCAACGGATCTAGAAAAGCATGCCGATGAGAAGCGTCAGCGCAAAGGTATTCCGATGATTGTTGGCAACATCGGTCCCGATACATTCGGCAGCGACCTCAATCAATTGCTCGTGATTGACACCAGCGGCAGCAAAAAAATTGCTAAAGCAGAAAAGCTTCGGCTCGCACGCCAACTCATTGCGCTAGTTGCCAAGAAAATTTAAATCCCCGTTTTAGGAACATCATGCAATCTCTCCAAGTCAAAATTCTCGATGAACGTATGTGCGATCAGTTGCCAAGCTATGGCACCCCTGGCAGCGCTGGATTAGATCTGCGCGCCTGTATTGACGAAGCGATTGAAATTGCCCCTGGTCAAACAGTGCTTGTGCCTACTGGATTGGCGATCTATGTTGAAGATCCGCGCTATGCGGCCTTTATTCTGCCGCGCTCTGGCTTAGGCCATAAGCACGGCATTGTGCTCGGTAACTTAGTGGGTTTAATTGACTCAGATTATCAAGGCCAGCTAATGGTGAGCACTTGGAATCGCGGCTCCACCACATTCAAGCTCGAGCCGATGGAGCGTTTGGCTCAGTTGGTTGTCATGCCAGTACAACAAGTAGAGCTCAAGGTAGTTGAAGAGTTCACCGAGAGTAGTCGTGGCGCCGGTGGCTTTGGTAGCACAGGACGCGCCTAATTAAAATACTCTAACGAGTAGTAGCGGGCGCTCTTTTGCGACTAAGCGCTAAGGGCAGAAAACCCAGAAGCAAACCTCCAACTCCCATCATGATAGTAAATGCATCAAAAGTGGGGATGCTGTAAATTCCAACGAATACCATGAATGCGCCTGAGAACCCAGGCCATAAAACATATGCCATCGCTGACCCGAAGCCAGCGTTGAGTTTTTTCCTGTAATGCCAAGCACAAGCAAAACCAGTCAAACTCATATAAAAACAAATCTGAAATCCAATTGCCAAAATAGAGCTGGTTAAGATTGCTTTCACTGAAGGCATAAAGGATGAGGAAAAAAGCAACACCACCCCTAAAAACCAAATAACAAAAGTAGCTACCCAAGGGGTCTTATATTGGTCATGCACTTTTGCGTAGACGGGATGCAACATACCATCTCGCGCCATTGCAAACATGCTGCGACTGAACTGCAAAATTTGAGTCTCTATCGTTCCGACCGTGCTAAATATGGTGCAAAAGACTGCAAGATAACTCCAGGGTGCCAGGAATAATTTATTGGCAATTGCAAAAAGGACATTGGTACCAGAGTTGGCAATTTCACGATCAGTTAAGACCATTAAAACCACAACCATCATCAGCACAAAGAAAAGCATCATATTCAGTACCGACCAAAATGCCCCCTTACCTGCAGCCCCATCTGTGTTTTTTTGTCCACCCTTACTCTCCTCGCTTAAGTTCATAGTGACATCCCAGCCCCAGAAGAAAAAGATGGCCGTAAGCGCACCCGTAGCAAATAGTTGCGGAGAAAATGAGAGCGGAGAAATCCATACAAAGGAAGGTGGGTGCGCCGGATTTGACCAGTAACTCATCAGTCCACCAGCAATCAGGACGAATAAAATTACAGACTCAAAAAGAGTGAGCGCGATTTGCATAAAACTGGAATGCTTTATGCCCCGCCCAACTATTAATGAAACCACCGTCAACCAGACGGCAGCTATTGCGGAAATGAGTTGGGTGTTTTCAGCTTGATCGGGAGCGATGAGCAGCAAGGTCGAACTGGCCGCAGGAATGGTTGCTGAAACCATGAAAAAAATAGAGGCAATCAATAAACCCCAGCCAGCAAAGAATCCCCAAGCAGGTCCAAAAACATGGCCCACCCAAGCATAGGCAGCACCAGCATTAGGCTGAATCTTGCTCAAATGAATGAAAGCTAGGGTGATCCCAAACATGATGAGACCGCAATACAAAATGCTCCCTACAGATAAAACACCGACCGAGGCAACAATAGCGGCGCTAGTTACGGCAACACTAAAGGCAGGTGCAGTCCCCGCAATACCCATAATGATTGACTCAAATACGCCTAGTGAATTTTTTGCCAAACCATCGGATGAGCTCATATATAGAAATATTGCTTAAATTGCCTAAAGAAGAGATTCTATTCTTAAATAACCTGAGCGACGAACTTCAGCACATTGCTTGCAAACGAGCAGTAAAAAAGCCACCCGAA
This sequence comes from Polynucleobacter sp. AP-RePozz3-80-G7, assembly GCF_018882145.1. Lineage (NCBI taxonomy): Bacteria > Pseudomonadati > Pseudomonadota > Betaproteobacteria > Burkholderiales > Burkholderiaceae > Polynucleobacter > Polynucleobacter sp. AP-RePozz3-80-G7. Next base: position 109,006 of record NZ_JACVPC010000004.1, on the reverse strand, counting down.
GGTGGCTCTTCTTAGATTACAAATTACTTACTTGCGAATATGGGCCTTACGTGCCGCATCTTGTGACATGCCTGCACCAGCGCCTTCACGAGATTCTTTTTCAGCAGTAATTTCTTTACGGCGCTCTTTGCAAGAACCAGCAATCTCCTGCAAAGCCTTACGAGCACGTGCTGCAGAAGCTTTAATACCTTTGCCTTGAAACTTTTCATTCTCAGCTTTGTAGTTTTCAAAAGCTTCTAGTAATTTATCGTGATGAGACATATCTTCCTTTTTTGGGTGGTTTTTATTTAAAAAATTAGCGAATTAAATTTCTTCAGCAGGCGCTACATCAGCCTTAGAACGTTTTCCTGGTAATACTGGAGCATCAAAGTTCAATAGGACTTTGCCATCAGCATCAATATCAACATCCACATGACCGCCTTGAGCTAACTTACCAAACAGTAGCTCATCAGCAAGTGCCTTACGCACAGTATCTTGAATGATGCGCTGCATCGGACGAGCGCCCATTAAAGGGTCGAAGCCATGCTTTGCCAAATGAGCTCGCAAGGCAGGGCTAAAGGTTGCATCCACCTTCTTCTCATGGAGTTGCTCCTCTAACTGCATCAAGAACTTATCAACCACGCGCATGATGATCGACTCATCAAGAGCTTTGAAGGAAACAATGGCATCCAAGCGATTGCGGAACTCTGGCGTAAAGAACTTCTTGATATCAGCCATCTCATCACCAGACTCACGCGCATTGGTAAAGCCAATGGTTGATTTCTGCATTGCCTCAGCGCCGGCATTAGTAGTCATGATGATGATCACGTTACGGAAATCAGTCTTACGGCCATTGTTATCCGTCAAAGTGCCATGATCCATCACCTGCAAGAGAATATTGAAAATATCTGGGTGAGCTTTTTCAATTTCATCAAGCAAGAGCACGCAATGTGGTTTCTTATTTACGGCCTCAGTGAGTAAACCGCCCTGATCAAATCCTACATAACCTGGAGGCGCGCCAATCAAACGACTCACTGCATGACGCTCCATGTACTCGGACATATCAAAACGGAGCAACTCAATGCCTAGAATGTAGGCAAGCTGTTTAGCAACTTCAGTCTTACCAACACCAGTTGGTCCGGAGAACAAGAATGAACCAATAGGACGATCGATCTTGCCTAGACCAGCACGAGTCATTTTGATAGCACTAGCCAAGGCCTCGATTGCAGGATCTTGACCGAAGACCACACTCTTAATGTCACGATCCAGTGTTTGCAACTTACTACGGTCATCGACTGTGACTGATTGTGGCGGTATGCGCGCAATCTTTGCCACAATTTCCTCAATCTCTGGGCGACCAATAGTTTTCTTCTGCTTGGACTTGGGCAAAATACGTTGAGCGGCACCGGCTTCATCGATGACGTCAATCGCCTTATCTGGCAAATGACGATCATTGATATAGCGAGCAGAAAGTTCTGCAGCAGCGACTAGAGCGCCAGCCGCATACTTCACGCTGTGATGCTCTTCAAAGCGAGACTTTAAGCCGCGTAAGATTTGTACTGTTTGATCTACGGTTGGCTCTACAACATCTACCTTCTGGAAACGACGTGATAAAGCTGCATCCTTTTCAAAGATGCCACGGTATTCCGTAAAGGTGGTTGCACCAATACATTTCAGCTGGCCATTAGACAAAGCAGGCTTCAATAAATTGCTTGCATCCAATGTGCCACCAGAAGCTGCGCCTGCTCCAATCAGCGTATGAATCTCATCAATAAATAAAACACCATGAGTGTGATCTTTGAGTGACTTGAGAACACTCTTCAAGCGTTGCTCAAAATCACCACGGTATTTAGTGCCCGCTAAAAGAGCACCCATGTCTAAAGAGTAAACAGTCGCGTTAGCCAAAATATCCGGCACGTCGCCCTTCACAATTCTCCAGGCTAAGCCCTCAGCAATTGCTGTCTTACCTACGCCAGCCTCGCCCACCAATAGCGGATTATTTTTGCGACGACGGCAGAGCACTTGAATCACGCGCTCTACCTCGCTCTCGCGCCCAATTAATGGGTCAATCTTGCCTTGACGGGCCATCACATTGAGGTTCTGGGTGTATTGCTCAAGAGGGCTTTCTTTACCAGAAGATGCAGATTCCTCAGTCTCCTGCGAAGGCTCAACGGGCTTTACATGCTCTGACTGATCTTTACGTACACCATGACTGATGAAGTTCACGACATCTAAACGGGTAACGCCCTGCTGTTGCAAGAAATAAACCGCATGCGAATCCTTTTCACCGAAGATAGCAACTAGCACATTTGCGCCGGTCACCTCTTTCTTGCCATTTGATGTTGACTGCACGTGCATGATGGCGCGTTGAATCACACGCTGAAATCCCAGCGTGGGTTGCGTATCCACCTCATCATTCCCTGGTACTACAGGTGTGTTGTCGTTAATAAAGTTTTTGAGTTGAGCGCGTAGCTCCGCGATATTGACTGCGCATGCCTTTAAGACCTCTACCGCAGTAGCGTTATCTAACAAGGCCGCAAGCAAATGCTCGACCGTAATGAACTCATGTCGCGATGCCCTTGCGTCAACAAACGCCATGTGCAAACTCACTTCTAATTCTTGGGCAATCATGCTTCCTCCATAGTGCACTGTAGTGGGTGACCCGCTTCACGGGAGAGTTCGATAACTTGATGCACTTTCGTAGCGGCAACATCGCGGGTAAATACTCCGCAAACACCCTTGCCAACTAAATGTACTTGCAACATGATGCGTGTAGCTGTTTCATGATCCTTATTAAAATACTCCTGAATCACCATCACAACAAATTCCATTGGCGTGTAATCGTCATTCATTAATAAAACTTTATACATCGAAGGCGCCTTAACTTGCTCAATTTGCTTCTCGAGCAGAAGGGTATCTTCAACGTACGGATTGCTGGGGTTGCCAGTGGTGGGATTTTTGGGAGCGCGACTCATGAGAAACATTCTAAACACAGATATCCAAACTTTAATTTACAGGGGTCATGTTGCGAAAAACACGCAAAAACCCCTCTTAAACCCATATTGGGGCATTTTTCGATAAAAAAAGGGGTAATTACTAGGGGGTAGGGGCATATAACTCCTTGACACCCCTCCAAAAAGGGCAAACAATCGGGGGGTAGGCTTCAAGAGAGGTTCTATTTAGGCGTGTTGTGGATTGAGACTGATTAAAAAGTATTTACCCTCATCACGGTTGTTTTAAGTTTATGTAATGGAGTTCGCATGGCGACCGGAATTGTTAAGTGGTTCAATGATGCAAAAGGTTTTGGCTTTATCAAACCTGATGATGGTGAAGAAGAGTTGTTCGCGCATTTCAGCGCAATTACTATGCCTGGGTTCAAAACCCTCAAGGAAAACCAAAAGGTAACGTTTGACATTACCCAAGGCCCTAAAGGCAAGCAAGCTACCAATATCCAAGCGGCTTAATAGTCCTTAGATCATTATTAAAAACCCAGGATTCGTTCCTGGGTTTTTTTTCGTCTGCAATTTGTCTCACTTAAAATACAAAGCATGTCTATATCAATCTCCAGTACCTCACAATCATTGCGCCAAGTATTTTCTACTGCGCTCTTTCTTTACTCCACCCTAACGCTCGCCCAGGTTAACGTCGGTCTACCCACCATTGAATTAAAGACGGGCATCTACCGTATTCAGGCTGAGCTTGCCGATACACCAAAGGCTAGAGAGGTTGGTCTCATGAACCGCACCAGCATGCCAAGCAATTCTGGAATGTTATTTGTATTCGAACAAAAAGCTGGTCACTGCTTTTGGATGAATAACACTAAGATTCCACTCTCGATTGCGTTCATTGCGGATGATGGCAAGATTGTGAACATTGAAGAGATGCAGGCTGAAACCACCAATAACCACTGCCCTAAAGCAGCTGTGCGCTATGCGTTGGAGATGAATAAGCAGTGGTTCTCTGAGCGTGTGATCGTCCCAGGGACAGTTGTTACGGGTTTGCCGAGAAATTAATTCAACAACACTCAAATCCATTGATGTTGGGCCAATAAAAAACGCAGACCGAGATCTGCGTTTTGCTTGTGGGCACCTTTGATTTATTCAAAATGGCAAACGTAGTGCACTGGTTGCTCAGCACGAATAATGAAGTAACCACCCTTTTCCACTTCCCAGCTTTGACCGGCCTTGAACTCTTGCTCAGGGGCACCATTGATGCTGACGAAAGCACTGCCATCAACCACTTCCATAATCTCGCTAGTGCTTAAGTCAAAACGCAAGGTGCTTGGCAGTACCACACCGACTGACTTACGCACGCCATTAGGCAAGGTCACAGTATGAGAAACACACTTGCCATCAAAAAATACATTGGCCTTCTTGCCTACGGAAACTTGATCAAATTGCATGCTGATTCTTTCTATTCTGTTAGGTTCTAATAGTTTGCTTGTTTTATTGTTTTTTATTTCTTGGCGCGCTTACGTCTAGCTGTTTCGGCAATACGCATACGTAATGCATTGAGCTTAATGAAGCCGCCAGCATCCGCTTGGTTGTATGCGCCACCATCATCATCAAAGGTTGCAATATTTTGATCAAACAAAGTATTGGCAGAGTCACGTGAAATCACAGAGACGGAACCTTTGTAGAGTTTGAGGCGAACTACGCCGTTAACAGCCTGCTGCGTATGGTCAATCAAGGTTTGGAGTGCGAGACGCTCTGGCGCCCACCACAAACCGTTGTAGATCAAGCTTGCATAACGAGGCATCAAATCATCCTTTAAGTGGGCTACTTCACGGTCCAAGGTGATACTTTCGACACCACGATGAGCCTTGAGAAGAATGGTGCCGCCAGGCGTTTCATAACAGCCACGGCTCTTCATGCCAACAAAGCGGTTTTCCACTAAGTCGAGACGGCCAATGCCATGTTTGCCGCCAAGACGATTTAATTCAGCCAATAACTCGTGTGGCTTATAGGCTTTTCCATCAATTGCTACTGGGTCGCCAGCCTTGAATTCGATTTCGATAATTTCTGGGGCATCTGGAGCCTTTTCAGGAGAAACGGTCCAACGCCACATAGACTCTTCTGCCTCTGCGTTTGGATTCTCAAGGTGACGACCTTCATAGCTAATGTGCAAGAGGTTCGCGTCCATTGAGTACGGTGAACCGCCTTGCTTATGCTTCATCTCAACCGGAATGCCATGCTTTTCTGCGTAAGCCATCAACTTCTCACGTGAAAGAAGATCCCATTCACGCCAAGGAGCAATTACCTTGATTCCCGGTTCAAGGGCGTAGTAACCTAATTCAAAGCGAACTTGGTCATTCCCTTTGCCGGTCGCGCCATGCGATACAGAGTCAGCACCAGTTAAGCGAGCAATTTCAATTTGGCGCTTAGCGATTAATGGCCGCGCAATAGAGGTGCCCAATAAATACTCGCCCTCGTAAATCGTATTCGCACGGAACATTGGGAACACAAAGTCACGAACAAACTCTTCGCGCAAGTCATCAATAAAAATGTTTTCAGGCTTGATGCCAAATTGCAAAGCCTTAGCACGTGCTGGTTCCAGCTCTTCGCCCTGACCTAAGTCAGCGGTAAAAGTCACGATCTCGCAGCCATAAGTATCTTGCAGCCACTTCAAGATCACGCTGGTATCTAGACCGCCGGAATATGCTAAGACTACTTTTTTAATATCGGACATATTTTTCTTATTTAATCAAAATTAATGAAAACGAATTACTTATTCTTTGCTAACTATTTTATTGCTGAAGTTTTATTACTTAATCTAAACGACCACAGAGTAAATACTCCATTAGGGCTTTTTGGACATGCAAACGGTTTTCGGCCTCTTCCCAAACAATACTTTGAGGCCCATCAATCACTCCTGCTGAAACTTCTTCACCGCGATGTGCTGGCAAGCAGTGCATAAATAGTGCGTCAGGCTTAGCCAAGGACATCAGCTCTTCATCCACCATCCAGTCTTGGAAAGCATTCATACGTAAAGTATTTTCGTCTTCATAACCCATACTGGTCCAGACGTCGGTACTCACTAGGTCAGCACCTTTGCAGGCTTCTTTAGGATCGGCACAAATCGTCAAATGCTTTACAGCTTGCGGCGATAAACGCGTTGCTTCTAACTGATAACCTTCTGGCGCAGAGAAGCGTAACTGAAAATCTAAACATTCAGCTGCTTGTATCCAGGTGTAGGCCATATTATTGGCATCACCTACCCAAGCTACCGTCTTTCCTTGAATCGGGCCACGGGCCTCTACAAACGTGAAGATATCGGCCAATACTTGGCAAGGGTGAAATTCGTTAGTCAGGCCATTAATTACCGGCACTCGTGAATTAGCAGCAAAGCGCTCAATAATGTCTTGACCAAAGGTGCGAATCATGATGATGTCCGTCATACGTGAAATAACCTGAGCAGCGTCCTCTACAGGCTCGCCACGACCCAACTGAGTATCTCGGGTGTTCAGGTATACCGCATGACCACCAAGCTGATGGATGCCTGCCTCGAAGGAGAGGCGAGTCCGGGTGGAATGCTTCTCAAAAATCATGGCCAAAGTGCGGTCATGCAGTGGATGCCAGGTTTCATAGCTCTTGAATTTGGCCTTAAGCCACGCCGAACGCTTGAGTAAATAGTCGTACTCCTCACGAGTCAGATCAGAAAACTGCAGGTAGTGCTTTACCTTACCGGGCACTTGAGGCTTTGCCAGCGATGTCATAGTTGAGCTTTCTACTAAAGTTTTGGCTTGCATTTTTTTCTTCAAACATTCGGCTGCACGAAAATAAACCCTAAAGCCATCTTACGGCCAACTTGGGCTGTTAAGCTAGAGGACTTAGTAATTCCATTTCTTACAACCATCATTACGCGAACTTGAACCACAAAAAGCTTTTCATTCAAGGCATTACCACTTCTGGCAAACCATTTCGGCCCAGCGATTGGGCGGAGCGTCTGTGCGGGGTGATGGCTACTTTTCGCCCCCCGGGTGACTCCGGGGACCCTCGCTTCACTTATTCGCCCTATGTCAGACCAGTGCTTATTGCAAAAGTGAAATGCGTTGTTATTGATACTCGACTGAGGGACCTAGATCCTCGAGCGCTAGACTTTGTCATGAACTTTGCCAAAGACAATAGCCTACCAATCGAAGAGGCGTGTGAGTTCAACCCAACAACCCCAACCCAGCCTTAAAAACAAAAACCCGCTCTGATGAGGAGCGGGCTTAGGTCGAAACTACTTCGACCAGCCTAAAACTAAAACTGTATTACGCTGCCATCGCCTTGATAGCTGCAGACAAACGTGACTTCTGACGAGCTGCAGTGTTTTTGTGAGCAATCTTTTTGTCAGCAATCTTGTCGATTGTTGCTTGGGTTGCCGCGAAAACTTTCGCAGCAGAAGCTTTGTCACCAGTTTCAATCGCTTTACGAACTGCCTTAATGGAAGTGCGGAGCTTTGAACGCAAACTGGAGTTATGTTCGTTTTGTTTTACTGCTTGGCGTGCACGCTTGCGCGCTTGTGCTGTATTGGCCATCTTTAAACCTTGCCTCTATAAAATGCAAAATGCGATTAGTTAAAAATCTTGCGGACTTGCCAAAATCATAAGCAAGCTCGCCAAAACCCAAGATTTTACCTTAAAGGGGCAAAAAAGCCCAGCCGACCGATAAATAGGTGAAAATCGCCTCATGAATCTGCTTTCTGCCGCTGCCAAGGTCAGCTCCCTAACCATGCTGTCCCGTATTACGGGCCTGCTCCGGGAGACCCTCATTGCCCGTAGTTTTGGGGCCTCCGAGTGGACAGATGCCTTTAATGTTGCTTTTAGGCTACCCAATTTGCTACGTCGGCTATTTGCCGAAGGGGCCTTTTCTCAAGCTTTTGTGCCGATTTTGGGCGAAATTGCCACAAACGAAGACCAAACTAAGGCCAAAATCCTCATAAATGCGGTCGCCACGCTCTTATTTTGGGCTTTGCTGCTCACGGTACTGCTAGGAGTCATTGGTGCCCCAGTGCTCATTCTGGTGATTGCTACCGGGTTTAAAGGTGGTCCAGCCTATGACGCCAGCGTCGTTATGACCCAAATCATGTTCCCCTATATTGGACTGATTTCTATGGTCTCTCTCTCAGCAGGGATCTTGAACACTTATCACCGCTTTGCAATTCCGGCATTTACGCCTGTCTTGCTCAACCTTGCTTTAATCGGTAGCGCCATCTTTTTGGCTCCCCACTTAGAGCAGCCAATTTATGCCTTAAGTATTGGTGTTTTGCTTGGCGGAATACTCCAGCTTGCCCTTCAAGTTCCAACGCTTGCTCGACTCGGCCTATTGCCTCGTATTGGCTTGTTACCTGGCGCCATTAAATCAGCCGTCACCAACCCGGAAGCTAGGCGCGTCATGAAATTAATGGGCCCAGCAGTTTTTGCAGTCTCTGTTGCGCAAATCTCTCTGATCATTAATACGAATATTGCTTCGCGTCTGCAGGCAGGAAGTGTGTCATGGTTATCTTACGCAGATCGCTTGATGGAATTTCCAACAGCATTACTGGGTGTTGCCTTGGGAACCGTTCTTTTACCAAGTCTCAGTAAGGCCAACGCCAAAAATGATTTAGTACATGCTGGTGAGTTACTCATCTGGGGATTGCAACTCACCTTCCTGCTAGCTGCACCTTGCGCAATTGCACTCTTTATCTTTGGCGAGCCTTTAGCGGCGGTCTTGTATCACTACGGCAAATTCAGTGCGCTTGATGTCTTGATGACGCAACGTGCATTAGCGGCTTATGGAGTTGGCCTCATTGGTTTGATTCTGGTGAAAATTTTGGCGCCTGGATTTTATTCACGTCAAGATATCCGCACACCCGTGAAGATTGGGCTACTCGTTTTAGTAGCCACTCAGTTAGCCAATCTAGTATTCGTACCTTGGCTTGGTCATGCTGGCCTTGCCCTTTCAGTTGGCACTGGTGCTTGTCTGAATGCCGCCTTGCTCTGGGTTGGACTGCATCGACGCGGAGCCCTGCCGAATTCAGGCTGGATCAAGTATCTCGGTCAGCTATTTCTAGCGCTCATCCCCTTCGCAGCAGTGCTTTTTTATGCTGCTGGCACACACAATTGGATTGCCCTCCAAACTGAGCCATGGCTGCGCATTGGCTTGGTGGGAACATGGCTAGGTCTTGCCGCCATTGTTTACTTCGCATCCCTGGGCTTGGTTGGAATTCGCTGGCAAAAATTCTTGCGTCATGCAAAATAGCCAGTATGCCAACACAACAACTCGACTATTTCACCTCCCTAGTTGCTGAAGACGAACATCTGCCACTAACGGAAGCAGCAATTGCTGTCGCACAGCACGCCTATCCTGATCTTGATGTTCAAGGGGTACTCGATCAAATTGATGAGATGGGTAACAAACTCAAAACTCGCATCACGCCGGATACCTCACCCGTTCAGCGCTTACAAATTTTGAAGCATTTCTTTTATACCGAGTTGGGTTTTGGCCCAAATCCAAATGATTTTTATGCTCCCGAGAATTCGTACTTGCATTACATTCTCGAAAATCGCAGAGGGATCCCCATCTCATTAGCGATTTTGATGATGGAATTAGGCAATCAAATTGGTTTGAAAATTCGGGGGGTTTCATTTCCAAATCACTTCATGATGCGCATCTCTTTGCAGCAGGGTGAAGTCATCATGGATCCCTTGACTGGTGAATCGTTATCAAAGACTCAGTTACAAGAAATGCTCGATCCCTACTTAGACGCTAAAGGCTATCGGGGTGACTTGAGTCTGCCGCTCAATATATTCCTGCGCGCCTCTAGTTCGAGAGAGATTCTGTCGCGCTTTCTAAGAAATCTCAAAATGATTTACTCGGAACATGAGCGCTGGGAGCGTTTACTAGGCATTCAAGAGCGCTTGGTGATCCTGTTACCAGACTCTATTGAAGAGATTCGGGACAGAGGTTTGATCTTTGCGCAACTAGAGTACTTGCGTCCCGCATTGGCGGATATGCATCGCTATCTCAGCGAAGTTCCAGAAGCTGAAGATGCCAGCGATATCCGTGAGCATATTGCTACGCTTGAAAGTCAAACCAAGCTGCACTAAAGCCGATTGGGCGTTAGTGTTAGTGCTTTGGTTTTTAAACCTCTGTTAGTTTTTATTGCGCTGAAAAATTTTATAGCCTGCTGCAAATAACACTGGCACAGCAGCTGCACCCACGCCAACCAGCACGATCACATTGAGGTTCTGACGGATAACGGGAATATTGCCAAAGAAATAGCCAGCAACTACCAACCCAAAGACCCACAACGCCGCACCAGTGATATTGAATAACTGGAAGCGTGAGAAGTTCATCTCGGATACGCCGGCAATAAAAGGTGCAAAGGTACGAATAATTGGCAAGAAGCGGGCAAGGATGATTGTTTTGCCACCATGCTTTTCATAAAACGCGTGGGTTTTTAATAAAGCGCCTTGATCAATCCAGCGCGATTGACTACTGAACACCCTTTTACCAATCCAACGACCAATGAAGTAGTTCACCGTATTACCCGCGACTGCAGCAATCAATAAACCCATACACAAGGTCCAGATATTGAAATGCTCGGTAGCGCAATAGGCACCTGCAATGAATAAGAGCGAGTCTCCAGGCAAGAAAGGTGCAACCACTAAGCCTGTTTCTGCAAAAACAATAGTAAATAGGAGGCCATAGGCCCAAGGACCGTATTGCTGAATCACCACATCTAGATGTTTATCAATATGCAGCAATAAATCACTGATTTGCAAAAGGGTATCCATCAACTCGCTCTCTAACTTATGGGTTGTTGCGGATATTAACAGGCTCTTATAATCAGGTATGCCAACTGAACCCTACATTCAGCCTATGCATGCTCCTGATGAAGTCTCAACGCTTTGTATTGTTGGGCCCACTGGAGCAGGCAAAACCCATCTCGCCATGTCTTTGGCTGCGTATGCTAAATCCATTGGCCTAACGATTGAACTTATCAGTATGGATTCTGCTTTGGTCTATCGGGGTCTAGATATCGGGAGTGCCAAACCAACTAAGTCAGAACAAGAAGCGGTTATTCATCATCTGATTGACATAATCGATCCTACTGAAGTGTATTCAGCGGCACGTTTTGCTAATGATGCAAAACGTCTTTGCACCGAGATTCGCGCGCGAGGCAATATTCCAGTGGTGGTTGGCGGAACGATGTTGTATTGGCGGGCGTGGGCGCATGGCCTCTCCTCGCTCCCTCCAGCAAATCCTGAAATTCGTGCTCGCTTGGATGAAGAGGGTAAAGCCATTGGCTGGCCAGCAATGCACGACAAGCTTGCCAAGATTGATCCTGAAACTGCAGCACGCTTAAAGCCAAATGATTCTCAGCGAGTGCAGCGCGCTCTAGAAGTTTATGAAATTACTGACAAACCGATGTCTATATTACTGGCCGACTCACCCAGTGAAGATGGCAGAGAAGGCTCAGCGATTCCGTCATGGATTAAGTTAGTTTCACTTGAACCAAGCGATCGTAAGCGATTACATCTGAACTTAGAAAGGCGTTTTGATGAAATGCTTGCCGCTGGATTTATGGATGAAGTCAAAACTCTGCGTACCAATACTGGATTGCATGCGGATCTTCCAGCGATACGTTCGGTTGGTTATCGCCAAGCTTGGGAGTTTCTCAATGGTGAAATTGATGCTGAAGAAATGCGCTACAAAGCATTGGCAGCCACGCGCCAACTTGGTAAGCGTCAACTGACTTGGCTGCGTGCAATAGATGGAAGAAGCACATTTGACCCCTTCAACCCGGAAGAACTGAAGGCGGCATTAGATTACTGCAAAAGCAATCTCATCCAAAAATAAAAATAGATCGTTTAGATAACGATGGTTTGTGGCGCATCTTTTGGACGCTCCACCACCTCACCAACTGTCCAAGCCTTAAGACCTTGCGCAGTTAATGATTTGATTGCTGTATCTACTTGATCAGGCGCAACAATCACAACCATACCGATGCCGCAGTTAAATACGCGCACCATTTCTGCATCAGCAACGCCGCCCTTCATTTGCAACCAGCGGAAAAGGTCTGGCATTTGCCAGCTATCGCGATGTAAAACAGCTTGAGTATTTTCTGGAAGTACACGTGGCACGTTATCCACCAAACCACCGCCAGTGATATGCGCCATTCCTTTTACATTAATTTCAGCAATCAATTTGAGAAGTGGCTTCACATAAATCTCAGTTGGCGCCATCACGACATCACCCAATGGACGACCACCTAAATCATCCGTTGGCTTTGCACCAGCACGCTCAATAATCTTACGGACTAATGAGTAGCCATTTGAATGCGCGCCACTAGAGCCAATTGCTAATACCGCATCACCAGGAACAATGGTTGCGCCAGTAATGATTTTGGATTTTTCAACTGCACCCACTGCAAATCCAGCTAAGTCATATTCACCTGGAGGGTACATGCCTGGCATTTCTGCAGTTTCGCCACCGATTAATGCGCAGCCAGATAATTCACAACCCTTGGCAATACCACCAACAACCGTAGCCGCTGTATCGACAGTCAACTTGCCGCACGCAAAGTAGTCCAAGAAGAAAAGGGGCTCTGCACCCTGAACTAGGATGTCATTAACGCTCATAGCCACTAAGTCTTGACCAATGGTTTCATGACGATTCCACTCAAAAGCAAGCCTTAGCTTGGTACCAACGCCATCGGTACCAGATACCAAAACTGGCTCTTTAAAGCGCTTAGGCACCTCAAAAAGGGCTCCAAAGCCACCAATTCCAGCCAAAACACCCTCGCGCATGGTTTTCTTGGCAAGCGGCTTAATGCGGTCAACCAAGGCATCCCCAGCATCAATATCGACACCAGCGTCACGGTAGGAAAGGCCTTTTGAGGAAGAATTAGTAGATGAGGTCATGTCAGCGCTGGAATATTAGTAAAAAATGCTACTAGGTCAGTAGAATCATTGAATTCTAGAGGATTACTCGTCATGGCTGAAATTTTTACCCCTTTTCTGGCTGCATTCATCCTTGCCTACATCCTGAGGCCTGCTTTTCTATGGCTGGAAAGAAGGCGCTTAGCCGCATCTTTGGCCGCAGCCCTCACCGTAGTTCTGGGTCTGACAGTCGTAATTGCGATTGTGAGCCTATTTATTGGCCTCCTCAAAACAGAAATTCCCCTAATAAAAGCCCAGCTACCAACATGGATAGCAAATACGCAAGCATGGCTAGGCCCAAAATTAGCTGATTTTCATATTGATGTTGATTGGGGCAGCCTAAAAAGCACCGCCTCTCAAAAAATTTCGGAACACATTAGCGACAATGCTGACTCTCTGATGAGTACTACGATAGATACCGTACTCATGTCGGGTAGCTCAGTAATTACTGGCTTTGTAAATTCCGTATTAATTCTATTTGTGATGTTTTATTTATTGATCGATTGGAATCAATTTTTTCAGTACGTCAAAAATTTAGTGCCTAAGCGCGCCCAAGAAACCGTACATCATCTTGCAATGCATACCGATGGACTGCTCTCGCAGTATCTCAATGGCATGGTGATTGTTGTCTCCATCATGTCCGCTTTTTATAGTATTAGCTTAAGTTTAATCGGCATTAGAGGTGCCGTTGCCTTGGGTGTATTTACAGCATTAATGATTGTGATTCCCTATATTGGTATCGCACTAGGATTCACGCTTGCTATAGTTTCGGCCCTTCTTCAATTTGGTCCGGGCTCAGAAATCATCGGCGTACTGGTCATCTATGGAATTGGGCAATTTTTAGAAGGCTTCTTCTTGACGCCCCGCCTAGTGGGCGAGCGTATTGGCTTGCATCCCGTTGCCGTTCTGTTTGCCTTGCTTTTTTTTGGCAAGCTATTTGGCTTCTTTGGTGTATTACTCGCCCTGCCAATTAGTGCGGTCAGCTTAGTCTTGGTCCAGTACTTATGGTCTATTTATACGCAAAGCTCTTGGTATCAAAAATAAATTTGGTAGTAATGAATACACCCCCGCTTCCAAAACAATTTGCGCTAGACATTAGCCACTCACCCATAGCTAGTTTAGAAAACTATCTTCCCGGGAAAGATCTCGCCTTAATTTCTGCTCTGCAAAATATTGAAAAATCTTGGGGCAAGGTCAGCGCTCCAAGCTCTGATAACCCACTCAATCAACGTTGGATTTATTGGTGGGGGCCAGAGGGTTCAGGTCGCACCCACCTACTCAACGCCATTGAAAATGCAGCCAAGCGTGCTGGTTTGTTATACATTACCCTCGCTCCCCTCGAGCCTACTGCTTGGGTTCGCTTAGAAGAAAAGATGAATGTAATGACTGAAAGTGATACCCCCTCAGTCATTACCGTTGATGATGTTGACCAGCTAGATGATCGTCTTGTTGGCTCCCTATTTCGGATCCTGAATGGCGTACAAGCAAGCAAAGCGATTCATATTTTTATGGCCGGAAACGCGGCTCCAGCCAATCTCAAGCTTCGAGAAGACCTGCGAACCCGTCTGGGCTGGGGCTTGATCTTTCAAACGCAGCTTTTGGATGATGATGAGAAAATACAAGCACTAGAGGAAGCAGCCAAAGAGCGAGGGCTTGTTTTATCCCCCGATGTGTTGCCTTGGCTGTTAAGTCGTTTTTATCGAGATATGCCCAGCCTGATGGCATTGATGGATGCTTTAGACGCTTACTCCCTTGAAACAAAACGTGCTGTAACCTTACCCCTTGTTCGCGAGCTCTTGCAGCCCAAATAATTTATTAAATATCAATTCGTGACTCAGCTAGCCCTTTTCGATTTAGACCACACCCTTTTGCCTTGCGACAGCGATTACGAATGGGGCCAATTTTTGGCTCGCATTGGTGCTGTAGACAGCGAATACTATGCACGACAAAACGAACGCTTTTATCAAGACTACAAAGAAGGCAAGCTAGATATTCATGAGTTTTTGCGTTTTGCCCTTAAGCCACTCTCAGAACATTCTCGCGCGCAACTCAAAGAGTGGCACGACGCGTTTATGAAAGAAGTTATTAACGGTCAACTCCGACAACAAGCAATCGATCTAGTAAAACGCCACCAGGATGCTGGCGACCTTTGCTGCGTGATTACTGCCACTAACAGCTTTGTGACACGCCCTATCGTCGAAAGCTTTGGCATCGAGCATCTGATTGCAACGGAGCCTGCTACTGCAGATAATCATCCATTGGCTAACTACACTGGTGAAGTCAAAGGCATTCCCAATTTCCGCGAAGGCAAAATTCAAAATCTACACGACTGGTTAGCATCGCAAAAACTGTCTTTAGATACTTTGCCTTATAGTTATTTTTATTCCGACTCGATGAACGATCTTCCTTTACTCGAAAAAGTCAGTCATCCAGTTGCCACCAATCCAGATGATCGTCTTCGCAACGAAGCTAAGCAGCGCAACTGGCCCATTCTTGAATTGTTTGCATGATCACTAAATTTATTAAACGTATTTTGCGGCGTGACCCGATGGTCAAGCATACACAGGCCAACAATACCGGCGCCCCAAAGCGTATCCCTAAAAAAGCACATCGAATTGATCCGCATTTGCTTTCTAAGAACGCAGTTAAGGTAACGCACACATTACAACAAGCAGGTTATGAGGCATTTATTGTCGGCGGCGCAGTCAGAGATCTTGCTCTTGGTATCAGCCCAAAAGATTTTGACGTGGCAACCAATGCAACACCAGATCAAGTGCAAAGACTTTTTCGCAAAGCGCGCCTAATTGGTCGCCGCTTTCAAATAGTGCACGTAACTTTTTTTGGTAAAGGCCATCCTGAAATCATCGAGGTATCAACCTTCAGAGCCTTATTAGATAACGCCGGAGATCACGTAGCTGAAAGCGGCCGAATTCTGCGCGATAACGTATGGGGTTCGCAAGGTGAGGATGCTGCAAGACGTGACTTCACAATCAATGCGATGTATTACGACCCTTCATCAGAAACTGTGCTCGATTATCACGGCGGGATGGCCGACATGCAAAAGAAAACTTTGCGCATGATTGGTGACCCAGCAAAGCGCTATCGCGAAGATCCGGTCCGCATGCTCCGCGCAGTTCGCTTCGCAGCCAAGACTGGCTTTACATTAGATGGTGCTACACGCGCGCCCATAGCTAAGCTAGGCAAATTATTAAACGACGTCCCCTCTGCGAGACTTTTTGATGAAATTTTGAAGCTCTTGATGTCTGGCTATTCCTGGGCAGCAATTCAAGGCCTCAAAGATGCGGGATTGCATCATGGCCTGCTCCCGCTCCTAGACCATATTCTGGATACAGGCGCAGACTCTAAGGGGGCCAATGATTTTGTAAAGCTAGCTTTGGCCAATACTGACGAACGCATTCAATCCGGTAAAAGCGTTTCTGCTGGATTTTTATTTGCCACCCTGCTCTGGCCTGATCTACTAAAGAATTGGAAAGCCAACTCTGCTAAAGGGATGGCTAATATTCCTGCCTTGCATGATGCGATGGACGACACCATTGCCACTCAAAGTAGCGGTATGACGATTCAACGACGCTTCGAAAGCGATATGCGCGAAATTTGGTCGATGCAGCCTCGCTTTGAGAGACGCGTGGGGCGCTACCCTTATCGCCTCATCGAATCCCCACGTTTTAGAGCGGGTTATGACTTTATGTTGCTCCGCTGCGCTACAGGCGAATTAAACCCAGCAATCGGGCAATGGTGGACAGACTTCATTGCAACCGACGTCACAGGGCAAGATGAGCTAATGGCTAGCGTCAAAAATGAATCCGGCAACAGTCCAAGCCCTGCCAAAAGACGACGCCGCAGAAAGCCAAAAGCGGCAGTGCCCCCAGAGAGTGCAGCAAGCTAAGCAGACTTAGAGAAATTTCAGTAAAGTAGTTTCATCTCTAGTTTGGAAACCTATGGCACGGGCATATATCGGATTTGGCGGCAACATCGGTGACACGCGTCAGCTTATTACTGATGCCATTGTTTGCTTGGCATTGCGGTCCGAACTGCAAATCTTGGCAAAAAGCTGTTTTTATCAAAGCGCGCCTGTTGAGGCTACAGGCGGTGACTACATTAATGCCGTCATTGAAGTCGAAACCGAGTTAAGCCCCTACGGCTTATTACATGTTTGCCAAACCATTGAACAAGAGTTTGGTCGTGAGCGCCCCTATGCAAATGCCCCTCGCACTCTTGACCTAGACATCCTTTCTTTTGAAGGGGTTACTCAAAGCGAAACAGAATTGATGCTGCCGCACCCTAGAATTATCGAGCGCTCATTTGTGCTCTTACCCCTTCTAGAAATCGCTCCCGATATCTTTTTACCCAACTGGGGTGAGCTGAAGACCTACTTGCCCAATGTGGCACACCAAAGAATTGAAAAACTACCCTGCAGGAACTGTAATTGCGGGGAAAAAGACGTTTATAGCCAAACAGCGCATTAATTCATTAAACTCTCGCCATGGGTTACTTACAAGGCGATAAGCCAATCACAATTACTAAGCTCCTCGCAATGCATGCTGAGGGTGAAAAAATTGCCATGCTCACAGCATACGACTCAACTATGTCAGCCCTTCTCAATCGCTGCGCTGTTGAAACGATCTTGATTGGTGACTCTCTTGGGAATGTCGTTCAAGGACACTCCAGCACTACGCCAGTGACCATTAAACAAATGGCGTATCACACCGAATGTGTAGCCCGTGCTAATACCCATGCATTTATCATTGCCGATTTACCCTTTGCTAGTTATGGCGATCCTATTCAAGCTTTAGATTCAGCGGCAACACTCATGCGTGCAGGTGCCGATATGGTGAAGTTGGAAGGCGGCGATTGGCAAGTAGACATCATTCGATATTTGGTTGAACGCAGTGTTCCTGTTTGTGCTCACTTAGGATTACTACCTCAATCAGTTCATGTCTTGGGCGGCTACAAAGTGCAGGGCAAATCTAAAGATGCGGCCAGCGTCATGCTTGAGCAAGCACTTGCCTGCCAAGAAGCTGGGGCGCAAATGGTAGTGTTGGAAGCAATTCCCTCTTCATTGGGTAAAAAGATTACTGCCGAGCTTCATATTCCCACTATCGGAATTGGTGCTGGTCCAGATTGCTCCGGTCAGGTATTGGTTCTACAGGATATGTTGGGCATCAGCCCAGGTAAGCCACCGAAGTTTGTCAAAAACTTTATGGATGGTCATCACTCCGTTGAAGCCGCCATCAAGGCTTATGTGCGCGAAGTGAAGTCCGGGAAGTTCCCCGGACCCGAGCATGGCTTCGCTGGCTAATTGCCAGCTTGCCTGCCCACTAGTTACTAGCTAAAGAAACTCTTTACACCATCAAACCAACCCTTTTGTTGGGGGCTATGTTTGTCGCCAGCAGATTTGAGACTGTCATCAAACTGCTGCAACAATTTCTTTTGCTCATCAGTGAGCTTCACCGGCGTCTCTACCAGAACGTGAACAAAAAGATCGCCCACCATGGTTGAGCGCAATCCTTTGATGCCTTTATTACGCAAGCGGAAAGTCTTACCAGTCTGAGTTCCCTCAGGAATTGGAAACTCGACGCGCCCAGAGAGTGTTGGCACTTCGATTTCACCACCGATTGTGGCTGTCGCAAAAGAGATTGGCATTTGCACGTGCAAATCACTGCCATCACGCTCAAAGACTTTATGCGGCTTAACACGTACCTCTACATAAAGATCGCCGGAGGGTCCACCATTGACACCTGGTTCACCGTTACCCACTGAGCGGACACGCATCCCATCGTCAATGCCTGCCGGTATTTTGATCTCAAGTGTTTTTTGTTCTTTGTGTTTTCCACTGCCGTGGCAAGTTTTGCATGGCTTAGGAATGTACTCGCCAGTGCCGCGGCACTTAGGGCAAGTTTGCTGCATGGAGAAGAAACCTTGTTGTACGCGTACCTGACCATGACCATTACAGGTTGTGCATGTCTCAGCCTTGGATCCCGGCTCTGCGCCGGTGCCATGACAGGGTTTGCAATTACTCCAACTAGGTACACGAATTTGAGTTGTATAACCTTCGGCAGCCTGCTCAAGCGTAATGTCCATGTTGTAGCGTAAATCTGCGCCTTTATAGACTTGAGGGCCAGAATGACGGCCGCCGCCTTGACCGAAGATATCCCCAAAGATATCCCCAAACGCATCAGAAAATCCACCGCCGCCGAAACCGCCGCCGCCAAATCCGCCACCCATAGATGGATCTACGCCAGCATGACCATATTGGTCGTAAGCTGCGCGCTTATTGGGGTCAGTTAAGGTTTCGTAAGCTTCTTTAACTTCTTTAAATTGGGCTTCAGCCGTTTTGCTATCGGGATTGCGATCAGGGTGATGTTTCATCGCCATCTTGCGATAAGCCTTTTTCAGCTCATCGTCACTGGCACCTTTAGCTACACCAAGCACTTCATAAAAATCGCGTTTACTTTTAGGCACGGCCTATTCCTCTCAACAACCTGAATGACACAAGTCGGCACGAGGCCGACTTGTTATTTAAGTACATCAAAACTACGTTAATGAATGTCTGATTACAGAATTACTTCTTGTCATCAACCTCTTTAAAGTCAGCATCAACAACATCTGCATCAGGGGCAGCGCCAGGGGCTGCGCCACCAGGAGCTGCGCCAGGTGCGGCACCACCAGCTTTAGCTTGCTCAGCCGCCATAACTTTTTCGCCTAACTTCTGACTTGCTTTACCTAAAGCCTCAGTTTTAGCTTCAATAACCTCTTTGTCGCTACCTTTAATAGCTTCGTCCAAGTCTTTTAAGGCTGCTTCAATCGCTTCTTTTTCGGAAGCCTCTAAGCTAGCACCATGCTCCTCCAAAGCCTTCTTGGTTGAGTGAGCCAAGGCATCTGCAGTATTGCGAGCAGTTACCAACTCAAGCGCTTTCTTATCTTCAGCAGCATTGGCTTCAGCATCCTTCACCATGCGTTGAATTTCTTCTTCAGTCAAACCAGAGTTTGCCTTGATGGTGATCTTGTTCTCTTTACCAGTGGTCTTGTCTTTTGCTGTTACATGCAAAATACCGTTGGCATCGATGTCAAAAGTCACTTCAATTTGTGGCATACCGCGTTGCGCAGGAGCAATACCCTCAAGGTTAAATTCCCCTAGCAACTTGTTTGCAGCAGCCATCTCGCGCTCACCTTGGAAGCACTTAATGGTTACAGCAGGCTGATTGTCTTCTGCAGTGGAGTAAACCTGTGAATGCTTGGTAGGGATCGTGGTGTTCTTAGGAATCATCTTGGTCATGACGCCACCAAGAGTTTCGATACCCAATGACAATGGGGTAACGTCCAAGAGCAATACGTCCTTACGATCGCCAGACAATACAGAACCCTGAATTGCAGCGCCAACAGCAACGGCTTCATCTGGGTTAACGTCTTTGCGGGGTTCTTTACCAAAGATTTCTTTTACTTTGTCTTGAACCGCAGGCATACGGGTTTGACCGCCGACTAAAATCACGTCGTCAATGTCAGCCACGTTTACACCAGCGTCTTTAATGGCAGTTAAGCAAGGACCAGCTGTACGGCTGATCAACTCTTCAACCAAAGACTCCAACTTGGCACGAGTCAACTTCAAGTTCAAGTGCTTAGGACCGCTAGCGTCAGCTGTTACGTATGGCAAATTGATTTCAGTTTGCTGTGCAGATGACAATTCGATCTTAGCTTTTTCAGCGGCGTCTTTCAAGCGTTGCAATGCCAATACGTCTTTGCTCAAATCAACGCCTTGTTCTTTCTTGAACTCAGCAATGATCCAATCAATGATGCGTTGGTCAAAGTCTTCGCCACCCAAGAAGGTGTCGCCGTTAGTGGAGAGCACTTCAAACTGCTTCTCACCGTCAACGTTAGCAATCTCAATAATGGATACGTCGAATGTACCGCCGCCCAAGTCATACACAGCGATCTTGCGATCCACTTTATCTTGCTTGTCCAAGCCAAATGCTAATGCAGCAGCAGTTGGCTCGTTAATGATGCGCTTCACATCTAAACCAGCAATACGGCCAGCATCTTTAGTTGCCTGACGTTGACTATCATTAAAGTAAGCAGGAACAGTAATCACCGCTTCAGTCACTTCTTCACCGAGGTAGTCTTCTGCAGTTTTCTTCATCTTGCGCAAGATTTCAGCAGACACTTGTTGTGGCGCCATTTTCTTGTCGCGTGCTGATACCCAGGCATCGCCGTTATCAGCGGCAATAATTGAATAAGGCATCAAGCCGATGTCTTTTTGCACTTCAGGATCGGTAAATTTACGGCCCATCAAACGCTTCACTGCGTAGATGGTATTTTTAGGATTTGTCACTGACTGACGTTTTGCTGGTGCACCAACCAATACTTCGCCATCTTCAACGTAAGCGATGATGGATGGAGTTGTGCGACCGCCTTCAGCGTTCTCAACAACTTTAGGTGCATTGTTTTCAACGACTGAAACGCATGAATTCGTGGTTCCTAAGTCGATTCCGATAATCTTTCCCATAATTGCTCCAAAAAATTAAATTGTTTGTTGTACTGATAAATATTTCGATACCCAGTAAATGGGGTCTAAAAAAGGGATTTCAAGGGGATAAAGAGCAAAAAAGGCAGAAATCTGCCTTTTTCTACCTTTTTTATGCCTTTTTTAGGGTTTTAGCCCTTATTTAGCTTATTTTGGGGCGCTGACCATCACTAAAGCAGGTCTGAGAACCCTATCAGCAACGGTATAGCCCCGTTGCAATACAGAAACCACCGTATTGGACTCCTGCTCGGAGGGTACCGAAGCAATTGCCTGATGGTGATGCGGGTCAAACTTGTCCCCAACCGCAGGATTAATTTCTGTCATGCGGCCTTTTTCAAAGGCAGATAGTAGCTGCTTAAGAGTAATTTCCAACCCCTCTTTGAAGGCCTTGGCATCACCAGCATCAGTACCTAATGCAGCATAAAGACTGTCAGTCACGGGCACCAAATGCTCTGCAAAACTTTCAATCGCAAATTTATGTGCCTTCGCAATATCTTCCACAGCACGACGACGAATATTTTCTCCTTCCGCCTTAGCGCGCAAGAAGTTGTCTTGCAACTCACTAATCTTTTGATTGAGTTCGGCAATTTCCTGTTCAGGCGTTTTTACAGACGGAATTTCAGCTGCAGTTTCGCTAACTGGCTCTGTTGCAGGATTCTCTTGCTCTGGGGATGGGTGTTGGTTTTCTTGTGTCATGGACGCTATTTTACTTTTCTATAGAGATGGTTCTTACTTTGCAATATGGGGCTGATTGTTGCAATTTCAAGACTTCATTCTTTCAGCCAGCTCAGCCCTTTCATTGCGCTTCGCTAATTCAGCATCAGACTCCACGCCTAAAGACCAGCCTTGAAGATGATGATGGGCAATATCGCTCAGAGCCTCTATCCACTTGGGGCTACTGTTCAGACAGGGAATGTAGCGATAGTCTTTACCGCCATGCTCTAGGAAGATTTCGCGGGCCTCCATGGCGATCTCTTCTAGTGTTTCTAGGCAATCTGCCGGAAATCCAGGGCAAAAAATATCGATGCGCTGACAACCTTCTTTAGCCAACTTTTCAATTGTTGGAGCTGTATAGGGCTTTAACCATTCCGCCTTACCAAAGCGCGACTGGAAGGTCACAATATATTGTCCAGGCTCTAAACCCAGAGACTCGCCCAGCAAGCGACCTGTTTTCAGACACTCGCAATGATAGGGGTCACCCTTCATTAAATTACGCTTTGGCAAACCATGGAAAGACATTACAAAACGATCGCCTTTTGCAAAATCTGGACGGCCATCTTTATCCCAGCTCGATAACACTTGATCACGCAATGCGGCAATATAAGCAGGGTTGTCGTGATAGTGTTTGACCAAACGCAACTCTGGTTGGTCGCGCCAAGTACTCAGAATACGAAAGACTTCATCGAAGCTAGATGCTGTTGTTGTGGCGGAGTATTGGGGATACAAAGGCAAAAGCAATAAGCGCTCCATGCCTTGTGCCTTGAGGCCCTCCAGGACGACCTGTGTCGAAGGCTGGCCATAGCGCATTGCCAAATCCACTAAAACTGCATGGCCCTCATTGGCAAATTTCTCGCCCAATTCTTTCGCCTGCAAGCGTGAGTAGTGCATTAAGGGAGAGCCTAACTTTGACAACCAAATAGAGGCATATTTTTTCGCAGAAGCACTACTACGAATTGGCAAAATAATGCCATTCAAAATGCACCACCAAATAATGCGCGGAATTTCTACTACGCGAGGATCGGAAAGAAATTCTGTTAAATAGGCGCGCACTGCTTTAGATGTTGGGGCGGATGGTGTCCCCAAGTTCAAAAGCAACACTGCGGTTTTGGAAGCACGTAGATGCGGATTCGGATTCAAGATGTTCTGTCTCTGGTAATGAGTTTTAAAAATAAAAAGTTAGGCCTGCACTCAGGAGCTTAAGGCGCCTGATAGTAATTTTGAGGTGATATCCACAATCGGAATCACTCGGTCATATGCCATCCGTGTTGGCCCAATCACCCCCAGCGTTCCCACTATTTGACCGTCCACGCTATATGGGGCACTGATCACAGCGAGGTCCTCATAAGGCAATAGATCACTTTCACCGCCAATAAATATTTGAATACCGTCCGCATGACTTGATACGTCGAGCAATTGCATGAGTACCGATTTTTGCTCCAACATGTCAAACATCTTGCGTAATTTATCGAGGTTGGAACTTAAATCCCCAACATTCAGTAAGCGACGCTCACCAGACAAAACCATGTCGCCTCGCCCCATGTCGTAATCAGCAACACCGGTTTGCAAGGCCAAAGCCATTAACCCAGCAATATCTGTACGTAAATTATCTAAGTCGGATTTCAGATGCATCCGCACCTGATCAAAACTTTTGCCGGCAAACTGGGCGTTAATAAAGTTACCCGCTTCAATAAGTTGGCTCGGCGTGTAATCCTGAGTAGTTGGCAATATGCGATTTTGCACATCTCCCTCTGGCGTAACCATGATAAGTAATATCTTGCCTTCACCCAAGCGCAAGAACTCAATATGTTTAAAAACCTGGGCTCGCTTGGGCGTCATGACCACCCCAGCAAAATGAGTCAAATTCGACAAAATCTGCGCTGCTGAGTTCAGGACCCTTTGTGGAGAATCCGGTAGAAGGCCTTTTTCAACCTCTCTAGCAGCCATCGCCTCCAAAGGGCGCACCGTCACCATGGTGTCTACAAACAGGCGATAACCCCGGGGGGTTGGAATGCGGCCAGCTGAAGTATGGGGGCTGGTAACAAGTCCCATTTCCTCTAAATCCGCCATCACGTTACGAATAGTGGCAGCAGAGAGGTCCAAACCCGAAAATCTAGACAGTGTGCGCGAGCCAATAGGCTGTCCCTCCTCGATATAGCGCTCGATGAGAGTTTTTAGTAAGGCGCGGGAACGTTCATCCATGGTGGAAGGGATTTTATGCCTATGGTTTAATCGTTATATGTTAAGCCCATCCCCAAATTCCAGCAAAAAGGCATTTAGCCGGGTTGCGCTTGTCGGCAAATTTCATGCTGATGGCATTGAAGAGCACCTAAAAGACCTAGCCAAAGTGGTCTCAGGATTGGGTTGTGAGGTCTTTATTGAGTCTGAGACAGCCAATCACCTTGGCTTGAAAAGCTACCCCACAAAAACTGCGCAAGCCTTTGCAGGAGCAATTGACCTTGTTGTCGTTTTGGGAGGCGATGGCACCATGCTGGGCATTGCACGTCAATTAGCGGGCAGCAATGTTCCGCTCGTTGGAATCAATATGGGTCGTCTTGGTTATATGACTGATATTCCAATTCAGTCGGTTCAGACAACGCTACCCAAAATTATTTCCGGGGAATACGAAGCCGATACGCGCACATTGCTCGATGCCGTAGTTCTTCGTAATGGCAAAGAAATTAATCGCGCATTAGCGCTCAATGATGTTGTCGTGAATCGCTCTGGCATTTCAGGAATGGTCGAATTGGCAGTTCACGTCAATGGCTCATTTATGTATAACCAACGATCTGATGGCTTGATTGTGTCCACCCCTACTGGCTCAACCGCTTATGCGCTCTCAGCAGGCGGACCTATTTTGCATCCACATGTGGCGGGTATATTGCTTGTCCCGATTGCGCCACACTCACTTTCTAATCGGCCAATTGTTTTGCCACAAGATAGTGTCACGGTGATTGAGGTGGTCAATGGACTTGAAGTCATTGTCAATTTCGACATGCAATCACAAACCAATCTACAAAGCGGCGACAAGATTGAAGTGCGTCAGTCCGATAAAACTATTGATCTATTACACCCCAGCAATCACAGCGACTACAAGACTTTGCGTGAGAAATTGCACTGGAATGAATACCCATCGACTTTCTGATGTCGAGTTTTTTGCTACGCTAATACATGCTTCAAACCATCTCACTCCGTGACTTTGTCATCGTTGATCAGCTAGAGCTAGATTTCTCAAGCGGGTTTACTGTGCTCACCGGCGAGACCGGTGCAGGCAAATCAATACTGCTAGACGCCCTTGGCTTAGTGCTGGGTGAGCGTGCTGATAGCAGCCAAATACGTGAAGGCAGTAACCGCGCAGAAATCTCATCCCTCTTTCGGATTGAGCCAGAGTTAGTGCAATCGTTTAGTCAGTGGCTTGATGAGCAAGGATTCCCCATTGAGGATGAGGGCCAAAGCTTATTACTCAAAAGAACCGTAGAAAGTAATGGCCGCAGTCGTGCCTTTATTAATGGCAGCGTTGCGACGCTAGCGCAATTGCGTGAAGCCGGTGATCAGCTAGTGGACATTCACGGGCAACATGCCCACCAACTCTTATTAAAGGGTGGCGCTCAACGCGAACTTCTCGATCGCCACGCTGGCTTGTTGCCACTCTCTGCAGAAGTAGCCCAAACCTTCAAAACACTGGCCAATTCTCGTCGCCGTCTTGAGCAAGCAGAAAACGCAGGCCAAGACGTTGAACGCGAACGTGAGCGCCTTGAGTGGCAACTGGAAGAACTCACCGAACTCTCCCCGCAAGAAGGTGAATGGGTCAATATTCAAAGTGAGCACGCCCGCTTAGCAAATGGTGCAAAGTTAATTGGTGGTTGCCAAGAAGCAATTGAAGTATTGAGTGATGCCGATAATCCTCTGGAATCCACCTTGTCGAAGGTATGCGCCAATGTAGGCGCCCTCGCGGAGCATGACCCAGCCTTAGGCGAGATCAATCAAGCACTAGAGTCAGCCAGCATTCAGCTAGATGAAGCCATTCATGGTCTCAATCGTTACCTGCAAAAGATTGATTTAGATCCCGCTCGACTTTCCGAAGTTGAGGAACGCATGCAGGCATTGCATAGTACGGCTCGCAAATACCGCGCAGAGGTTGACGAACTACCAAAACTTCTTTTGGAGACATCAGAGCGACTTGATGCCTTAACCGCATCCCAAAATATTGAAGCACTCCGAGAGCAAGTTCAACAAGAAGAAGTTGTTTACTTAAAGCTAGCAAAACAGCTTTCACAAAAACGCAGCAAGGCCGCCAAAGAGCTAGGCGATTTAGTGACTAATGCCATGCAAGATTTATCAATGGCAGGAGGGCGCCTAGAGATCGCCTTGGCACCCCTTAGCGAAGGCGGATCCCATGGTCTTGAGCAAATTGAATTTTTAGTAGCCGGTCATGCTGGTAGCACTCCCCGCTCACTTGCTAAGGTAGCCTCAGGTGGAGAGCTGGCCCGAATTAGCCTAGCAATTAGCGTTATTACAAGTAAAGCTTCATTCACCCCCACACTCATCTTTGATGAGGTAGATGCAGGTATTGGTGGCGCAGTTGCTGAAACAGTGGGCAAACTATTGCATCAATTGGGTCAATCTCACCAGATCTTATGTGTAACCCATTTGCCACAGGTAGCGGCTCAAGGCAACCATCACCTCAAAGTAAGTAAATCTCAAAACGGTGAGAAGACGGTATCGCAAGTACAGATTTTGGGTAGGGCTGAACGGGTTGAAGAAGTGGCCCGCATGCTTGGTGGCGCTACTATTACCGATACCACTCGCCGTCATGCCCGTGAGTTACTAGAGCAAAACTAAAGCTGTATTGCCTCTAGCCAATACTTGAAGGTGCTTTAAAAATCTCCAGCCAAAGTGCTTGAACTGCATCTCTTGCCGCAATGAGCTCAAGCTCGTTTTCTAGATTGATCTGGGTCTTTTCGGCCCCATCCAAACGCAAGCGATGTTGACGGGCCCTCAACAATCGATACGCATTGCCCACAGTAAGTGCAGCCTTTTGGGTAATTAAGCCCACATCACCAGCAATTCGCAACAAAGCAATGTTACCTAGATTACCAATGAGTTGAGCATGCTGATGGGCATAAGCCAAGACCAAGAACTGCACAATAAATTCAATATCCACCATACCGCCAGAATCATGCTTTAAGTCAAAATCGGCCTTGGTATTGGGATGACCTGCGTGAACCTTGCGGCGCATTTCTAAAATTTCTGTCCTGAGCTGCTCAATATTTCGTTTCTGACTTAACACCTCGGAACGAACTGAGTCAAAAAATTTGCCCACGCCCGGATTACCAGCCGAACAACGAGCTCGCGTAAGGGCCTGATGCTCCCACACCCAAGCCGCATTATCACCTTCTCGAAGTTGGTATTTTTTAAAGGCATCCGCGTTCGTTACTAAAAATCCAGCAGAGCCATTAGGACGAAGACGTGTATCGATTTCAAATAAGCTGCCAGTAGAAGTAAATGCAGTTAACCAATTAATCATGCGCTTTGCTAGCAAGGCATAAATTTCTTGAGCCGCATAGTCTGAGTCTTCAGCTTGATACAAAAAAATAATGTCTAAATCAGAGGCATAGCCTAATTCTTTGCCACCCAATTTGCCATAAGAAATAATTGCAAATGGAGGGCTAGCCTCAAGAGGTAAATCAAACTTTTGAGCCACACTAGGCCAAACCCGCTCAAATGTCGTCTGCAAAATTAAATCCGCTAAAGCAGATAGGTGGTCACTAACCCGCTCCACCGGCAGCGCTTTTTGCACGCCAATACCTAGATCAGTCAATAGCGTGATGAAGGTTTCGTTGTGATGGGTGACTCGCAGGATATCCATCGCCTGCTCAGAGCCATCACCATCGACCATAACATCATCGAGCCGCATATTGAGATTGGCTCGCACCTCGCTCCAATATCTTTCTGGATCCTCGATTAAAGCCC
The DNA here is from genome assembly GCF_018882145.1 of Polynucleobacter sp. AP-RePozz3-80-G7. Classification (NCBI taxonomy): domain Bacteria; kingdom Pseudomonadati; phylum Pseudomonadota; class Betaproteobacteria; order Burkholderiales; family Burkholderiaceae; genus Polynucleobacter; species Polynucleobacter sp. AP-RePozz3-80-G7. The sequence continues at coordinate 80,885 of NZ_JACVPC010000004.1, read as the reverse complement.
TCTCGGTTTGTGAGTTCAATAAGTGATCCAGCAAATGTGGGTGACGCGTTAGATATTGCGCACCCCATTGCGACGCCTTGAGCAAGTCAAGCACATTAGATAATGCCCTAGGATACTCAGCCAAAATAGAAAGATAGGCACTACGCCTTGCAATTGCCTCAAGCAAATCGAACAAACGCAATAGTGTTTGGTCGGCATGTGCCGAGGTGGCAGCTTCAATCTGCAAACTCTCGGCCGCCTTGCACATCAAGTTATCGAAAATTAAACGACTTTTTTTCGGTAATAATTTTTGTTTTGGGCTATCAATCCACGACTGCCAACGAATATAGGAATCAGGGAAAAATATTGGGTCAGGCGCCCAGTCCTGGGCTAAGGGCGCAATCTCAAGACGCGAGCCATCATCCAGTAAAAATGCTTTTTCAAAAAGCTGGGCAACCTTATTTTGATGCCGCTCCAGTTCAGCCATAAAAGCGCTTACTTCTGCTTCTTGACCTTGCATTGAAATCGCCAAACGTGACCGTACTTCAGCATCATCAGGCAGATAGTGGGTTTGCTGGTCATCCCATACCTGAATACGATGTTCCAAGCGTCTCAAGAAAACATAGGCCGCCTGTAACGCATCTACCTCATCGGCGGGGAGGATGCCGCATTGTTTAATGAGATCTAAGGCCTCCAAGCTTGGGCGGAGTCTAAAGCGAGGATCTGTACCGCCCCGCATGAGTTGAAACATTTGCGCTAAAAACTCAATCTCTCGAATACCGCCGCGCCCCAACTTAATATCGCGTGAACGCCCTTGATGACCCGAAGAGCGCTTTTCTGCTTCTGCCTGAATTTGTGCATGCAAATCCCGAATGGAGGCAATCACACCGTAATCCAAATGTCGACGATATACAAAGGGCCGAATCAGCTGGTCAAGCTCTCTTTGGCAGCGAGAGAAATCAGGGGTTCCTGGTAGAGGCGCAATTAACCTACCTTTAATCCAGGCGTAGCGCTCCCACTCTCGCCCCTGAACCAATAGATATTCTTCTAACATATCCAAACTACACACCAGAGGTCCTGAGTCTCCATTGGGACGAAGACGCATGTCTACCCTAAAAACAAACCCATTAGCGTCGTGCTCAGCAAGCAGCTTAATTAAGCGTTTGCCCAATCTCGTGAACCATTCCTGGTTGGATAAATTCTTAGGCCCACCAGTAGTTTCACCCTCATGCTCGTAGAGAAAAATCAAATCGATATCTGATGACAGATTGAGTTCAAGGCCGCCCAATTTACCCATGCCGACAACCATGAGCGGCATCTCTGATTGCGTTGCATTACTCCAAGGCAAGCCGAAACGGGCTTTGAGGTCCTCCCTAATAAAGGCAATCGATGCGGAAACTGCTAATTCAGCAAAATGGCTCAGCGCCTGAGTCACCTCTTGCAAGGCGGCCATGCCATTTAAATCTCGAAATGCAACCCAGAGCATCAAACGCTGCCTGGCCAAGCGCAAATTGGTCATCCATAGGGCCTCGTCTTGCGCATCAGCCCGCTCATCGACACCACAGTCTTTTAGCAAGGCCTTGATGCCCTGCATATCGACTTTTTTCTGCCCTTGAATACGGAGCCACTCAAGCCATTCAGGGTGAGCAGTTAGCCAACGTCGCGCATAAGTCGAGTGTTGCTCTAAAAAATCGATTTGCCGGGAAAAATCATCCATTCCCCCATCTTAATCCGACCCCAAGGCCCAAGCCAGAAGCTTGTCGATCAGGCTGGGGCTGAAGGATAATGGAGATCATGCTGCAAAACATCATCCCGCCTCGCCTCAAGAGCGTGCTTGCTAAACGTCCTCAAGGTTCGAACGGGGCTTGGCGTAAGCGTGCCCTCATCTTAACGGGCGTTGTTTTGGCTCTTTGTGTACTGGTGCATGTGGGCGTGCGGTTTGTTCTGTGGCCGCAAATTGAGAAATCTAAAGCCTCGGTTGAGAGGCTCATTAGCGCTCGCATTGGTGCAGATGTATCTATGGACTCTCTACAAGTTTCATGGACGGGCATGAGACCTAATTTTGAAATTGAAGGTTTGCGCTTCAACGCGCCCGATAAAGCGAAACCGCTCTTATTCATTCAGAAAATTGATGGGCAACTCAGTTGGGCAACTTTTTATCACCTAGCCCCATTCTTTCATGAGCTCAATATCGAGGGTGCTGAAATTTATGGGCAACGTAATGGCAAAGGCGTCATTACAGTTGCCGGCATCCCCATAGACGGAAAATCCAATGATTACTCCGCTGAGAATTGGCTCTTTGCTCAAAATGAGATTCGTGTCAGCGATGTCAAATTATTTTGGGATGATCAACTCAAAAAGAAAGCCATTACTTCAATAGATATTCAAAACCTTTCTCTTAGCAACGGCATTCGTAGCCATCAAGGCTCGCTGAGCGTCATTACCCCCTGGACCAAAGGACCAGTCTCGCTTGATATTGATCTTGTGCACCATATCGGTGGCCAAGCGGGCAATTGGCGCGATTGGATCGGGACTATCTCTTGGAATTTAAATGAACTCCAGCTCACTCAAATAGCAAATGAATTTGCCCTCCCTCTAAATACGCTTGAGGGAGTGGTGAACTCCAATGGAAAATTAAAAATTGACAACGGCAAACCTGATGGTGGAGAAATTTATCTTGCCGCCGATCGTTTAACTATTCAACTATCTAAAGGTGAAGATGCCATTGCTCTTGGAAGGCTAGAAACCAACCTGGTTCAAGAAACTGATAATGGCTTGATATCCGTTACTACCAAGACATTTTCCTGGCGAGATATTGAGAGTCCAGCATCTACCCCCCTCGAGAATTTAAGCCCAATGACTTTCCGCTGGAGACCACCAGCGGGAGACGGGGAAATTAAAGAATTTGGTTTTTCATCGCCAAAGATTTCGGTTGAGGATGTTGCCTTATTTGCCCTCAACCTGCCTTTATCTAAAAAAGTTCATCAGTGGATTAAAGCCTCACAAGCTGATGGTGAGTTACAAGATCTCGATATCAATTGGTCTGAAAGTAAATCACCCTTATCTGCCCTCAATATTCCTGGCGGATGGTTTAAGTCGAACAAAGTAGACTTTACTGTGAGTGGAAAACTGATCGACCTCAGCTTTGTTGGCATCAATAAAGCGATGCCTTCAGTATCCAAACTGTCCGGCTTCCTCTCGGCCGACCAAAACAAGGGCAGCCTCTCGATTAAATCAAGCGATCTAGAGCTTGAGGTTAACGATCTATTGGTTGATCCAAAAATCAAGCTTGATCAAGCCAATGGTCAAATTTCTTGGGCAAAACAAAAAGGGAATTGGGTCATTAATGCAAAGCAGTTAGCACTTAGTAATTCTGAGATTTCAACCACGCTCAATCTCAATTACATCATTGGTGAAGGTAAAAATCCTGACTTTATGAACCTGGACATAAATTTTGCTCAGGCTGATCTCAAAACCGCCTATCGTTATTTGCCTGTTGGCATGGGTAGCGATGCCAAATCCTATCTAAGCAAAGCCTTTGACGCAGGCATCATCAAAAATGGTAGCTTGCATATCAAAGGTGATCCCAATGAAGTGCCCTTCCCTAAAGTAGGCTCAGGAGAATTCACACTCAAGCTACCGATTAATGGCGCCACTTTCAGCCCAGTGCCAAGCTCATCAATCGCACAAGGTGTTTGGCCCCCATTTAATAGGGTAAACGGCTTGATCAATATGCAGAATGCTAACTTCACGGTAGATATTGATCAAGCAAGCTACAAACAAGTTGCACTGAGTAAATTTCACGCAGAAATTCCTAGTGTGAGCGCAAAGCTATTACTTCTGACGGTGAATGGTGAGGCTGAAGGTGATGCCCCACAACTACTCGAATATCTATTTGCCTCACCTGTTGGTAAAAAGCAAATTGCACTTGAGCGCAATCTAAAGGTTACAGGACCAACCAAGCTCAGCTTGGCCCTTAGCGTTCCCCTATCCGGTAACGGGGACACCAAAACTGACATTCAACTCAATTTTCCTGGCAACAGGGTCCAGTGGGACGACTTGCCGCCTCTGGATAACCTCAAAGGAAAGATTCGTATAACTGAGATCAATCCTGAATTCGAAGATATCACCGCTAATTTCCTTGGTGGCGCTATTAAGATTTCAAGTAAAACGCCAAATCAAGGGGGCCCGAGCTACAACATCTCAGGCGATATTAGCGCTAGCTTTATTAAAAACTACTTTGCAAAAGATTCATCGGTTCAGGTACTTCCGATTTTGCAAGCAATAAGCGGCGTTGCGAGATATGAGGGCGCCATTCATTTCAATAAAGGCAATAGCGAAACCAATCTCAAGATCGATATGCGTGATTGGGCTAGTTCAGCACCAGCCCCCGCGAAAAAGCAGATGGGGACACCCATGTCAGGCCAATTAACCCTGAAATCCTTTGCGAAATCACCCTCCACATCCAGTCGATTTACATGGGATGGAAAAATTGGTGACACCTACTTTATTCAAGGTGAGCTTGGCAGTGATGACGCTCTTCGTCATGCGGTAGGAATCGGCACTGGCGCAGCACTCCCGAACCAAGGCTTTCAGCTTAATCTTGCCACTTCAGAGCTGAATCTCGATGTATGGCAAGATTTTTTAGAAAGCCAAAAGAAGAAAGGTTCTTCTAAAGCGGAAGAAAATAATCCAAGCAATATTCAAATTGCTGCCCAAGTAAAAAAAGTCATTTTGTTTGAGCGCAATTGGCAGGATATGAATTTTTCAGCAAGCAATAAAAATGCCGCTTGGCAAATGCGCATTAATTCACCCTCCATCGCCGGTCAACTGCAATATACAGAACCCAATAAGTCACAACTAAGCGGTTTGATTAGTGGGCGCTTAGCGCGACTCAAGTTTCCCGAGAAAGTCAGCACTCCAATTGAGGTCAAAAAGCCAGCCTCAAAAAATCTTCCTGCCAAAACTGCGATTAATCCTGACTCCATTCCTAGTATTGATTTAGCTATTGATGACTTCAGCTGGGGTAAGGCTCAGCTTGGTCAGATGAAAATTAAAACCAGGACAAATAACAACGTCCTCAATGTGGATTCCATCCAATTTAATAATCCCCAAGGCAGCTCTGCTTTGACTGGGCGCTGGGTTGGTGCCACCCAGAATCAAGCTGAACACACAACGGTGAATGTTGATTTAGACATTAAGGATGCTGGTCAAATTATTGGGCATTGGACCAGCCAAAAATCAGTGGAAGGCGGCCAAGGCAAATTGACCAGTAACGTGGAGTGGGATGGCACTCCTTTCGTACCTCAATTCGATACCCTAGCCGGTAAGGTAACCTTGAATCTTGAAAAAGGTCGATTGTTAGAGGTGAATACCAGCGGCGCCAAGCTGCTTGACGTACTCAGCCTACAAAGTTTATTTAGATTTGCTACTCTGGACCTCCAGGGAAGCTTGGGCAATATTGTGACCAAGGGAACGCCATTTAATTCCATTGATGCTTCTTTTGATATTAGCTCCGGAGTTGCTCAAACGAAGCAATTCACAATGGGTTTAGACCAAGCACGGGTTGCCATGAATGGGCAAATCAATATCCCCAAACAAACGCAAGATTTACGTGTCACCATATTTCCAACAATTGATGCAACAGCCGGCTCATTGGCTGCCTTCGCCATTAATCCTATCGTAGGTCTGGGCGCATTGGTTGGGCAGTATTTAATTACCAGTCAAATCAATCGTAATCTCCAATCAGACTATCTGGTCCAAGGCTCTTGGGATGATCCAGAAGTGATCCCCCTTGACCAAAAGGGTCAGCCAATTGACTCGAAAACTTTAGATACTATTCGCAGTAAAGAGTTGTTGAAAGAGCAAAGCAAGCCGAATAATAGTAACTCTGGGCCACAAAGCACTCCGAGTAATTTAGGTAGCCCCAATAAAATTGCTAACTAAATCATCATGAACTCATCAGTAAATAGCGCAGACCTCAAGATTGCCTCCATTCAGATGGTCTCCACACCTGATTTGCGGGAGAACTTATCTACAGCAAGCAGACTCGTCGTCGCAGCTGCAGCCGAAGGCGCACAACTTGCTGTCTTACCAGAGTATTTTTGCTTAATGGGCCTCAAGGACACCGATAAAGTTCGGGCCCGCGAAAGCATTGGTAGTGGGCCCATCCAAGAGCAACTTTCGGATATTGCACAACAAAATAATATTTACCTAGTGGCAGGTACTATTCCACTGGAAGCAAAAGATTCTAATAAAGTACTTAATACAAGCCTTGTTTTTAATCCTGCTGGCGAGCAAATTTCTCGTTACGACAAAATTCATTTATTTGGTTTTCAAACAGCAACTGAGCGTTATCAAGAATCCGAAACAATTGAGGCTGGCAATGCGCCGGGCCTCTTAAAAATTTCATTTGGCGGAAATGATTGGACCTTTGGTTTGAGTATTTGCTATGACCTGCGCTTCCCAGAGCTCTATCGCGCCCTTGGACAGGTAGATTGCCATATCATCCCAGCCGCCTTTACCTATACAACTGGCAAGGATCATTGGGAAATTCTCTTACGCGCTCGCGCTATCGAAAACCAATGTTACGTGTTAGCCTCCGCCCAAGGCGGCATTCATCAAAATCAACGACGTACTTGGGGCAATAGTATGTTGATTGATCCTTGGGGCAGCATCTTGGCCAACCTCCCCGAGGGTGAAGGCTTTATTTCTGGGGTTTTGTGCAAAGATAAATTAAACGAGGTACGCTCTAAGTTACCCGCACTTGCGCATCGCAAGCTTTAAAGAAAGATTTGCTGAATCACATGAATGCACCAGAAGCACTATTCCCTGCCAATTGGACGAAAGCCAAAAAGCAAGCAGACCTTATCAAGTTAGCCAAATCTATTTTGCTCGAACCAACCGGCTTATCCGAGCAAGACTTACATGGTACCTTTGGCAATCTATTTGCCCATCGCCTTGATGATGCAGATCTCTACTTCCAACATACTCGGAGTGAGAGCTGGAGTCTTGAAGAAGGCATTGTTAAGTCCGGCAGCTTTAATATTGATCAAGGCGTTGGTGTGCGCGCTATTTATGGCGATAAGACAGCTTTCGCTTATTCAGATGAAATTAATTTAGAAGCTTTAAATAAAGCAGCCAAAGCTACTCGAGTGATTGGGCCCGAGGGTGGTAAGCAGGCGGTTGCCAGCAAACTTTTTAATCCCATATCCAATAAGCTCTACTCGGATGTCAATCCTTTAGATTCTCTTCAGCCCAAAGAAAAAATTGCCCTTCTGGAAAGCATAGAACGTCGCGCTAAAGCACGTGACCCACGGATCATCCAGGTTATGGCCAGTCTGGCCGGGGAGTTTGATGTTGTATTGGTTGTGCGTGCGGATGGCTTGTTGGCGGCAGATGTACGCCCGTTAGTGCGCGTTTCGGTACACGTTATTGCAGAACAGAATGGTCGGCGTGAATCAGGCTCCTCTGGCGGCGGCGCACGTCATGACTACCTCTACTTCAATACTGATTTGATTAATCGCTATGTTGATGAAGCTGTTGACGGAGCCCTATTAAATCTCGAATCGCGCCCAGCACCTGCTGGCCCAATGACAGTGGTCATGGGGCCGGGCTGGCCAGGCGTTCTATTACATGAGGCAGTTGGTCATGGTCTCGAGGGCGACTTTAATCGCAAAGGATCCTCTGCTTTTGCTGGTCGCATTGGACAGCGCGTTGCAGCTAAAGGTGTCACCGTTGTGGATGATGGAACCTTATCTGGACGTAGAGGCTCTTTAAATATTGATGACGAAGGAACTCCCACTCAATGCACCACCTTAATTGAAGACGGCATTTTGAAGGGCTATATTCAGGATAGCCTGAATGCCCGACTCATGAATATGCCCCTCACTGGCAATGGTCGGCGTGAAAGTTTTGCCTCACTACCAATGCCGCGCATGACAAATACCTACATGTTGGCCGGTAAAGATGATCCTCAAGAAATTGTCGCCAGCATCAAGCGCGGTTTATACGCAGTGAACTTTGGCGGCGGTCAGGTTGACATCACTAGCGGCAAATTTGTATTTTCTGCTTCAGAGGCCTATTGGGTTGAGAACGGCAAAATTCAATACCCCGTCAAAGGCGCGACCATTATTGGTAGCGGGCCAGAATCCCTAAAACAGGTTTCTATGATCGGAAATGACCTAAAACTAGACGGTGGGGTTGGGGTTTGTGGCAAGGAAGGGCAAAGTGTTCCAGTCGGGGTTGGGCAGCCTACCCTGAGGATTGATAGCCTGACTGTGGGTGGGACTGCCTAATATTGGCTAATTACGGCTTAAAATAGCCAGATGAGCCAACAAAATACGAATCCCGCTAATTGGTACTCTGCTGTCGACAAGACCTCAGATACTGACGATCAACGCATTGACAACATTTCTGTTCTGCCTCCGCCAGAGCATTTAATTCGCTTCTTTCCGATTTCTGGAACGCCTACTGAAGCTTTGATCAGCAACACTCGCAAAAAGATCCGCGACATTATTCATGGCAAGGATGACCGCTTACTCGTGATCATCGGACCATGCTCCATTCATGACCCAAAAGCAGCGTTGGAATATTGCCAACGCCTCTTAGTTGAGCGCGAGCGTTTTGCTGGTGAATTAGAAATTGTGATGCGCGTATATTTTGAAAAGCCACGCACTACTGTTGGCTGGAAGGGTTTGATTAACGACCCGTATCTGGATGAAAGCTATCGCATCGAAGAAGGTCTACGCCTTGCGCGCCAAGTACTGATGGAAATCAATCGCCTTGGCATGCCAGCTGGTAGCGAATTCTTGGATGTGATTTCTCCGCAATATATTGCGGATCTGATTTCATGGGGTGCTATTGGTGCGCGGACTACTGAAAGCCAAGTTCACCGCGAACTTGCATCTGGCTTGTCTGCACCTATCGGATTTAAGAACGGTACTGATGGCAACATCAAAATTGCTACCGATGCGATTCAAGCAGCAGGTCGCCCACATCATTTCTTATCCGTTCATAAAAATGGTCAAGTATCGGTTGTGGAAACTAAAGGTAATAAAGATTGCCATGTGATTTTGCGTGGCGGCAAAGAGCCAAATTACGAGGCTCAATTTGTGCAAGCAGCCTGCTCTGAGCTTGAAGCGGCCAAGCTTCCAGCCAGTTTGATGGTTGATTTATCCCATGCCAATTCAAGCAAAAAGCATGAGCGTCAGATTGTGGTTGCCGACGATGTAGCTCAGCAAATTGAGTCTGGCTCACACCAGATTTTTGGCGTGATGGTTGAGAGTCATTTAAATGATGGCGCCCAGAAATTTACACCCGGAAAAGATGACCCAAGTAAATTGGAATACGGCAAGAGTATTACTGATGCCTGCATCAACTGGGATGACTCTGTGAAGGTACTAGAGCGTCTAGCTACAGCCGTTAAGAAACGCAGAAGCAAGAAGAAGTAATACTGCAGTATTTTTTAAGCGCTGGTGATAAAAGAGACTAATTTATTTAGTCTCTTTTTTTTCATGCTTCCACAATACATCTGCGCCACCAGCCGCACGATTCAAAATACGCGCAAGCACAAAGAGTAAATCAGATAGGCGGTTGACATATTGACGAGGGGAGTCATATAAAGGCTCTTCCCAACCCAAGCGAACAATCGAACGTTCGGCCCTGCGACATACAGTGCGACAAACATGGGCTTGCGCAGCAGCGCGAGTACCACCCGGCAAAATGAATTCAGTCAAAGGGGGTAATTGTTTGTTGTATTTTTCGAGCCAAACATCTAGCTGCACTACATGCTCAGGATTGAGTAGTTTGTAATTAGGGATGCAAAGTTCACCCCCTAAATCGAATAAATCATGCTGCACCTGCAGAAAAAGCTCCTGTAATTCAGCAGAAATGCTTGCTGGGATGTCCTCGGTCATTAAAACCCCGATTTCAGAGTTCAACTCATCGATATCGCCCATGGCGCAGACCCGTAGGTGATCCTTCTCTACGCGACTTCCGTCACCCAAGCCCGTCATTCCTGCGTCACCGGTTTTAGTGGCGATTTTTGATAGTCGATTTCCCATAAGCTTAATTATAGGTAAATGGCTAAAATGATTCTTATGAATATGGTGACCCCACCCCCCGAATTAGCCGCTATTAGCGCCCTTCAGTCCAAATTGGTTGCGGCCTTGCGCCCAATCCTGCCGGAACATGCCCTTCTATGGGAGCCAGAAGACACTATTCCCTATGAATGTGATGGTCTGGCCGCCTACCGTCGGATGCCTTTGGCAGTAGCTCTGCCAGAAACAGAAGAGCAAGTTGCCCAAATTCTGAAGATTTGCTACGCGATGCAAATCCCCGTAGTGCCTCGCGGATCAGGAACCGGCCTCTCGGGTGGCGCAATGCCTCTTTCTCAGGGATTGGTGCTGTCCCTAGCCAAGCTCAAGAAAATTATTAGCATCGATCCATTTACCCGCACTGCAGTCGTTCAGCCTGGTGTTCGCAATCTTGCTATTTCTGAAGCAGTTGCCCACCTCGGTTTGTATTACGCTCCGGACCCCTCCTCTCAGATTGCCTGTTCGATTGGCGGCAACGTCAACGAAAACTCTGGTGGCGTGCACTGTCTTAAATACGGCCTCACTCTGCACAACGTTCTGCGTGTGCGCGGAATACTCATGAATGGTGAGATCATTGAATTTGGCGGCTTAGCACCAGATGCACCTGGACTCGATCTTCTCGCCATCATGATGGGTAGCGAAGGCATGCTCGCAGTGGTTACTGAAGTTACAGTCAAGTTAGTGGCGAAACCAAAATTGGCTCGCGTGATTATGGCAAGTTTTGATGATATTGAAAAAGGTGGTAACGCAGTTGCTGCCATCATTGCAGCCGGCATTATTCCTGCTGGTTTGGAGATGATGGATAAAGCTACCACTCGCGCTGTAGAAGAATTTGTGCACGCAGGCTATGACTTAGACGCTGCAGCTATTTTGCTCTGCGAGTCTGATGGCACTCCAGAAGAAGTTGCCGAAGAAATTGAGCGCATGACCAAAGTACTTGAAGAAGCTGGTGCAAGCGGAATACAGATTTCTAAAGATGAAGGTGAACGCTTGAAGTTTTGGAGTGGTCGTAAGAACGCTTTCCCAGCCGCGGGTCGCTTGGCCCCAGACTACTATTGCATGGATGGTACTATCCCCCGTCGCCATATTGCTACGCTCCTCAAGCGCATTCAGGGCATGGAAGAAAAGTATGGTCTTGGCTGCCTAAACGTTTTCCATGCGGGTGATGGCAATATGCATCCCCTGATTTTATTTAATGGTGCCGACCAAGAAGAATGGCATCGTGCAGAAGAGTTCGGCACTGAAATATTAGAAGCCTGCGTAGAACTCGGTGGCACGATCACTGGTGAGCATGGTGTTGGTATCGAAAAAATTAATTCGATGTGTGTTCAGTTTGGTGAAGGTGAGCGCGAATCTTTCTGGGGTGTGAAAAGCGCCTTTGATCCAGAAAAATTACTCAACCCAGATAAAGCCATCCCAACTTTAAGTCGCTGCGCAGAATATGGTCGTATGCGCATTAGCGGCGGTCAATTGCCTCACCCAGAATTGGAGCGCTTCTAATGAGCCACTCCCATCCGCAAATCAATGCATTCCGCGAGCAAATTCTCAATGCAGCTAAAAATAAAACCCCGCTCTCGTTTGAAGGCGGTGGCACCAAATCTTGGTACGGCAATCCGAATAGCTATACCAAACTAGATACACGTACTTACTCCGGTATTTTGGAGTACCAGCCAGAAGAATTAGTCATCACCGCTTGTGCTGGCACTCCACTAAAAGAAATTGAAGCAGCTCTCAAAGAAAAGAATCAGGTGCTTGCTTTTGAACCACCACACTTTGGTGAGAATGCAACTTTTGGCGGCGCTATTGCTGCTGGGCTTGCTGGTCCAGGGCGTATTACCGTTGGTAACTTTCGTGACTTTGTATTAGGCGCTCGCATTATCGATGGCAAAGGCCAAGATCTTTCCTTTGGCGGGAAGGTAATGAAGAACGTAGCGGGATATGACGTCTCTCGTTTGCTGCCTGGCTCTTTAGGAACGCTTGCTCTTTTGTTAGAAGCCTCAGTCAAGGTCTTACCTAAACCTGCGGCGACCGCAACCTTACGTTGCCAAATCTCCCAAGAGAAAGCGCTCAAAATATTGAATGAATGGGCTGGACAGCCACTACCTTTATCTGCAAGCTGCTGGATTGGTTCCACTACGGGTGGTGATGGAGAGCTAACTTTCCGTCTCGCTGGTGCGGCAGCGGCTGTAAAGGCTGCAATTCCTCTCATGAGCTCTTTGGTTATGGCCACTGAGGTTAATCCTGAAACTGCAGAACATTTCTGGAATGATTTACGTGAGCAATATCTTTCTGCATTTGCTAATCTAGGTGCTGATCAAACACTTTATCGTTTAGCGCTACCTGCAGCCTGTGGGCCACTTACTATCACTGGCGCCTCAGATGAAATTGTTCTGGAGTGGCACGGTCAACAACGTTGGATTACAGCGCCTGGCGATGAAGCTACCTTTAAAGCCATCAAGGCCATTGCCAATTCCCATGGCGGACATGCAACTCGCTTTAGACAAGGTGCCAATGTAGACCCTAGCAATCAGCGCTTTACTTTGTTATCAGAGCAAGCCCACTCCTTTGCCCTTGAGGCAGTGCAAGAACGCCTGAGATCAGCTTTTGATCCCGCAGGTGTTTTCGCCACTAAACGTCTTCCATAAGTCTTTCTATGCAAACTCAACTCGCCCCTCAATTTGTCAACACTCCGGAAGGAATCGAGGCAGCCCGCATTCTGGGTAAATGTGTTCACTGCGGCTTTTGTACAGCCACCTGCCCTACCTATCAAATACTGGGTGATGAGTTAGATGGTCCTCGCGGACGTATCTATCTCATTAAGCAGATCGCCGAAGGTCAAGCGCCCACCGAAAAGACTCGCCTGCATTTGGATCGCTGCTTAACTTGTCGTAATTGTGAGAGCACCTGTCCGAGTGGTGTGCAATACGGCAACCTAATAGACATTGGTCGCAAGTGGGCAGAAGAAAATACGCCTGAGCGCCCAATCGGCCAACGCCTGACTCGTTGGGCCCTAAAAGAAGGTTTAACTAAGCCCGCTTTATTTAATACAGCAATGACTCTGGGTCGTTTAATTCGCCCATTGATGCCAAGCGGTATCAAACGCAAGATTCCACTGACTGTAAATAAGGCATTGGCCAATACCACTAATGCTTATGCAAGACCTACTGCAGCTCATCAGCGCAAAATGGTTTTGCTAGAGGGTTGCGTACAACCTGGAATGCTCCCAAATATCAATTCAGCAACAGCGCGCGTTCTTAATGCGTTAAAGATACAAATGATTAGCGCGCCCAATGCCACTTGTTGCGGAGCGCTACGCTATCACCTCAATGATCAAGCTGGAGGCTTGGGTAATGCCAAGCAAAATATTGATGCGTGGTGGCCTTTAGTTGAAAGTGGCGTGGAAGCTATTGTCATGACCGCATCTGGTTGCGGTGTGATGGTGAAGGACTATGGCCACCTGTTTGCCAATGATCCTGTCTATGCAACCAAAGCGAAGAAGATTTCAGATCTGACTAAAGATATCTCTGAAATACTACCTTCCCTACAAAATGAGCTGATGCAGCTGGTAGGCACCGATCCAAAGCCAGGCGTCGTATATCACCCACCTTGCACCTTGCAACACGGCCAACAAATTCGTGGCAAGGTTGAGGGATTGCTTTCTAGTATTGGTATTGGTGTGCGTTTATGTGCCGACAGCCATCTTTGCTGCGGCTCTGCAGGCACTTACTCCGTTACTCAACCAGAACTCTCTGAGCAACTTCGTAAAAACAAGTTAACTCACCTAAATACTGCCTGCGAGGAATCAGGCGCAGAGGTCATTGTGTCTGGAAACATTGGCTGCATTACCCACCTGCAGCAAGAAGACACTCCAGTAGTGCATTGGATTGAAATCGTAGACCAATTACTTAGCAAATCTTCTAAGGTCTCATGAACTCCATTGTTGTCAATTTGATGCAAGTCAGAACAAGAATTGAGCTTGCTGCCCTAGCAGCAAAGCGTGAGCCCGAAGAAATTGAACTTCTGGCGGTTAGCAAAACCTTTCCGGCCTCAGCAGTTGAAGAAGCTATGCACGCTGGACAATCTGCCTTTGGTGAAAACTACGTGCAAGAGGCCGTTGAAAAAATTGAGAAGCTAGCCAAATTACGCCCTTGGTTGACCTGGCATTTTATTGGCCCTTTACAGAGCAATAAAACCAGAGAAGTAGCGCAACACTTCGATTGGGTTCACAGTGTGGACCGCCTCAAAATTGCAGAACGCCTATCCGCTCAACGCGGCGAGTTTCCAGATTTACCGCCATTGATGGTTTGCGTACAAATCAATGTTAGCGAGGAGGAGAGCAAAAGCGGCATTTCCCTGGTTGAAGTTGAAGAGCTTTGCAATGCCATCACCTCCATGCCAAACTTAGTTCTGAGGGGTTTGATGGCTATTCCAGCGCCTAATTCAGACCCCATCTTGCAACGCCAAGCGTTTGCAGCAGTGCAAGATTGCTTCAAAAGAATACAGGCCAGCCATTTCACTGAGCTCGGCTACCAGTTCTTTGATACCCTTTCGATGGGCATGTCCGATGATTTAGAGGCTGCTATTGCTAAGGGCAGCACTATAGTTCGTGTTGGTACAGCCATTTTCGGGAAGCGCGATAAGATTAGCAAATGAGCACAAACAAAATCGCACAAAACAATAGCAACGCGCACATCACCTTTGTTGGCGGTGGCAATATGGGGCGTGCCCTTATCAGCGGCCTTCTTGCTAGTGGATTCGAACCTAATCAAATCTCTGTTGTAGAAGCAAATGCTGCAACTGCCCTAAAGTTACATGAAGATTTTGGTGTTCAGGGCATTGGCGCTCTGGAGCACATCGCTTTTGATTTCTCTAGAAATAATGTGCTTGTCATGGCGATCAAACCACAAGACTTTAATGTCGTTGCCAAAGGTTTAGCGTCTAAGTTAAAGCATGCGAGCGCGCCCGGTCCACTCATTCTGAGTATCGCTGCGGGTATTCGCCTAAAAGATATGAGTCGCTGGCTTGATCACACACGCTGTGTACGCGCTATGCCAAATACTCCAGCCTTAATTGGTAAAGGGATTACCGGTCTTTTTGCAGATACCGCTGTAGATCAATCTGATCGTGCCTTAGCTGAAACCATTTGTAATGCGGTAGGTCAAACCGTTTGGGTAAAAGAAGAAAAATTGATGGATGCAGTAACTGCTGTTTCTGGTAGTGGTCCAGCCTATGTCTTTGCATTTTTAGAGGCAATGCAATCTGCTGGAGAGAAGCTCGGTCTTGATTCAGAGACAGCGCGCAAGCTGGCTTATGCCACTCTTGAGGGCGCTACACAGCTTGCCCATGACTCTGATGAACACGCTGGCGTTCTCCGCGCGAGAGTCACTTCAAAGGGTGGAACCACTGCTGCTGCTCTAGATGTCATGAAACAACAAGGTTGGCATGAAATTTTAGAAAAAGCGATTGATGCAGCCAGTCAGCGCGGTAAAACGATGGGCGATGAACTCGGCCAGAGTTAGTTAATACCTATACCCAGCACAATTCCCAGAAATAAAAATCCGCCTAACCAGTTGTTATGGCGGAATGCTTTAAAACAATTTTCTCTATTGCGTGTTGAAACCAACTTTAAGTGATATATCGCACAAGCCAATGCTGCGAACCAACCCACTAAAAAATAATTGCTTAAGTTAGCCAATTGCGCCACCCATAACTGACTCAGAAAAAGCATCCCATAGCTTATTGCTATAGCGACGACATCGTACTGACCAAAAGCAATGGCCGATGTTCTCAACCCTAGGCGCAGATCATCATCGCGATCAACCATGGCATAGGCTGTGTCATAAGCGATCGCCCAAAAAATGTTTCCAATAAATAAGAACCAGGCCTCTAGGGGGATAGAATCCAAAATAGCCGCATACGCCATCGGAATGCCAAAGCCAAAGGCAATGCCTAAGACAGCTTGGGGCATGGCAAAAAAGCGTTTGGTAAAGGGATAGAGGAAGGCTACTAGCAAAGCAAGCACGGATAGTTGTTTTGTAAATACATTCAGGGGCTGAATGAGTAAAAACGCAATCAAGGCCAATACTCCAGCCACAGCTATGGCCTCTTTGCCCGAGATTTTTCCACTTGTGACTGGGCGATCTTGGGTACGGTTAACATGACGATCAAAATCACGATCAGCATAGTCGTTGATTGCACAACCCGCACTACGCATTAAAAATGTGCCGACAGTAAAGATCAACAAAATAGATAAATCAGGCACACCACTGCTTGCCAACCAAAGAGCCCAGAGCGTAGGCCATAACAGTAATAGCGTACCAATCGGCTTATCTAGCCTGATTAGATGGCCATAAGAAATAAAACGATCTTTTACATTCATAAGGTAATTATCAAGCCTTTAGAAATTCCGCTCGAGATCCGAGCCAGCGCTCTAAATGACGCTCCACCAGATCTGCATGCTCAGCGAGCAAGCGCTCGGCCGCCTGTTGGGCTAACTCAATTAACCAGGCATCGCGTTGCAAATCGACAAAGCGCAACATAGCATCTCCTGATTGCTTCGCGCCTAGCAACTCACCCGGACCACGCAGCGATAAATCTCGCTCAGCAATCACAAAACCATCTGAGGTCTCACGTAAAGTTTGTAGACGTTCCTTGGCAGCCATTGAAAGCGGCTCGGCGTACATCAAAATACAGACCGAATCCGCAGAACCTCTGCCCACGCGCCCGCGCAATTGATGGATCTGGGCATAACCAAAGCGCTCAGCATGCTCAATCACCATTAACGCCGCATTAGGTACGTCTACCCCAACCTCAATTACCGTAGTCGCAACTAAAAGCTGAACCTCATTTGCCTTAAAGGCCGCCATGACTGCTGCTTTTTCTTCTGCTTTTAATCTGCCATGCACTAAGCCAACCTTAAAGTCAGGTAAAGCCTGAGTCAGTTGCTCGAAGCTCTCAACTGCTGTTTGCAATTGCAGTACTTCAGATTCTTCAATCAGAGGGCAAACCCAGTACGCTTGCAAGTCCTTGGATAACCAACTTTGCAAACCACCGATCACCTCATCACGGCGGCCGGCTTTAACTACCTTGGTAGCAATCGGTTTTCGACCAGGAGGCAATTCATCGATGACAGAGACATCTAAGTCAGCATAGTAGGTCATCGCTAAAGTGCGTGGTATTGGTGTCGCAGACATCATTAATTGATGGCAGTAAAACAATTCCGACCCAACGCGCTGCTGAATCTCTAAACGCTGCCTCACTCCGAAGCGATGTTGCTCATCAATCACTGCGAGGCCAAGTTTGGCAAAGCTCACGTTTTCTTGAATAAGAGCATGCGTACCAATAATGAGTTGGGCTTGCCCATTTTCGATTACCTCTTGTGCCAATCTTTTTTCTTTGGCTTTCAGACTCCCTGACAGCCAAGCGATTCGTACCCCTAAAGGCTCAAACCATTCCTTCATTTTGAGATAGTGTTGCTCAGCCAATATTTCCGTAGGCGCCATGATGGCAGCTTGATAGCCATGATCCATTGCCCGCGCTGCAGCCAAGGCCGCTACTACAGTCTTGCCGCTACCTACGTCCCCTTGTAAAAGGCGATTCATCGGGAATGATTGAGAAAGGTCATGACTCATTTCAGACCAAACACGATCTTGAGCATTAGTTAATTTAAAAGGCAATACTTTCAGCAAGCCCGCTTCAAAGCTTTGCCGCTCTTTCTTGCCCTTACTCTCATCTTTATTTTTTACAAAACTAGGTGCATGCCGCTCCCGACGAATCGCATGCGCACGCTTTAACGAAATTTGCTGAGCAAGGAGTTCCTCAAACTGCACTCGACGCCAAGCAGGATGAGTACGCTCTAGCAATGCCTGAGTATTGGCATCGGCAGGCGGTTGATGTAAATAGATAATCGCCTCTTGCAAGTTTGGCCAATCATGACTAGGCAGTAGCTCTGCCATCAGCTCTTTGGGCAAGAACTCAGCCAGACTATCTTGCAGGCTTGGGTCACGTAAGGCTTGTGACACTGCTTTACGAATAATGGTTTGCGAGACTCCAACACTTGCTGGATAAACTGGAGTCAAACTAGCAGGTAAAGGTGTATCTGGAGCGACAGCTCTCACCGTAGGGTGCACCATCTCTGGACCCTGAAAACCTTCACGCACTTCACCGCGGACTCGAATATTGACCCCGACAGCCATTTGTTTTTGCTGGCTAGGGTAGAAGTTCAGGAAGCGTAGATTTAAGGTTTCAGTCTCATCCTCGATGGTCACCACCATCTGCCTTCTGGGCCTAAATAAGACCTGATTGCGAATAACTACACCCTGGGTCTGGGCTGAGTTAAATCGACCCTGATGTATGGCCTCCTCGATCGTGAGCAGCTCGGTCTCATCCTCATAACGGGATGGCAAGTGCAAAGCAAGGGCCATAGGGCTGTCTAAACCCATCTTTTGGAGTGTACTTGGCGCTTGTTTAGTAGTCATCGTTAAAATCTAATACCTGATGGTAATGCTATGCAACTCTCCGACTTTAATTACGAACTCCCACCCGAACTAATCGCCCAACATCCTTTGGCGAATAGAACCGATAGCCGCCTCTTAGAGGTCAAGGCTGATGGGCCAAATCACGTCCAATTGGTAGATCGACAGTTTAAGGACATTCTGAGCATTGTTCAGCCCGGGGACTTATTAGTCTTTAATGACACCAAGGTTATTCCTGCGCGCTTACACGGCAAAAAGGAGACTGGCGGGAACGTGGAGCTGCTCATTGAACGCATTAGCGGCGAAAAGCAGGCCTGGGTTCAAATTAGAGCCTCCAAGGTACCTAAGACTGGAACCACTGTTCATATTCACAATCAGGCTGGCGAAACCTTTCCTGTAGAGATGATTGGGTATGACGGACGTTTTTATGAGGTTCGCTTTCCGGAAAATGTATTTTCCTTGCTTGAACGTTTTGGTGAGCTCCCATTACCGCCCTACATTGAGCATCAACCTGATGGAGAAGACGCGCAACGTTATCAAACAGTCGTCGCCAAAAATCCAGGGGCGGTAGCTGCCCCAACAGCAGGCCTACATTTTGATGAATCTATCTTGCAAGAACTTAAGAAATTAGGCATTCAACAAGCAGCTGTCACACTACATGTGGGGGCAGGAACATTTACGCCCGTGCGCGAAGAAGATCTTTCAAAACATAAGATGCACTACGAATGGTTCTCCATTCCCAATGAGACATTAGAAGCTATTGAGGCCACCAAGAAAAATGGTGGCAGAGTTGTTGCGGTAGGCACTACCAGTCTGCGCGCACTCGAGAGCCAGGCTGCTAGCGGGCAAAGTAGCGGCGAGACCAATCTCTTTATTACCCCAGGCTACCAATTTAAAACTGTAGATTGTTTGCTTACCAACTTTCATCTGCCAAAATCTACCTTATTAATGTTGGTCAGTGCTTTTGCGGGAATGGAAAACATTCGCGCCGCTTATCAACATGCCATTCATCAGAAGTATCGTTTCTTCAGCTATGGAGATGCGATGTTTCTTTGTCGACTCGAGAATCCACAGTTATGACCAAACCTGTTCACTTCAACATATTGGCGCGCGACTCGCAAAGCCCAGCTCGTCTTGGTCAACTCGACCTTCCGCATGGTAGCGTGCAAACGCCCATCTTTATGCCTGTGGGAACGTATGGCACCGTCAAAGCAATGACGCCGCGTGACTTGAATGAGGCCAAAGCCCAAATTATTTTAGGTAACACTTTTCATCTCTGGTTAAGGCCAGGATTAGATGTCATTAAAAAACATGGTGGCTTGCATCGTTTTATGGGTTGGGACAAACCGATCCTCACTGACTCTGGCGGCTTTCAGGTATTTAGTTTGGGCGCGCTGCGCAAGATCTCTGAAGAGGGCGTGACCTTTGCATCTCCAATCAATGGCGACAAATTATTTATGTCTCCAGAAGTGTCAATGGAAATTCAGGCGGTGCTCAATAGCGATATCGCGATGCAGTTTGATGAATGCACCCCATATGAAATCAAGGGTCAACCTACCTCGGAAAAAACAGCCCGTGCATCGCTAGAAATGTCTTTGCGCTGGGGTGATCGCTCCATTAAGCGTTTTCGCGAACTAAATACAGGCAACGGACTCTTTGGCATCGTTCAAGGCGGCATGTTCGAGAATCTTCGTGAATTTTCTTTGGATGCCGTAAGTCAGCAAGGTTTTGATGGGATTGCTATTGGCGGCTTATCAGTGGGAGAGCCTAAACCCGAGTTTGAGCGGATTCTGAATTTCACTGCCCCTAAATTGCCAGAACATATGCCTCATTACCTAATGGGCGTTGGTACTCCAGAAGATCTAATGTTGGGCGTTAGCCTAGGTATTGATATGTTTGATTGCGTGATGCCAACCCGTAACGCCCGCAATGGCTGGCTTTTCACTCGCTTTGGCGACCTTAAACTACGAAATTCTGGGTATAAGGACGATGATCGCCCAGTAGACCCAACCTGTGCCTGCTATACCTGCCAAAACTTCACTAGATCCTACTTAAATCACCTTCAAAAGGCGAATGAGATCCTAGGGTCTCAGCTAAACACCATCCATAACCTGTCCTACTACCTCCAGCTGATGACAGAGGTCCGTGAGGCTCTCAGCAAAGACCGCTTTAGCGCATATCGTGAGGAATTTCACAGCAATCGCCAGCGTGGTGTTGAGCCTGGACAGGACTAATAGCCCTACAGGGGGCAAAACCCCCTGTAAATCACCTCCAAAGCCCCACACAGTTTAGAATTGCGGGTTACGGCCACCGGTTTAAAGGTCGAAAAATATCGCAGTTTTTAATTGGTAATTAACGGAGGTTTTGTATGTGGATTAGTAACGCTTTTGCCCAAGCTCCTGCAGCGGGCGCAGATTCCAGTGGCTTGATGAGCTTTCTCCCTTTAATTTTGATGTTTGCAGTTTTGTACTTCATCATGATTCGCCCACAAATGAAGCGTCAAAAAGAAACTAAGGCAATGCTCGAGTCATTAGGCGTTGGTGATGAGGTTGTTACTGTTGGCGGCATCATGGGCAAAGTAACAGCATTGAAAGACCAAGTGGTTACCGTTGAAATTTCTGCTGGTACTGAAGTGCACATGCAAAAAGGTGCTATCACTACAGTATTGCCAAAAGGCACCCTAAAGTCTGCTTAATTTATTTGTTTAAAAGTATCTCAATATGAATCGCTACCCTCTCTGGAAATATCTAGTCATTGCCGTTGCATTACTAATCGGCGGACTATATTCATTACCCAATTTCTATGGTGAGGCTCCAGCGGTTCAAGTCTCGTCTGCCAAGCCAACCATCAAGGTTGACTTGGCAACGCAGGCTCGTGTCGAAAAAATTCTGACGGAAGCCAACATTAGTAATACCGGTCTCTTCTTCGAAGTCGCTGGCAATGTAGGCTCTATCAAAGTTCGCTTCAATAACACTGACATTCAGTTGCGCGCACGTGATCTCTTGCAACAGAAATTAAATGTTGATCAAAATGATCCCAACTACACCGTTGCCTTAAACCTGCTATCCAATACACCGGGCTGGTTAAGTGCAATCAACGCATTACCAATGCCACTAGGTCTTGATTTGCGTGGCGGCGTCTATTTCCTCTTGCAAGTGGATATGAAGGGCGCAGTCCAGAAAAAAGTGACTTCCTTGGCAGGCGATATTCGCAGTCAATTACGTGACAAGAGCATTCGCCATCAAGGTATTGAGCGTGGCGCTGATTCCATATCGATCAATTTCGCCAATGTCGAAGATGCTGAACAAGCACGCTCATTGCTAACAACGGCACAACCTGAACTAATTTGGCTTATTAAATCAAATGGCTCGTTACCTAAGCTAGTAGGTGAATTTAAACCATCCGCCCTTAAAGCCATTCAAGATAACGCCGTTAAGCAAAATATCATTACCCTGAATAAGCGTGTGAACGAATTGGCGGTTAAAGAACCAGTGATTCAACAACAAGGTGCTGAGCGCATTGTGGTGCAGTTACCTGGCGTACAGGATACCGCTCGTGCCAAAGACATCATCGGTCGTACAGCAACTCTAGAGTCTCGCTTAGCTGACCCCTTGGCGTCTACCATCGGCTTAGGCGAAACTCCTCCTCCAGGCATGGATACTTTCCGCTTTGGTGAAAATCGCTTGGGTGTATTTAAAAAATCAGTGATCTTCAGTGGAGATCGTATTACGGATGCTAGCGCTGGCTTTGACCAAAACCAACGTCCTGCTGTAAACATCTCCCTAGATGCTGCTGGTGGTCGCGTTATGCAGGAAGTGACTCGCGAAAATATCGGTAAGCCGATGGGCATGATCTTGTTTGAAAAAGGTAAAGGTGAAGTACTCACAATCGCTACCATTCAAAGTGAGTTTGGCTCTAAGTTCCAAATCACTGGTCAACCAACTACCGAGAGCGCTAATGACTTAGCGCTGCTCTTGCGCGCTGGATCATTAGCAGCACCAATGGAAATCATTGAAGAACGTACTATTGGACCAAGCCTTGGAGCAGAAAATATTGAGAAGGGCTTTAAGTCGCTCTTGATCGGGTTTACTGCGATCGCGATTTTTATGATGGTCTACTACTTGCTGTTTGGCACTTTCTCCGTTGTCGCTTTAGCGGTGAACTTGTTCTTACTCATCTCAGTGCTATCGATGCTGCAAGCCACACTCACTTTGCCGGGCATCGCTGCAATGGCCTTAGCTCTGGGTATGGCGATTGACTCCAACGTGTTAATTAACGAGCGTATTCGTGAAGAGTTACGTAACGGAGCTTCACCACAAACAGCCATTTCTGTCGGCTTCGACAAAGCCTGGGCAACGATTCTGGACTCTAACGTAACGACTTTGATTGCTGGTCTAGCCTTATTGGCATTTGGATCAGGCCCCATCAAAGGCTTCGCAGTAGTTCACTGTTTAGGTATTCTGACTTCAATGTTCTCGGCTGTCTTCTTCTCACGTGGCCTTGTTAACCTCTGGTATGGCAGACATAAGAAGATTCAAAAACTCGCTATTGGCCAAGTTTGGCGTCCACAGGAGAAATAAGCCATGGAATTTTTCCGAATCAAAAAAGATATTCCCTTTATGCGCCATGCATTGGTGCTTAATGCGATTTCTTTAGTTACTTTTTTAGCTGCAGTCTTTTTCCTCTGGCATAACGGCCTGCATCTCTCCATCGAATTTACTGGTGGAACGGTGATGGAAGTCAGCTATCCACAAACTGCACCCTTGGACTCTATTCGTACCAAGGTTGAGAAGTTGGGCTATGCAGATACTCAAATTCAGAACTTTGGTAGCTCACGCGATGTCATGATTCGCCTACCATTACAAAAAGATGCTGAAGGCAAATTGATTTCTTCTGCTGATCAGAGCACGGCAGTAATGCAAGCGCTTGAACCAGCAACGACTGGCGTGAAATTGCAGCGCGTTGAGTTTGTTGGCCCACAGGTGGGTCAAGAGTTGGCTATTGACGGCTTAAAAGCACTCATCTTTGTAATCATTGGCATCGTGGTGTATCTATCCTTCCGTTTTGAGTGGAAGTTTGCGCTTGCCGGCATCATTGCAAACTTGCATGACGTTGTCATCATCTTGGGTTTCTTTGCCTTCTTCCAGTGGGAGTTCTCCCTCTCAGTATTGGCAGCCGTTCTTGCGGTTCTTGGCTATTCAGTAAACGAATCCGTCGTGATCTTTGACCGTATTCGCGAGAACTTCCGCAAATATCGCAAGATGAATACCCGTGAAATCATTGATAACGCGATTACGAGCACCATTAGCCGTACTGTTATTACCCACGGCAGTACTGAGATGATGGTCCTGGCAATGCTGGTCTTTGGAGGCCCAACACTCTTCTACTTTGCATTAGCACTGACCATTGGTATTTTGTTTGGTATCTACTCTTCAGTCTTCGTGGCTGCAGCATTAGCCATGTGGCTCGGTGTTACACGTGAAGATTTGGTGAAGGGCGATAAAAAGCCAGATGATGATGCCCGCAAAGATGATCCGAACTACGGAGCGCGGGTCTAACTCAGTCTTTTTAGTTCAGCGACAGTTTTGTTGATCAAGGGCAGCTAAAATTCTGTTAGTTGCACCTTGGTGTTCAGTTGAATAAGCCTGAGCAGCGGCACCCATCTGTGCCAATTCATGAGTATTTAGAAGCAATTCTTTCAATGCATCCATTAAGGCTATTGGCTCTGTTAAAAGCAATTCACCATGAATGCGTTTAGCAGCGCCACTATCAATCGCATCTAAGGCAGCTTGTTGAAAGTTATAGGTATGCTCGCCCAAGAGAACAGGGCAGCCGGCTGCACAAGCCTCAATCAAGTTTTGACCTCCAAAGGGCAGCAAGCTTCCACCCATAAGTACTAAGTCAGAGGCGCTGTAATACATCGGCATCTCGCCCATGGAGTCGCCCAGAACAACATCCAATCCGGCACACTCACTCGGAATCCCGGCCCACTCGCTACGACGGCGAAACTTGAAACTAGCATTGTTAATTTGATCTGCTACCTCTGCGAAGCGCTCGGGATGGCGCGGGACCAAACAAAGTAATGGAGGAGTTTCAAATGCATTACTTAAGAGCAAATCTTTCCAAGCCTTCAGAATGATGGCCTCTTCTCCATCGCGCGTGCTGGCTGCACACACCATCAAGCGATTTCCTGCATGTAGCTCCCTCTGCCATTCTTTACCCTCAGCAAGCAGTTTTGGATCGAGTGGAACATCAAATTTCAGATTGCCAGTAATAACGACATTTTTAACACCTAGGCTACGGTAACGCCCAGCATCAAACTCAGTCTGTGCCAGGATTCCTGTAAAGGCCTGAAATAATGCGCGCCCCGCTTCACCAAATCGATTAACACGTCGGGCACTTCTCTCGGAAAGGCGAGCATTCACTAGAAATAGGGGTAAGCCAATTTCTTTGCAACGAAAGACCGCAGTTGGCCACGCCTCGGTTTCCATGAAAAGGCCCAGCTTTGGTTTAAAGGTCTGCAAGAAATGCTCCACAGCCCAACATATGTCATAAGGCAAATAGACTTGTCGAATTTGCCTAGCAGCAATCTCTTTAACAAATAACTGCTTGCCAGTACGGCGGCCATTCAAAGTCATGTGGGTGAGCAAAATAGATTCGCCCTTAGCTAAATAAGCCTCAATCAATGGTTGAGCCGCACGCGTCTCGCCTACCGATACCGCATGAATCCAAATAGAGCCTTGAGAAATAGGTTTGCTGTAGCCAAAGCCCAATCGCTCAGGAATGTGATGAAGGTAGGGGAAGGCGTGACGTGCACGCCAAGCTAGACGAATGAACGCTAAAGGCAATAAGAGATGCCATAGCAATTGATAAGCAGCAAACCAGATCCGGGGACGTGCCCCGTATTCTGAATTGGGAGTCAAACTCACTTTTTGAGACGTTCGGTCAACTCGACCGCCTTACCTAAGTAAGAAGATGGTGTCATCTCCAACAAACGTGCTTTTGCATCCTCAGGAATCTTCAAACCACGAATAAAGGTTTGCAGGTCTGCTTGATTAATCCCTTTGCCGCGAGTCAATTCTTTTAACTGCTCATAGGGATTCTCAATGCCGTAACGACGCATCACCGTTTGCACTGGCTCAGCCAACACTTCCCAGCATGCGTCTAAGTCAGCAGCAATGGCAGCGTGATTTACCTCTAACTTACCAAGGCCGCGCAAGGCGCTGTCATAAGCAAGTACGCTGTGGCCAAAAGCAGGGCCTAGATTGCGCAAAACAGTGGAGTCAGTCAAGTCGCGTTGCCAACGAGAGATTGGTAATTTTTCAGCAAGGTGACGCAGCAACGCATTGGCCACGCCCAAGTTACCTTCGGAGTTTTCAAAATCAATCGGGTTGACTTTATGCGGCATCGTCGATGAACCGATCTCGCCTGCTTTAGTGCGCTGCTTAAAGTAACCAACGGAGATGTAGGCCCAGAAGTCGCGATCCATATCCAAAAGAATCGTATTAGCGCGAGCAATCGCATCAAAGAGCTGAGCCATACCGTCGTGTGGCTCAATTTGAATGGTGTAAGGATTGAACGTTAAACCTAGACGCTTTTCAACCACACTCTTGGAAAAATTTTCCCAATCAAAATCAGGATAGGCTGACATGTGAGCATTGTAATTACCCACTGCGCCATTCATCTTGCCCAGCAAAGGAGCGGCGGCGATAGACTCGATCGCACGTTCTAAACGCTTGGCAATATTGGCAATCTCTTTACCCAAAGTGCTTGGTGAAGCTGGCTGGCCATGAGTGCGAGAGAGCAATGGCACTTTAGCGTTCTCAATCGCGAGATCAGTCAACACTGAAAGTACTTTTCTGAGTTGGGGCAAGAGCACCTCATCGCGGGCACCACGCAACATTAAACCGTGAGAGGTATTGTTGATGTCTTCCGATGTGCAGGCAAAGTGAATAAACTCACTTGCTTTCAATAAATCTGGTCGTCCAGCAACTTTTTCTTTCAAGAAGTATTCAACTGCCTTTACGTCGTGGTTCGTTACTGCTTCGATATCTTTGATGCGCTGAGCATCTGCATCAGAAAAGTTTTCTGGGAGCGAAAGGAGAAAGGCTTCGTCAGCAGCATTAATTTTTGGGACATCAGGCAAGCCTGCAGCAGCCAAAGCCAAGAGCCAATGAATTTCCACAAAAACACGTTGGCGCATAAAAGCGGCTTCGGAAAGCCAGGGACGCAAGGCATCCAGTTTTCCGGCATAACGGCCATCTAGGGGGGAAAGGGCATTAAGGGTTGAAAGCGGCTGACTCACGAATATTGCCTTTGCATTGAATATGTCAATAAAAGCTGATTTTAATGCGTTCTGGAGTACAGCAAAGCCCAAATAGGATGGCTATACTTGAGCCCATGAAACTTATCGGATCCCTAACCAGCCCCTATGTACGTAAAGTACGCATTGTTTTTAACGAGAAAAAGGTCGATGTTGACCTCGAATTAGAGAATGTTTGGGCTGCAGACACCAAAATAGCCCTTAACAACCCCCTAGGGAAGGTTCCTTGCCTTATGGCTGACGATGGCGAGGCCATTTATGACTCCCGCGTCATTGCCGAATATGCCGACGGCCTCAGTCCAGTAAGCAAGCTTATTCCTACTGATAACCGTGAACGTGCTGCCGTGAAAACCTGGGAAGCACTAGCAGATGGAATTGTCGACGCGAGTATTTTGGCTCGTCTAGAACTTACATGGCGCCCAACTGAACAACAAAGCCAGGCATGGGTTGATCGTCAGATGAGCAAAATTGATGTGGGGCTGCGTCACATGTCCGAGCAACTGGGTGGAAATGCCTGGTGTCATGGCAATCAACTTACATTGGCAGATATCGCCGTAGGTTGCGCAATCGGATATTTATTATTTCGCTTTCCGGAAGTGAAATGGCAAACCCAGTATCCAAATTTAGATCGCCTGTATCAAAAATTATTACAGCGACCTTCCTTTATTGAAACTGAACCACCGGCCGCCTAATTCACTTACCGCTTAATTAAAAAATGCCAATCAAAACTGATTGGCATTTTTGTATCCGCTGCTTGCTGATTAAAATTATGAAGAAATAATTCCACCACCTAAACAAACGTCTCCGTCATAAAGAACAGCGGATTGTCCAGGTGTAACAGCCCACTGCGCTTCTGGAAAACTCAAGTCAAAACTCAGCGCTTCATTACCAGAACTCAATATACAAGCAGAATCTGCTTGCCGATAACGAGTCTTAGCAGAATAACTTCCAGGTGTTGGTACCACACCAGAAACCCAACTGGCATCCATGGCAGCAAGCTGATTAGCCAATAGCCACGGGTGTTCGTGGCCTTGGGCCACATACAAAGTGTTATTAGGAACGTCCTTGCGCGCCACATACCAAGCGTCACCATTGCCGTCTTGACTGCCACCCAAACCAATGCCCTTGCGCTGACCTAAGGTAAAGAAGGCTAAGCCCATATGCTCACCAACCGTCTTACCTTCGGGAGTTTTAATCGGGCCAGGTACGCGCGGTAAATAACGATTTAAGAATTCTCTAAAAGGACGTTCACCAATAAAGCAAATACCGGTGGAGTCTTTCTTTTTAGCGTTGTGCAAACCAATTTGCTCTGCAATTTTTCTGACTTCCGTTTTGGGAATTTCTCCAAGCGGGAACATCACTTTTGCTAATTGTTGCTGCGTTAAACGATGCAAGAAATAACTTTGATCTTTACTGGCATCGACAGCTTTTAACAACTGCACCCTGCCACCTTCATGCCGCACGCGCGCATAGTGGCCAGTAGCAATCGCATCCGCACCCAAACTCATGGCGTGATCTAAAAAAGCCTTGAACTTAATTTCGGCGTTACATAAAACATCGGGATTGGGTGTTCGCCCTGCGGCGTACTCACGCAAGAAATCAGCAAATACACGCTCACGGTATTCGGCAGCAAAATTGACTGCTTCGACGTCTATTCCGATCATATCGGCGACCGAGACCACATCGAGCCAGTCTTGACGAGCAGAACAGTACTCATCGTTATCGTCATCTTCCCAATTTTTCATAAAAAGGCCAATAACTTCAAAGCCTTGCTCTTTTAGCATCCAGGCAGCAACTGACGAATCTACCCCTCCAGACATGCCAATAACGACTTTCTTGGGCTGTGAGGGCGGGATTGAGGAAGAATTGAGCGGGATCATCAAAAAATGCGAGAATTCAATATAAGCTTACAGACCATATTGTAGAAGTCTTAGCCTGATTACACAGAATTTCGGGCAAAAACCAAGCAAAAGGACTTAGGGGTGAGTAAATAGGCGCAACAAGCCCTATTTAACTAAAATAGATTTTTTATAAATTTTTGCTTTTGGAGACATGCCATGCGCATAGGAGTGCCACTGGAAACAAGGCCCGGGGAAACTCGAGTAGCCGCCACACCAGAAACCGTTAAAAAATTAATTGGTCAAGGTCATACCGTCGTGATTCAAAAAGACGCCGGGGTAAAAGCCAGTCAACCTGACTCTGCATTCGAGGCTGTCGGCGCAACCATTGGCAGCGCTGCAGATGCATTCGGTGCTGAGATTGTGCTCAAAGTACGTGCGCCTGAGGCGGCTGAACTCAAGCACATTAAATCCGGTGCCGTGCTCTTAGGCATGCTCGATCCGTTTGATAACGACATGATTGCAGCCATGGCTGCGCAAGGCGTTACTGCATTCTCTTTAGAGGCTGCACCACGCACAACGCGCGCACAAAGCATGGACGTTTTATCTTCACAGGCAAATATTGCTGGTTATAAAGCAGTATTGGTTGCCGCAAATGAATACCAACGCTTCATGCCAATGCTGATGACTGCTGCAGGAACTGTTAAAGCAGCTCGCATACTAATCTTGGGCGCTGGTGTTGCAGGCTTACAAGCAATCGCTACAGCAAAACGTCTTGGCGCTGTGATTGAAGCATCTGATGTTCGTCCAGCCGCTAAAGAACAAATTGAATCATTGGGCGCCAAGTTTGTTGACGTTCCTTACGAAACTGATGAAGAGCGTGAGATTGCAAAAGGCGTTGGTGGCTATGCCCGCCCAATGCCTGAGGCCTGGATGAAGCGTCAAGCGGCCTTGGTTGCAGAGCGTGCGCAACAAGCTGACATCGTGATCACAACCGCATTGATTCCTGGACGTAAACCTCCAGTCCTATTACATAGCGACACTGTTGCCAATATGAAGCCAGGCTCGATCGTGATTGATTTGGCCGCTGGCAAAGGTGATAACGGTTCAGGTAACTGCCCGTTAACGCAAGCAGACAAAGTAATTGATGTAAATGGCGTGAAAATTGTTGGCTACACCAACTTAGCTAGCATGGTTGCCGCAGATGCTTCTGCACTGTACTCACGTAACTTGCTCGATTTCATGAAACTCATTGTGGATAAAGAAGCCAATTTAGTTATCCCAAGTGATGATGACATCGTTACTGCTTGCTTAATGTGTCGTGATGGCCAAGCCGTCCGCAAAAACTAATAGTAAAAAATACTAAGGAAATACTATGGATCTCGCTGCCTTTCAAAGCATCCTCACCGTTCAAAACATTACCGTGTTTGTATTGGCCATCTTTGTTGGCTATCACGTCGTTTGGAATGTTACGCCAGCATTGCATACGCCTTTAATGGCGGTGACCAATGCCATCTCCGGCATCATCATTGTTGGCGCATTGCTCCAAACTGAAGTTATCGGAGGCGATGAAATCACCCTCACCAGCATTATTGGTGCAGTAGCGGTATTCCTCGCGTCTATCAATATTTTTGGTGGCTTTATGGTCACCCGTCGCATGCTTGAAATGTTCAAGAAAAAAGCTCCCAAAGCTGATGCGGCTGGAACCAAATAAACCTAGAACAAGACCTATATAGAGACCAAAACTATGTCAAACATAACCGCTATTTCTTATCTCATTTCATCGGTGTTGTTCATCCTCGCTTTGCGTGGCTTGTCTTCACCAACCACTTCACGTCAAGGCAACACCTTCGGCATGATTGGTATGTTGTTAGCAGTCATCACCACTTTCTTCATTCCTGATTTCAAACCAGTCATCTCTTTGATCGGCGTTGCCATTGTTGGTGGCGCGATTATTGGAACCATTGCCGCTAAGCGCGTGCAAATGACTAAGATGCCTGAGTTGGTTGCTTTGATGCACTCCTTCGTAGGTTTGTCAGCTGTGTTAATTGCGATCGCTGCTGTATTTAATCCAGCGCATGACCATACTGGTGCACAGAAGATTGAGCTCTTCATCGGCGCATTCATTGGTGCTATTACCTTCACTGCATCCGTGATTGCATTCGGCAAGCTATCTGGCAAGGTCAGTGGTAAGCCAGTGACTTTTGCTGGTCAACATTTGCTGAACTTGATTTTGGCTATTTCGATGGTTGGTGCCGGCGTTGCTTATTACATGGGTGACAGCCACGCAGCCTTCTTGGCAATGTGTGCCATTGCCTTGATATTGGGCGTAACCTTAATCATCCCTATCGGCGGTGCTGATATGCCGGTGGTTGTATCCATGCTGAACAGCTATTCAGGTTGGGCAGCGGCCGGTATTGGCTTCACCTTAAACAACCCAGTATTGATTATTGCGGGTGCTTGCGTAGGCTCATCTGGTGCGATTCTGTCTTACATCATGTGTAAGGCGATGAACCGCTCCATCCTGGCTGTATTGCTTGGCGGCTTTGGTGCTGAAGCTGCTGCAGGCGGTGGCGATGATGGCGGCCCTAAGAACTACAAAACAGGATCGCCTGAAGATGCGGCTTTCCTCATGGAAAATGCTGACACTGTGATCATTGTTCCAGGTTATGGCTTGGCAGTGGCTCGCGCTCAACATGCATTGAAAGAATTGACTGAAAAGTTGACTCATCATGGTGTGACAGTGAAGTATGCGATTCACCCAGTAGCAGGTCGTATGCCTGGTCATATGAATGTACTCTTGGCCGAAGCTGAAGTTCCATACGACCAAGTATTTGAGATGGAAGATATCAATAGCGACTTTGGTCAGGCTGATGTTGTATTGGTGCTTGGTGCAAATGACGTGGTAAACCCTGCTGCACGTACGCCAGGTAGCCCAATTTTTGGTATGCCAATCTTGGAAGCATTTAAAGCTAAAACCATCATCGTGAACAAACGTTCGATGGCGGCTGGATATGCCGGCCTAGATAATGAACTCTTCTACATGGATAAAACCATGATGGTCTTCGGTGATGCGAAGAAGGTAGTTGAAGAGATGGTTAAGGCTGTTGAGTAAGTCAACCCTTCAGGTCATTAAATAATTAACCGCCTTCGGGCGGTTTTTTATTACACTAAACAAACTTATCAATATAGCCACACCACCTTACGAGAGCTTGGTATGAATTATTTTCTTGGGAATCACCTCGGCATTGTTAAATATGCGCCCCTCATATTTTTTTCATCCATCCTGACATTCTTATTGATAGGTTGGCTATATGGCAGATATCGGGCTCGCACTTCCGAACATGTTATTGTCCGCGATTCATTGGCAACAGCAATTTTTGGGCTTTCAGCGCTAGTGCTTGGCTTTACTTTCTCAAATGCTGCCGATCACTTTGATACTCGAATGCGTGTCATACGTGATCAGGCAAATAGTGCGAAGCAAGTTTACCAATCTAGCAGTTACCTAAACCCTAAAGATCAGGCTATTGTTAAAGATACATTACAGCAAATGATTACCTTGAGAATTTCTGTATACGAAGACATCAAAACATTTGATGATCTCGACGGCAAGCTCGATGCCATGGGAAAACTATTAAACAAGTTAAATAAAGAAATTAATGAGTCAATACCTCGCGCACCAGCTAGTACCAAGGATTTAGCCAATACCGTTTTAAGACCCCAGCTCACTCACCTTTTAGACATTTACCAAGAGGGGATACTCAATGCAAAACACCATCCCCCTGCAATTATTGAACGCTTTTTATTTGCTCTACTCTCAATAGGGGCCTTGCTAAGCGGCTACTCGATGGCAGTTAAGAAAGAGGAGGACTGGTTCCTGACGGCCCTGTACTTAGGTTTGATGGGATTTGCACTGTACGTGATTTTTTCTTTGGAATTTCCACATCAACTACAGAGCTCGGAATACATTAATGCCGACTTTTTGAGACTTCAAAAGGCTTGGCAGTAACATCACAACACTACCTTCTCTGGTAGCTATTGGATAAATTGTCCTGCAGTACATAGGCAATGCCATTGGCTACCAAAGAAAGCTCTTGATCGAGTACTCGGCTGCGGTAAGTCCAACCAGCAGGTAATTTCAACTGCTCGCCCAATACTGGAAGATCTTTCATATTGAGAGCAGGATTAACGATTTGTGAATAAGATTGCATCACATACACGTCACCTCCAGGGGAGGTGAGTTCATATACAGCGCTACCAACTCTATAAATGAAATTAGTAGTACGAGAAATTTCATTGGGGGTGTATTGTTTGCTACCCATCAATTGCTTGAGCAAGCTCAACTGGATAGTTGCCCGTAAATTCATCTCTATACCATCAAAGGATTCTTTGACGTCATTGACAGTGCTGCCTGCCGCCTGTATTTCATCCATCGTCCAATAACGAGGACCATTTAACAGGACAAAGGACGCATCAAATTTTTTAGAAATAGAGTCTTTAGTTAACTCTTTCCACTGGGCTTCAGGGCAAAGATTAAGTCCTTGCGTATTAAATACCTTTACTTCCAAATTGAGCCAAGCTCGCTTGCCCACCAGAACTTCGCAATAACGCTGATTACGGAGATTTGAGACACTTTTCTGAAATACCAGCTGAGAGTCAGCGGATTGAGCAATTACACCCCCACAAAGAAGGATAGAACTCAGAAAGAGTGAGCCCATTGAAATGAGGAGACTTGCTTGAGTGCGACCGGTCATCTTGAAGCCCGTTCCAGTGGTAATGTTGGGTAAAGCTTACTCCTATAAAGAAAAAGCGCCTGGTCTTTTGAACCAGGCGCTCTTATTTCTACAGCCAGAAAGCTGTGGAAAGTAACAGCTATTACATCATGCCGCCCATTCCACCCATTCCACCCATTCCACCCATATCAGGCATACCACCAGCAGATTCATCTTTTGGTGCTTCGGAGATTGCGCAATCAGTTGTCAACAACAAGCCAGCAACAGAAGCAGCATTTACTAATGCAGTTTTTGTTACCTTAGTTGGGTCGATAACACCTTGTGCAACGAGGTCGCCGTATTCACCAGTAGCTGCGTTGTAGCCGTTATTGCCTGTACTTGCTTGTACTGCATTAACAACCACACCAGCATCTTCACCAGCATTGCTAACGATCGTACGCAATGGCTCTTGCATAGCGCGTAATACGATGCTGATACCAGCGTCTTGATCAGCGTTATCGCCTTTCAAGCCCTTAATACCTTGCATTGCACGAATCAACGCTACGCCACCGCCAGGAACAATGCCTTCTTCAACTGCTGCACGAGTTGCGTGCAATGCGTCGTCAACACGAGCCTTCTTCTCTTTCATTTCCACTTCAGTAGCAGCACCAACACGAATCACCGCAACACCGCCAGCCAATTTGGCTACGCGCTCTTGCAATTTCTCTTTGTCGTAGTCGCTAGTTGCTTCTTCGATCTGAACACGAATATTCTTCACACGAGCTTCAATCGCTTTAGCATCGCCAGCGCCATCGATGATGATGGTGTTCTCTTTGCCTACTTCGATACGCTTTGCTTGACCTAAGTGCTCAAGAGTTGTTTTTTCGAGTGTAAGGCCGATTTCTTCAGCGATTACTGTGCCGCCAGTCAAAATCGCGATGTCTTCCAACATGGCTTTACGACGGTCACCGAAACCAGGAGCCTTAACAGCGCAAGTCTTGATGATGCCGCGGATGTTGTTCACCACCAAAGTTGCCAAGGCCTCGCCTTCAACATCTTCTGCAATGATCAACAATGGACGGCCAGACTTTGCTACTTGCTCGAGTACTGGGAGCAAATCACGGATGTTAGCGATCTTCTTGTCAAACAAGAGTACGTATGGGCTTTCCAATACGGCAACTTGTTTTTCTGGTTGATTGATGAAGTATGGAGAGAGGTAACCGCGGTCAAACTGCATACCTTCAACTACTTCAAGCTCGTCTTCTAATGACTTGCCATCTTCAACAGTGATAACGCCTTCTTTACCTACTTTTTCCATGGCTTCTGCAATGCGCTGACCAATGCTGTGGTCGCTGTTTGCAGAAATAGAGCCTACTTGAGCGATTTCTTTAGTAGTGGTGCAAGGCTTGCTGATTTTTGCGAGTTCTTGAATAGCAGCTGCAACAGCCTTATCAATACCACGCTTCAGGTCCATTGGGTTATGGCCCGAAACAACATACTTCATGCCTTCGCGAACGATAGACTGCGCCAATACAGTAGCGGTAGTTGTACCGTCACCAGCGATGTCAGCAGTTTTGGAAGCAACTTCCTTAACCATCTGCGCGCCCATGTTCTGGAGCTTGTCTTTGAGTTCGATTTCTTTTGCTACGGATACACCATCTTTAGTGATCGTTGGTCCACCGAATGAACGCTCGATTACTACATTGCGACCTTTTGGTCCCAAAGTTGTTTTCACTGCATTAGCAAGAATGTTGACGCCTTCGACCATCTTGGTGCGGGCGTTATCTCCAAATACAACGTCTTTTGCTGCCATGATTAAATTCCTCTCTTAAATACCGAAATTACTTCTGTACAACAGCCATGATGTCGTCTTCACGCATCACGATGAGTTCTTCGCTGTCAACTTTTACTGTTTGACCTGCATATTTGCCAAACAACACGCGATCGCCTACTTTGACGTCAGGTGCGTTTAATTTGCCGCTGTCATCGCGCTTGCCCGGTCCTACTGCCAAAACTTCACCTTGATCAGGCTTTTCTGCAGCAGCGTCAGGAATAATGATTCCGGAAGCAGTTTTTGATTCTTGATCTAAACGCTTGATGATTACGCGATCATGTAAGGGACGCAAATTCATCTCTTCTCCTATGTTAGTAAGTGTTAACTATTTAAATAAACTATATAAATCAATGCTTTGTAATCTCTCACACGCAAACTAAGGCTAATTTATCTAAAAACCAGCTGTTTTAGCACTCGCGTGTAGGGAGTGCTGATTATATAGGTCTCATTCCTGGGATTTCAAGGGCGGATCACCATAAATTCTTTAAGGATTTTGACGATATTCACCAATCTTGAAACTTTCGTCATTTATCTTGAAAACTTATAGCGCTACAACTCATTGAAAAAATTAATAAATTTCCAGAATTACTCGTAAATGAGTAAAAGCGATAGGTTTCTATGCTGGAAAAAGAGTTTATTCATCAAAAAATAAACGGTAATTTCGAAAATAAACTTGTCTAAATTTCACAAAATTTACGCTTAATTTTCTGAGAAATTCGCGATTCAGGGTTAGGAAAGATTTATGCCGCCCCCTTTTAGAACTTTTATCTCATATCTTGAAAATTACGTTATTTGAATTTGGTCAGGGCTGGGAATTTCTAAATTTAGCCAAAGAGAGTATCAAGTCACCAAAGTTATATATGAGGCGATCTAACTCCCATCCCGTAAGGCCACATTCTTTTGCAAAACGAATGAGATTTTCCTCAAGGGCTCTAGATTTAATATCAAAGCCGAGTTTCTTTGCAAAATTTTTTACTCTTGAATCCAAGGCGATAGCATTCACAAAATCAGGGTCGCAAATATTCATCCATATATCGTTGGAATATTTTTCACCAACACCATTGAATTGCCTAATCCAAAGTTGCTTTTCTGATTTCCCCTTTAGACTCAACATAATTTTTGTTGCCTTCCTTGGACCTCCAAGCGATTTTACTTTTACGTAATTTTCAGAAAGATAATGGGCTTTTTGCGCCCGCATGCGTGGAACCCCAGCTTCATACAATTCTTTTAAGATGGCTTTCTCTCTCGCCCTCCTTGTTTTTGGTAATAAATCAAATCTAAGCGCTTTGTCATATCGACTCATAAATGACTCTGCATTTAAAGAGGAGCCTGAAGTGGCGGTAACGCTACATAGACTGCGCCATAGAAGATCTAAATTTTTAGATTGGCAAATTGATTTTTTTCTTATTAACAAGAGCTCATCATGCAGGTTAATCGTCATTCCCTGCGCTATAAATTTTTGGATTTTTGTCTTCATAGTTTGACTATAAGCTCATACCCCATCGAGCCAAGAAAGTCATAATCCCTAAAAACGCTCAACAATCTTCCCTCAAATTGCCCCAGTTTAGGAATTTCTTTTTAAGAACCGCAATATCTCATAAGACCTACAATTAAGAAGGCCTCAAGAAATATCCACACTCGTCGTAGAGCTCTCTCAAATAAGATCCGAGAGCTTCTCTAATGCTTTCCTCACTTGCATCGCATTGACTACCCAAAATAACCATAATAGTTTTATCAATTTCCCTGGCTGGGCAGAAATGCTCTCTCACCCAAGTAACCCCATATTTATCAATTAACTTAAGTAGCAATATCTCAACGCAAATAAACCTATTTTTAAGGAGCTCAATATTTGAAGTTTTAGGAATTTTTGACAAAGCCCGTAGGGCTCTTTTATCACCGGTTAGAACACATGCTTCTGAGTGCTGCGCAACAGTAGAAAATATAATTGCTTCGCCTGCGTCAATTCCAACCACATCAGATAACTCCTGAAAAATATCCATTTCAGAATTGAAATCTAAATTCATCTTATCAATCACAGAGCTAGCCAATTTGGCCGCTTCAACCGTCTTAAATATTTTTCCATCCGGCGCACTTTGAGCTTTTAGTGCCCGATATTTAAGACTAGATAGAGTTGCGGCCTCCGCCCATTCAAACCCCAATAATTCTGGTAAAGAATCTAATACATCCCAGTGAGCACATTTACATAGCGCATCAACATCAAAGAAAATATGCATGATGGCTTGAATGCCTAAGACTCTAGGGGAGAATATCCCGTGATTCTGAAAATCAAGTCCTGAACATCATTTGATAAATCATCAAATGCAATTCCAGATGCCATAGATCTAATGATTTCCTTTTGGGCATCAAAATCTTCTCTTAAAAATTTTAAGGCGCTTGCCGCATCAGACCAACGTTTTGTTCGAAAGGCATATCTCAGAATCAAATGCCCAGCAGAACAGCCCAGCAAATTTGCCGCCGCTCTAGCATTAGTGGCTAAGGTAATTGCGGAATCAAAATCACCCCAGCGCTCTTGCGTTTCCTGCGCCAATGGGCCGCCCAAAATATTTAGCGCAAACTTATCGGCCTCCAACTCCATGCTGTCACCAGTATTATCAGAATCAAAAGTGCTTTCCTGTTGCAGAGCTATGTCCACAATAGAAGAATTTTTTTCCAAATGCCCTAGTGCAATATGTCCTAATTCATGCGCAAGAATGAAGCTAAGCCACGACTTCGAATTATTTTTTTTCGCTAAAATGATGACAGGTCTGTCTCCAACCTTCAATGCCGCTCCATCCATTTTCTTAAGACCAAATGGCAGGTTGGACAATGAAATTACTGGTACACCCTTCCTCCAGCAATAATTTAGAAGGGCATCAAAATCTACCGAACCTTTACCAATAGCTCGAATTTCTTTATTTAACTCCCAAACGTTTTTTGGTAACGCTTGATAAGGCACCTTAATGCTAGAAATGATTGCGTTAGAAATTGAAGATGCAATTAAAGTACTTGCCTGAAAATCTTGCGGATTAACAAGCGCATTGCGTTTATAAGATATATTGGCAACCGCACCCTTGGGAAATAGCTCCCCTTTAGATAGGGCAGCAGCATCCAAGCTCAAGGATTTCGCTATTCCGAGCACCAATTCCCACATTCCATCAGGTGAGCTTGCTATTTGATCATCCCACCAACTCGGTAGCAATGATGAGATCTGTGCTTTATTGAGTCCAAGCTCTTTTAGAGTTGAATAAAGCTGCTTAATCGTAAGTATGTTTTTGATCCCCTTGAGTATTTGCTAAGTTTACAGCTTGTATTTGGCGCACGATTGGGCCAATAGCCTCAACCAAGATACCTAATACTTTGGCTGAGCTTGCTTCGCCATCCCAAACCTTGTCAATTGTTCGATATAGATTATCTCTATCTACTTCAGTATTCTTGGCATAATTTAATGGTATTTTGGCATAGATGCATAATTTTTGAACGTCTTCTGTAATACTTTTTGTTCTACCTTTAAGAATTCTATTTAGTTGATATTGTTTTACACCAGACTCATTTGCTAATTGAGTTTGTGACATTAATTTAGATTTTAAAAATTTTAAAAGCTCGCTTGATATTCGCAAAATATCGGGGCTTATCACTATTTTTGTTCTTGACATATTTGGCATTATAAGGCATAATTAAAAAAGTAAAATTGCTAAACAAATGAAACCAATTGCCGAAACTGAAATTCGAAAAGCGCTGCTAGATCTGCTTGGTGACACAAAAGCAGAGGATTCGCTGTTAATTGAAGAATTAACCCTGGAGAGTGGTGGCGCACGTGTTGATATCGCCCTCATTTCAGACAAACTACTTGGATTCGAAATTAAGAGTGACTTTGACACTCTTGATCGACTCTCAAATCAGATACATAGTTACAACAGAGTCTTTGATGAGATCACCTTGGTAGCGGGCAAGACATTTATCGATATTGCTCTAAAGATACTTCCGTCTTGGTGGGGGCTATTAGAGGCCTCAAGGGATGAAATGGGCTTTGTTAACCTCAAACAGGTAAGGCTCACAAAATTAAATGCCCAGCAAAACTCCCAAAGCATAGCTTCCTTGCTTTGGAAAGAAGAGGCGATAAACCTGCTTAAACAAGAGGGCCAGAAAGGCGCTCCCTTAAGACTAAATAAATTAAAGCTTTATGAATTAATCGCGCAATCGGTTA
Source organism: Polynucleobacter sp. AP-RePozz3-80-G7 (assembly GCF_018882145.1). Lineage (NCBI taxonomy): Bacteria > Pseudomonadati > Pseudomonadota > Betaproteobacteria > Burkholderiales > Burkholderiaceae > Polynucleobacter > Polynucleobacter sp. AP-RePozz3-80-G7. The sequence goes on along the minus strand of NZ_JACVPC010000004.1, from coordinate 41,424 downwards.
GCAAGGAAGATGTCAGGGAGTGGGTCACCAGCACGCTTAGATCCCGAACAATGTGGCGCAATTCCGAACTGTTAAAGCCAAGTGGTGACTTGTTGCATCACGTCGCCACGTCGATAAATTACCAGTAGGGCTCCCAGCCTGCGCATGATAGCAGTATCGATCATCACCAAAACTAAATCCCTGCCCAGAGTAGTCTGGATCCGATATCAATATTTGGCATAACTGGTTGTACTGGTTAAAGCCCGATGTTCTAGTGCCCCCTGCCTTTAATAGCATCCAATCATCATTTAGCGCGTATCTAATAGCGGCAGAAGGATTGATTTTTGTTGGGTCAATATCTCCTAATATTTCTGGGTTAGTAACACTATAGTCTCCGAAATACACATGATGATCCTTAAACTTCTTTATTGTCTTTAGCCATGTAAGCCACTCTATACGAGGCAATAAAGTTGCACCTTTTGGAATGCCAGTCAAATTAAATGGAAACGATCCGCCAGCCAAGGTAATTGTAGATGCCTTATTTGTAACAATAGCTTCATCAATATATGGAAATGCATTAATAGAAAGGCTGGAAGGATCCGCGTCTACAACACTACCAAGATCAATAAGAACATGAAGCTTAAATGATTTTCGGTGTAGCAATCTATAGGCATTAGAGATGATTTCATTAACTTGCGAATGAAGATACATTGGAGTTTTGATTCGCAAAATAATGTCATTAAATTTGCTTAATGGGTCTGATTTACCTGAAACTAAAGGCAACATCGATGGATAGATTACTGGAATAACCTGAAATCCATTTTGATAAAGGGGTGTACATACACTGCTTACTGTTTGTACCTGCTTTGAGGGATCTTGCATATATGAGCTCGCATCAATTGCAACGGGATAGGCTTGACCTTTCATCTGCGTAAGAATTTTTAACAGCTTAGTTGCATCTGACTTAATGACTTCAGCTCGTGTGGAGGAACCTCGAATTACCATAGGCTGCAATTCTATAAGTGGGACCAGATGTTTCCGATCGTGATCATCTACTTTAATTAGGGCCCCCTGCTCACCCTGCTTCCATTTCAAAATAGGCATATATAAAAATTGGTTTTGATTGTTCATATTAATTTCCATTGAAAGAATATTGGGTAATTGCTGAATAAATCTGATCAAATGAGCTTATTAGAAGGTCGCAATTTATGGTGGATAATGGGCGATCAGATGAATAGCCATAAGAAACTCCTATTGCCCTTGATCCAGCCGCACGCGCAGCGGCAATATCACTTATCGAATCACCGATATGAGTATTCATACTTGCCTTTGATTTAATCTTACGACAGGCAAAAAGTATGGGTATGGGGCTAGGCTTTAAAGCCGCTGTACTACCCCCGGAAACCACAGCATCAAAGTAATTTATAAGCCCAAGGTTTTCTAACAATGGATGGCAGAATCGGGTGGGCTTATTAGTAACGACTGCTAGCTTATATCCATCCCGAGTCAATGCCTGCAAGACCTCACGCACCCCTGGGTAGACTACTGCTGTAGACCCATTCAATCTAGAGTAAATGTCAACATATAGCTTTGACCCCCTATCAAAAAGCTCATCTACTTTTTGCTCCGATTGAGCAGCAGCAAGTATGCATCGGGCAATAAAGTTATCAGCGCCTTTTCCAATAAATTTTTTAATGAGTGAAAATGATAGCAAGGGAAGACCCAACTCCAACAACATTTCATTGGCTGTTAAATACAGATCTTGGGCGGTATCAACTAAAGTTCCATCTAGATCAAAGGTTACAGATTTGATATTGTTATGCATAGCAATTCTTAATCCAATCTCAAGCTGATCCTATTCGAGCGCATGATAAAAATAATCCCCAGGGCCAATAAAATAATTGGAATGCTTGCGTAAATATTAATAGCTTCCCAACCAAAATTATTTACTAGTCTTGCTGAAAAGAAAGTAGCAATTGTTACGCTTAAGAATACTAAGGTATCGTTAAACGATTGAACTAGTGATTTCTCAGTTGGGCGATATGTCTCAGTCAGCAATGTAGTTGAACCTATATACAAGAAATTCCAACCTACACCTAAAAATATTAAGGCCAATTCAAAATAAACCAGCTCATCACCATTAATGGCAACAACAACTCCCAATAATATAGCCATGCACCCTAAAAGCATGACAACATAGACTCCAATTTTTCTTATCAATATCCCCGTAAATAGTGATGGTGCAAACATTGCAACAATGTGCCACTGAATGACGGTCGCAGTTTGAGAAAAATCTAAATGCGCACAAAGCATTGCTAGAGGCGTTGCGCACATTAATAAATTCATAATTGAATAGCCGATAACACCACCAGAAACAGCAAGAAGGAACCTGGGGTTTCTAGCTAGCTCATATAGGGATCTTTTCGAGCCAGCATCATCTTCTTTTGAGACTCTTGCTAGAGTCATCCTGCTTGCAAAAAAAGCGCCAAGTAATGCAACGACAATCAAACTAATAAAACTTGCTAAAAAAGTAGGTTGTAATATATTTTTCGTATATCTTGCCAATATTGGTCCGGCAATGGCGGCAAGTATTCCACCAGTAAGAGTAAGGGATATCGCAATACTCTTTGAGTTTCCTGGAACGGCTTCTGCAGCTGCAAACCGATAATACTGTCCAACTGCATTAAAGATTCCAATAAGAAATCCAGCCAAAGCAAACAACATGAAACTACCAAAATTAATTCCAATTGCTGCTATAGATAGGCCAATAGCCCCGAACAATGCCCCCATTAGAAAGATTAATTTTCTACCGTACCGCTCCATTAACCTAGCAATCGGATAGAGCAAAATCATAGTTGCCAAATATTGAACCGCTAGAGGCAGCGTTGCTAAATCAGGCGAGGAAAGCTGCAAGCCAATTAGTGCCGAAGAGGACAAAACTAAGCTAATTACTGTCATCATTGATGCTTGCGATAACGCCAGCAGTGCAATATTTAAATTCATTGCAAAGGCCTAGTAATTTCATAGTACTGAATGACCCCATCAGTATCAACGACTTTTGTATAGCGTGGATTACCCACTACACTTATTTCATGAACAATCTCCATGCGCTCACCCCCATCTTTCACACTTTCGGTCACCAATGCAATTCCGTGATAGGGAAGCAAGCGTGAACTTAACTTATATTTTGGATATAAACGCAACCCCAAAACAGGAATCTTTTTAGTATGAATGGTGGCTCGGATTGCGTTCGGGAAGTAAATATTCTCCCAATTTGTATCTGCAGCAGCTGATTTAAGCGCCCTATATTCAGCAAGTGAAACCTTTGCCAAATCATCTAAATGTGCCAAAGGTTGATTTGAGTGAACACCAAATAATCCCATTAACTCCTTATAACTAAAGCCCATTCTTCTAGAATTAAGGCTGCACTTCATACTCGATAACCAACCCTTGTACTCCTCTTGCGATAAATCGTTCGAGACGGGAGAGGCAAGAAAATGTTGCCTCCAAAATTCGAATCTATCCTGAAAATACAAATTATGATTAGAAAGATAGTCGGTAATATCTAAAATCTTTACTGAATTCTCAATACCAAGATGGAATGTACGGTTTCTAAGTTTTAGCAAGTAATTATGGGCCTCTACAGAGGTATTACCAAAGGGTAGCGCATAGAAAGTACTATCACTAATGACCTGGAACGTTGCTCCAGGTGGATAAAAAGAGCTTATATGACTAGAAATATTGTGAAGGTGCAATAAAGACACGTCTTCAGCAAGGGTCACATCGGTTGGCTGAATGCGTTTGGTTGGATTGCTAATAACGCAAAAAGCCAAAATAAGAATGTCTATAGGTTTTCCATGCTTACAGCATTCCTCAATTCTTTTTCTCCACTCCACGCACTCTCTAAATCTTTTTTTGGAATTAAATTGAAAAGCATTGTGGTTTATTAACTCAATAATTTTTGATGTCACATCTAATTCTTTAGTTTTTTCCAGGAAGGCATCAAGGCTGAAATGTGGTGATTGACTGAGCAATTTAGCTTTTGAGTAATCACCACTTTCTATTATTCGTGTTGGCTGCCATTCCGATCTAGGATCTAATGCTGGCCATATAAAGCCACTTTCAATTTCTGATTGCGAGATTATTTCACCACTTAGGCCAACAGCTATGCCTGCCGGATGATTTTGATTGCTCGATAAGGCTAAGTCATGCAAATACATGGTCAGTCTCCTTGGTTACCTCAATTCGTCCAGAGATACTGCCCTGCTACACTTATGGCGTAAATGACAACTTTATTACTTTTTCTGCCATGCCTAAATTAATTGAATTTTTTATATTTCCAGACTTTCAGTTACTGGACATTTCTGGGCCCATAGCAGCTCTTGAAATGGCAAATAGACTAAATTCAAAAAGCTACTCAATTAAATTAGTCAGTAAAAATGGTGGCCTAGTAAAAAGCTCTTCGGGTGTAGCGCTCGATACCCTCAAGCTAAACAACAGAAGCTCAACGGATACATTAATTATTGCCGGTGGAAATGGGGTCTTTGTTCAAGTTAATGACCCTCAAATTATTAAGTTCATTCAGAAGGGGCACATGAAATGTAGAAGAATCGCAAGCGTTTGTACTGGCGCGTACTTACTTGCAACTGCGGGAATTTTAAAGAATAAAAAAGCCACTACCCACTGGAAAAATGGAGCTGATTTTATTACCAAGTTTCCAGATACTTTTATGAATCCAGACAAAATCTTTATTAAGGATGGTAATGTTTGGACATCTGCAGGCATTAGCGCGGGCATTGATTTAACGCTAGCACTAATCGATGAAGATCTTGGCGAACAAATAGCTAGAGCCGTAGCTCAACAATTGGTTGTATATTATCGTAGACCCGGAGGTCAATCTCAGTACTCCGCATTACTTGAATTAAGCGGTGGCATATTTTCTGAGCTACTGGACTATATTCGAAAAAATATCGACAAATCCCTAAGCGTCAATCATTTGTCAGATATTGCATGCATGAGCCCAAGGCATTTTGCGAGAGTTTTTAGCGCTGAAATTGGTGTTACCCCCGCTAAGGCTGTAGAACAAATACGAATTGAGACAGCAAGCGCAATTTTAGAAAGCGGAAGAGGATCAATGCAGGTGATCGCAAAGCAATGCGGTTTTATTAGCGCAGAAAGAATGAGGAGGGCTTTTGTACGTAACAAAGGTCTATCTGCCCTAGCCCTTAAACAAAGTAGTTTTTAAATTAGATAAATCTCAATTAATGTAATTGGCATGAAAAAATCAAAAGTAAAAAAAATTATTTTGACTAAATTAAATTTATCCGATCAAAAAATGCATCGGAATATTAAACAATATCTTCACAAAAAATTATCCAATTATTCCAACAGCTTAAATTTAGAAGAGCTAAATACCCTAACTCTAGAAACCGAGAAGAAATATCTTTTCGGTATTATTAAGAAATCATCAGTCAATTAATGTATGACCTTTTAACAATGAGCCGCGGCTTTCCAGCAATCATTGATGGCATCACTAAGAACGTATTAGCGAGTCTAGAAATGCTTCAGGATCATTTTGGAGCATACACCAACTCTAATGTGTCAATTTTTTAATAAAAACACAAGGGCAATCGAAAATAAAGTGCGCACCCTTCTAACCTCCAACCCGAGATGGGGTTAATCATTAAAAAAATATTCTCTAATTAAATTTAAGCTATCAGTTTTGCCCATCGCCCCTCTCACTTTTAGAAAAATCTCATTCTGCGGTGCAGAAATCCGAAGAAATCTCAAGTTATATTGCGGGTTTGACCAAAATAGCCATTGCGAGATTTTTTCTAACCCACTGATTTATATAAAATAGTAGATTTCGACTTCAATTGCCGACTACATTTGTCACGCATCTTGGAAATTATTCTAAATATAACCCCATGAATATATTAAGAATTTTTAAATATCCTTTAAAAAAATATCACCCCCACCGGGAAAATCGTTTGCCAAAGAAAATCGCTCACCAAATCCCATGCGTTTGCAAATAATAAACAAAAGACTTTTACTTATACCGCTAGAGGGATAATCTTAAGGATTGGGCGGTCAACTTATAAACATTAATGGCAAAGAAGGCAATGAGTAAAAAAGATGATTTTGAGAGTAATTTTTCCGAGTCTTATGCACCGACAAGACAACCACCAGCCGATATAGTGGTATTTAATGAATTAAGGTCCTGCGCTGATTTACTGAGAATGCACGAAAAGGGGCACTTAAATATCAGACCTTTTTTTCAAAGGGAGAATGTTTGGACCGGCTCAGAGCAGACAAGATTTATTGACTCCCTAGTTAAGCAATTGCCCATACCAAGCATGTGCATAGCCTTTGATTACAACACAAGGAAATGGATAGTTATTGATGGCCTTCAAAGAATGACGGCCATCATCAGGTTTCTTGATGGAAGCAAATCCTGGACACTGTCAAAACTTGAGGATGTGGATCCAAATTTATCTGGCGCTTTATCAAGCGAACTTCACGACGAATCCTCCCAGCTGCATACCTACATTGAACGCGTGGAGAATTTGACTTTACCCATTACAGTTTTACGCTGCAACTTTGATGATGAATCGCACATGGAATATCTATTTAAGATATTCCATCGACTGAATTCGGGAGGGGTAAAACTAAACAATCAAGAAATTCGAAACTGCATTTACTCTGGCAATTTAAATGAAAAATTAATCGCAATTGAGAAGCAAGCAGATTGGCGAGGAATATACCGATTCATAAACGGCAAAAAAGATCGATTTAGAGCTGTCGAATTAATTCTTCGAATCATGGCATTTTCGGAGTCAAGAGAAAGCTATGGAGGCAACCTGGCAGCCTTTTTGAATGATTTTATGTACAAAAATCGAAACGCTGAAAAAAGCAAACTAGATGCCTTTGAGGCTAACTTAATTAAAGTAAGTCAAATTATTGTGAATAAAGTCATCCCGATTATGGAAAATAAAAAACTGGGTTTCACCCAATTAGAGGCATTAGCTGTTGGGATACTGTCCAATATTTCAACCGTAGAAAAATTCGATGCTAATCAACTACTAGAATGCGTCAAGAGTTTTGAGGGAATTGAATTGCTACACGGCAAAGCGCTGAGCGAGAGCACATCCAGAGTAGATAAGGTGAAGGGCAGAATAGTTTCCTCGATAACAGCATTTGCGCATTGAGTCCATGCTCCAAAATTCCGAATTACTTGAGTCACTTGAGCTTCTTGAACGGCTCTATACGGATGCCCCTACAAAAGCTTCTTTGTTACACTCAAAACATGCCCTCCTAGAGCTTTGCGGCTGGATTGAAGAGGCTCAAGACGCAATCGTTAAAGGCTGCGCCCAGAAATTACTAGATGACGAAGAAATAGAGTGGATTGCCCAAAAAATTGAAGATAACCACCATTTTAAGGTGGGTAACTTTAAAAATTTAATTTCTCTAGTTATTGGACTCAATAAATATAAGGAAGTTCACAGCAACCTCTCATCGACCGGATTGAAATACTTACCAATGATTGCAGCGATCAATTCCCTTGTAAAACCTAGAAATAGTCATGCCCATACTCACTTTGAAGAGGCTAGACCTATGAGTAAAACACTGCAATCGCCAAGCGTTCTTAGGCAAGAGGCTTTAAAGATATATGAAGGTTTCTGCGAACTCGAGGAAGCTTTACGCAGTAATGAATTAATTTAAAGAAGCTCCCGAGGTGCCTGTTACTTTTATTTGGTTATGAACACAGGGCTCCATAAAGCAATCGAGAAAAACTTCATTTACAGCCGCCCCCGAAAGATTCCGCCTTTTACATAAGCTATATAACTCCTCCACCCCTGAATAGGAGAAGAATTTAGTATTTAAGGATTGGAATTGGGCGGCGCTAGCCTTGCGAATTACATCGTCGCGATCTTCATCGGCGGCGACAATAACCCACCTAATATCGGCAAGACGTGGGGCCAAATCTTGAAATTTCTTCATTCTCGTTAGGCCCGATGTAACACCAGTGCTGTGCTCAACCTCCATTACCGCCGGCATCAATCTTCCATTCTTGAACCAAATACAGTCTATTAAGTTTGCAGCCGACCTTGCATCGTCATAGGCTGCCAAAACCTTTTCATCCGATAGACTAGAAATCACCCCCTCTAACTCACCAACACGTTTTTTTCCATAGAGAAAACCTTTATCATTGTGGGCAATCCATGTTCTAAATCCTAACTGAACACCAATCTCAATCAAAGCAATTTGAATTTGCAGATGTCTACGCTTTACATCAATATCCATTTCTGCAGGCAGACACTGCCTGGTAATTGCAAGGGAATCATAAGTAACAGTCTGAGTAGGTATTTCTGAGATAGCTTGATCGCTCCCCACGCTGCTCTCAACTAAAACTCCATTTTCATGCGGCGTATTCGGCATCCAAATAATATGCTTATGCCCCTTCTTAATTTCAGATGAATTGTTAATAAGCTCAATTCTTCCAGGAGTGCACCAATAGAATTCTGGAGTATGCGCCAGGAGCGCTTCCAGTAAGGATCTAGTGTTATAGCTACCAGCCAATACACGGTCAAAATTTATTGGGATATTGGGTGCATATGCATTTGCAATCCTCCAAATCATTGCCGACGATAGCGTTGCCCTTGTTGGGTGTGCCCCAGTAGTTGGATTTCTTCTTTCTACAATGATTGGACCCTCAGGCCCAGCACTCGAAACAACCCTGACTTGAGTACGCGTTGTGCTGCTTATGTACTCATACCATTGATCTTTAGGCAACCCCATAATAGCTTTGACAATATTCGCGGCTGTTATTTTCATTTTTTAATTTCCATTAAGAAATCTAAAATTGTTTGGGCCAATCCTTTGGCCGCTAAAAATGGCACCCCATTACCAATGGTCTTAAACATATTACTTAACGTCATATCTGGCGGAAGCTCAAATTCTTTAGGCAAAGATTGAATAGCCAATGCCTCTGCAACAGATATTCTACGAGGCAAATATGGATGTATGTGAACTTCATTATTCCCATAAGCAGCAGTTGGAGAGTATCGCCAGCGATGGAGTCGTTTATATGACTTCTTACTCACATCACCTTCATCCAAAATTTCAAATTTTGCCAATCCCGCCCTAGGCTTAAATTGGTGGCCTGCATTTGCATGTTTTGTTACTTCATTTTTATCAAACCAATATTGCAAAGTAAGTTGTTCCGGAACATTGGCGGGCTTTTTTCTAGTTTTTGCAATAGATTGAGCCTCGGGCCAATTATATTTCTGCAAGTCTTCAGCGTCATATTTCGTAGACTTTAACCAGTCAAACTTTTCAATATCACCATTTTTACAATTCAAGACGCCAAACAGAATTATTCGCTCACGATCTTGTGGCGCACCATATTCAATTGAATTAATTAATCGTTCCGTGCACGTGTAGCCCGCTTTTTTAAGCTGTGCTTTTAAAGAATCAAAAAACTCACGATGTCGAATGGTTCTGTATAGCCCCTTAACATTTTCAAATACAAAAAAATCTGGCTTTTGCTTGCAAATTAAATCAATGTAAGTTTTGGATAGCTTGCCATTTTCACCATACTGACCTCTATTTTTTCCGCCCACTGAAAAATCAGGGCATGGTGGACCACCAATGAAACCAACAAGCCTCCCACTTTCTTTTGCATTCAACACAAAAGTAGACAAATCATTAAGCCGAGACCCGGACAAGCATTCCGTAATGCTTCCATCAAAGTATCCATAGGATGGTGATTTGATACCCATCACCTGTCTTGCATGCTTGTATGCCTGAAGGAATGGGCCATGAAATTCATTCACATATCCAATTTCAAAACCGACCTCCTCAAAACCTAAATCAAGAAATCCAGCCCCAGCAAAGAATGAAAAAATAATTGGTGGATTCTTCTTTAGATCATGTTTTTCATTTTTGACTCGAGAGCCCCTTACCTTCACGATTTTGCGCACTAGCGACTTTAAACTCAGGACTGTCTCCTGCTTTTTAATCATTATTTATACCACTCTCATAATTAGCAACTTTCTACCTACACCCACACCTGAGGTGTGGCCTGAGATCTTAAGACCTCAAACATTGCAAATTTTTCCTCGGATGAAATATTTTCCCGGCCCAGTCGAGCAACATAATCCTCCATTGCCTTAAACGCCTTAAGGGCTGCCACTCTAGACTCAATTAATGTTTTTTGAGATCCCCGCTCAATTTCCTCACCAAACAAAATAAAGCGCATATTCAACTCTAACCTGTCCAACTGATTTAAGTAGCCCAATCGGGGCTCAAACTCTTCCCGCTCGTATTGCTGATAGGTAACCACGCTCACCCCAGAGAGCTTGGCTATTTCCGCCTGGGTGTATGCAAGACGCTTTCTCTCCCGCCTTAAGCGCACCCCCCAACCTTCTTGAATCAAGAATTCAGGTTTTTTAGGGGTAGTGGCGTCAGTTTTCACGTTAAAATAATAATATTTTTTACTAAATATAGCTATTTAAAGCACTATTTGTTGCTAACTGTATAAGATTAACAAATTATTTTTATATTGTAAAGAAATGTCTTATAGCCTTTATTTACATACTGTTGAGGGGCAATTTCGTTATTGCGAAATTAAAGCCTATTGATTTTTTGAATGCAAAAGGGCGAATGCCCAACAAGAAAGGAAGCCTATAGAAGCAAAAAAACCGCACCACTTTTAACAGTAGCACGGCCTCTTTGCCCCACTTTCGTGAGGAACTTAGTTTGTAAGCTCGACACTTCGAATTATCTCCAAACAAAAAAGTGAAGTCAAGAATAGGGATTGCTTTGCCTAAATTTTAGGCAACTAAGGCGATCTGGCCGTGCTTTGCCTAATTTTTAAGGAGAAATTTAATGATTGTCAATTCTACGCGCCAGGTTATTACGCGCTCACCCCACAGAACAGTGGGAATGATTAATAGCCCCTATTTTCAGTCCAAGCCGATTGTTTATGAATCCCAGCTAGAGCGAGCCTTTGTTCAGCTGTGCCTACTTTGCCCAGGAGTCAGGCGCATTGTTGCCCAACCTTTTAAGGTCAATTTAGATCCAACCAAGAAAAGGCACTACACACCGGATTACTTAATTGAGCTAGAGGATGGAAGCTTCGTGGTGATTGAAATCAAGATCCTCGAGCGAATCGGAAAACTGGAGAGGCGCTTTAACCAAATTAATGAAATCTTAAGTAATCGTAATTTTTCATTCATGACTGCCGATGAAACGCAGCTGTATTCAGACGAAAAAGAAAAGCACGTCAAAGAAATTCTTCGCTACGTCAATTGGCAAGTTGATCCGCAATTTCAAAAAACGATTTTGAACAAGCTACAAGAAATTGAGGGCAATGCAATTTCATTTACCCATCTCCAGACTCAAGCGCAATGCTCAACTGAAGATCTTTTGCATCTCATAGCTACTCGAAAAATCTTTGTTACTGCGGTAACACCTATCTCAGAACTTTTTATTACAAAACCTATTTCAGGAGTCACACATGGACTTAATTACTTTTCAACTTGGTTTAACTTTGCGCTATGGGGATCGGATCTACCAGTTTCTCAGGCAGCTTGATGGTGGACAGGTTCAATTTGAAGACCAGATTACCCGGCACACCAAGACCCTGACGATTGCTCAAGCGGTTCATGATGTGCAAGAAGGAAAAGCGCTGGTTCTACGACCAGGTTTTGATCCAAAGTTGCCAGCATCAGTTACGCCGCCAATGAGCTTATCGGATCTTCCTATGCATTACCAAGATGATTTAGGTAGAAAAATGGACTATCTAGGCTGGATGAGGCGTCTTGGCATTAATCGCGGGGAGAAAAAACGAATTGCTGAGCAAATTCCTGTGGTTGCTGAAAGAATTAAAGATACCTCGCCACCCGCTCCCAATACGGTGATGACCTGGATGCGAATCTTTGAGTTAAATGATTTAAATCCAGCAGCTTTAGTCTCCAGATACCTTTATCGCGCGAAGACTCGCTTCACGCATCCACTAGTTGAAGAGTTTATTTACAAATGTTTGCATAAACACTACTTCACTCGCGCGCGAAACTCTCTTGAGAATGTCGGCTCCATCATTCGCTTAGAGCTTAAAAAACTCGTAGCGCAAGGCAAGCTCACCGAGGAAGAATCCAAGGTCAGCGCATCGACGATTAACCGACGCTCAAAAGAAGTGGAGCCCTATTTTGCAACTAAGGCTAGGTATGGAGATCTATATGCGCGTGTGAAATTTAGAACTCCCTTTGGGGAAAATCCCATTTGCCGCGCAATGCAGCGCTATGAAATCGATCACACCACTCTCAATTGGGTGCTGATCTGCGATCGCACGGGATTGCCGCTTGGAAGGCCCACCCTCACTTTGGTGGTTGATCGTTACTCGAGCTATATCGTTGGACTCCATGTCAGCTTTGATGGACCTAGCCTTAGCTCCACTCTAAAAGCTCTAAAGGTCGCAATTCAACCCAAAGAGATGTACACCCAACATGCGGCCTACCTTACCAATCCTTGGTTGGGCTGCGGCATCCCTGAAGAAGTTGCAGTGGACAACGGACTAGAGTTTCATTCACCACAATTTCGACAGGTCGCTTGGGAGTTGCAACTCATTCTGGAATATTGCCGCGTACGAACACCCTGGTCAAAAGCTGGAGTCGAAAGAGTCTTTCGTGATTTAGATTTTTTGCATCTTCCATCAGGACGTGTAAACAAGCCTATTCCCAACGTTCGCTTTCCAGACCCCAAAAAGGATGCTGGCATTCCTTTTAGTATTTTTTGCGAAACGATCCTCAAATGGGCAGTGGACATCCACCCCTTTCATATCAATAAACATAAGTTAAGTCGCTCTTTTGATTTATTTGGGGAAAGCTTAGAGCAAATTCCACCACCTAGGTTTCTAGGAAGTCTAGAGGTGCTCAATCGCATTGCTGCTATGTCTAGATACTTGACGGTCAATAGCGGCGGAATTGAATTAATGGGGCTTTCGTACTCCTGTCCTGAACTCTTTCAAATGAAAAAAGAGGTGGGTCCTAAATTTAAGACGCTAGTTAAATGGGATCCGGATGACCTGCATATGCTCTATGTGCAGCATCCTTTAGATCACGCTAATTGGGTTCTAGTGCCCTCACGCACTCCTCATTACGCCAATCAATTGTCGTATGTGCAGCATAGAAACATTCGCGCATTTGCTAGGGAACATTTCAAAGAAATTCGTGGTCAGGAACAGCTTGATATGGCTCGAGCAGAAATGCAAGAGATGTGGCAAAGCCGGCTGATTAAAGACCACAAGAAGCTCGACTATAAAAAGGCCGTGCAAAACCAAGGGCTGTCGTCTAGCAAGATTTGGATGCCTGATCAGGAAATCATTACTGATGTCCAGTACAAGCCGGCCCAACCTACCCTGATCATTCCTGAAGCCAAAGTCACTCTCGAGGAAATTCCCGATTTTGACGGATTCACCCTCTACTAATCAAATAAATAATCATGAAAAAACATTTACTAACCACAACTGAAAACGAGATTGAACAAACCGAAAAACGTGAGCTACAAAGACGTATCTTCATGTATTCAAAGGCAGCACTAAAAATTGGCATAACCATTGATCACATCATGGTGAACCATACTCGGTTTGCTCAAGGGATCCAAGCATTAGATCGCATCTATCAATTGGCTCATGAGCTAAATTTGCCGCAAGGCATTCGGATTATTGGGCCCACTGGGTCAGGCAAAACATCGCTAGTCAATTACTTTGCCAGGACCCTACCTAAGACCACTCTCTTCAAAGAGGGTCTAGGCATTGTTATGACGCGCTTAGATGCCTCCCCCACCAGGCACCAGCTTGTTCGCAATTTATTAGTTGCCTATAACTACCCCTTTGCCACGACCTCAATTAAAGCGATTGATATTAAGACGCAAGTCTTATGCGACATTATTCGCCAAAAGGGAACGCGCATCCTCGCAATTGATGAAAGCCACCACATGGCATTCTCCAAATCCAAACGCTATGCCAAAAATAGTCAGAACGATGTCACCGATTTATTGCACCACATCATGGATGTCACTGGAGTAGGACTCTTTTTAATGGGTACCGAAGAGTTAGATGATCTTGAGAGGCTAGATCCACACTTAGCCTCTCGTGTGAGCACTCGTATTGAACTCTCAAACTACGAGACGCTCACACCGGAGTGGTATGGCTTACTCAAGGCCTTTGTTAATCAATCCAAGCAGTTTGATCTGGGGATCATTCTTACTGAGAATTATGGCGCGCTTATTCATGCGGCAACAGGTGGCAATCTTCGCAATCTAAAACGACTCATTACCGAAGTAGTCCTCATTAGTGTCGATAGTCAAGATCAGGTGATCATGAAATCGACCTTTCATCTGGCTCATGAGCGTATTTATGGGGAGGGTAATGAGTATGCCAATCCATTTACACAGTGAACTCACACCGCCCCCAATACAAATTGAATGTCTTGAAGATGAATCGGGGCTTGGCTATCTCTTGAGATGGCTTGGCACCAATCATTTGCCATTTCGATGGCTAAAAAAGGTGCTGGGCATTCGAGGGCCACGATTACCTGATACGCGAGATGCCATCGTGCTTTCTTACCTCACGGGGTTAGAGCACGAGCAGCTCAAGCCGATACTCATGCAAACGTTTGGCAATGCCAAGGAAGGAGGAATGCTGGTGTATGGCCAACAACTCCTCTTTCGAGATCTCTACCGATTTCGAAGTCCTCAAATTTGCCCAAGCTGTATTCATCAAAAAGGTTACATCTCTAGATGCTGGGAATTTGGACCAATTCCCATTTGCATTGAGCATGGGGTATATCTAATTGATCATTGCGAACATTGCAAAAAGCCTATTCGATGGGATCGGCCTACGATTGATATTTGCCAATGTGGCAGGATTTTTTCAAGCCCAGCAAATGCATCAGATAGGCCTAGCCAGGCAGAGCTCAATCTTGCAAGTTGGGCATTAAAACCCTTGATGATCAATAGATTGCCAGAGCTTAGCCAAGCCCCACCTTGGATGAGGCATCTTTCAATGGATGGAGCACTTCGAATCATCAAAGCATTTGGTATTTGCCAGACTTCGCATGAAGCCATCTCTTCTAGCTATCCATGGGGGAAATGTACAAGCCAATTTTGGCGCGATTTACTTAAACGCGCTGCTTTACGAATTGAGGGCTTCTTAGATCCCCCCATCCTTTCGGAGCTAAGTACCTTGGTTTATCAACCCTTTTTAGAGAGGTTGGCTTTTTATCCGCTCACCACTGCCGATAAGGAAAGTGCGCTTTATTTACTAAAGCAACTTTATGCCTATGAACCCCTGACGCATTTTGATAGTGCCAAAGGCCATCTTTCACAACAACGATTATTTGACTAACTGCCATGAAAAATTACTCAGCCCTATGCAATGTGCCGCCCCCTCTTCCAAGGGAATCTATTTGCTCTTGGTTAAGTCGGACAAGCCTAAGTCAAGGCGTTTCGATTACAGCGATGCTGGAATTTTTAGAATTAAAACTGCATTTTGATTTTGATTTTCGATTTTGGAGATTGGATATCGATTCAATTGCAAAGAAAGTAAACTTATTAGCTTCTGACTTCAGGAATCAACGAACCATTTCTAGGTCATTACGAATGTATGATTTCTGTGCAAAATTTTATGTAATGCGCTATGGAAGAAAAAGAAGGTCTCGATTTTGCCCATTATGTTTACAGGAAGATGAAATACCCTACTTTCGAATGGAATGGCGCCTCAAGCTCTGTGTTAGCTGCCCAATTCATAAGTGCCTACTAGAGGACGATTGCAACCACTGCAGAAGCCCCATCATTCTTCCCGTAAACTTATTTGCAAAGGCATCAGATGAAAGGCCCCTTGAATCCCTGGCGAATTGCCCATCATGTGGAACGCAGTTGTCAAAAGTTAGTCCCGCGTTTTTTCAGGGCGTCCTATATGAAGCAATGGATAAAAAGAGTAAGTACTTCATAGAGACCAGTGAATTAGTAGTTGCCGCATTCTACAAAAGAAATGTTTGGTTTAATAAAAAGATTCAAGGCCTTGAGCCCCTCTTCTATAAACAGGCTAGAAGCCGAAAAAAAGAATTCAAATGGACTGCGCGTACCTGGAGGTTAAAAATTAAGCGTCATCTGAAAAGCCATCCAATGATCAGGGATGTTAATCCCCCCCTTGAACCCAATTATTTCTTGGATATTGGTAGATCAGTAAGGCAACTGAAGTAATTTAAAATACCTACTTGCCTTGATTCAGAATATCCTCCAAGATGCTTTTCAAGTCTGGTGCTGTTTCAAAATTTTCCGGGATGGTAAATCTATCAAGCAACTTATCGCTAAAATTATTTTCTTTAGCAACTACCTTGAGTGCTTTATGTAGAGTTTTTCCAAGAACGGTATTTTTAGAAGTCTCGCCGTTACCCATCCAAAGCTCATCCGTTGCTGGACTACCTCCATTCTCATACAACATCCTGTTTATGACTTTGCGCTTATCGTAAAAAGTATTTTTAGCATCCTTTATGCACCGCGACACCCCATCCTTAATCCAGGCGACTGCTATTTCTTCGGTAATCCCGTATAGGGCGGCCAAGTATTTAGGTTGACAAAAATAACCCTCTACATCCACATACTCGGTTATCCAGGCAGTCGTTCTTTCTGCTTTATATCGCCCCCTCCACATCTTGCACTCAGCATCGATCATAAAATCTCGATCTCTATGTATCAATGCATTAATTCCGAACGCATTATCACCAATCAACCCATCTAATAGCGCATTACGCGGTAAATTATCTACGCCAAAACATCGACAAATGGCTATTTGTCTGTATAAGTGAGGCCATTGGCGCAAAATTGCTCGGATGGGTTGATCATCCTCATCCTCTACAAAAAATAAAATTCTTTTATCAAGCCCACCCCAACCCAGGAGCGCTCTAATTGCATCATCCTCATGCTCAACAATTTGACCATCTTTAACCCAAACTAAGTTCGCATTTGGAGAGGCGGCCCGAACAATGTGTGGACTATGCGTGGTTAAAACTGCCTGCACATTAAATTCGGCTGCAGCTTGCTCAAGCGCTTCTATAAGACGCTCTTGCTTATCTGGGTGTAAGTGGGCATCCGGCTCATCAATAAGAAGTAATTTTGGGCGAAATAATATAAGGTACGCAAAAATTTGAATTACCTGTAGAACACCTGTAGCAGCAGTCTCCAATGGACGCTTCAAACCAGAAAGAAGCTTGTCCTCAAAAAGTGCGCGAATATTGATATCTTCACGATCATCAAAACCTACCTCAAGGCGTACATTTGGATGAATAATTTGTACCAATTCATTTAATCTTTTAACGCGTGCCTTTGCTGGTTCACTATCCAATTCACCCGGCTGTTGACTGGCAATATTAAAAAGAACATTTCTTAAAACACCGCCTGCATCACCACTGGCAGCTTGACGCCTAAGAAGTGGTTGCACCAAGATAGTTTCTCGCTCTGACAAGCCAGCAAGCCCAGGGATATAGGCGGTAATAACATCATCACGCTGTTTAAATGGGCTTACAGCTACACCGCCATCTATATGAACAGCAATTCCCCCGCGATTGCGAGCCGCCCAGATCTTAATATTTGCTGCTAGTGGTGTGCCATCCTCAGGCAACAGGTGATTAAAAGTCACGACAGTAGGGGCCGTCCCCCTGTCAGATGACAATTCTTTTTTATGTGCCATTTTTAATGGATCACTTGATGGGGAGTAATCCAATCTTTCAAAGTTGATAACCTCTGATTGCTTCCTTGGGGGAATATAACTTGCTGCACGCGCTGCCCAATGTATAGCTTGCAATACTGAAGATTTCCCAGAGCCATTTGGCCCTACCAATATTGTGACATCTGAAAGTGGGAGATCAATAGAGTCAATCGCTTTGAAATTTTTAATTTCAATTGAACGAAGCTTTGTCCAACGTATAGTCTTGCTCGATTTGGAGGCGATCTGAGGACTTAGATTTGCAACTGATAAATTTGTCACTCGTACCTCAGCAAACCCCTCTTGAGAAGAGGATGGGGGGCCTACTTGCATTTTCTCGGAAGGCTTTTGATCATTCATTAGTTTTTATACTTTAAATGTTGATTATGATAAAACTCTATATACATCACCGGCTATCAATCTTTCATATAAAAATTTAGTGTAGCTTTTCTATAAGACTGATAATTATTTAGTTGGTCAGCATCAATACATGAGATAACTTTACTCTTCATAATTTTCGGCATCCCCGAGAGAATCTGAAATATTTCTTTCAGCATCTTTATTTATTAAGCTGTAAAGACGGTAGGCTGGAGAAAATTGAGGTAAGTTTTCCAGCATCTGCTTGGAAAGATCTCTAACCTCAACATCCCTTTCGAATGGGACTCCTGCTATACCCTGCTTTAATCCACTCACGGCCGCACAGTACAGTTCATTTGTTATTTGATCCAAAACCTTCTTTCCAAAAGATTTAGCTGCCGTTAACAAATCCACAATAAAGCTGTAATTAACTATTGAAAAGTTTGAAGGCGCATCCCTTAAAAATTTTCCAATGAGCTGAATATCGAGTTCGTCTCCATTTAATTTTTCCCTTAAAAAGGAAACTACAGAATCATCAATCGGCGAGAAAATTGGCAAGAATACATGTGAAGAAAAATATTGAAACTTTGCATCTTTTTCATAATTCTCACGAGACCATCTCCATAGTGTCCGCATTAAATAATCGCACTCTTCAGACATTCTGAATTTAAGAGGTGTGTGAATATATGGTCCATAGTTACATGGTCGAAATGAATAGTCCCCTGTTGACTGAGCATACTCAACCCGACGCATAAAAAAGCCTAATGTTTCTCTGGGATACTTTTCCGAACAAGCAGAAAGGAAGTATTCAAGCCAAAATTCACTTACGTTTGGAAGGATGAGAATTTTTTCAAGAAACTTCATTACAAATACTTCATCCAGCCTATCGGCAGGCAAGCTACCATTTTCGTGAAATAAACTACAAACTTCGTCAGCAATTTTCACTGAATTGTTTAAATTCACACTCAAAATTAAACTTTTTGCTTCCACTGCATTGACTTGTGCAACTTGCCGAATGGCCCTTAATGAGATCAACACCTCATACTGATCTGCAGAGGCAAGCAGTTTATGCAAAATATCCAATTCTTCCGGCGGGAGATCATGATTATTTAAAATTTCTCCTATTGCACTTGCAACACCCCGCCTCAAATTTTCGTGAGTTGAATTAAATAACTTCAACAACAAAGATCTGCCGTCATTTACATCTACCTTATAGGCCTGGATTAACGCTATATGAATAAATGCCGCTGTTTTTTGGGTGGGGTCTTTCAGCCCGGATTCAATAATTATTAAACCCAATTTTGGCATCCCAGCTATACACTCAGAAATTAGATGGTAAGGGGCTACAGCTTGATTAGGCTTATTTTCATTAATTTCTTTTAGTTTTTTTTCAATCTGTAAATGAAGCTGCTCGGCTTCTGGGTACAAAGAAATTAATTCGTTACTTACAGATTTAACCGTCTTCTGAACTAATTCCTCGTATTTTTCAACGTCGTACTCCTCCAGCATTCGACCATATCCATCCATCAGTGAACGCGTTAGGCGATAGTCAATAGACGATGGCACTAATTCCATTATTTTTTTAGCCACTAACTTGGTTTTTGTTTGGGAATACCTAGAGTGCCAAGAAATAGCATTTTGAAGCTCAAGCCATACAAGAGAATTAATCTCAGAATTCGCAACCTTATCTTTGATGTTTTTAAGAGTATCAACAAATTCTTTAGTCCACTGCCCATACTCTTCATCAGAGACCTGCGATCCAAACTGTCCCATTGGATAGCGAAGCGCATGATGCAGGGCGGCCGCAGAGTGAATGGCTATTTTTATATTTGAATGATTTAGTCTAAATATTGCTGCACCAATCACCAACTGCCTTAGCTCTTTAACCGCTACTTGCTTGACCTGAAAGGGGCCAAATGAAATCTCTCTTCCATTCGAACTCGTAGTATGACCTTCAGTTTGAAGTATTCCCTGAAGCACATCATACGGGGTATAAGAACCCGCCCATGCATTTGGATTATCCAATAACGAAATAGAAAAATTAACTATTTTTTGGTTGTAATCAACTGGCTTATTAGGTTCTACCGAACATAATTCTTTAAGAATTCGAATCGAATGTTGCGGATGTTGATTAATTTTTCGAGGATCCTTCGAGCCCAACTCCCACAAACATGCACATGCGCGCTCTACAAATTCGAAATTGTAGGCGGCATACTTAATCAACTCAGGTAAATCTCTAATTTCACGACCATCACGAATACATTCTTCAGCAAACCTTAGCGCTCTTTCTGGCTGGTAATAAGCTACAGATATCATGGCTCTCAAATGCAGATCGCCATATTCGCCTGTTGGATCGAGCATTCTCCACATATCGTCAAGCAATCCACTATTGCTCGTATCGCCACTTGTTCTTCGCCAATCAAGCTTTCCTAAATTCATCAAGATATGCTCAATGAGAGCAACCGGTGCCTCTGAAAATACTTTTTCAGCATAGCCCGTAGAATCTCCGTTGACCTTTACGCAGCTCTGTTCAATGATGTAGTCAGCCAAAAGATCGGGGGCCAGTCGATATTTTTGTCCACGCTTAAAAAGAATTCCTCCTTTTATAAGCATGCCGATATATTTATTGCTATCGGCAATGGATATATCTTCAATTTTTTCAATCAATTCGAGTAATTGTGAATCGCTTGGATTAAATGGTTGCACTAAAGCCAATATCCTAAGAATGCAATCGAGCCTATCTTTATCTCTGCCGCTTTCGTTAGCCAGGCCATATGTAATTACATCTTGAAATTTGGCAAGTATCGTTGTTCTAAATGTAGATTCAATATTCAGAAACTCTGGTTTTATTTTTTCCCTGGAAACGATTTGCGCTCCCAATACCGTAGCCAAGGGGCAATCTAAAGTGAATTTAGCAATTTGCTCTGCTGTCTCGATTGGCCCAGAGCTTCCATGAAGAACTTCTTGAGCAAGTAAAACTGATTCCTTAAGAGTAAGCGACTTAAGATCAATCCGAATAGCGTGGGGAGGCTGAAGAGATACATTGGCCGCATGCAAACTTATACGCTCATATCCATAGGATCTTAACGATAAAACTAACTTTGCCTGATTTTTTGGATTAGCTACATATTTAAACAAAATAGGTAAATCTTCGCGATCATGTGCATCATCGACAACTAGAAGCTTTCTTCCTACACCTAAACTCTCTAAATGCTTGCTTGTTAACTCTTCACCTATCGACAAAACCTTTGTCATAACATCTTGTTTTTTTTCTAGAAAGGCGCTTAAAGCCTGATACAGCAGACGTGACTTGCCTGAACCACCAGACCCGGTGATTAAAATTGCTTTAATACTTTCATCCATCAAGCAAGAGTCAAGGCTTGCAAGTTCCTGCTCTCGTCCGATCAGTTGCCACTTATGATTGAAAATGCTGTCATCAGCCAAAAATGGCTCAAAGAAATCATCGACATTTACCCAAGGCCCCGCCTCCGTCTCCCCAAGTAGCGCCTGCCGCTGGCCCGGGAAGAATATATCTACAAGACGAATTTGCTCAACCTTGGCTAGTTGACGAATTCTTAATGAAATATCTTCCTTATCCCATAACTCCCAACCAACATACTTCTTTATTTCATCTCGGGATTTTGGGCTAGCAATTCGAGTAAGTAAGAGTATATTTTTTTGAGCTTCACGATTGTGCTCTTCTACCGCTTTTTTAACTTGTGCCGGGCCGAACTCTTCGCGCCTTTTGCATTGATAGGTATAGGTCTCATCCCCCAAGAGAACCTCAAGGTCAATTCCATCCTGCTTGTGCCCTGTTGCACCAAATCTATAAACTGATTTTGCTGTTGGATGCAGGAGATATAAAAAATGATGGCAGAATCTCTCAAAAATATCAGGTGGTAGCAAATCAATCGGAAATGGTTGATCAAAACTAGTATTGGCAATTGGCCTGCTTGAATAACCCGCCAATACTTTTAATTCATTTACATCAGCCTCAATAGCCATCGCTAATAATTCCAAATCTCCCTGCCTTGGTCGTGATGCCCCCTTTTCCCATCGGCTGATGCTTTGTTGCTTTACAGTTTTAAGCAATGCGGCCAACTCTCCTTGGGAATTTAGTCCTCGCGCAAGTCTAAGTTCTTGGATCCGGCTACCCAATTGGTGATAAGGAGTTTTATTAGTCATACTCGTTTAATGTGTTTTTATTAGTGATACACATTTTATGTGTATCACTATGAAACGTCAAGCTGCAATATTTCCAAGATATTTGACGAATTCAGGGGTAATTCCCAAGATTCTTGAAGAATCATTCTCGAGATAGCTGGCTAAAAATTTGTAACTTATTGATTTATATAGTCATTGATTTCTGAGATAAATGGATATCGTCAGATTTAGCCTATTTTTATAATGGGGACAGGCTGGTAGGCCGATTCCTACAGATAAATCAGCCTAAAGCCCTTACCGCTCCAATCCGTCCTGCCTAGACTGGATAGCCACCGACTGGAGAATGCTGATGAGCCCGAAATCCCGGCTGTACACGCTTGTAAAGGCATGGAAGAACAAACCCTTCCAAGAAGTACGAGACGCCTGTGGCGACCCCTGGCTTGGACTTAGTAACCAAGCCCTTGAAGAACACCAATCCTGGTCTAAACGACAAGCGATTAGTTATGAACCCATTTTTAACTGCAAGGGAACCAAACTGACAGGATCTTTATTTAGACCATTACTGACTGCCTCTGACATGCAATTGCTGCGCCTTTTTATGGAAGGCTTAGACACCATCGCATATTGGTATCGCAGTGGTCGCTTTATTCCTGGCATTTTGCCAATACCAACACATGCCATAGCCTCAAGCCGCTACGTGGATGCAATGAGTGAACTCATTCTGAACTCACGCCTACCAGTGGGCTTGGTAAGTATTGGCATTCAAACAATTCCTGAGCCTGACATCGCCGATGCTTGTAAAGAAGGGTTACTGCGTTTACGACGGCTTGGCATCTTGCTACATTTTCTGAAATTCACCGGAAGCATTGAAGAGTTGCAGTGGATCACGGAAATGCAATTAGAGGGCGTTCATATCGATATGAGTCAAATACGTGAACGCGAGCTGGCAAGCAATGTGCTTTCTCAACTCAGACAATCGCCCTACTCACCAACACAATTTTATGCCAGCAATATTGGGTTAGTAAAGGATTTAGAAAACGCTTCCATTCTGATTGTCGACCATTCCTATGGTGGTCTCATGATGTCGCCTGTAAGTCGCCATCAGATGCTGCAGATTAACGATAGTCGTATCGCTAAAGCCATTTTTTCGCTGCACCCTCATCCACACCCAAACCAAAACGGAGACAAGTAATGAGAAAACGCGTGATGTTGGTAGATGACCATCCGGCAATGCTGATGGCTCTTAAAAGTATGTTGCAGGACCAGTTGCTTTTTGAGATCGCAGGGCAAGCCCAGAATGGTGAGGAGTGCCTTAGGTCCATGAAGGAGGTGAACCCCAATATGGTGATCCTGGATCTCGATATGCCCAAGACGGATGGCTTTGATGTCATACGCCGTATCGGATTAATGTATCCCGAGGTTCGAATGCTTGTTCTTTCCAGCATGGACGAGGCTGTTTATGGCGGGAGAGTACGCTCATTAGGCGGGCATGGTTTTGTAAACAAAACTGCAGGTGCAGATGTCATCCTAGCTGCTTGCGTTGCCATATCCCAAGGCTATAACTTTTTCACTCATGGCAAAAATGGCAATAGCTCATTAAGTGACAACGATAAGCTTGCGCTAATTTCTGATCGTGAGTTACAGGTTATGAAATATCTGGGCAAAGGTAACTCCAATCAGCAGATCTCTGAAATGCTGCATATCAGCAATAAGACAGTAGCTACTTATAAGACCAGAGTCTTTGACAAACTAGGCATTAACAATATTGCAGACTTGATTTTGTTCTGTCGCATGAACAATATTATCGAAAGCTAATTGAGCATGCGTCGGTCCATCACCCGTATTGCCCTTTTTATCCTATTAAATGGGATATTAAACAATACCTATGCGAACTTACTGAATTCAGCAGAGCAAAGATGGATCGATGCTCATCCCATAGTACGTTTTAGTATTCATGAAAAATATGCGCCTTACTTAGATGTGAATGGAAAGGGTGAGTCTGGAGTTTTTCATAGCCTTCTAAAAAAGCTCAGCGAATTTACCCAACAGGAGTTTTTACCGACGTGGCGAAAGAGTGATCAGGAGGGGCTTGAGCAACTAGCCAATGGAGAGGTAGATTTCATCATTGATCCGCCCGCTATAGATAATGAGTATCTGATGTTTGGGTCCTTATCAGAAGCAATCTTTTGGGGGCATGACGCTATTCTGACTAAACGGTCAAAAAACGATACGCCTATTGAGCCAATTAATATTGCCTACTTTGACCGTGGCTTTGAAAACCCGCCAATACCCAATCACCCCCAAGCTAGCGTATCCGGTCATGCAGAAAAATTAGTATTTGATCTTCTCAAAAATGATATTGAGGCGCTTGTCATACCGCTTCGTCTTGCGCAACAACTGATTCAGAAATTTAACGTAGATAAGTTACAAATTGATGGGCTTTACAGAAGAGAGCCCTTCAAATACCGTTGGCTTATCTCCAATCAAGATGAAGCTTTGCATGGAGTGCTTGAGCATTTTCTCAATAATCTAGATCCAATCGCATCACGAGGTCTTTTTAACATCAACGCATCTACTTTTGAAAGAGTCCACCCATCTGCACCCAACCATTTACCTTGGCTCTCCACTTTGGCAATCCTAGTGATAGGCTCTACCTTGCTTTGGCGCATGCATCAGAAACAATCACTTCAAAAGGAAGAGGCTCAAGAACTCATTTCATCGAAAGAGCAGGCAGAAAATGCAAACGCCGCAAAGTCTGCCTTCCTTGCCACCATGAGCCATGAAATTCGCACGCCCATGAATGCCATTTTAGGGGTGCAGGAGTTATTGCTTAGCAGCCCCCTACCTACAAATGAAAAAACTTTACTCAAGAGCGCGCACTCTTCAGCAGAATCTCTTCTAGGAATCCTAAACCAGGTTTTGGATCTATCAAAGATAGAGGCAGGCAAGCTTACGCTCAATATTGAGCCCTGCAATCTCAATGCTTTGATTGATGACATCGGTTCGGCATTCTCGACCGTGGCCCATAGACAGAGTCTCAAGCTACATACCTCAAAAGATCCACGCATTGCAGAAGTCTTGTTGTTAGATTCTTTACGTCTACGCCAAATACTGCAGAACCTGATTAGTAACGCCATTAAGTTCACCGATCATGGCGAAATCTACTTCTCTATCAGCGTGCTTGCAGATGATCATGCGGGGCAACTGATTGAATTCAGAGTCATTGATACCGGTGTTGGCATGTGTACAGAAGAAATTACCCTAGCACTGCAAGCTTTTGAGCAAATTCCGGGTAATAACGAACAAGTGAATGGCACTGGGCTTGGCCTAACCATTACCAATCACTTAGTTACCTCCATGAACAGCCAACTCTACTTTGAGAGCGCGCCTGGCTTTGGTAGCAATATTCATTTTTGCGTTGCATTCCCACGTACCAGCATTGCTGCAACCAGAGCCTCTAGACCTGAACATTGCAATATATCCAGAAAGCTTGTCTCCAAGTGTGCTCAAAATAATGAGCGTCCATTACAAGCATTAGTTGTTGAAGATCATGCCGCAAGCCGCCAAATTATCTTTCTTCAACTTCAGGCGCTGGGTATTGAAGTATCAGTTTGCGATAACGCCACCACAGCCCTGGATCTCATCAGTCAAAAGTATTTTGATCTTCTGCTAACCGATCAGTCTATTCCAGGCATGCAGGGTTCAGAGCTTGCCAAGCACATACGCAATACAGGCAATCAAGATCTCATCATCATCGGCATTACGGCAGATATCTATGCACTAGATTCGCGTCATCAATTCTTGGAGGCTGGCATGAATGGTGTTCTGATCAAACCATTAAGCCTCATGACTTTAGAGAATGAGCTTACTCGCTATTTCCAAGTCGAAGAATTAACTGGACCTCCAACTCAAACCAGAGGTCTGGAGGAGTATTCATTTGACGCCTTCGGAAATCTCCTCAGAAATAGCCCAGAGTACATTCTGGTCATTCTGGAAGAAATTAAAAAGGTGCATGATGAGACCCTTCTTTCACTGAGAAATGAAGCCGTAGATGAAGACGCCTTCAGAAGTATGATTCATAAAGTCAAAGGAGGGGCACAGCTCCTCAATGCCGAATACTTTACTAGAGCATGCGAAGCCCTAGAGCAAGAGAAGAATTTAGATACTCGAATTACCACCTTCATTCAATTACTGGAGGACCAAAATCTAATTATTACTAGGTATCAATCTCAATATGCAAAGCTTTAATCTTTGATGCGGTGGGTTTATCCTATGGGGGATGCGTTTTTCTCTTCTTCGCCCATCCGCTTTTATCGCAATCCTCCTTTGGACGGCTAGTTCTTTAGCCTTTGCCGGCGAGACTGCATCCCCAGTAATTCCACCATCCGTAGCGAGTAGCCTCGAGCGCAATCAAATACCTCTTGATGCCGTAAGCATTTCAGTTGTCGAGATCGAGCCTGCTCGCCCCGGAAAGAATGTAGCTAAGAAAGTTTTAGATTGGCGCGGTGGCGATCCAATGAACCCCGCTTCAACGATGAAGTTATTAACAACGCTTTCTGGTTTAGATGTCCTGGGTCCGCAATATCGTTGGCGCACTAATGTCTATACAGATGGAGTGATTCGTCAGGGGGTATTGAAAGGCAATCTCTATTTACAAGGTACGGGTGATCCAAAACTCGTTCCGGAAGAGCTAGCCAAGATGATGAAAGACCTTCAGGGTCTTGGTATTCAGAAGATTGATGGCAATCTATTCTTTGATCGTAGTGCTTATGCAGCTAGTGTCATGGAGCACAACACTATTGATGGCGAAGCTCTACGTGCATACAACGTTCCGCCAGATCCTCTGCTCTATGCATTTAGAACCCTGTCGTTTCAACTAGGTAAGTCACGCACCGCGGATTTTATTGACATTAGTTACACCCCTCCCCTCTCCCAGCTAAAGGTATCTAACCAAATGCAGTTGGTTGATCGCTCATGCGATAACTGGAAAAGCAATATCCGCTTTAATTTAGATCCGGAAGGTGTCACCAATACTGATCAGCCTTTAACTGCACAGTTCTCTGGGGCGTTCCCAAGCTCCTGTAAGGGAGTGAACTTTAACGTTGTTGCGCTTGATGCCAACACCTTTCTAACGCAAGGATTTGCTGCTGCCTGGGAATTAGCTGGTGGCAGCTGGGCACAAGCTCCTATCGGCAAAGATGGCTCAGTTCCTTTAGCCGCTCGACTTCTATTGCAATTTGAAGGCAGCAAACTTGCCGATGATGTTGTAGACATCAACAAGTACTCCAATAACGTCATGGCTCGCCAAGTTCTTTTGACTATGGCTCTAGATAAGATGGGCAAACCTGCAACCACTGCCAATGGTGAGTTAGTCATTCAGAGCTGGCTCAAACAAAATGGTTTGGACTTTGAGGGCCTGGTGATCGAGAATGGTTCTGGCTTATCTCGCAATGAAGCAATCTCTGCAAGTCAGATGAATCAGCTCTTGCTCACTGCTCGCAATTTACCGGTAGGTGATATTTTTTATAGCAGTTTACCAATTGCTGGCACTGATGGCACGATGCGCAATCGACTGATGGTTCAACTGCGCAAGTTTTTACATCTCAAGAAAAAACCAGAAGCCAGAATTAAAACGGGCTCTCTTGCAGATGTGCGAGCGATCTCAGGCTATGTAATGAGTAAATCCGGAAAGATGTATGCAGTGACTTCATTCATCAACCACCCCAATGCCTGGAGGGGTCTAGAGGCGCACGATCAGTTGCTGTCGTGGCTGCTTGAAGATGGGCCAGAACCAAAGCATGCGCGCTGAAGACGATCTCTAACACCATCCCACTCCTCGCCCGCTGGCGGCTCAGGGAACAAAATCAAATCCCAGCCTTGCTGATCTAAATCACGCAAGGTGCGATATAGCTTGCTAGCAAATGCGGTTGGATCGCTAGACACAATCACCTCTTCAACATCTGTTGAAGGATGGTCCTCTAAAACCAAAGAAGACTCAGAATCCCATACCGCTACAGCGACGCGCGATTTAATATCCGGATATTCACTCAAGGCATCCAAGACACGACCTGGTGCATATAGGCGCAAAGGGGTAGTTGGTGCGTAATGGGCTTTGAGACTTCCAGATACCCTTGGTACATCTGCCGCCGCTTCATTGGCCGCTTCATTCCCTTTTACTTCTCCAGGCTGATAAACCTTCACACCTGTCTTAGCAAAGATTTCACTTGGAGTGATCGCGCCGGGTCTGAGTAGAACAGCCTTATCGCCAGATGACAAATCAATAATGGTTGACTCGATCCCGACTTCACAATCGCCACCATCTAGGACCATTAAATCCAACATACCCTCGAACTCATTACGGACGTCTGCAGCACTCGTAGGAGACACCTTACCAAAGCGGTTGGCTGATGGCGCAACAACTCCGCCTTTAAATTTACGTAATAACTCTTGAGCAACAGGATGAGAAGGAGCCCGAATCGCTACCGTATCTTGGCCGCCAGTCAGCTCATTTAAAACACTTTTATCTTTCTTGAAGACCAAGGTTAATGGTCCCGGCCAAAAAACATTAATGAGCTTTAAAGATTCCTCGGATAAATCTCTTACCCACGGCGCCAAGAGCGCAACCCAGTCAACTTGAGTTTGATCAAATTTATCTGGCGCAGCTACGTGAACAATTAAAGGGTGATTTGATGGACGACCCTTAGCGGTAAAGATTTTCTTAATCGCTTCAGGATTTTTAGCATCCGCGCCCAAGCCATAAACAGTCTCAGTAGGAAAGGCAACCAACCCACCGTCACGCAAGCTTTGTACTGCCTCATTAATCACTACAGTAGATTGCAAGTGGTTACTGTCTGCGGACATTTCTAGGGCTCGATCCCTAATTCAGTAGCAACAGCTGCGCAATTTTGGCGAGCTTCATTGAGGGCTTCACCTAAGCAGTTAATGTGACCCATTTTTCTACCAATGCGTGGCGCAGACTTGCCATATAGATGCAGCTTTGCATCGGGGTGAGCGAGTACTTTATTCCAAGCAGGCTCTTTTGGTTGGTCTTCACTACCTTCAAACCAAAGATCGCCCAATAAGTTCAACATGGATACGGGCGCTAACTGACGGGTATCACCCAATGGCAGCCTAGCCATGGCTCTCACCTGCTGCTCAAACTGGCTGCTCACACAAGCATCCATGGTGTAGTGGCCTGAGTTATGTGGGCGTGGCGCGATTTCATTAGCGACGATGTCGCCGTTCTTCAGTACAAAGAATTCCACACAAAGAACACCAACGTAATCGATCTTCCGAATGAGCGCCTTTGCTGCATCAATGATTTTCTTTTCTTGAGCAGGCTTCAGTGAAGGGGCTGGCACAGTCGAGGTATGCAAAATACCATCGCGATGGATGTTTTGGGCTACCGGATAAGCCACCACAGCATCATCATAACCACGCACTACCAAAGCCGACACTTCAAAATCCAATTCCATGCGCTTTTCTAAAACGCAAGGTACGCGCCCGAACGCATTCCATGCAGTAGTTAACTCTTCTGCGCTATACACAGTCGCCTGACCTTTACCGTCATAGCCCATGCGCGCAGTCTTTAAGATTCCGGGAAAGAGCTCCTTTGGAGTATGGGCAATATCAGCCTCATGCTCAATCACAAAGTTAGGAGCCGGACCAATATTGGTTTCTGACTTCCAAGTGGCTAAGAAATTTTTCTCAGCAATGCGATTTTGGGCAAGAGAAACACAGCTACTGCGTGGCGCCACAAATACACCCAAGGATTCCAACTCATCCAAGGCTTGTGCTGGAACATTTTCAAATTCAGTGCTCACTGATGAACACAATGCAGCCATCTCTTTTAAAGCGGCGCTGTCAGTGTATTGCGCTTGAATAAATTTTTCGGCAATGGAGCCTGCGGGACTATCAGAACCAGGGTCGAGCACGCAAACCTTGTAGCCCATTGCTTGAGCGGCCTGAGTAAACATCCGCCCCAATTGACCGCCACCTAAAATTCCTAAATACGAACCCGGCAAAATGGGTTCCATACGATCTGCCATGTAATTAATATCCCGGCAAATTCATTGAACGCGCGGTATCAGACTGCTTGGCACGGAAATCTTCTAAGCGCTTTGCTAAATCAGCATCATGCAAAGCTAAACCAGCAATCACATGCAAGGCAGCATTCGCTGCACCAGCTTCACCAATCGCAAAAGTAGCAACCGGAATACCTTTAGGCATCTGCACAATAGAGAAGAGAGAATCTTCACCACGCAAATATTTACTGGCAACAGGTACGCCATAAACAGGAACAATCGTTTTTGATGCGAGCATGCCTGGTAAATGGGCCGCACCACCTGCTCCAGCAATGATTGCCTGCAAGCCATTAGCTTGGGCTTTTTCTGCATACTGAAACATATCATCTGGCATGCGATGTGCGGAGAGTACTTTTGCCTCATGCGCAATACCAAATAGCTCAAGCATTTGAGCAGCGTGCTGCATGGTGTCCCAATCTGAATTGGATCCCATCACTATTCCGACGATTGGCTTCTTGCTCATTTACCTCTCCAAATGCCTTATAACCATTAAGGGCTCTATTATCCCTGACTCAAGAAGTCTCAGTAAGACGGGTAAGCGCTTCACGATACTTCTGGGCAGTCTTTTCAATCACATCCGCTGGCAATTGCGGCGCAGGAGCGGTTTTAGGCCATAACTTACCATTCACCATAGCAGTTTCAAGCCAATCGCGCACAAACTGCTTGTCATAAGAAGGTGGGTTTGAACCTACATAGTAGGTCTCCGCAGGCCAAAAACGTGAAGAGTCAGCCGTCAGGATCTCATCCATCAATACCAATTGTCCATTGGCATCAAGTCCAAATTCAAACTTGGTATCGGCAATGATGATTCCACGAGTAGCAGCGTACTCAGAAGCCTCTTTGTACAAACGAATACTGACTTCACGAATTTGATTGGCTAACTTTTCACCAATGAGTTCGATGACTTTTTCAAATGAGATATTTTCATCATGCTGACCAAACTCCGCTTTAGCTGCAGGAGTAAAAATAGGCTCAGGTAATTTCTGGGCATTCTCCATGCCTTCCGGCAAAGCAATACCGCAGACCTTGCCAGTTTCTTTGTAGTCTTTCCAGCCACTACCAGCTAAATAACCACGAACTACTGCCTCAACCAAAATTGGCTTTAAGCGTTTAGCAACTACCGCACGACCTTTGACTTGGCTAATCTCATCCACTGCCACTACAGTAGCTGGATCAATACCAGTTAAATGATTGGGAATCACAGCAGCCAATTTATCGAACCAAAAATTAGCCATATGATTGAGAACTACGCCCTTCTCTGGAATGGGCTCGCCCATCACCACATCAAACGCAGAAAGACGGTCAGTAGTAATCATCAGCAACTTGTCGTCATCTAATGCATAAACATCGCGCACTTTGCCTTTAGACAACAAAGGTAATGACTTAATAGAGGTAGCGTACAAAGCAGGCATATTTAAATCACTTCACAATTTGGGTTAATTTGCCGCTCTTATATAGCTCAGCCATCTTCTCCAAAGAAATTGGTTTAATTTTGGAGGCTTGACCAGCAGAACCAAAAGCCTGGAAACGCGCAATACAGACCTTCTTAGCGGCTTCACGGGCTGGCTTCAAATAATCGCGTGGGTCAAACTTGCTTGGATTTTCAATCAAATAACGACGAATTGCACCAGTCATTGCTAAGCGGATATCCGTATCGATATTGATCTTGCGCACTCCATTCTTGATGCCCTCTTGAATCTCTTCAACAGGTACGCCATAGGTCTCTTTCATATCACCACCAAATTCTCGGATCTCAGCGAGCAACTCTTGCGGAACACTAGAAGAACCATGCATTACCAAATGTGTATTGGGAATACGCGCATGAATTTCTTTAATGCGATCGATTGCCAAAATATCACCTGTTGGCTTTTTGGTGAACTTGTATGCCCCATGGCTAGTACCAATCGCAATAGCTAAAGCATCGCACTGAGTGGCCTTCACAAAATCAGCAGCCTGCTCAACGTCAGTCAGTAATTGCTCACGAGTCATCTTGCCGTCAGCGCCATGACCGTCTTCTTTGTCACCTTGCATAGTCTCTAGCGAGCCCAATACACCTAATTCAGCCTCAACCGTAACTCCAATAGAGTGAGAGAACTTCACCACTTCTTTGGATACGTCTACGTTGTACTCGTAGCTAGCAACACTTTTACCATCGGCCTCTAAGGAACCATCCATCATCACACTGGTAAAGCCACTCTTAATCGCAGCCATACACACTGCCGGGCTTTGGCCATGGTCTTGATGCATCACAACCGGAATATGCGGGTACGCCTCAACCGCAGCAGAAATCAGGTGGCGCAAGAACGCCTCACCAGCATATTTACGTGCGCCTGCTGAAGCTTGCATGATGACTGGGGAGTCTGCTTCATTTGCTGCTTCCATAATCGCCGTTACTTGCTCTAAGTTGTTCACGTTAAATGCTGGTAGGCCGTAACCGTTTTCAGCAGCATGATCCAAGAGTTGTCTTAAAGATACTAAAGCCATGATGTTCTCTTAATAAATAGTAATGAAGTTAAAAATAAATCTGTTTTGAATCTTTTTCAATGTGAATTACTTCACATGAATAATTTTGAGCGTATTGGTACCACCGGGCTCACCCATGGGCTCACCTGAAGTGAGCACAACGGTATCGCCCTTTTTGACTGCGCCCGATTTTTGCAAGCAGGCCTCGACCTCTTGCAAAGCAGTGTCACGATCCTTGGTGTAATCCAAACCGATCGGAGTGACGTTGCGATAAGTGCTTAACGCCCTCTGTGTGGCGATCTTGGAGGTCAATGCAAAAATCGGGACGTGAATATTGTGACGACTCATCCAAATGGCTGTTGAACCAGAGTCAGTTAAAGCTGCGATAGCATCGGCATTTAAATGATGGGCAGTAAACAGGGCTCCCAGGGCAATCGTTTGATCGATGCGAGTAAAGGTCTGATCCAAGAAGTCGGTGTCGAGTTTCACGCGATCTGACTTTTCTGCTTCAACACAGATCTCTGCCATCGCTTTAATAGTTTGCACTGGATACATGCCAGCAGCAGACTCAGCAGACAACATGACTGCATCAGTGCCGTCCAATACTGCATTAGCAACGTCGCTAACTTCAGCACGTGTTGGTACTGGCGCATTAATCATCGACTCCATCATTTGCGTAGCGGTAATCGTAAATTTGTCCGCCTCACGCGCCCAAGCAATCATGCGCTTTTGTAATGCAGGCACTGCTGCATTACCCACTTCAATAGCGAGATCCCCACGAGCAACCATGATGCCGTCACTCTCAGCAATAATGCTTTTAAGGGCTTCAGGCTCAATCGCTTCAGCGCGCTCTACCTTGGCAATGGTTCTGACTTTACCAACACCATACTTAGCGCTAGCGGCATCAGCCAACTTACGAGCATAGGCCATATCAGCGCCATCCTTAGGAAAGCTGATTGCTAAGAAATCTACGCCCATTGAAATTGCGGCATCTAAGTCAGCAATATCTTTTTCGGTAAGCGCAGGTGCAGTCAAACCACCACCAGCACGATTAATACCTTTGTTATTGGAGAGTGGTCCACCCTGCTCAACGAGAGTAAATATCTCACCACCCTTAACGCTCTCAACTGTCAGCACCACTAAACCATCATTTAACAAAAGACGGTCGCCCGGCTTTACATCGCCTGGTAACTCCTTGTAGTCAAGACCAACGCACCCTTGGCTACCCATCTCGCAATTAACATCGAGAGTAAATTTGTCCCCTTCTTTCAGAAGGATTTTGCTATCCGCAAATTTACCCACACGAATTTTGGGGCCCTGTAAGTCGGCCATGATGCCAACCTCTTTGCCCACTTCAGCGGAGATAGCTCGCACCAAGTCATGACGAGCTTTATGGTCAGCAACGGTACCGTGAGAGAAATTCATGCGCACTACATCTACACCCGCACGAATCATGTCACGCAACACTTCAGGCCTCTCAGAAGCAGGTCCTAAGGTTGCAATAATCTTGGTTGCTCTCAACATATTTAGTCTTTCGCTCTTTCGGCAAGTACTGCAAAGGCTGGCAAAGTTTTACCTTCCAAGAATTCTAAGAAGGCGCCGCCACCAGTAGAGATGTAATCCACTTGATTCTCGATACCGTACTTCGCAATTGCCGCCAAAGTATCGCCGCCACCAGCAATCGAAAATGCAGGTGAGTGCGCAATCGCAGCAGCTAACATCTTGGTGCCACCGCCAAATTGATCAATTTCAAATACACCCAATGGGCCATTCCAAACAATCGTGCCAGCATGAGCGAGCATGATGGATAAACGTGCAGCTGTCTTTGGGCCAATGTCCAAGATCATGTCATCTTCTGCAACCTGATCCGCAGGTACGCGGTTTGCACGGGCTAACGGAGACAATTCATTTGCAACCACAACATCCTCCGGAATCGGCACATGAGCGCCACGCTTTTCCATGATCTCCATAATCTCTCTCGCTTCATCAACTAAATCAGGCTCAGCGAGGGATTTACCAATAGGCAAACCTTTGGCCAGCATGAAGGTGTTCGCAATGCCGCCACCAACGATGAGCTCATCCACTTTCTCAGACAAGGCCTTCAAAATAGTAAGCTTGGATGAAACTTTAGACCCAGCAACAATGGCAACTAGAGGACGTTTTGGGCTGGCTAATGCGCGACTCAGCGCATCTAATTCGGCAGCCATCAAAGGGCCGGCACACGCTACTGGCGCAAACTTTGCTACACCGTAGGTAGTAGCCTCAGCACGATGTGCAGTACCAAATGCATCGTTGACATACACATCACACAATGCAGCAATTTTTTTGGCCAGCTCGTCACTATTTTTTTTCTCACCGACATTCAATCGGCAGTTTTCCAGTAGGACTACCTCGCCTGGATTGACTTCAAAGCCACCATTTACCCAATCACTAATTAATGGAACTTTGCGATTCAGCAAAGCGGCAATACGATCGGCCACAGGCGCCAAACTATCTTCGGGTTTAAATTCTCCTTCGGTTGGACGACCTAAATGCGAAGTCACCATCACTGCCGCTCCAGCATCCAAACACATCTGCACAGCAGGCATCGATGCCCGAATACGCGTGTCTTCTGTAATGTTGCCTGCCTCATCTTGCGGAACGTTCAAATCGGCACGGATAAATACCCGCTTACCCTTTAATTGACCTGATTGGGCTAATTCACTTAAACGCTTAACTTTAAATAAGGATTCCGGCATGAGTTTTGGTAAATAAGTGGTTTATGGGGAATGTTCCATTCTAAAGGCTGTGGCCCATCCACACCCGAGGATCCAAGCCGACAGACTCCCCTGCCTGCTCTACAATAAGGACTTAAATGCATTCTGGGCCGGAAGACCAAAAACTGCCAGCCTAGTGCTCTGCTTAAACCGCTTTTACAGATACTTAATAGACACAAAAGGTAAAGAAAATGTCGATGTCCGACCGCGATGGCTTTATTTGGACTGATGGGAAGCTAATTCCTTGGCGCGAGGCCAATATTCACGTGTTAACCCATAGCCTGCACTATGGAATGGGCGTATTTGAGGGTATTCGAGCCTATAAAACCCCCCAGGGAACTGCGATTTTCCGCCTCCCAGAGCATGTAAAGCGCCTTTTTAACGGCACTAAGATCTTCCAAATGAACATGCCTTATAGCCCAGAAGAGATCACCAAAGGCATTATTGACGTGGTCAACAGCAATAAGCTCGAAGCCTGCTATATCCGCCCAATTATCTTTATCGGCTCCCAAAAACTGGGAATCTCCCCTAAAGGCAACAGCATCCACACCTCAATCGCCGCTTGGGAATGGGGTGCCTATTTGGGTGAAGATGGCCTAAATAAGGGTATTCGGGTTAAAACCTCCTCATTTACACGTCATTTCGTCAATTCTTCACTAGT
Source organism: Polynucleobacter sp. AP-RePozz3-80-G7 (assembly GCF_018882145.1). Classification (NCBI taxonomy): domain Bacteria; kingdom Pseudomonadati; phylum Pseudomonadota; class Betaproteobacteria; order Burkholderiales; family Burkholderiaceae; genus Polynucleobacter; species Polynucleobacter sp. AP-RePozz3-80-G7. The sequence continues at coordinate 5,193 of NZ_JACVPC010000004.1, read as the reverse complement.
TCGTGCCAAGGCATCGGGCTACTACATCAACTCCATTTTGGCCAACCAAGAGGTGACAGCCAATGGATATGACGAGGCTTTATTGCTTGATACCGAAGGTTACGTATCTGAAGGCTCCGGTGAAAACCTCTTTATGGTTCGCAACGGAGTTGTTTACACACCAGATTTAGCCTCATGCTTAGATGGCATCACACGTGACTCCGTTATCCAGATCGCCAAAGATCTTGGCTATGAAATTCGTGAAAAACGTCTGACTCGCGACGAAGTCTATTCTGCTGATGAGGCTTTCTTCACTGGTACTGCTGCTGAAGTAACTCCTATTCGCGAATTAGACGACCGCACCATTGGTGATGGCAAGCGTGGTCCTATCACTGAGAAAATTCAGAAGACGTATTTCGATGCGGTGTACGGCAGAAATGACCAATACAAATCTTGGCTCACTTACGTTAAATAATTTCAGCAATTAGGAAACAGCACATGACTCAAGCTCAAGTGGTTATGGTGGATGGCAAAGATTTACCTTTACATTGCCCCACCAATAAAACCCCAGCATGGAACTCACATCCACGCGTTTTTCTAGATATCACTGAGACCGGTGAAGCCAAGTGCCCATACTGTGGCACTGAGTACAAGCTCATCCCCGGCACTGAGCCGCACGGTCACTAAGCCTTATCAGCACCTCTTCTTGAGGTGCTGAGTCGGGATACATCACATGCACGGTATTCTGATCATTGCCCCAAACTGGATTGGGGATGCTGTGATGACTCAGCCATTATTGGCATCCCTCAAAGAACAATATCCAGAAGCCAACATTGATGTACTAGCCAGCACTTGGGTTGCTCCAATTTATCGTGCCTGCTCTGAAGTACATGAAGTTATCGAAGCTAAGTTTGAACACAAACAGCTACAGTGGAACTTACGCAAACAACTAGCAAAAGAGTTGGCGACAAAAAAATATCAAGCCTGCTTTGTTTTACCTAATAGCCTTAAGTCAGCACTCATCCCCTGGCTTGCTAATATTCCTTTTCGGGTTGGCTATCGCGGTGAATTACGCTTTGGCTTAATTAATTTATCACTAGATAACCCAAGTAAGGTAAATCGCCCACCTATGGTGGAGCACTATCTTGCATTAAGCCAACTTCTCAATGAAGGGCAGATTGCATCAACAGTCAGCAATTTTGTACCCAAGTTAAATGTATCCGCTACCGCCGATCAATCGGTACAGACCAAATTACTCAATGCCAAAGTTGATCCAACTAACCTCTACTTGATGTGCCCAGGCGCTGAATACGGCCCAACTAAACGCTGGCCCACAAGTCACTTTGCACAATTGGCGCAAAAACTCATTGCAAGCAATCCTCGTAGTCAAATCATTCTTTTGGGTAGCAAAGGTGACCACGCACTTGCCCAAGAAATTCAGTACGAGACAAAGCAAGATAGTCACATTCATAACTGGTGCGGGGATACTTCGCTTGATGAGGCGATTGCCCTGATTTGCATGAGTAAGGCGATTATCAGTAATGACTCCGGCTTAATGCATATTGCGGCAGCCCTCAGAACCCCTCAAGTTGCCATTTTTGGATCAAGCGACCCAGCCCATACCCCACCCTTGTCAGACAAAGCTAAGGTAATTTGGTTAAACCTCCCTTGTAGTCCCTGCCATAAAAGAGAATGTCCACTGGGTCACTTAAAGTGTCTAAACGACATCTTGCCGGAACAAGTATTCGCTACACTCAATACATCGCAGCAATAACTCAGGAACAGTAAGCCATGACCAAACTTGCCAGACTCTTTCATAGTGCGGATGATGTTGTTGAGGCATGGCGAGATGCCTTACGTCATCGTGATATTCAAGGTGCTTTGGATATTTGGTTGGATGATGACTCCATTACCTGCGTTCTACCGGAAGGTCATCGCCTAACAGGTCATGCAGAAATTCGTGAAGGCCTAGAGAGACTATTAGCCAAGCAACCTTTATTCTTAGAGCCTATTGCCTGTATTAGCCATTCCGTTTTAGGTGCTGCGGTATACGACACTACTGAAGCAGTTCATCTGAGAGCTGATCAAGTGGAAGCAGAATTTTTTCTGAATATCACTCTCGTGCTTTTACAAGACAGTCAAGGCTGGCGTATCGCGCATTTACATGCCAGTCACTCCACAGAAGATACCTTTGACGCGCCGTCTACACCACACGGTTTGCATTAAACATCATGGATGATCAAGTGCTTCGGTCACTCATAAAGTGGCCTAATGTACCTGATTGCTATGGTTGGCTTGCTTTAGATCGCCGCGGTCAATGGCGCATGCGGGATGAGTTCACGCAACAAAATTATCTTCCTGGGCAAGTGATTCAACATGCTAGCCTCAATGAATTCATTATTCGAAACTATGCTTGCGATGAGATTGGCAGATACTTCTTCCAGAATGGCCCGCAACGCGTTTTTATTACCCTAGATGCAACCCCTTGGATAGCTCGAATCATCCCAAGTGAAACCGGTCAGCATCTGATAAATCAATGCCATCAAACCATGGAGCCTGCTGCTGCACTAAGCGATGAAAAAGGCAATATTTATATTGTTGGCACAGTAGATCAAACGATTTATGGCAACAATAAAAGCATTAGCAATAACAATCAATTTATTAGAAGAGATAGCCAAACGGTCGCCTTATTGCATGACCATGATTTAGAGCATTTTTCTGAGCTAGCTAAGTTACGCGAAGAGGCTTGTAGCTTTGGCGGCTCTTGGAATTGGCAAGGAAAACAACTGCCTCTAGACCCCATTCATTCTGATGAACTCGCCTCTCGCTTTAACTATATAGCGCAGCCACGGCCTTAGCCAGGCATCTGCTTGCCTTGCTCCTTGAGCTCATCTTGATACTGGCGCTGCATTTCTCGTAAACGGGCATCAATGCTCGAGCCTTGATAAAAATCGGCGCCACCTGCTGATCTAGCAATACGGAGTTGTTCAATTGCCGAAGGCCAAGCGCCCTCAAGAGCGTATTTTTCTCCGAGCGCGTAATGACGCATGGGAATATTGCCGGCTTGATCATAGGATTGAGATAGTAGATTCCACCACACTACTTCGTTAGGCTGAGCTCTCGTGCGCGCCTTTAACCAAGTAATCGCATCATTGGTGCGGCCGAGTTTTAAATCCGCATTAATCATGGCGGCACCAGCAGCGTATGACTGGGGGTAAGCACGCAAAGTCGCTTGGGCTATTTGCAATGCCTCCTCCCCTTTGCCTTTTGCCAGGGCAAGCTCAGAGGCAGTGATATCCAGAGATAGACTCTGTCTTTGAATAGGTGATCCTGGTGCACTTGCCTTCTGAGCTAGATTGCGGGCTTGCTGCAAATCAGCCTCTGCTTGGTCTATTTTTCCTTGGCGCTGCGCTATCAAGGCTAGTCCATAAAAACCCTCTAACTGCTTACCAATCGGCTGCTGTTTACTCAAACTCTCAAAGGTATTTTTTAAGTCGTACATTCCACTAGATGTTCCAGCCTGCTCCATGCGCGCACGAGCCTTAATGAAATAGAACTCGACCGACGTAGGCACATTACGCGTTGCAACTGTGCGCGCCCTATCTTGCATATCCGCAATACGGTCGGTTGTTAGGGGATGGGTACGGACGTAAGCGGGGACGCCCTTATCCATAATGCCGGTGGCTTTTTGTAAGCGTTGAAAAAATCCTGGCGCGCCATTGACATCATATCCACTGGCATCTAATATCTGAAAGCCAACACGATCAGCCTCGCGCTCGGCGTCTCTCGAATAAGAGAGTTGATTATTCACTGCCACTGCTTGCCCACCTTGCATCAAGCCAGCTCCGGCCTGCGGGTTGCGAGACATTGCCAATGCACCGAGCACCATACCGGCAATGGCAATCATGGTATTGGTTGTTTGCTTATCCATCTGACGTGCCAAATGGCGCTGCAAAACGTGGCCAGTTTCATGACCCATTACAGAGGCGACTTCAGAATCCGATTCGGCACTCACAATCAAACCCGTATGAAATCCAATAAATCCACCAGGTAATGCAAACGCATTTATGCTGCTGTCTTTAACAGCAAATACCTCAAAGTTATAGGCGCCACTTCCCTGCTCATTAGCGCCACCAAGTTGTAACTTTTTAGCGGCTTGTAATAAGCGATGCTCCATCTGATTTAAAAAATCGTAGAGCGGCAAATCATTTGAATAATCGGGATCTGGACGAATCTGGCGCATGATCATCTCGCCATACTTACGCTCGTCCACTCGACTTAAGGCATCGCCACCTGGATCACCCATATCTGGCAAAACAATAGTGGGCTGACTTTGAATCGTGCTACGCGTCAGCGCATTAGTAGGGCGAGCGTCTGGTGATTGCATTGCCCTACCGATATTCTGAATAGCGGCTGAATTACCCTCTACTGATACATCACCAGCAGGGGTAGCTGCATATGCAGGGAACCCAGAGCAAGCCAATCCCAGCATCAGCTGAATAGCCAAAGCGCGGTACAAAAAAGAGGTTTTTGGAACTGACTTCATGTCTTGCATCTCTATATGGTAAAACTTATCCCATGAACAAACTAACTCATTTTGATGCCAGCGGGCAAGCCCACATGGTAAACGTTGGCGATAAACCGAATACCCACCGCATAGCCATTGCCACCGGCAAGATCACCATGTTTCCCGAAACCTTCAAGATGGTAGAGGCTGGCACCCACAAAAAGGGTGATGTTTTAGGAATCGCCAGAATTGCAGGTATTCAGGCATCCAAGAGAACATCAGACCTCATTCCTTTATGCCATCCGCTTGCGCTAACTCACGTTAGCCTGGAGTTCCAAACCAATCCAAGTGAAAACAGCATCAGCTGCCAAGTCAGAACAGAAACCACCGGGCCAACCGGCGTAGAAATGGAAGCGCTCACTGCAGTCCAAGTCGCCCTTCTCACAATCTACGATATGTGCAAAGCAGTAGACCGAGGGATGGTCATGGGTGATGTCAAACTACTTGAGAAAAGTGGCGGCAAGAGCGGGGAATGGAAGGCTGCTTGAATTCTCCAATTCAACAATAAAAAGCCGCTCATGTGAACTGACCCCCAGTAGTTGGACAGTTTAGTTAGGTTAGCACGAGGGATTGAGTTCGGTATTGCACCGGGCTCAATCCCTTTAGTTTTTGTTTGATTCGATCATGGTTGTAGTAGTGGATGTATT
>NZ_JACVPC010000019.1:0-336 GCF_018882145.1 Polynucleobacter sp. AP-RePozz3-80-G7 | reverse complement strand
GCACCGGTTAAGGAAGCAATGCTTTGGGAGTTGCCATACAGATCAAAGATGCTAGTGCCAGTCATGATCAATGCGCTAGCAGCAGCGAGTGAGCCGCCAGTGCCTAAACGTAAAGTACCGCCGTTGACTGTTGTTGTGCCAGTGTAGGTGTTGGTGCCTGTTAATACTTGCGTACCGGCAGTGAGAACCAAATTACCGTTGGTATCAGAGATCACACCATCAAAGGTATCAGCAGCGTTGCTAATGGTTAATGTTTTGCCGCCTATTAATACGGATCCGGAAGCATTACCAGCCAAGCTGATGATGGAGGCGCCAGATGTAGTACCAGTTAGATCT
>NZ_JACVPC010000003.1:292243-313985 GCF_018882145.1 Polynucleobacter sp. AP-RePozz3-80-G7 | reverse complement strand
TGTTACCAAAGGTCTGAACACCTGAGGTGGTGATTGCTCCGCCGTTAATGGCTGTTGTACCAGTAGAAGCGTTCTGGATGAGTGAAGCGGCAGATACGGCAGCGCTAAAGGTGGTGGTGCCGGTAGAGGTCAGTGCAATAGCTGCTAACTTATTAGTACCGCCCACTACTCCAGTGAAGGTCTCGTTACCAGAGCCAGAAGTGATGGTCAGTGCATATGGGGTTGTGGAGGCGCTGTTCAGAGTTCCACTAAAGCTTACTGCTCCGTTACCAGAGCTAGCAGTGGTGTTTAGAGTGGTATCAGCACCCAAGGTGACATTGTTGCCAAAGGTCTGAACACCTGAGGTGGTGATTGCTCCGCCATTAATGGCTGTTGTGCCAGTCGCTGCATTTTGAACTACGGAAGCGGCAGTCACTGCAGCACTAAAGGTGGTGGTGCCAGTAGAGGTCAGTGCAATAGCCGCTAACTTATTAGTACCGCCCACTACTCCAGTGAAGGTCTCGTTACCAGAGCCAGAAGTGATGGTCAGTGCATATGGGGTTGTGGAGGCGCTATCTAAGGTACCTTTGAACCACACTGAGCCATTAGCTGATCCACCACTATTAGAACTCAATGTGGTATCAGCACCTAAGGTCACATTATTACCAAAGGTTTGTAGGCCAGAAGTTGTAATGGCCCCGCCGTTAATCGTGGTAGTTCCAGAAGATGCGTTTTGCACTAACGAGCCAGCAGTCACTGCAGCATTAAAGGAAGTTGAACCTGTCGAAGTTAATGAGAGTGCACCAAGAGGATTTACTCCACCAACAATACCGCTAAAGGTAATATCGCCACTGCCAGTAGAAATTGTTAAAGCTCTTGCTGTTGATGTTGAGCTATTAACTGCGCTACTAAATGACAAGGTAGTGTTGTTGGTGGTAATAGATCTTGCTGCACCAGAGATAGATACGGGCCCAGTCAAGGTCAGTGTTGCCGTACCGGTAGCAGTTAAGTCCCCACCAATATCAATTCCGCCCGAGCTACGCAACACCAATGAGTCAGATGTTGAATAGGCTGCTTTTAGATAAATTGCACCGCTCTGACTTGCGCCACCAACAGTTACGCTTGTAAAGCTTGTTCCTAACAGGTTGAGCATTGCAGTAGAAATATCTAAAGTGCCAGTACCAGTGCCGCCTAAATTGATTACGCGACTATTTGTTCCAGGATTTATAGTCAATGCGCCAGTACCACCGACAGCTGCTGTCCAGGACATCGTATTAGCAATCAAACTTAAATCGGTCACGCCGCTGATGGCAGAAGTACTTGAAATTGAACCAGTTCCTGCGTTTAGGCTGAGAGCTTTCCCTACCCCAGTAACGGCACCATTAAGTGTGATGTTGCCGTTACTTGCAGTCGTATTCAGGGTTGTACCGGCTGCAAGCGTAATTGCCTCCGTGCTACTACCTAGGGTGATAGAGCCGGTACCGGCAGAAGTTGCTGAGGTAGAAATGGTTCCAGCCAAAGTAATAGCGCTTGGCTGGGATACTGTAAATGCGCCAGTTGAGCTGCCGAAACTAAAAGTAGCGCTAGAGCTATTACCGAGAGTTAAAGCGCCAGTAGTTTCGAAAGCAGTTGTTGCGTTCGTACTGACAGCGTTATAGAAAGCGCCAATACTATTAACGGCACCAGTCATACTCAAGTTATATGCCGCACCAGAATCCATGCGCAATATAGAGCTAGCAAATGATCCTGTAATACTGACATCACCAGTTGTCTTGTTAAGCCATACGGTATTGATATTTGTACCGATCGCTCCATTGACCGTCACAGTACCACCAGTACTAAAGGTCACATTAGCACTTCCAGCAACTGGTCCGGTCACACCACCAGAGGTGATATTTTCTGTACCGTTATCACCCACAGTCAGAGTCAAGCCATTATTAATAGCGATGGCACCAATTGCGAGTGGGCCAGTAGTTGCGCTGATCCGCAGACTATTGGTAATGGTATTGCTACGATTGGCACCCAAATCCAGTGTTCCATAAACGCTTACACCAGCACTTAATGTATTTGCTCCTGAACCAGTCAGCGTCAATGAGGATAGTGCCACAGCAGACATTCCGTCGGCTGATGTACCCGTAGCGCCCAATGCAATAGTTCCACTACCGGCATTCAGGGTTAAGCCAAAAGCAGTATTAGTAGTGCCCAGGGTGATGTTGCCATTACCTAAGCTATTGGTTGTAGTAATAATGCGATCGTGAGCAAAGGATGTTGTTCTAGAAGTACCTTTGAGATCAACTGCCCCACTCGTCTGAATATCTCCATTAAGCGTATTGGCGCCAGTACCTTGAAGAGTCAATGTAGTTAAAGGGGTATTTGCACCAATTGCACCAAGCGTAATTGCGCCAGCGCCGTTAGATACAATTAAACCATATGCACCATCAACTGCACCTAGCGAAATATTGCTAGCGCCACTCGAAGTCAGAGTGCTTGCATTTGTGAGAGTGATTGCACCACCGTAGGTTTGCGAGCCAGAGGTTGTGACGTTTGCTCCTAATGAAGTAGTGCCGCCAACTGATAGGCTAGATAAACCTGTAATTGCTGAATTAATTTGCGCATTGTTGGTAATAGTTAGAGCATGACTATTACCAGTCATGCCTAAGGTAATCGTATTGCTACCCGTCAAGGTTGTATCTGTACCTAGTGCAACTGGGTTGCCAAAGTTGATATTGCCCGTGGCGCTTATCAAGCCACCTGAAATCGTAACAGCTGGTGTGCCGCCCGTTGCGGTAGTAGTGAATGAGCTCAACGGAGTTGTTCCACCCACAGCTCCTGCAAAAGTAAGGCCACCTGTACTGTTTGTAGATGCGGTTAGATTAGCAGCACCATCAATGCTTCCATTGATAGTGACAGCACCTGTATTGGCAATTAAAGCATCTGCCGCCAAGGTAATGGCACCATTAACAGTAGCTGAGCTAGCGCTTGAGTTGTATAAGGCGCCGCTAGAACTAATACCGGTTCCGGAAAGAGTTAACGCATTATCTAATGAATGGCCATTCAGATTAATTGCCGCTCCACTAGCTACTGTTGCGCTTCCAGTACCCAGCGCTCCACTCACCAAAATACCACTGCTGCTAACGGCATCCACACCAATAATCAAGGATCCAGAATTAACACTAGTGCCACCACTATAGGTATTCGCACCCACTAAGGTGATCGCATTGCTACCCGACTGGATCAGACTTCCAAGACCAGTAATAGTGCCGGCATAACTGGAGTTAACAGCCCCGTTTAGGGTCAAGGCAACTGCTGCTGGTGTTCCAGATAAATTGGACAGGCTGAGCACCGCACCAGATGTGGTTCCAGCAAGACCCGAAAGATTCAAAGTGGTAATACCTGCCGCAACGTTGACAGTAGCATTATTAGTCAGAACACCTGTACCAAATGCCCCTGCATCACCCGCAATCAATGTGCCGCCGCTTACAGTAGTGCCACCACTATAGGTATTGGTATTAGCCAGCGTGAGTGATCCGCTACCATTTTGAACTAGTGCAACTGTTCCTGATCCGTTTTGGATAACACCTGAATAAGTGCTTGTAGCATTGCCACTGCCGACAGTTAAGGTTGCATTTCCGCTAACAGTAGAAGTAACAACGCCACTACTAGCTCCAGCTAATGAGGCTAAGTTTGCTGAGTAGCCATTTAGATCAAGAGTACCGTTGACGGTTACCGCAGAGCTACCAGTAGCGCTAGTATTACCCAGTTGCAAGGTAGAGCCAGAATTAATGGTAGTTGTACCTTGATAACTATTGCTGCCAGATAAGCTTACTTGCCCAGAGCCCGTAACTGCAACAGATCCGCTACCTGAAATAGTAGAAGTAAATGTCGTAGCAGTTGTATTGGCAAAACTCAGAGTGCCATTAGCAGTAACACCGACAGCACTGGTTGGGGCTGAGCTCAGGATGGTGTTGTCATAGCTTACGGTTTTGCCAGACGGAATGACCACTGTTGCCACGTTAGCAAAGGTTGGCACTGCACCAGTGATATTCGCACCACCAATGCTACTAGTCACGGTCCAGTTAGCACCGGAGGACCATGCCCCACCCGATGTGCCGGTATAGGTGACTGAGGATTGCTGAGTAATACCAGCAGATACGGTGCCACCTGTCAGGGTGTAGTTGGAATTACTTAAGGCAAACGTATTAGAAGTAAAGGCAGTTGATGTTCCAACGTTTACATTACTTACAGCTGCAGAGCCTGATGTGATCGTTGGTGCCGACTGGCTCAATACCATGCCAGTTAAGGTATAGGGGTTAGCATTAGTGAAGGCGCCTGATCCGTCATAGGCTTTACTAATCGCAATATTGAGAGTTGCTGGGTTGACTGTAAAGTTTGGAGCATTCCCGCTAAAGAAGGTGTAACCCGCCAATGTGAGACTTGGCGTTAAAGATAAAGAATAGGTATTGGCAGCAAGTGACTGTGTGAGCGCTGTAGAAATGGCAATAGTTCCAGTAAGGCCACTACTATTCACTGAGACTGAAGTAGCTCCAGCAGTAAATGTCTGTACACCGTTTAAAGCAGAAATACCAGACAAGACTGTTGGCACATAGCTAGCACCATAGGATGTTGGGCTGGTTGAATACCAGTACTGTAGGCTCGAAGCAGTACCGTAAGTTCCAGTTTGTAAGTCAACAATATCAAGATAGATATTCGCAGACAAACGATAGATTGCGTTATATCCTGCAGAGCTTGGTTGAGTGGAGATTCCAGATCCACCGGTAATACTATTGGCTGATTGCGCCAAAATATAAGTATTAAGACCAGTGCTATTTGCTATAGAGCCAGAATAGAAATCAGCAATACCATGAGCACCAATCGTAAATGTTGGCGAACCACTCAAAACAATATTATAGGTATCGTTTGCAATAGCACTGCTAGTTCCAGCAGCTAGCAATAAGGCTGGGGATGCAGCAACTGCGGATGTGCTGGAGGTGCTGACATTCTGAGAAATTGTCAGATTACCTGAGCTTGTTTGGACATTGATAGCGCCCGTTGAGGTAAGTCCGTTATACGTATTGGCGCCTACCGTAACCGTTCCAATAGTGAGTGCTGCGCTATTGGCAATAGTGATAGCGCCAACTCCTAAAGAGGCGCTGCTCGAAGCAATTGTGCTGAGGGTATTTCCAGAATTATTCAGGGTGATAGCTTTTGTGCCCACTAATGCTAAGCCATAAGCAGAACTATCAGCAACGGCACCAGTTACAGTAATCGCTCCAGATGAACTACCAATTGCGCTTGCGCTAGCTAAAGTGATTGAACCAGCATAAGTGGCAGTAGATGAACTCGAGTTCGTCAGAGCCCCCGCTCCGTTATTACCGCCACCATTGAGGGTTAAGGTATTTGTATTGGTTAGGGTTTGCCCATACAAATCCAGGGTTGCGCCGGATTTGACGTTAATCGGTCCTGATGAGCCAAGGGCAGAAGCATTGCTTAACTTAATGACGCCACTGTTTATAACACTTCCGCCATCAATAACATTGGACTGACTCAATACAAATGTAGATGATGATAGCGCTCCATTGAACTGAAAGACACCGCCAGAACCAGTGGTGATGGTCCCCGTCTGAGAGCCAGATGATGCGCCGATAGTGATGTTACCGTTTGAATTGCTACCAGTTGATTTCAAGGAAGCATTGACTGCAACTGCAGCGCCATAAATATTGATTGGCCCAGCTATGCTGGTGGAGGAACCAATCGTAACGTTTTGATTATTCGTTGATTTTCCAATTGTTAAACCGGATAAATTGGAACCCAAAGTCAAGCCGCTAACGGGCCAGGTTAGCGCCGAATTAAAACTATTGTCAGTAGACTGAATAGTCAAAGTGCCAGAACTTGCAACGTTACCATTCCAGCCAGAGGAGGCGCCAGCATTCACCACAATTGCATTTGCATTGAGACTAATGTCGCTTGAGCTCGCAGCCATCGATACACCGCCAACTGTAACAGCGGCTTGACCTATGGTTACCGCATTATTTGTTAGTGTGCGACCACCCATTGAGATTCCATAAGTACTTGCATTACCGTAACCATTTAAGTTAATTGCACCGCTAGTTGACAGAATTTGAGCATTATTGATGTCAATACCATCTCCGTAACCAACGGAATTTCCAATAGTTGCAGCTGTACCCTTACCAGTTAGGGTAATTCCACCACCGTTAGTAGCGGCAATGGTTGTTCCCTGGCCTGCCGAACCATTGTCATAGTAAATCATGATTCCACTAGAACCAGTAGTGCTACTTGCACTTGAGTCACCGATCAGCTTAATCGCATCAGCAGTAGCATTAGAGGAAATAATCGATGTCGTGGCGCCATCACCATTCGCATTAAGATGAATACCATAGGCGTAGGTATTACTTGCTGCAGTGACACTGGTTTTGCCTGAGATATAAATAGTGCCTTGACCAGAATTAATAGTGCCGCCCGCAATGGCAACACCATCCATATTATTCAGAACGCCATAATTAGAAGCGCCCTGGCCTTGAATAATGATATTGCCACCGCCCGAATACATGGCCAGCCCACTCAAGAAGCTGATGCCCATGTCATACCAACCGGTACCGCCAGTAGGTTGAGTAGATACACCAATCGCATAACCCCCTGGCATACCACTACCATTATCGGCGCCACCTGCAAAGGTAATGACCCCTCCGCCACTTAAGTTATTTAAGGTTGAGCCACTTCCAGCGGAATTAAATGTATTGTTACTGCCGATTTCAATATTTCCGGCCGTTGAATTTCCTGAATTTGCCCAGAAAGTAATTGGTGCTTTATTTGTTTGGAATGTGAGACTGTTTGCGGTCAGAATATTACCGGTAGCCTTAGCCACTAGACCATTACCTGAACCAGTAATAGTCACGTCGTTATTAAAGGTAACATCTCCAGCCACTGCATTCAGCGTTAACGCCCCAGGAGTAGACACATTCGTGCTTGTGTAGACATAACCATCAGCAAGGACTATTGGTCCATTAATCGAAATTGCTGAATTGACCTGGATAAAGGCTGACGAAGGCATGGTGGTGCCGCTCACTGACGCAGCTCCAATCGTCAAGCCAGTTAAATTATTACCTGTTGCAAAATTCCACCAACTGGTAGAAATACTCTGTGCTGAAGCAGCGGTGACCGGTAATATTGCTAGTGTTCCGGAATTATAAAAATCAAATGCAGTACCGGCATTGTTACCGTTACCGTTAGTCCACCAACTCCAAGCATCGAATTGGACTTTTACATTACTACTTGAACTTGCTACAGCGGCCGCTGCCGATCCTAGTGCAGTAGTAACAGCCGTTACACCTGATGCACCAATATTAAGAAGACCCGCGCCAGAGCCGGCAATGAGTAATTTCCCACCAGCTGTAGTTCCAATTAAGTTAATTGGTCCTGAATTCGCAAGGATGTAATTGGTTCCATAAAAATAGACATCGTTTCCGTATACAGCGGTATTACGTGTACCCTGAATAGTGACACCTCCACCAGCACCAGTGGCCGCAATAACAGTATTTCCTGCTGAATGGAAAATGACTCCACCAGACCAGCTAGCGTTAGTTGCATTCGCAGCGTTTCCAATAATTTGAATGGCGCTAGAGGTGGTGTTTGCGGAGGTAATGGTTTGTGTATAAGAGCCATTACCGTAGGTAAATAAAATACCGGAGGTATAGTCGCCCGAATTAGTGGATTGACCAATACCATTAATATAGATCGAGCCCGTACCACTATTAATAGCAAGGTTTTGATCAAAGCCAACACCCCATGCACCAGAACCACTGCCTGAACTTGAGGTTCCGGACTTACCAAGAATGGAAATATTGCCGCCTGCAGTATTAAAGTTAGTTGTTCCAACAAAACGGACGCCCTCGGACTGACCTGAGGTTTTACCCTGCGCATAACCTGTGGCAGTTACAGTGCCATTACCGTTTTTGGTGAGTGTGCCACCGCCTATAAATAGGTTTCCACCAGAGGTATTGATCGTCAGCGCACCGCTATCGTAAACACCACCATTACCAGCTCCAGCAGAATCCGAGGCAAGTGTCACAACCCCATTATTTGTTTGGAATGTCTCTGTACCTGATAGGGACAGTGTGCCATAGGATTGAATAAAAATACTGGCACCAGTTGCAGTAGATGTAATGTTTGAATTCAGCACAACAGAACTGCCGTAAAAGCTAATGGGTCCGGCAATTGATATATCAGAGCTAACAGTGATAGCTTGATTGTTGGCAGAGCTAGTACCAATTTGTAGGCCGCCAACATTTGCAAAGTTATTAATAATTAGGTTGGCTACAGTACCAGTCGAAGTCCAATTTCCACTCGATAAAGCTCCACTCCATGTGAATGCATTGGAAGATGCATTCGAGTATGGTGCAATTGTTATTGAACCCGTGGCTCCATTAACGATCAGGTTGCTAAATACAAAGTCATTTGCAGTAAGGGAAATATTAGCCGAGGAGCTTGTAACCGCAGGTGTCACACCGTCAATTGGGGTCGAGTTTTGTCTTACACCAAGATAAACGTTGCCATTTAGTTTTAGACTTTGGTTTGCTGTTGGACTATACCCAGCCAGAGTAATTGTCCCAGCACCAGAAAGTATTTGACTCGTTTGCCCCGATCCAGTGTTAGCTAAAAATATTCCATATCCACCGGCCGTATTATTTCCAGTAATACTAACCCCGCCGCCAGTGCTGCTAGTTGATTGAATTAATACATTACCTGCAGTATTGTTTGACCACCATGTACCCATGTAGCCGTTAGATGATGTTTCCCCGTAGATCGTAATAGCATTGTTAGATCCAGAGTATGAAGATGAAATTACAAAATTAGGCTGCCCCCCAAAAGTAAGCTCAATACCATGACCGGTAGACGAAACTCCGTTAAGGAATATTTGTCCGGACCCACTATCAATGACAAACGCAGTTTGAGAGGTAACGCCAGGGTAGCTATCACTACCACCAGTACGGCCATTAAGAGTGATGCTTCCGCCGCCACTCGATAGGCTAATGCTTGAACCTGTTCCCGCCCTAGGTCCAATAGTAAGTCCACCATAAGTTGATCCGGAGGCTCCGTTATATGCATAGCCGACCGGTATGCCGTCACCACCTGTGTCAGACCCACCGGCTAGAGTGATATTTCCGCCATTTGTTTTAATCGATGAGCCCGCATCTAAAAAGATATATGAAGCTGTAGTGCCGGAAGTAACATTTCCGGTATTAGTCCAAAAAATTACATTTAATTTATGAGTATTACTGTTTTGTGTAGCGTCAATCGTTACCCCTGCATTGAGATTAATGCTTCCTGCCGCCTTGATAGTTAAAGTTGCATCGCTACTCATTGCTCCAGGAATAATGCTACCTTTTATGTTGATATCACCATTGCCACTACCGGTAGATCCAGTTGTATAGACAATGACATTATTTCCTCCAGCCAAGGCAGCGGCAATTGTTGTTGCATCGAAATTGGCTGTAGCATTATTAGAGTAGTACTGGTAGGTCAG
Source organism: Polynucleobacter sp. AP-RePozz3-80-G7 (assembly GCF_018882145.1). Lineage (NCBI taxonomy): Bacteria > Pseudomonadati > Pseudomonadota > Betaproteobacteria > Burkholderiales > Burkholderiaceae > Polynucleobacter > Polynucleobacter sp. AP-RePozz3-80-G7. Next base: position 304,465 of record NZ_JACVPC010000003.1, on the reverse strand, counting down.
CCCCGGATTTGTTGACCAATAGCCGCAGCACGAACCTGCTGCAACAAAGTCGGCATGCGTCAGGATATTCAAATCTTGAGGATCTATTAGCCAATTGCCACCTTTTCCTGCATTGATTGTTGCGCCAAGCTTTAAATAGTGGCCAGAGGTTTCAACAAAACCACCCGCCGTCGTATTACTTAGGTTGGTTTGAGATGCATTAATAGTGGTTAATTCATCTAGGCTCGTATAAATAGAAAACGGCAATGTGCTGTTGTTAGCATCATTGCCGATTAGGATTGTTCCGCCTTGAATAAAACCACTCGCTTCTACTGTTGTACCTGAGAGAATGGTTTGATTGAAAGCTGAAATACCAACGCTACCACCGCGACCATTGCCGCCATTGACCTGAATGAGTGAGTCAAAGAGACTTAAATTACCCGCACGAGAGAGGATTCGGATGCTGCCGCCATCCGTTGTACCGTTTGCATACAAACCACTATTGACAATAACTGAATATTGTGAAACATCAATAGATATAGTGCCTCCAGGGCCGTTCGAACCATTGGACTGAATCGTGGCACCGCCATCAAATTGGGCATTATTTGCAGCAAGCGCAAAAGAGCCACCGTTTGCGCCATTGGCGCTGATCGCTCCTGAGAGGTGTACATCACTAGTTGTCAGAGCGATTACACCACCGGGGCCATTGTTGCCATTGGCCTGAATCAGGGACCCGCTTTGGGCGTTTAATGCTTGAGCAGTCAAGTTGATATAGCCACCGGTAGTGCCGTTGGCCTTGATTTCTGCAGTGCTGTAGAGATCAATCTCCCTAACGGCAGTCAGATTGATCACATTGGTCTGATTATTGGCAGTAATTGGGGCGCTGATGGTCGCATCATTAGCGGCAGTTGTTGAGTACACAACATCCAGTGCAGTTGTGGCGTTATTTTGGGCCGTCAAGAACGTAGGCAGGTCTTCCTTACGAATAATATTGCCGTTATACGTTACTGATGTATTGGTATTTGTGTTGCTGTTTGTATTTGTATTTGTATTTGTATTTGTATTTGTTGCAACATTTAAACCACCAGAAACATAGATTGCTTGTGCAAGCAATTGAATCGCTGCACCCAGTGTTGTTGAGCTCACAGCATTGATGTTTCCGTTTGCATAAACACTTTGTGCTTGCACAGTCACTTGCGTTGCAGTGATGGTTGTACCAACATTCAAATACGCGATCGAACTACTGATGATCACATTTAAATTTTGACCAGAAATATCTGCATTGAGATTAAAAATTCCAGACGAGCTTAATGTCAATGTTGTTTGTGTATTGCCTTGCTTCAAAATATTTGCGCCACTAGCAATTGTCAAGCTACCGCTACCGTTTTGAGTACAGCTGCCAAGGCTTGGGCAGACATTGCCATTCACGGCAATGCTGACGTTATTGCTTGAGAGTGCAGTTGAAATGACATTCGCTGATGCGCTATCAATGGTGAGATCAATTGGATCTAATAACCATGTTCCAGACTTACCATTACTTGCACTTGTGTTGACGACAACAGTTGGCGCTAAGCTCACCTGCCCTTTAGAGCTAGTCTCTATAAAACCACCGTTACCAGAGAGAGCGCCGCCCAATGCTTTTAGTGTGCCAGCCACTGAAGTGCTTAGCTGTGACCAAATAGCAATGATGCCGCCGTTACCCGCTTGTGTGGCAGAAGCATTGACCATCGCACCTTGGGCAACCGTCACTGTCTTCGCTAACAGCTTGTTATTTGCAGCAGTATTGGCATTAGCCTTGGTAAAAGCTTGGGCTTGTGCATTGCTTAACTGACTAGGCACTTGCGCATTAACTTGCGCACCACCGGAAACTTGGGTTGCCGCTAAACCAACATTAACTTGTCCGCCACCAGCATTTCCGGTAGCGGTTGTCTTGGACCCGCTAGCCAAAGTGATATTTTTGCCAACAACATTGACCTGACCACCAACACCACCCTGTCCGTTGCCATTGGCAGCAACGGCGCCTGCCTGAGTCACGGTATTGGCCACCAATTCAATGACACCGCCGTTATTGACTGCTGAGGAGGCGGAGATTCGGCCAGTGTTCCTAACCACAGATGCCATCAACCTATTTGCTGCACCTGCAGCAACAACGATCAAACCGCCTGGAACCTCAATAATTCGCTTATTTTCAATTAATCCCTGGTAAACGGAACGGTCCACGCTGACACTAATGAGGTGGTCTCCCCGGAAATCAAGGGTGATCTGTTTGCCGCTAGCCAGGGCGACCGTATTATCAGGGCCCATTTTGGCCAAAAGGTAGCCTTCGTTGCGCACTTCTGGGGCCAAAAGTGCGATGTATCCGTTAGGGTCATTTGTGCTGATTTTTCCCTCGTTTACAACCACCCCTTTTCCGTTGCCTTTGTAGGTGGATTTTCCATCCATAAAATCTTTATTGCCGATATCCATCGTCGTAGCCACGACACCGGCCGCATTCATTTCCCCACCCTTACTGATGGTCACGCCATTGGGATTCACGAGAACAACTTGTCCGTTTGCGTTAACAACGCCATCGACCATAGATTGCGTTACACCAGTGACGCGATTCAAAGTAACGGCGGAAGAATTTGGCTGATTGAAATTTACTGTTGAGTTTTTACCAACGTTAAAACTGTCCCAATTCACAACTGCACGCTGTGAAGTTTGATTGATATTCATCGTCGCAGAATTTGTATTTTGCGTCTGCGAAATAGTGGCATTTCCAGCGACAACTCTTCCACCAGTTGGAAGTGCATTTGGCGCTGTTTGAGCGATCGCAAAATTCAACTGGCTGAGTATCAAAAATCCGATAGTTGCGCGTGTGTTTTTCACGGCAAAAGTCCTCTTCGCTTTTGCAAAGAAAAATGACTTCATATCGAGAATTTTTGCTGCCAGTTTTTTCAAAAAAATATTTCTTAATACGATGCAATTGAATGCATAAAAATTGACCTACTAATCACTACTTTTTATTTGCTGCTGATTTCCCTGTAGCGCACTGTTTATATGGCTTAGAGAGTGATTAGGATACACAACAATGCGCTTTTAAGCTAACGTCAAATTAGGGGTATTTTTGGTGCAATTACGGCCTTGTAAGTTCAAGGGTTTGCGGGCGATGTGTTGATGAATGCCCAAAATCAGGGCATTAGACTTTTTTCACAAGGGGTCACTTTTGAATAAATTACCCCCTTCATAACCAGTAAATTGAGGTGATTTTTAGGGGGATTCTTGCTCATTTTGGGCTAATTTTTCTATCTTTTTGATCATTTTTTCTTCTCAATAATTGATGCTTTTTTCTCTATTTTTTTGCATCAGAGTGAAGTGAATTTTGTGAATAAAAGTTGTGAATTTAGAACCCAAAAAACTACCCCGTTGATAGCAAATTTGATGTCCTATTTAAGCCTCAAATCTGACCCTATTTGCGCTCGATTTTTTGGGTAATTTCTAGCCGAAAATTGACTATATAAAACGCCCCATCGATTGACTTTCGGGCAGACAAAAATGACCTATTTTTTGGGATATTTGAAGAACAGTTATTAAGGCCCTAATAAGAATTTCTCAAATGCTGTTTATTGCCTTAAAGACTTAATTTAGGCTGTGCTCGAAAGTACTTTTAGAGCATTTTTCAAGCTAAGGTATTACATTAAGTATGCAAAAAATAGCTCAAGATGTTTCATCTTTTACATGAGCTTTAATGTGTATCAAGCTATTCAATTTGATTCCTATGGCCAAAACCTCTGCACTACCGATCTAAAAAATAATCCTTTGTCAGCGTTGTACGCGAAAGAATTTAATCTATCGGAATGGTGTGCCGCAATTAAATCGCAATGTCTTTTAGAGTCGATTTTGGAGTATTTTCTAGAGGTGATTTTTGCTCTCTTAATTTGCTTTTTGCAGCCTCCAAAAGAGCCCTCTCAATCGCTGGTTTTGCCCCCACCAAACTGAACCTGGTAACCGCAAATGCACCCGACTGAAGTGCTACCGCAAAACCGATCATCTCCCCTGCCTGGGTAGCCTTTAAAACGGCATCAAACGGGTCCAGGATCTGGAATAAATTACCCCCAATCTGGGTGCATTCCATGCTTAAAGCAGTAGAAATGGTCTGACTATTCATCAATACGGAATACTTGATCCCCGGATCGCATTTAAGGGTCTGATGGAGGTAAAAAAGGCACTTTTCACCTGAGCAGAAGACTCCAAATGAGGAATTGGATTCATTGGCGGTATAAGCCTCATTGACTTGCCCATTGAGGTCTACAACCCAGTTTTGAGAGGCCAATTTCTCAGCCTGTGCCGATATTGCCAGCATGAGTGAACCCAAGGCTATAAGAGTCTTCAAGAGCTTCATTGCACAATCCTTGCATTAGCACGTAGGTTTTTGACGGTTTCGGCAACATACTGCTGAACAATGGCCTGACGTATCTGAGCTTTAGATTCCTCAAAGCTTGGGATCTTAAAGGCGCGCTTATCATCTAACTTCAAAATAACCCAGCCAGACTGGGTTTGAATAGGGGCCAAGGTAATGCCGCCCTTGGTTAGATTAGGGATAGCATTGGCCACCGCTGGTATCACCTGCCCCGGCAATACCCATCCCAATGAACCCCCTTGCGACTTGGTACCAGCATCAATTGAGTATTCTTGGGCCAACTTGCCAAATAACTCACCCTTCTGAATTCGACGGATGAGATCTAAGGCGTCAGTCTCATTAGAAACCAAAATTTGGCTCAAGCGGTATTGAGTACCATTACTACCCTCACCCATCAGTTTGCGTTGACGCTCATACTCTTCCCGCATTTTGGCGTCGGTAATAGGATCACTCCTAAAGTGATCTTCTAGATAAACTTGTAAAAGTAGGTTTTGTTTTAATTGGGCAATCTGATCTGGAAAATCAATCTCTTTTGCCAGACCTAATTTTGTCGCCTCTTGAGCAATGAGCTCCTTATTAATGAGGTCTTCCTTAATCGCTTGACGCAACTCAGGCGTGTCCTTCTGGCCCTGAGACGTCAAGGTTCGTATATTCAGATTGAGTAAGCCCTGAGTAATAGCCGAACCATTTACTGTAGCTACAAACTCATAATCAGATTTAGCGTCTGACTTCGCATCGGTCTTTGTATCTGCATGCGCAGCTCTAACACCAATAACTGAAATCAATGTTAATAGGCCGATCAGAAAATTCTTTTTAACTAACATTTGACTAGTAGCTCACCTAAATTAATTTATTAGAACTGATAACTTCCAGTAAACCAACCACGAGGATTGGTGGTCGTGCCATCCGTATTGACGGGTTGTCCTGTAGAGCTATAGAGAGGATTTTTGCCAATCTGCCAGGCAACCATTGCCCCGAGGTTCCAGCCCTCCCAATCCCACTTAACTCCAAATCCAGCGCCCTGAAGAGAATAAAAATTGTTGGCGTTTGTCAGGCCCTGCCAGTTGGGATAGGTATTTTTGTATTGCTGAACTAATCCAAGGTCATAAAACGCGGTGCCAGTAATCCGCCCTGGAAATTGATGGCGCAACTCTGCAGTAGCAATACCCCCTTGTGAGCCACCACCCTGTGCCACTGGATACGCACGCACAGCGTAAGGACCACCCATATAGATTTGCTCGGCTGAATTTAAGTTCACAGTCGACAATTGGCCGGTCACGCCAACATACGCAGAAGTTTCACCACCCTCACTTAATTGCTGCGTACGATTTCCAGAGAAATTAAATTTTGTAAAGTTGGCTGGCGTGTACTGACCGTAACCCTGCAAACTCGTCGCCATGATATCAAGATAGCCGTGTACAACCGACACAGAGCCTGTGCTAACGCCACCACCGCCAAAACTATCATAATGATTACCCGACAATCCAAGCGTGGCGTTGTTGATGTTGTAGCTACTCATTGTTTGCATGGTCAATAAGTTTTTGTTCATGTAACTTTTGACATCGTAATTGGCATTAATGTTTACGTTTGTACCTTGCTCTCGTATCAAGGGATAGGCAAGAGATGCGCCCGTAGTCCAAGCATCACCATATCCTGCGCTAGCACTCTGAGCATAGTTACTGACGTTCTTATAGTTCAGGTAAGTACCAGATACGCCTAGACGCAAACCATCTGGAGAAACTGGCAATGAATAAGCGCCCTGCACATACTGGGAGCCCTCGGAGTAAATACCATTTATAGATACCTGATCGCCAATACCTAAAGGATTGATGCCATTCAAGACAACCACCCCTTGGTTTGCACCGGTAGTTCTACTGCCGTAGTTATTCGCCTCAACCTTGCCTTGATACCACTGCGGCTCAGTCAGCTGTAGTCTTAATGCGGTGTCGCCATCCTGATCGCCTGGCTCTAGCTGACTTGCAACAATGACACCTGGGGTCTCGTTCAAAATTAACAAGGCACGTTCAACTGCCTTTGTATTTAATGGCTGACCAATTGGATTTGCATAGGTAATATATTCAGCAGCTCGGTCTTTGCCAAAGCGTGTTGAACCATTTGGAGTGTCCACCATTACGCTACTGAGCTTTGCTTCTGTCACCAAAATTTTGACTATGCCATTAGCAATTTTTTGTGGGGGCAAAATAGCTTGAACGGTATAGCCACTTTTGCGATAGAAATCCATGACTGCATTACAAGCATTTTGCAAGTCATCGAAATTAACAGGTCGTCCTACCCAGGCTTTCAGCACTTCTTGCACGCTTGCCTCTGGCAGCAAATTAACTCCCTCTAAGACGAAAGATTTCACCTCAAAGGTGACCTCACCTTGGCTTGGTTGAGTTTGACGTAACGGTTCTTTTGCCGTTGGTTCAGGCAATGCTAACGGCGAAGGCATTGGCAACTGCTTTTCTAAACCCTGTTGCAGGGCTCCAGCGTCTACCTGGGCAAATACAACTGACGGGAAAACACCAAATACGGTTGCAAAAATGGCAAGTGGGCCAATTTGCTTAAAAAACATCTGTCGCAAGTTATTCATGAAATGGAGGTAAAGGATCTAAGTGAATCAATAAATGATTGATTTTATAGATAATTTTTGACTAATGCTGTTAAAAACCCGCCTCACGCACAAATGTTGCTAAGCCGCCACGTAACACGTCACCCAGGACTGACTTGGGCCAAGCAAAGATAGTGACAGCACCGCGGAGGTATCCGGTAGATATCTTCCCTGGGTTCCCATCAACCTTCAAGCGGACTCGATAGATGGATCGCTCAGGAATAGATTTACTGCCTTGCTGTCTGACCAATACTTGGCCGCCAGCTGAAGAGGCCAAGGAACCATCTAACAAGCTTTTACTGGCGTCTCGATCTATAGCGATGACGCTTAAACCCACAGACCCCAAACCAGGCGCTTCAGGCACAAACCTACCCCAGTTACCCAAGTCAATACGGTGCAGGTCTGATTCATCGATATAACAATCAACCACCCAGTGCTCATCATCAATCAGCGTTACTAATTGCATTCCCTTGGGAACCCATTCACCAACAAATAGATCAGGCTCAACATCAACAATCGATCCTGAAAAAGGTGCCGTAGCATAAAGACGACTACGTTCTGCTTCGAGACCTTTTAATTCTTCTGTGGCTGACTGAAGCTGATCACGAAAAATGGGTTGCTGCGTGATTGTGTCCGCAGAAAAACCAGCCGCTCCAAACTGTTTTGTAAGGGTTTGAACTTTAGCTCGCGCTTTCAGCAATTTGACGTCCAACTCAGGGGAGTCCAATTTCATAATCAACTCACCAGTTTTAATATTGCTTGCGATTGGGGGTGGTAAAACCAATACCTGAGCAGCCTGGAAGGCGATGACTGAAAAGCTTCTTTCTGGCTTTAGCATGCCTTGAGTGTTAATGGTCACATCATAGGGAATGACAATTAAACCTAATAAAATAAGCGATACGTAATAGGCTGGCCGATGACGCACTACCGGCCCAATTTCAGGCCAACGTTTCTTCCAAACAATGAATTCATTCCAAATAGGTCTAGTTAAAAAATACCAAAGTTCTACGCCAAAAAGAATAATGCCTAAGGCTTTAAAGAAGTAGTGATAAACCAATAAAGCAATACCAAAAAATACCACCAAGCGATAAACCCAAGTAATAAAAGCAAATAGCAAAATAAAGGTTTCATACTTTGGTGAAAATTCTTCAGGCTTAGGGTCACCCAAATGAAATAATTTTTCACGCAGCCACCATCGAGCATATCCAAAGCTCCTGGCGTGAAGATTTGGAATGCCTACTGCATCACATAAGAGGAAATAACCATCAAAGCGCATAAAAGGACTGGCATTTACAGCAAAGGTTGCCACCAAAGAAGTGGTGGCCACAAAAAAGCAAACCCCCCGCAGTGCGCCATCAGGCATGAGTGTCCAGGCCAATAAAGCCCAGGCCGCTAATATGATTTCCGTCATAATTCCAGCGCCAGCAATTACTAAACGCTTGTGATGAGAATTGAGCTTCCATGACTCAGTCACATCCGTATAAGCAACTGGCATCATCACAAGGAATGCAACACCCATTGTAGGAACCCGACAGCCAAAGCGTTTTGCAGTTAAGGCATGACCGAGTTCATGCAAGATTTTGATCAGCAGTAATGCGGTGGAATACCCGATCAAACCATCCCAACTAAACGTATCTACTAAAGTTGCACTAAATAACTGCCACTGCCTAAATACACCCCACAAACCCAATAAGAACGCACAAGCTGTTACCTTGAAGAACAGGGGGCTATATAAGAATTGGAGCTGTCCTAAGGCTTTACCTAGGTATTTATCAGGCTTAAAGAGGGGCACTCTAAAAAATAAATAGCCATGCAAAAGATGTTGAAAAATACCCTTCTCTCGAGCATTATTTTTAGCACTTAGCCAGGATGTACCGGCAAAGTCGTTGCGTTGAACGAGCTCGTTCTCTTCTAAAAACTGGAGAACTACTCCGATAGACTCTTCATCAACATGCAATGTAGTGCCATCATTAATCGCTTCAGCAATTTGCGCTGCATTACCCATCTTGATGCGGGAAATCGCTTCAAAGGCAATCCAATCTAAAGAGAAGTACTGGTTTCGCGCAGGATCATGTAATGTCCAGGTAGGCGCTCCGGAAGGATCTGCCGGTCCAGCATGAATAGTCAGGTCTTCGCGCAGACTAGGCCACGGTTTCTCCTGGCTAAACATGAATTACAGGCCTAGATACTGACGTACAAATGCGATTGGCTTACGCAGCACCCAATAGGACAAGGGTACAAATTGTCCAGAGACTCTTGCGGTACCTTTTAATCCTATTCGAGCTGGTGACTCACCAGAATCGATAGTAGCCCTTAAACGATAGGCATAAGTGCCATCGGGGCACTGCATTGCCTCATGACCTAGATAGCGCATCTTGGCATCTATCGGGGATAAAGGGCTAGCATTTAAATAGAGGGTTACAGAAGCTTCATCTGGCAGCTGGATTGCTTCATTTAGCGGTATCCAAGCTTCAATTTCTGATTGGTTTTCATTTGCAATCACCATAATCTTTTCACCCGCAACTACTGGTTTGCCAATCCACTCTGAAGGCTCATCAAAAAGTGCTACACCAGCTCTTGGGGCCTTGATTTGCGCCTTGGCCAATAATTCTTTGAGATAGTCAGCTTCTAAGCGCTTTTCGGTTGCCTTGCCCTCTTGTGGCACTAACAGCCCACGGCTCTTCGAATCAGATAAGGACTGAAGTGAGCTTTGACGATATTCTGTGGTGGCAATTTGCATCTCTTGCTGAGCAACCTGCAAGCGACTATTCAAAGAAGTGAGATCTAACTTGAATAAAGGCTGCCCTTCCACAACTTTTTGATTGGGGGTGACAAAAAACTCATCGACTACACCTTCGATGGGTACTCGAATGATGGCAGGATTAGCGGGAACAAGTTCTGCTGGCGCCAATATTGTTAGGCGCACCGGAAATAGTATCGCAATCCAAATAAGCCATTTGATGCGACGCTTTTTATCCTGCCAAATTGCCTTGATTTCCGACTTAATAGCTTCGAAGGTCCCGTGCAGTCCTTTTGCTTTCAAAAAAGATAAGGTGGATTTAATTTTTCCACCGATAAACTGCATACCTTTTTTAATCAGACCAAGCCAGGTGCTTGGCTTTTTAACGACATTATGAACAACATCATCAATACCAACGCTTAAGTCGTTGTGATATTTTTTTATCTCTTCCTGGCCTGGAAGCACGGCGGAAAACTTCAACCACCACTTGCTCAGCTCGCCATGGATTGTTGGTGCATGTAATTTAATCCAGGCATGGGACCAAATATCCATCCACTCAGCCAGCAAACCCATATCTTGCTCTTGCCAAAGATCTTCGCGGCAAAGTAAAAGGCCGGCCGAGAGATTTTCATTACCAATTGGCAGCCAAAGTGCCTGACTTGGCAAAGACTCACCCCACTCTGGCAAGTCTTCTGCTTCAATCATAGAAGGAGTTACAACAACCGGTTTCTCTTGAGCTGAAAGCGATTTACAAACCCGAGAAAGCCACAATATAAATGGAGAATTTCTATCTAATTGAGAAACGCTTGATTGACTCAGAACACCCTCTTCACTTACCCAAAAAGCGGCGAGTTGATATGGTGCAAGCGCATAAGTTTCATTCGTCAGAATGAATTGGAGTGACGCTGCGCTTTCAGCATGCCGCGCACGCCGCGCTAGATCTAAAAGAACTAGTACTGGCGGTTTTTGCTGAGGTTGCGCTATGGATTCAGTCATTAAGCAACGAGACGCACAATCGATTCAATTTGAGCGGATAAAGGTGGTTTTCCAGTAAAGCTTTGTGGACGCGGTGCAAGAGGTTTGATTTTGAGATTTGTTTCTGCTTTATCGCCTTTACTATCGGTCGCCTGAACCTTAATATCCAACGGGGTCTGCATTTCTGCAGGTACATTAGCAGTCACCTTACCAGTTGCGCTATCAAACTTGACCCATGCTGGCAATGGTGCGCCATCTTTCTGAGTTGCAACTAAGGTCAAAGCACCATGGCCACCAGTAAAAGTGCCCCGCGGAAGGTCATAATTTACCTGGCCAGAAACAGTTGGAATGACGTCTGGAGGCGTCAAAGTATTGCGAAGTCCAGCTTGATTGCCCTGCTCAGACGCACTCTTATTTGGATCATTGTTAGCTTTTGCCTTAGATTCAGTATCCCCCGATTTCTCGGGAGCTTGTGGAGAGGCGACAGCTAAAGGAGCTGAACCTTTTAATGCGGTATTAGAGAGGGAAGCTCTAACAAACTGTGGCTTCCCAGCAAAGCCCTCTGAATCAAAATCCTTATCCTTAAGGTTCAAATCTGTATCTAGAGCTACCTCTAGAGGATCTGCTTGTAAGCTTGAATTATCAACAAAAGTAGGCGCGTATATACGCGATGCATTGAGCTCACCAGCAGTGACTGGAATTGTTGCGCTGACTGAGCTATACAGTACCGGGACACCAGGATCGTAAACATGTCCAACAGCTGGGTCACTATCGCCGAAGGCGTTATCAGTAATCGTAATTACAATTGCAGTAATGTGGCCGCCTGTAGTAACGAATTTCGCTCCATCTCCGCCGGAAACTCTTTGAGTAAAGTCATACCAACCGGCATGAGTAACTACATTACCATCTAAATTAGTCAAAGTAATGTTGGCTGCGGCATAGGAGTCAATTGTTGATTGCGAAATAAATTTCATATACCCATTGAAACCACCAGCAGCGACTCCAGCATGGGAAATATCAATCACAATTTGAATCTGTGTACCAGGTCTTGAAGGATTGGTATCAACCAGAACTGTCGAAGACGAAACGTTGAACTGCAATGGATCCCATGACGCAGTAGCAGGTTTCGTTCCATCCGTCATTCCGCCATTACTGACCGGATCTAATACAGCAATATTAGCCAATATAGCATTAGGATCAACGGCCACTACTGCTCCGGTATCACTCACCGTATTGGCAATCTGCATAGTGATCAGCGGTTTTGTGTCTAGGAGCACTCCATTTTGACCCAATACAAAATCGTCATGCGATATCCACGCTAGCACTGATGCAGCAGCCGGTGTATTGTTCGTAACAGCCTGACTGGTCAAAGCCAATGCTGCATTGCCAGCAATATCTTCGATCTTATTAACACCGGGGGTGTAGCTTACTAATACAGTATCAGTATTAAGTACGGCATTAGCCAGAGTTAAGGTCACTGTATGAGCGGTAGCGTCAACTACTACTGAAGATGGTGCC
>NZ_JACVPC010000003.1:0-292148 GCF_018882145.1 Polynucleobacter sp. AP-RePozz3-80-G7 | reverse complement strand
TCGTTAGAACCCAATGAAGCACTTAGCGTTCCGCTAACTGTTCTTCCTGAGGTTCCATCATTAGTAATAAAGTCACCAGCTGTTCCAGAGTCGTTAGACATTGAGGCGATGGTAAGCGTCTCGGCAGGAGCTGCTGGCGTATTATTAGTTACGGCCCGCCCTGTCAGAGCAATTGCTAAGTTACCGGCAATATCTTCGATCTTATTAACACCGGGGGTGTAGCTTACTAATACAGTATCAGTATTAAGTACGGCATTAGCCAGAGTTAAGGTCACTGTATGAGCGGTAGCGTCAACTACTACTGAAGATGGTGCGCTCACGACGCCACCAACTGAGACTGAGAAATCTGTACTGGCCGGTGTCACCGTTGAGAAACCCACACCAGCTTCGGTATAACTTAAAACTAAAGTACTACCGTTGACTGCAGCAGTGCTAATCGCTGGGGCTGTGTTATCGAATGTAAAGGTAGTGCTTGCAGTAGCTGCATTACCGGCAACGTCGGTATCGGTAACAACAACAGTGTGAGTGCCATCGGCGTTAGGCGCAGTATAGGTTGAACCAATCGAATTACCATCAACTGTGTAATTGCGCGTCACCCCACTTGCAAGTGAACTCACTGTTAAAGCAGCACTATTGGTCTTGGTATCGGTATTATCCCCTGCTACACCATCAGTTGTATCACTAGTCAGTGCTACGGTTGGAGTAGCTGGAGCGACATTATCAAAGGTTACGGCTTGGGTAGCTACTAAGCTGGCCAGATGAGTTGATGTGTTGTATACCCGCGCAGCAATCAGCCAGTCTGCATTATGGACACCACTGTCAGTAATCGTCCAGTTGGTGCTGGTAGTAGAGGCAACGTTCCAAGTAGAACCGCCATCAAAGGAGACTTGAACTACTTCGTTAGAACCCAATGAAGCACTTAGCGTTCCGCTAACTGTTCTTCCTGAGGTTCCATCATTAGTAATAAAGTCACCAGCTGTTCCAGAGTCGTTAGACATTGAGGCGATGGTAAGCGTCTCGGCAGGAGGCGTGGCAGATGAAACGCTAATGGTTGAACCGGTACTTAATGTGATTGTATCAACACCACTATTTGCTGTTCCCCCGCTATCCTGAATTTGGGTAAGGGTAAATACACGACTACCTGTTGTTGGTGATGAATAAGTATCTCGGTATGTAATGCCATTAATTAGAGCTTGTGCATCTGTAGCACTCAGGGCGCCGCCACTTAAGCTAACGGTCGCAGTACCCCCTGAATAAGTAACCGAGTACGCTAATCCATGAGTGGTGGTAGTGCCACTAGAAGAGCTTCCGATCGAAATAGTAGAGCCATCAACGCCAACGACTTCGTTGCTGGTATCACTAACCCCAGAGACAGTAAATGTTAAGGACTGAATTGTTTGTCCGAATTCAACGGTTGAAATACTGGTGCCAGTGAATACCGAAACCGCTGCTCCTTGAGCCCCAAATGGAGAATTCAAACCTGTAGCTGTCAGCGTTGGGGCGTTATTTACAGGAACAACTGTCACTGTCGATGCAAGTGACAAAGACGATGAATTGGCGTTAGGAGAAGTGCTTGAACCGCTATCATCAATACGGGTCAAGGTAACCACTCGATTACCAGCCGTGGGGTCATTCGTTATATCTTGATACTGAATTCCATTCACAACAGAAGCCATTGTCGTACTATCAATGCCGCCAACTTTAGTAAGAGATACAGTAGCAAGTCCAGCACTAACGCTTACGGTATAGGCCAAACTATTACTGGTTGTTGTACCTGTACCACTTACCAGATTAATTGTTGAGCCATCAATAATCAGCTGCTCAGCCGAACTATTGCTAACGTTATTAATCGTCATATCCAAGCGAGTCAAGGTTTGACCTGCTTCAATAGTGGATACGCTTGCGCTGCCAAATAGATATGCTGCAGATCCACCCTCTATAAACGTCGGGGTTGATGTCGTTACGCTTAGTGTGGGAGCCTGTTGCGGTGATTGATTGGTAACAGTAAGGTTGGTAAGATTTGCTGATTGATTGCCGGCAATATCCTGGGTCGGATTAGCTCCAGCTACGTAGCTAACTTTGATATTGGAGTCCGTTGATACGAGCGCAGAATCCAAAGTTAATATAATCTTATTATTCACAGTATCAACTAAAACGTTGCTAATTCCAATAGGCGCACCTCCAGAACCTGCGGTAACGCTAAAGTCGGCAAAGTCAGGGGTAACTGATGAGAGTCCTGCACCAGTTTCAATATAACTTAATACTAGAGTTGACCCACTCACGGTTGCTGCGCTAATTACTGGGGCTTGCTTATCCAATGTGAATGTGTAACTCGTATTTGCGGTGTTTCCAGCAAGATCTGTATCAGTCACTACTACTGTATGTGATCCATTGGTAGAAGGTGCTGTATAAGTGCTGCTAGAGCTACCGCCGTCAACCGCAAATACACGAGTCACGCCAGCTCCTGCGCTGCTGATCGTTAATGCTGCATTATTAGAAATAGAGTCAGTATTGTCACCAATAACACCATCGGTGCTATCAGTAGTCAGACCTACCATGGGTGCTATTAATGATCCAATATAGGTAACTGCTTGCGTAGAAACTGTACTCGCTAGAGAGGTAGAAGAATTAAATACCCGCGCTTTAATTGTCCAACTACCACTATGACTACCGCTATCAGTAACTGTCCAGTTAGTACTCCCACTAACGGTAGCATTCACCCAAGTACTACCACCATCAAACGAAGCTTGAACTACTTCATTTGCTTGGAGACTAGCGCTAATTGTTCCGGAAACCGTTCTACTATCAACCCTATCATTTGTAATAAAGTCAGTCGAGGATGCGCCTGTATCGTGAGTCATGGACAGAATACTGACAGTTTCAGCAGGAGGCGCCGCAGAAGAAACGCTAATAGTTGAAGCATTGGTTAGGGTTGTAGTATCAATACCACCATTCGTAGTACCCCCACTATCTTGAACTAGAGTTAATGTTACCACCCGATTGCCTGCTGTAGGTGACGGTTTAGTGTCGCGATAGGTGATACCGTCAATCAATACCTGTGCTGCAGATGCACTCAGCGAGCCACCACTCAAGGCAACTGTAGCTGTACCACCAGAATAACTAACATGATAAGACAAGCCATTAGTTGTTGTTGTGCCAGAGGATGAGCTACCAATATTAATATTTGAGCCGTCAACCCCCACAATTTCATTGCTGGTATCTGCCGCTGCTATTCCAGAGACGGTAAATGTCAAGGCTTTAATAGTTTGACCCGCTTCAATCGTTGAAATACTGGTTCCAGTAAACACTGAGACCGCCGCACTTCCAGCACCAAAGGAAGGTGCTAATGCTGTTGTAGATAACGTTGGAGCATCATTAACAGGTTGAATTGTGATGGTCTCAGTAACTACTGATGACAGATTGTTGGATGCGGATCCATCATTTGCTTGGATAGAAATAGTGCGAGTTGCGGAACTGACGGTAGGATCGTGGCTCGCAGATGAGAATGTAATTGAGCGAAGTGCCGCCTGATAATTTGCAACAGTATCAGAGCCAGTTAATGTCAAAACTCCTGTACTTGAATTGTAGCTACCAGTTATATGCGTAGTATTGGTAAAGCTTAATGAGTCTCCCGTATTAAGACCTGCGGATATGGAAACAACAGTCCCGGCTAAATTAGCACTATCCACGTCGGATATAGTAATGCCACTTAAGGCAACTGCTGATGAGCGTTCTGTATATGTTGGCCCTGTTCCCGCAACTACCACGGGCGCATCATTTGCACCGTTAATAGTAGCGATTAATGTTGAGCTTGATGTATTTCCACTAGCATCAGTGATTTGATAAGAGAAAGTATCTGTTAGCGTGCCGCCTACATTTAAAGCATTTACCGTTGTATTAGCATTATTTACTTGATAAATGTAAGAGCCATCAGCTCCTATAAATAAACTACCATAAGTACCAGTAATGGGTGTTGGGGAGGATTGACTAGTAGAGCCAGCGATAACAGCTGTGCCAGCGGTATATGTTCCGCCGGACATAGCTCCAGTTACTGCAATGCTTGAACCAGAGTCATTGCCCAAAACATTTCCGGTTGGGTCGAGACCTACAACAGCATTACTGATACCGCCTGCCTCCAGAGCTGATACCGTATCTGCAACAGCAAGAACAGTAATTGGATTTGTAACAGGAGGATCAAATGTAAGAACTTTATTTCCAGCAATATCAGTTAAAGCGGATCCTGATGTTGGCTGAGTGTAAGTAACAGTTATAGAATCAAGCGCGGTCATTGTTGCGCCCGTGAAAGCCAAGACAACCGTATTTGCATCAGTAATTTGAACGCCAGTAACCGTTAATGCTGCACCGGTAGTGTCAACAAGCGTAAAAGTTGAGGCCGCCGGAATAATGGTTTTGTCAAATCCAGACCCCGCTTCTGTAAAGCTTAAGGTAATTGTATTGTTAGTAGGGTTTAAAAAACCATGCGCAAATACTGGCGCAGTGGTATCCAATACATAGGCAAGGGATGCTAAGGCACCCTTAGCATTGGTAGAGGTATCCTGAATCTGAAGTTCGATGGCATTAGCCCCGACAGCAAGCGTAGCACCAGTCCACGAAACTACTGTACCAGATACCTTTGCTGAAATATCACTCCAAGTCGACCCTCCATCCAAAGAGCCGTATAGCTTTTGATTTATGCCCAATACCTTGCTAAGCGTAGCCGAAATAGTTTGAGATGCGACATCTGTAATGTTATCGGTCGCACTACTTCCGGTATCAGACGAAAGATGGATAGAACCCGTAATGTAGCCCAGGGTGGTATCGACCGTAATTGAGCGGGTGTTATTTAAAACCGTGCCTGAGGCACCCGATACTGGATCCTGCTCAGTTGCAGTGAAATTGTAGACCCCATTAGTAAGAGAAGTAGGCACTGTAAAGGTCCAGTTACCATTAAGATCAGGTTGCACTGTAGCTGTTGCTGGAGTGCCACCAGATGCAAGGACATAACTCACAGTGACAATACTATTCGGATCAGCTGTACCGATTACCGTTGGCTGACTAGAAGAGTAATAAGCAGTGTTGGTTATAGACACTGGGGTGCTCATGCTATTAATTAAAAGGTAATCCTGAGATGCAACCGGCCCATATCCCGAGGCATTACCTACCCTGAGCTGAATGGTACGCTTATCAAAGTTGCTGTCTACATAACCAGCCAGCAAGGTGCCACTAAAACTGACATTAACGCCACCTGTGACACCAGATGTAACATCTGTCCAAGTGACACCACTATCTAAGGATGCCTGAAGGAAGGATCCAGTCGGCAAGGAAGCGCTAAGTTTTGCGCTAATAGTCTGGGCAGCCGTTGATGTTACGAAGTCAGCAGTAGAAGATCCGCCGTCCACTGAAATATGAATATTTAAAACCGAAATGGTTGGAAGTGGAGATGCAACCGTTAATGCATAGGTTGTCGTTATTAAATTAACCGTATCTTTTGCAGTGAATGTATAAGCACCATCTGGTAAGGATTGGACGCCCAGCAAAGAATAGGACCATGTACCATCTAAGTTGGTCGTTACATATCCTAATGTTGAGCCAGCCAATGAAATCTGTAACGAAACTCCTGGAGCTGCAGTACCTGAAAGCGTAGGTGAACGGTCTGCAGTTGTGGTTAAAGCGTTGGTACCATCAATTGCGACGATGGATGGTGTAATTTGACTGGGTGCATCTATCAACAATGAATAAGTTGGTGCTGAGGCAGAATAGTTTGTTGATTGCGAAACGTAACCCGAACCACCAACATTAAGAGAGTCGGCAGGAGCATTGGCTGCTGTGTAAGTAGTGGTAGTTTTGGTAGTTGCGGCTCCCGAGCCAGAAGAGCTAGAAAACTGCATCGATGTTGCAGCCAGATTTGAAACTGGAGTATTTGAACTAAAAAATTGAAACGTAACCAAACGGTCACGTGTTGTAGAGCTACTCCTATAAAATGTTACCGTTCTCAAGGCAGTCTGCCATTGCGCCGCTGATAGAGCGGTAGCGGAGGTAAGGGTCAATGCGGTACCCGATATACCCCCTGAACCAGTAACTAAAGCGGTATTAGCAAACGCAAGGGTGTTACTAGCACTCCCGGAGGCATCGGTTATCACTACCTTCGAAAAGGTTGCTCCAGAGGGGGCGGTAACAATCAGATTAGGGTTAATTACATAGGTAGTGCCTGAGACTGCAGGGATATAATTGCCTGCATTTAAAATTTGTGCCTGATTCGTGCTAACTGCTGTATTTGATACCACAATTGTTGAGGTAACAGGTGATGATGTAGCAATGCCATCGCTAATGACATAACTGATTGTTCTGTTAACCTGCGCTCGAGTATTGCTAGTATTTGAGTTTGTGTAGGTAATTGCCTCCAGAGCAGCGATCCATTGTGCTTTAGATGCCGTAGATCCAGCTGATCCAAGAGTCAACACCCCCGCAGAGTAGCTGCCAGTAATGTTACCAAATACAGAAGAGCTGTTATTCACGAAGCTAAGTGTATCCTCGCCTGCGTTATATCCACTCGTAAGCGAAACCGTAGCGCTGGAAATTGAAGATCGACTAGTCACGATACTCATGCTCTCGCCGCTAGCTCCGGCTATGGAGATAGATCCGCTATTTGTGTAGTCAGTTACTGAAGGCGTAGAAGGTGTAACTACAACCCCACTGCTATATGAAAGCGTGTTGAGTTTTAGCGCTGTAGATGAAGCAAGAACATTCAAAGAAGTTGTTTTGATAGCGCTATAAGTAGTACTCGAACTACCAAAAGCTAATTGCCAGGAAATGGATCTTGAAGGGAGGGCTCCAGCATTTGTTGGATCTGCGACAGTTGAAGAGAATGTCACAGAATCCAACGCTGTTTTAAAGTCAGCAACCGAGGCCGTTTGTCCACTCTTAACTGAAATAGTTAAAACACCCTGCTTGTTATAACTTTGTATAAGCGTTGAAGGAAGGGATGCAACAGTTAATGCATCGTAGTATTGAGGACTAGTACTGTTTCCAGTTCCGACAACTTCTAAATAAGAGTTTAGCGATACATAAGCCTTAAACGGTACAGTTGTACCTACGATACTCATTGAAGAGTCGAGTGTTGCTGCTGAGCCACCTGCCGTATAAGTTGCTGAAACCGAAGCTGATGCAGTAGTGGAATACACTGCAGAAAATACGTGGTTACCAATAGAAAGTGCTGCGGTCGTCTGCCCTACTGCATTGGAAGATGCTCCAAATTGCATAGTCCATGTTTTTGAATTTGGGGCAACGCCGGTTGTGCCAACATAGACTCCGTCAGCATAGACGTCAACATATGAAGTTGCTAAGGCTGATGCAATGTTCGAAAGGGCCCCAACAATCATTGGTGTTGTATTGGATGTTGCCGTGTGCATTAAATCAGATGCTGTAGTTGTGGTCCAAGAACCAGCATCCAACCCGGTCACTAACGCTGTTACACCTGAAACAGGGACGCTTGCTGCAGCAATGACCGTGTAAGGAAGTGAACTGCTAGCCTGAACTGTGCCATTGGCATCAAGCAAAGTAACTTGCAATGTATAGGAGCCGCTGGGCACATTGGACCAAGTCGATCCCGAGCCGTAGAAATTAGTATTCAACACCAAGCTACCACCAACTGCCGTAGATGTGCTTGCAGTAATCGGCACAGTTTTAGTTAGTGCAGCTATATCTTGGCCGCTAGCATTAATTAAGTTGTATTCAACAGTATAAGTCCCAGTAGAAGCCACCGTTACGTTAGAAGTGACGACCTGTCCTGTTTCAGCTATGGAGGTAAGAGTGTTTGTACCAGAACCCCCGTCCACCAACATTTGCATTGAAGATACGCCAACCACCCATCTACCGCCATTATTGGATTGGGTTTGTGTGCCGTTATCATCAGGAATGACTCGAACAATATAAGAACCAGAGCCTTGCGCTTTAACATAAGTAGTCACATCTAAAGTAGAAGTACTCCATGTATTATTCGTACCCGTGAGATAACCAACAAACTGCCATGTTGCTGAACCACTCTTTTGAATGTAAACGCCATCCCATTCTGAGTTGGCATTACCCACAGCGTATGGGGTTCCATTGCTCTGAAGCAAACCGTAGTCAACGTCATACGCTTTAATAATCAATTGAGCTGTAGCAGTTGCGGCGCTGATATTGATTGGATCAAATTGAATAGTCTTTCCAGCGCCCACCAAACCAGTGATTGCCCCAGCCGTATCTACGTTGGTACCAGTTGTCACAGTGTAAGAGCCACCGAGTTCATATTGATACGATTGGACTAATGCGGAATTAAAGGCCGTTGATGCAAGAATTGTTCCTGATGAAGCCTCAAGAATCCAATCACCACTTAAGCTGACAGGCCCAGTAATATCTGTAGATGCGGCAACATTTGCACCACTAGCGCTGGCAATTTGATCTAGGAACGCTTGTCCAGCTAAACCCTCACCTATAAAACAGCCATAAAGCAAAATATCTCCACCTGAAGACAAGGTGGCGCCAATAGAAGCAAGATCATTAGAGTAGTTTTGAATATTGCCAGAGGTGGCATCTAGAGAGCCAAAAAATAACTCCCCCTGACTGCCGTGACTAACAATATGAATCGCATCTATATTGGTGCGACCACCAAGGTAATCCGCCACCTCTTGTAGGCCATCTCCCCACCCATTTACCAAAACCACTTCAAGACCAGGCTTGACTGATGAAGCCAATTGCTGCCAGTTATCTAGATTTGAATCAATAAAAATAACTTCAGTCTTACCAGCATCCAAACTCGGATCGGCCGCTACTAGTCTTTGTGCTTCCAGTACGCCGCTAGCTGAATAAGTAGCAACTTTGTCTACAAAATGAAGATCTGCTTGGAAAGCATTGGTATCGGTAGCATAAAAATCCACCACACCATTGGAGCTAACCATCTGACTTATTTGCAAAATATCCGCAGAGCGCGCAGACAGATCAAGACTGGAATACTTAGCGGAACCCAAGCCAAGACCACTACTGGTAGCCGAAGCCACAATATGGATTGCAGTTAGATCTGCATATCCCTGTGTGATGGTTGCAATTTGACTCAAACCATCTTCGGTCGGGTTGAGCATAATCACCTCAACGCCCGGTTTAGACAAGTCTGCAAATTGGATGTTATTGCATGCTTGAGAGTCTACAAAAATGAGTTCGGTTATTGACCCCGCCTGTAAACCAGGGTTTGCAATACCAAGATGCCAGGTTGGATTCTGGTCTACCGACAAATCAGTTGTAGAGGCATCAACGCCGGTAATGCCCTGAAGGGTATTGCTAGCGTCAGTTAAATCAACGGTGGAATCTGCCTGAACTAAATCGATCTTTGCATTAGCAGCCAGGCCAGAATGCCATTGTGCCAATTGATCGCTATGCTGCGCCAAAGTATTTGAGTCCAACAAGGATGAGCCAAGCCATGTTTGTCCATTTGCATCAACTTCACCAGCTAATGCAAGCACGCTAATGTTGGTATGGGAGGCGAGATAATTCGTGACTTGCTGAAGGCCATCCGCGTCCGCATTCACCCAAACAACATCCACCGAGGAAGATGGTGCTTGATCAAAAACTGGCAGCGCACCCGAGCGTGTATCGACAAAAACGACTTGATTTACCTCCGAGGACAACGCTGGGGTCATTACCCCTTTAGTCAAATTCAATAAAACATTGGCCTCCGGCTGCGCTGTTGGAGTCGGCTTAGTCGCTGCCACTGGGGTTGCCACAACACCATCAAAGAGCATTCTTTGCTCAAGCGCAATCATGTTGGGTTTATTACTTTTTGCCCAGGCCTGTTTCATTTTTTGACTCAGTTTCATCTTTTCACCCCTTAATGGGTTGCTTGCGTTTCTGGAGTTTGACTCGGTGCCTTAATTTCTACTGTGCCACTCATGCCTGGGGTGAGTTCTGGAAACTCACCATTCACGATTGCTGCAACCTTAAATGTCTGGCTTACGGGGTCGATACGTGCGCCGACACGAATAATTTTTGCTGGGTAGGATTTGCCAGTCTCATCAACCTTCACTTGGAAGTCATAGCCATTTATCAACCAAGTTGACCACTTTGAAGGGACTATAAATTCAAGCTCTAATGCGCTATTGTCTAAAATATCTAGCAGTGGTTGGCCTGCTTGCACAAACTGCTGGGCACGGACTTTTTGCTCCGCTACGCGACCATCGAATGGTGCAAGAATTTTGCATTTAGCTACTACAGCACCTAATTCATCAGCCTCAGCTTTTGCCTTTTGATACTCAGACTGAGAATTTTCATACTCAATACGCCCTACAGATCCCAGGTCCAATAACTTTTTATTGGTAACGTAATTTCTTTCAGCAATCATCATGGAGGCTTTGCTCTTCTGAAACTGGGCCTGTTGGGTTTTGCAGTCAAACGTGACAAGAGTCTGTCCAGTCGTGAATGACTCACCCTCCCTGAAATCAAATTTGTCTACTTTTGCAGCAAGTTCTGAAGCGACCGTGGTGTAAGTCACTGGACTTAATTGCGCCCTAATAGACTGCTCACCTAGCCCGGCATTGTCATCAATGACCGCCTCATTTTTTGAAAGAGAGCTTTCTACTTCAACAGCCTTGTCTTCGGTCAAGCTATGCCATGGCCGCCATTCAATCAGCACCAATACCAAAAGCACAAAAGCTCCAAGTACAGCAGCAGACGATGGCTTACGCATGAATACTAATTAACGGGTAGTAGAACTTGAATTCACGACAACCGCATCGCTTGATTTTGAGGTCTCAGATACTGGTATGGGCTGCAGCTCAACTGGTGGTAACTTGCCTGAGTTCCACTCCTCGAAGGATTTCTTAACAATCTTGGTGAGATCACCCAAAGAGATGTCATTGACGCTGCCAATATCTGGCTCCATACCGGAAGTAGCCTGCATCTTTCCGCTGGCTGCGAATAATTGTGACAGCGCTTGATATTTTCTGAGTTTACTAACGATCGCAGATGAATTTGCCGCAACTTTTTCGGCCTGACTTGCTGCGCCCTCTTTTTCTTTATCTGCGGTAATTTTTGCAATCTTCGAATCGACTTTATCAATTTCAGCGGAGCGTTGATACAACTGCAATGCATTTTCTAATTGCTGTTTAGATAAGTAAACCTGGCCGATTACTGCCATCTGCACCATCATGCGCTTTTGCTGAGCTAAATCTTGGTTTGCATCAGCAAGCTTTATGGTGGCAGGTGCCGTGAGGATATTCCAGAGATTAAAGCTGATCTGCGCCGCACCCTCCACCCAATTTTTATTGATATAAAAACTATTATTCGTCGCTTGAGGACCATAGTTAAAGCTGATGCCTGGTAGCAACTTCAATATTGATTTATGCGTTTCTTCAACGGCAATACGAGCGTTATAAATACCTTCCTTCAAATCGGCATTGTGCGCAAGCGCCCTTACTTCGAACTCCTGAACATCCGCATGAGCATAGGAGTTTGGGGCTGCAATCTTGTCCGGATCTTCCAGGGTATAGCTTGCACTTGCGGGCAAGTTGATCAATTGATTCAACTCAATCTTGGCAGATGTAAGCTCTTGATCAATCGTTTCTAAAATCTTGACGTTATCCAATAAAGATTTTTGATATTTCAATGCATCAATAGGAGCCTTTAAACCTTGGGTGTCCGTCTTCTTGGAATTTTCTAAAGCTTCATTAGCTTCTTTAACCGTCTTTTGTAGATCAGATTTCAATTTCTGTGCAGAAGCAGCCCTTAAATAAGCAACCTGAATATCCTGAACCAACACGTGCATCGTTCTACGACGTTTTTCTGAGGCGACAATGATTCGGTCTGCATTTTGACGCGCATTAAAATAACTGACACCGAAGTCCAATAAATTCCAACTCAACATCAAACCGGTTGTGTCATAAGTCTTAGCCGATGAAACAAAAGGCTCATTTAAAGAAGGATTGCCCGAATAAGCGCCGGTAGCAGTAGTGATGAAGTAGTTATTGCGATAGTTGTAACCTGCATTTGCTACAACCTTAGGCAGCATGTCGTAATTCGATAGATCTGATACGCCCATCGCGATAGCCTGCTCCATCATTTTTGAGCGGTAATCAAGGTTGTACTTGATGCCTCGAGCAACTGCCTCATGCAAGGTCAGAGACTTGCCTACTGGCTCAACCTCTTTCTGAGCTTTAATTCGGTCTTGATAAAGGAGCTTTTGCTGCTCATCTTGAGTGATAGGCTTAGGGAGGATGGAGCAACCATCCAACAGCAATACAGCCGCTATTAAAAACCAAAAAACACCTAACTTACGTACTTTGCTCACAGTGTGCATGAAGCTTCCTAAAGCCTACTATTAATTATTTTCTAACTGATTGATTTTTATGATAAAAACACCGTATTAGCTCTCGGGTGATTATACAATTTCGAGGTATAAATGTCACTAATATGAAATGAATTATATTTATAAACTTCATTTAAAATATTAAAAAACCTATATTATTCAATATGTTACACAAATTTATTGAATACGGCAATCCAGTCTTTTAAGACAAAAAACCACTAGCAGTTTAATATTTGACATGCCAATTCCAGCCCCAAATTCACGCGTTTCACTTGACTACCCCCAGCAGAATGCTGCCGGAGCCACCTGCACTGCCCAAGCTTGGGCAAGAACGCCACCCCAACTTCATGGTTCTGAAAAAGCCACTGTTATTTCCCGCATCAAGCAATTGTTGATTGAGAAAGATGCTGCATTAGTCGCCCACTACTATGTGGACGGTGACATTCAAGATTTAGCCTTGGAAACTGGTGGGTATGTTGCCGACTCTTTAGAAATGGCGCGCTTTGGTAAAAACCACTCTGCCAAGAACCTCATTGTTGCTGGCGTGCGCTTTATGGGTGAATCTGCAAAAATACTTAGCCCTGAAAAACGGGTGTTCATGCCTGACCTTGATGCAACCTGCTCTCTAGACTTGGGTTGCGATGCTGCTGACTTTGCTGCATTTAGAGCTGCGCATCCCGATCGTGTTGTTGTGGTCTATGCAAATACTTCGGCAGCAGTCAAAGCCCAAGCCGATTGGATGGTAACGAGTTCTTGTGCATTAGCCATCGTGCATCAACTGAAAGTTGAAGGCAAAAAGATTTTATGGGCACCTGACCGTCATTTAGGTCGCTACATTCAAGAGCAAACTGGCGCTGATATGTTGCTGTGGAATGGTGCTTGTATCGTTCATGATGAATTTAAAGCGGTTGAATTAGAGATGCTCAAAGCAGCCCACCCCAACGCCATGATCTTGGTTCACCCTGAATCACCGCAAGCAGTCGTTGACCTTGCAGACGTTGTTGGCTCTACTTCTGCCATGATTAAGGCTGTGGTTGAAGGCGCTGCAGCTGAGTACATTGTTGCTACCGATAATGGCATCTTGCATCGCATGCATCAGCTAGCCCCCAATAAGAAACTGATTGAGGCGCCTACTGCTGGCAATAGTGCAACGTGCAAGAGCTGCGCTCACTGCCCTTGGATGGCCATGAATGGCTTACAAGGGATTTTGAATTGCCTAGAAAACGCTTCTGGTGAAATCTTCATTGAAGAACCTATTCGTCTTGAGGCATTAGGCTGCATTGAGCGCATGCTCGACTTCACTAAGAATCATCCTGACCTATTAGCAAAAGCGCAACATGGCTTTGTAAAAAATATTGGTGCCGCTTAATCATGTTTGAATACAACGAAACCTTAGAGCAAGCGCGTCAACGTAATATTGCTGACGCACTAATGGAAGATATCGGCACTGGCGATTGGACTGCCAAACTCGTTTCTAGCAAACCAGTCAAGGCGCAACTCATTGTTCGTCAAGAAGCTGTTCTTTGTGGCGTAGATTGGTTTGAAGGAACACTAAAGAAGCTCGATCCCAATGCGAAGGTTACTTGGCATTACCTAGAGGGCGACCTCATGAAGCCGGATACCAAGGTCTGCGATATAGAGGCTGACTCACAAGCCCTACTCTCTGCTGAACGTACATGTATTAATTTCTTGCAAACCCTTTCTTGGACGGCCAGCATTACGCGTCAGCACGTTGATGCCATTGCAGGGGCTAGCCCAAACCCTAAAGGTTGCGCTGTATTGGATACACGCAAGACTATTCCTGGATTACGCCAGGCTCAGAAGTATGCGGTGCTAGTGGGTGGCGGCAAGAATCAACGTCTAGCTCTATGGCATGGCATCCTCATCAAAGAAAACCATATTGCTGCTGCAGGTAGCGTAACCGCAGCCTTGAAAAATGCTCAGGCATTAAATGCAGGAGTAGATATTCAGATTGAAGTAGAAAACTTTGCTGAACTTGAAGAAGCTTTAGCTGCGGGTGCGAAAAGTATTTTGATTGATAACTTCAATACCGATCAAATGAAGCAAGCCGTTGCAATCACTGCTGGTCGGGCTTTGCTGGAAGCTTCTGGCGGCATCAATTTAGATCAAATGCGTGCTATTGCATCTACTGGCGTTGACCGCATCTCTCTTGGCAAGCTCACCAAGGATGTGTATGCAGTTGATTTCTCAATGAGAATATTGGGTTAAAACACCCTTTGGGCCTAACCTTTTCTAGCCTTACCTGCCCTTATAAATCAACTGCCTCTCGAGCGCATTACGAATAAATTCAATATTGTTTCGCAGGCTATAGCATTCAGCAGTTGCTAGCTTTGCTGCTTTTGATCGGAGTATTCTGCGCTCCATCTCATTAAGTACCTCAATATATTCACCACGACGATCTGGGTCAAAGCTTTCAATCGTAGTTTTCTCGAATTTATCGAGCTCTTTATAGATTGAGTTAATTTGCTTCTTAGCAAGATTGGTTCTGTAAGTAGGAATTGATTTAATAACGGGATAAGCAAACGCAGCAAACGGGAGCAAGAGGAAGAACATGCGCTCTAAGAACTCCGCAAGCCAGAATGGCAAATACTTCATTAAGGTAGGAGTACCCTTTTCATAGAAAAATTTAGCCTCCTCACTTAAAGGGGCCTCAGTGTTCATGTAAGCAGGGAATTCCCCGGTTTTAGCAAAATAGGATTTGTTACCGTTGATTTCTCGCGCAGCCTCTAGAAATAGGACCTGAATTGCTGGGTGCAGGCGGTTATCAATTAAGAGATTGGTCGTAGTCGAAATCAGCTCAATTGGATGATCCGGGATATTTTTCCCGAGATCAAAGCCGCCCATAGGCACTGATACCTCCTCGAAATATGGCAATAAACGGGTATAGGCGTCTGCACGCGTAAATGAAGCTAACTTAATGCCTGGATTTTTAATGAGTCTTTGCACGTTTGGTGAATCAAAACCATCTACCAAAATCACTGCATCAATTTCGCCACGCTCTAAGGCATCAACACCTTCAGGATTTCCTAGGCTGAGCAAATTAGGGGCATCGCCATTTAAGTCATTGAGTTTAAATATACCAAGCGCCTGTATACGTGTTCCGCTCCCCACTGGGCCAATATTGATTTTTAGCTTAGCTATATCTCTATCGGATATATGAATGCTTTCATTAAAAGCATTCTTTCGGTAAAACATCCACACCGGCTCATAGTCAATGCTACCGAGAGATTCAACACCAGCTAGATTGTCGACTCCAATCATTCCACCCTGCACGAAGGCTGCCTGGATTGGATCTTTTCGATCAATGAGATGTTGAAGATTTTCTTTAGAGCCGTGGGTCTCTACTAATTCAAGTTCAATACCTTTTTTCTCAAAATAGCTCCTATATTTTTCACCCAATACTTTGTAGGAGCCGCCGGTACCAGTTGCCATTAATACTTTATTGGGTGGTGCAGGCTTTGCAAACCAAACTAGAATCAATAGAGCAAGAATTAATAAGAAAACAAGTGGCCAGATCTCTCGCAAAGCGCTGAACCAATTCTTGATTTCATCTGCTGCCGTTTGATAAACCGCAGAGATATGTTCGCTGACTTCCTCTTTAAAGCTGGCCATGTCATTCCTCGTGATATTGGGCTAGCTTATCACCAAAAAACGAAGTTTTATAGCTTTGAAGGCCTAGGAGGCGGAATCCGTCTCAGCACCCTCTGCTTGAGGAGTCAGGATGGTTGGGTAAGAGACAGCCCAAGTGCCGGGGTAGTCACGGCTGTAATGGAGACCACGGCTTTCCCTACGCATGAGCGCTGAACGTACGATCAACTCTGCACATTCCAATAAGTTTCTGAGCTCAATGAGATCACGTGTGACCTTAAAGTTAGCGTAATACTCTTGCACCTCATAACGCAGCAACTTAATGCGATGTAGGGCTCGCTCAAGGCGGCGATTGGTTCTCACAATACCTACGTAATTCCACATCAAAGAGCGTAACTCATCCCAGTTATGGGCAATAACAACTTGTTCATCGGCATCTTCAACCTGGCTCTCATCCCATAAAGGAAGAGCAGGCATCACTGGGGTCTTGAGATTGGATATGTCTTCTGCTGCTGCCTTACCAATGACTACGCACTCTAATAATGAGTTGCTTGCCAAACGATTGGCGCCATGAAGACCGGTATAGGTTGCTTCGCCAACTGCGTAGAGGCCAGGCAAATCCGTGCGGCCTTTAAGGTCTGTCACAACGCCACCACAGGTGTAATGCGCAGCAGGCACCACCGGAATAGGCTCTTTTGTGATATCTAAACCAAGACTCATGCAACGCGCATAGATCATCGGGAAATGCTCTTTAATGAATGCTTCGCCCAGATGTGTGGCATCTAGATGAACATAGTCCAAGCCGTGCTTTTTCATTTCAAAGTCGATGGCTCTAGCAACAATGTCACGTGGAGCTAATTCATTGCGGTAATCATGCTCGGGCATAAAACGCGTGCCATCAGGCAACTTCAGCAAACCGCCCTCTCCTCGCATCGCTTCTGTAATCAGGAAGGTACGGTCGCTCGGGTGATACAAGCATGTTGGGTGAAATTGAATAAATTCCATATTACCCACACGGCAACCTGCACGCCAAGCCATAGCAATGCCATCGCCGGTAGCGGTATCGGGATTGCTGGTGTAGCGATAGACCTTACCAACGCCACCTGTAGCCAATACCACTGACTTGGCCTCAATCGTTTCTACACGATTATTTTTAATATCTAGTGCATACACACCATAACAACGATTCGGCTTAGTACGCTGGGTTTTAGCATCGAGTTGACGATTGGTAACGAGATCGAGTGCAATCCAATGCTCCAAGATCTGAATATTTTTATGCTCTTTGGCTTTATCCAACAGCACTTCATGAATGGCTTTACCAGTAGCATCCGCGGCATGAGCAATACGGCGATGACTATGCCCGCCTTCACGCGTTAAGTGCAAACCCATTGGACCGGATTTATCTTCTGTGAATGGAACGCCTTGATCTACCAACCAACGAATTGCATCAGCGCTTTCTTCGGCGATATAGCGTGCAGTGGATTCCACTACAAGTCCTGCACCCGCGTCCAAAGTATCGGCCACATGTGAATCAATACTGTCATGCTCTTTGTCGACAACGCCAACAATGCCGCCCTGGGCCCAAGCTGTAGCAGCTTCACCTAAGCCCCGTTTAGCCATCAAAATCACCGGCTGAGATTCAGCCATATGGAGGGCAACAGTCAATCCGGCTAATCCGGCCCCAATAATGAGGACGGGAAGTTCTGCTTTATCGCTGGTGTTTGAGGAAGGTTTTGAACTGGCCATACTTCATTCTAAAGCGCATTAGGAATCTTGTTCTCACATGACTTTAAATGAGTCCAAAGCAACCAAAAAAACTGCGAAGATATCAAGCAAAACAAGGTGCACATATGCCTAAGACGCTACCAAAACTCTTTACCTATGGGCTTAATCTCCAGCCATGCCTCATCCTCTTTAGAGCGCTTTTCCCCTGGATTCCAATTAGCCAGCAATTCTTCTAACTTATATTGAGGCTGCTTTGCTGGCCATGGCTCTGAAAGTGATTCCAATGAGTCAGCAATGAAGGATGTAGGTAAGTCGGGATTATCAATCGCTCCCCGCCCTAACTTTACCCAAAATTCAATTTGAGCCGCAATAGTTCGGTGTTCTTTTCTAGCCTCAACCTTTGCCGCCTCATATAAATCATCATTAATTTTGACTGATCTGCTCATGATTTCCCCCGTAAAGCCTTTTTACTACAAAAGCAGTACTGCTGAAAACAAGGTCTTTCAACAAAAAAGCTCCCATCTGGGAGCCATTTTGTGAATTGCCAAATCCTAATTAAACGTTAGACATTACCTTAGATCCACCTGGGGCATTCGTGCCATAGCCCATGATCTTGGATGCTTCACCGCCCTTAGCAAGCTTCACAGCGCAATACTTAAACTCTGGAATCTTGCCAAATGGATCTAGTGCTGAATTGGTAATCAAGTTAGCAGCAGCCTCATAGTAGGCAAACGGAATAAAGATTACGCCTCTCGGTGTGCCATCATCTCTTCTCACGTGGATACCGACTTCACCACGACGAGACTGAACGGTAATCACATCGCCAGCAGAAACACCTAGCTGGGTCATATCTTCACCATTCATTGATACGGTTGCCATTGGCTCAATCGCATCCAGCACTGTGGCACGACGCGTCATACTGCCAGTGTGCCAATGCTCTAACTGACGACCAGTGATCAAGACAAATGGATATTCAGTATCAGGACGTTCATTCGCAGGAATGATATCGGCCGGCACTAACTTCACTCGTCCATCTTTGGTGTCAAACTTGTCATTAAAGACAATTGGGCGACCCGGATCTTCAGTAGATAAGCATGGATAGGTAACGCTAGATTCTTTTTCTAGGCGCTCCCAAGTAATGCCGTTGATGGCACCATGCATTGCTTGACGCATCTCGTCATAAACCTCAGCAACACCAGCATCAGGGCCTTGGTAGTTCCAGTTCAAGCCCATGCGTTTGGCGATCTCTTGAATAATCCACAAATCCGGTTTCGCATCACCAGGAGGGTTAATGGCTTTCTTGCCCATCTGAACCATGCGGTCAGTATTGCTAGCCGTACCAACCTTTTCAGGCCAAGCACTTGCAGGCAAGACTACGTCAGCAAGCAATGCTGTCTCAGTCATGAAGATATCTTGTACAACTAAGTGCTCAAGAGCCGCTAATGCATGACGCGCATGATTTAAATCCGGATCACTCATCGCCGGGTTTTCACCTTCGACAAACATGCCCCGAATCTTGTCCGGATCGGAATCGGGGGCAGTGATCTTATGCATGATCTCTACCACGGTATATCCAGGTTTTTTATCTAATGGCGTATCCCAGAATTTCTCAAACCATGCATGCGCTTCTGGATTATCGACGCGTTGATAGTTCGGGAACATCATTGGAATCAAGCCAGCATCACTAGCACCTTGCACGTTGTTCTGACCACGCAATGGATGCAAACCAGACCCTGGCTTACCAATTTGACCTGTGATACTCACTAAAGCGATTAAGCAGCGTGCATTGTCTGTGCCGTGCACGTGTTGACTTACGCCCATGCCCCATAAAATCATTGCGGACTTGGTCGTAGCAAACTCTCTGGCGACTTCACGCAATGTTTCTGCCGGAATACCGCAGATTGGCGCCATCGCTTCAGGACTATAACCTTTGATGTTTTCTTTCAGAGCCTCGAAGTTATTAGAGCGGTCTTTAATAAATTCTTTGTCGACCAAACCTTCCTCAATAATTGTGAAGATCATGGCATTGAGCATGGCCACATCGGTATCCGGCTTGAACTGCATTGTGCGCCAAGCATGCTTACTAATCTCGGTCTTACGAGGATCACACAGAACAATTTTTGCACCACGTTTCGCGGCGTTCTTGAACCAGGTAGCAGCAACAGGATGATTAGCGGTTGGATTGGATCCAATCAAGAAAATCATACTCGAGTGCTCAACATCATTCACTTGGTTACTTACTGCACCAGAACCAACACCCTCAAGAAGGGCTGCTACCGATGAAGCATGACAAAGGCGTGTGCAATGATCTACGTTATTGCTGCCAAAACCAGTACGCACCAGTTTTTGGAATAAATAGGCCTCTTCGTTGCTGCCTTTTGCAGAGCCAAAGCCTGCCAATACTTTATTGCCATATTGATCTTTGAGTTTCTTCAGACCGCCGCCGGCAACTTCTAAGGCCTCTTCCCAAGTCGCTTCACGGAAGATGTTAGACCAGTCTTGCTTGCCTTCAAGCATAGACTCATCTTTAGCAACACCCGCTTTACGAATTAATGGTTTAGTAAGGCGTTGTGGGTTATGGATGTAGTCCATACCAAAACGACCCTTAACGCAGAGACGATTGTGATTAGCCGGGCCATCACGACCTTCAACGCTGACGATCTTTTCATCCTTAACGTTATAAGTGATTTGACAACCGACGCCACAGAACGGGCAAACAGAATCGACTTTGCGATCCACTGTCTGTGAACCAATCAAACCTTTAGGCATCAATGCACCAGTTGGGCAAGCCTGTACACATTCGCCACAGGCAACGCAAGTACTGTCACCCATTGGATCATTTAAATCGAATACGATCTCACTATGACCGCCACGCATGGCGTAACCGATCACATCATTAACTTGCTCTTCACGACAAGCACGTACACAGCGATTACATTGAATGCATGCATCCAAATTCACAGCCATCGCTGGATGGGAAATATCACTACTAACTTTTTCGCGACGTAATGCTTTGAGTTCCGGACGAACAGTCACATCCATGCGGGCAGCCCAAGTACTCAGCTCACCATGCTGGTTCTGTTGCTCTTCTTCTTTGCTATCGCCAACCCACTTAAAGCCTTCATCAGGCATATCGGAGAGCAACATCTCAAGAACCAGCTTCTGGCTCTTAACAGCACGCTCGCTATTAGCCTTCACTTCCATTCCTGGAGTAGCACTTCTACAGCAGCTTGGCGCTAATGTACGCTCGCCATTAATTTCCACTACGCATGCACGGCAGTTACCGTCAGGACGGTAACCATCTTTAAAGCATAGATGTGGAATATCAATACCGTGTCGTTTGGCAGCCTTGAGAATCGTTTCGCCTTCATACGAAACTATCGTCTTGCCGTCTAGCTTGAACTCTACGGTTTGTAATTCGAGTTCTTTTGGATTTGTGGGTGCGTTCATGTTTGTCTCGTTACTCCCTGAATATTATTTAAGTGACTTCCTTATGCAACTTCTTCAGGGAAATATTTATGAATACAACGAATAGGGTTTGGTGCCGCTTGGCCAAGACCACAAATAGAAGCATCAACCATCACGGTGGCTAAGTCCTCTAAGGTTTCTTGATCCCATGACTTGGCTTGCATCAACTTGGCTGCTTTACCTGTGCCAACACGGCAAGGTGTACATTGACCGCAGCTCTCATGTTCAAAGAAATGCATCACGTTCAATGCCATATCGCGCGCTTTGTCTTTGTCGCTAAACACCATGACTGCAGCAGAACCAATAAAGCATCCATAAGGTTGCAAAGTATCAAAGTCGAGCGGGATGTCATTCATGGTCGCCGGCAAAATACCGCCCGATGCGCCACCAGGCAAATAGCCGTAGAACTTGTGGCCATCTTGCATGCCACCACAGTACTCATCAATCAATTCTTGAATCGTGATGCCTGCTGGGGCTAACTTCACACCAGGTTTGTTCACGCGCCCGCTCACGCTAAAGCTACGCAAGCCTTTGCGATCATGGCGACCGAATGAACTAAACCACTCAGGCCCACGCTGAACGATATCGCGCACCCAGTACAGCGTCTCAAAGTTGTGCTCGAGCGTTGGTCGTCCAAACAAACCGACTTGTGCAATATATGGAGGGCGCATCCGTGGCTCACCACGTTTACCTTCAATACTCTCAATCATGGCGGATTCTTCACCGCAGATGTAGGCACCAGCACCACGACGCAATTCAATATTCGGTAATTTAAATGGCGGATTAGCTTTGAGTTTTGCTAATTCAGCTTCAAGCAACTCACGGCAGCCGTGGTACTCATCACGCAAATAGATATAACAAGCTTCAATTCCAACCACGCTGGCTGCAATTAACAGACCTTCCAGGAAGCGATGTGGGTCGCGCTCTAAATAAGTGCGATCTTTAAATGTTCCTGGCTCACCTTCGTCGATGTTCACTGCCATCAATTTAGGTGCTACTTGATCTTTAACAATGCGCCATTTGCGACCCGCCGGGAATCCTGCACCACCTAAGCCACGTAAGCCAGAGCTTTCCATTGCCTTGATGATGCTTTCAGCGTCTTTCTTGCCTTCGAAAATTTCTTTAGCTAAAGCGTAACCGCCTTGAGCACGATAAGACTCGTAACCAACATAGTCAGGAGAAACAGCCTGCATCTCACCCTGAGGAGAAACGCCCTGCTCCGCCAAAGCAGCAGGATCAAAGACGGCATCGTCTTTAGCCATTGGCTGAGTGGTCAGCTTGTTATTAACAGCAGCCTGTACTTTGTCTGTCGTTGCAAACAGAACTGGATATTGATGAACTACTGCTACTGGGGCTTGCTCGCAACGTCCCACGCAAGGAGCTGCGGCGACTTTGATATTTGGATTACCTAAGATACTTGGCAACTTGGCCAATAGATTTTGTGCCCCCGCCAATTCACAGGCAATACCATCACAAACGCGAATAAGGATGTCTGCTACCGGATCGTTTCCACGCACTACTTCAAAGTGATGATAGAAAGTAGCTACTTCATATACTTCTGCCATCGGCAGATTCATTTCCTTAGCAAGCGCGACTAAATGACGATCATGCAAAGCGCGATACTCATCATTAAGCTTGTGAAGATTTTCAATTAATAGATCACGACGATGTGGCGCATTACCAATGAGCTGGCGAACTTCAGCAACGGAAACATCGTCTGCTTGACGTCCTTTCAATTTGCTCTTTCGGCGAATGGTTTCCCTCAAATCATCTGCGGTTGCAACGGCAACTGCTTTGACTTCTCCAGAAGGCTTTGGATGATTCATAGTTCGTAGTCTCTAATTTTCTATTTATTGCTATTTTGTGCTCAGCACCAATGCAGAGCGTTGTCACACTTTGCCCATCAAAAAAACCTTGCCAATCCAAATACTTGGCTAGTTATGATTACGCAAAATAACGCATTATTTTGGGTTATTTATACCCCTAAGTCCTTGACGGCGCTCAAGGACTTATATAAAGGGTTTACCCTACTAAAGGAGGGATGGTGAAGGCTGGTCACCAGGAGGCAGGGAGTAGTCCAACTTACGCTCATAGAGCCTATCCTTGTAGCAATCTTGGTAACCCTTACTACCAATTTGCCAGCCAATCGAAGTACAGTCGTCCTGGGCTGCTGATTCAATGGAGCCGCAACCCACTAGGCCAAGGCTAGCAATCAATGAGGCGACAGAAATAATGCGCAATTTTGTTGAATTCATGGCCTCAAGTCTACTTGATTCTGATCTCAACATCGAGAGGTATACCCTCTTTTCCTACCTCTACAGTCTTCACATCTCCCAGCTGAACACGGTCCTTTAGGCTTGGATCAGCCTTAACCATGAAGCCGTAGGCCGTCTTCGCCCTACTTTTTGCCAATTCCTGAAGCTCGACATCAGTGATCTCTATCCCAGAAATCAACTCCTCATGCAGTTGCTCAGTGCGCTTCTCGCCATCTGGAAGAGTCAAAAGACGTTGACCAAGCTTGATGCGCCCTATGTATTGGGCATATGCCGCCTTCAGGCCTGACTGTACTTTCGGGTCTGTAAATGATGGAGTGGGCACTGGTTCGCCAGGTGCCAACTTAAATCCGGCATCTTGCAAAATGGCGCTATCTGCCTTAGCTCTTGCAAGCTCTTTCTTATCCAGCACAGGATCATAAGTACCAATGATCTCTAAGCTCGAGTTCGGGCGCTTCACCAAATACTCGCCAAATTTTTCCAGGCGATCTTGATCAGCAACCAGGAAGACTGCTTCTCCAGGCACAGCATTAACACCCTCTTCGCCACCCATTCCTAAAATAGATGCAAGAGCTCTAAATGGTGCTGTTGCTACGTTTGTTAGAACATTACTAATGGCCTGCCAAACCAAACCACTGGCACTAAATTCTGGGGAGTCGACATTGCCTGCGATGCGAACCGTTACGTCAATCGTGTCATCAGAGTCTTCTAATAAAGCAATTGCTAAGCCTAGCGGTAATTTTTTGCCAGTAAAGTCCGGCACCTCATCACCCAGCACCACCTTCTTAATGATGATCTGGTTGCTTCCATTAAGTTCGCCATCTTTGGCTTTGTAATTGAGATTGAGGTTGAGTCGGCCGCTAGCAATTTGATAGCCTGCGAATGTCATCACTGCTGGATTGAAGGCGGTCAGCGGAAGGTTTCTAAAACTCATCAAGATGTCATGATTGCGTCGTGGATCATCAAATGATGCTTGACCCTTTACTCGCAAACCTCCCGAGCCAGCAACAATACCATCCATCGCCACAGTGGCAAATCGACCAGGAGTATTGCTAACCCCCAAAAGAGTGGCATTGAACCTCTTCACATCCACCTTGAAATTAGGACGCATCGCCATATCTGAAAAGTACACTTCGCCATTCTTCAGAAGAGTGGATCGAATATCTAAATTGAATGTGGAGAGAGTGCTTACCTTAGACCCAGCTACAGGCTCGGACTTTAATTCTATTATTGGCTTAGCAAATAACCTTCTAAAGTTTGAGAAGCCTTCTTCATTAATTTCAAATTGCAGGGTTGGCGCATCAATGGCCAACTCATCTATCGCGAGACTATTTTTGAAACCTTGTTTTGACTTAACGGATTGATATTCAAATTGATGAATATCTGCCATCTTCCAAACAATCAGAGGATTTTTTTGACCCTTCTCCAGTATTGCTAAGTCTGAAATATGAATATCGCCCGCAACTGAATCAGTCTCACCGCCTATTTTCACAGTTAGATCGGCGTTCATCAAGCCACTGGTACCGATGAGCTCTTTATTAGCCGGCAATAGAGCGACGATTGGCGAGGTTGCAAGACTGTGAATTTCTAACTTGCCATTAACTGACTTCGAGCCGGTATTGAAATCCCAGTGTGATCGTATCTCACCCTCATCCAACCTCAAGTTGAGCTGCGCGCCTAAGTTACCTGGCTGAGGATTATCCAATCCACCTGTAATAGCAACATGGCGATACGCAATAGTTTTATTGATTCCAGGTATGAAGAACTGCAAGGCACCAAGATTAAAGTCGTATTGACCACGGACCCCGGTTACCAAACCATTCTTATCGTAATTGGCTACATCAAGCAACCTCATCGTAAACGGGTTGAGTGATTCTTTTAATTTGCTCGAATCATCCACCAAACTTAAAGAAGCTGAACTGACGATAATTTCATCGATCGATATTTTGAGAGGCTTCTTGAATTCTTTGGGATCTGAAGGGGGTATCGCCTTTTCAACGGCGGCAATCAATTCCTGCCAATTCCAGGACCCTGCGTGCATGCCCTTAGGTAGATTCTTCTCGACCAACACCTTAGGTTCTTCCAGCAAAACCTCATCAAAGCCCAGCTCTCCTATAACCAACTTTGTCCACTTGAGGGTAATTGCCAGCTTTTTAAATTCCAGTAATTTAGAACCACCCTCTTTTGCCAAGTGAAGGCCATCAAGCTCCACCCTTAGCCGCAATGGAGAAAGACTGAGGTGTTGATAGGAGATCTCATAGCCAATCTTCTTGCCATATTCAGTTAGGGACTTTTTAATCAACCCAGGCAGCAACAAATGGCTTCCCAACCAAAATAAGGCCGCCATCAGAATAAAAAGTCCCGCCAAACGCAAAGACCATCGCTTTATTTGGGAGTTTGTGAGGGAAAGCATCTACTTGTCTTTATAGGGCGATATCAGCAACAATGAAAATGAACGCAGAATAATAAATATACCCCCTCAGGAGACCCATGAAAATATTCATCAAAAAACTGGCCTTATCTATTGCATGCCTTGCCGCCCTATCGATCGGTAGTGTTGCTAACGCCCAAAGTTCAGACGGGTTTACTGATCTGATTGACGGCGTGAGCTTGAGTGGATGGAACATTATTGGAAGCGCCAACTGGGTCATTGGTAACGGTATTGTCGAAGGCAATAAACCCAATGGTTTTTTAGTTAGCGCTAAGACTTACAAAAACTTTATCATCAAAGCAGAGTTTTATGCCGAGCCTAGTACGAATAGCGGTATTTTCATTCGCTGCCAAGACCCTAACAAGGTGAGTCAATCCACTTGTTATGAAATTAATATTTGGGATACCCGTCCTGAACAAGCGTATGCAACCGGCGCTATTGTGGATGTTGCCAAAGTTGACCCAGTACCTAAGGCTGGTGGACGCTGGAACACCATGGAGATTATTGCAAATGGCTCCAACTTTAAGGTCATGATGAATGGTGTAGTCACAGTGGCGAATGGCCAAGATAGCAAATATTCTGAAGGCCCTATTGCCCTGCAATCTGCTGGTGGCGTCATTAAATTTAAGAAGTTGCAAATAAAGCCTCTATAAGCTTTGACGCCCAAATAAATCAAAAGCCGCTGACAAGCGGCTTTTTTAATTCTCTCGAGATCAAGCGTCTTACGCTGGCGGAAAGCCTGCTTTTTGCTCCCACATATTATTAAATACATTAATGATGGGCTTTTCATAAACACCTGCCTTGGTATAGGGCTCATCCTTTAACCAAGCTTCCACATCTGCCCTGCTAGGAAAGTCGATTGCGAGCAAGCTACCAACTGTAGTCTTACCGTCATCAGAAGTCATCGGTCCAGCAAAAGCCATGCGGTCAGAAAGTTGCGCCAAGTAAGCGCGATGCTCTGGTCGAATTTGTACACGCAAGTCAGCAGTACCAGGCTTATCCATCAACAAAATTGCAAAGATCATGTTTTCTCCATCATTTAATTGGTTTTATTTTTAAATCTTAATTAGCAAGATATTACGGTAAGTTCCAAAGAAAAAACCACCCGAAGGTGGTTTTCTTGATACTTGGCGGAAGAGGCGGGATTCGAACCCGCGGTAGGCTATTAACCTACGCACGCTTTCCAGGCGTGTGACTTAAACCGCTCATCCACCCTTCCGGAACCGATGATTATACGATTGCCGAAAGGATTTGGTCTAAATCCTGATTTGGCTGCTTAGAGAGACTCTTTGAGCTGATCCAAGATGTGTGGATTTTCCAGGGTGGAGGTGTCTTGAGTCACCTCTTCGCCTTTAGCAATCACGCGTAAGAGACGGCGCATGATCTTGCCAGAACGGGTCTTAGGCAAGTTATCACCGAAACGAACGTCCTTAGGCTTAGCAATCGGGCCAATCTCTTTACCTACCCAGTTACGCAGCTCAGTTGCAAGCTTCTTGGCTTCATCACCAGTTGGGCGACCACCCTTCAGAACGACGAAGACGCAAATGGCTTCACCAGTCAGCTCGTCAGGACGACCCACAACTGCTGCTTCAGCAACCAATGGGTTAGCCACTAAGCAAGATTCAATCTCCATGGTTCCCATGCGGTGACCAGAAACGTTCAACACGTCATCGATACGACCAGTAATGGTGAAGTAGCCAGTATCTTTGTTACGGATTGCACCGTCACCAGCAAGATACAAAGTACCGCCCAACTCTTCTGGGAAATAAGATTTCACGAAACGATCTGCATCATTCCAAATCGTACGAATCATGGAAGGCCATGGACGTTTCACAACCAAGATACCGCCTTGACCGTTAGGAACGTCTACACCAGCCTCATCCACAATCGCCGCCTGAATACCTGGCAATGGCAATGTGCATGAACCCGGAATCATTGGGGTTGCGCCTGGCAATGGTGAAATCATGTGACCGCCAGTTTCTGTTTGCCAGAACGTATCGGCAATCGGGCACTTTGAGTTACCAACATGCTCGTAGTACCACATCCATGCTTCTGGATTGATTGGCTCACCTACAGAACCTAGGAGGCGCAGTGATGACAAATCGTAGCTCTTTGGATGCACTGCTTCATCGTTGCTCGACGCTTTAATCAATGAACGAATGGCAGTTGGTGCTGTGTAGAAAATGGATGCTTTGTGTTTTTGGATCATGTCCCAGAAACGGCCAGCATTTGGATAAGTTGGTACACCTTCAAATACGATCTCAGTAGCGCCAACTGCGAGTGGGCCATAAGTAATATAAGAGTGACCCGTCACCCAACCAATGTCGGCAGTACACCAGAACACATCGTTTGGCTTGATATCAAAGGTCCACTTCATTGTGAGAATGGCCCACAAGAGGTAGCCGCCTGTTGAATGTTGTACACCCTTTGGCTTACCGGTTGAACCGGATGTGTAAAGAATGAACAACGGATGTTCAGCGCTTACCCACTCTGGCTCGCAAGTAGTAGCTTCGTTTGCTACGATTTCTTGCATCCACACGTCACGCCCTGCTTGCATGGTGACATCAGTACCAGTGCGTTTACTAACTATTACATGCTTAACCTTAGGGCACTCGCCAGTTGAAAGAGCTTCGTCACAGATTGCTTTGAGTGGCAATGCTTTGCCACCGCGGAACTGGCCATCAGCAGTAATCACTGCAACGGCACCCACGTCCATAATGCGGTCACGCAATGCTTGGGCAGAGAAACCACCAAACACTACAGAGTGAATTGCGCCGATACGCGCACACGCCTGCATAGCAACAATACCTTCGATGGTCATTGCCATATAAATGATGACACTGTCACCGGACTTAACGCCCATCTTGCGCAGTGCATTTGCCATTTTGCAAACGCGCTCAAGCATCTCTTTGTAAGTTACTTTAGTAACACTACCGTCATCTGCTTCAAAAATGATGGCAGTCTTATCACCTAGGCCGGCTTCAACTTGACGATCTAAACAATTGTATGAAGCATTGGTAGTTCCATCTTCAAACCATTTGTAGAAAGGCGCCTTGGATTCATCTAAAACCTTTGTAAATGGCTTTTTCCAATAGAGGTTCTCTTTAGCAAGGCGACCCCAGAAACCGTCGTAATCTGAATTGGCTTCAGCACAGAGCTTGTTATAAGCCTCCATACCTGGAATTGCCGCACTCTTTACAAAGTCTGCAGGTGGGTTAAAAACGCGGTTTTCTTGCTTTAATGGTTCCATGCTTCACAGCCCTCTATCTAATAATCAATAATCTAAAATCAACAACAAATGCGAGAAAATGTCGCAAAATGGCATATTTAGAGTCTCAAGACCTTAGAAGATAAGTGAAAACACTTGGGATTTGCTCTATGGCAAACCCTTAAAATAGGGCAAACCTTACTAATAATGTGGAAATAAGCAGATAACCATGACCAATATCAAACAAAACGACCTGATTCAAAGCGTTGCGGACGCATTTCAATTCATTTCCTACTACCATCCCAAGGACTTTATTACCGCCATGGGCAAGGCTTATGAATTGGAACAGGGTCACGGTGCCAAAGATGCGATTGCTCAAATTTTGACTAATAGCCGCATGTGCGCCGAAGGTCATCGACCCATGTGCCAAGACACTGGTATTGCCGTAGTCTTCCTCAAGATTGGCATGAATGTTCAATGGCCTGATGCAACGATGAGCGTCACCGATATGGTGAATGAGGGTGTGCGTCGCGCTTACCTTAATCCCGACAATATGTTGCGCGCATCCGTTCTAACGGATCCAGCAGGCAAACGCAAAAATACTGGCGATAACACTCCTGCCGTGATCCATTACGAAATCGTCCCGGGCGATGATGTTGAAGTCATTTGCGCGGCTAAGGGTGGTGGCTCAGAAAATAAAGCCAAGATGGTCATGCTAAATCCTTCAGATTCAATCGTGGATTGGGTTCTGAAGACCGTGCCTACCATGGGCGCAGGCTGGTGCCCTCCTGGCATCCTCGGCATTGGTATTGGCGGCACACCAGAAAAAGCCATGCTCATGGCCAAAGAAGCCTTGATGGGTCCTGTTGATATTCAAGAGCTCATTGAGCGTGGACCTCAAAATCGCGTTGATGAACTACGACTTGAGCTCTATGAAAAAGTAAACAAACTTGGCATCGGTGCTCAAGGCCTTGGTGGTTTAGCCACTGTGCTCGATATCAAGATCTTGGATTACCCAACGCATGCTGCTTCATTGCCAGTAGCCATGATTCCGAATTGCGCGGCGACTCGTCATATTCATTTCCATTTACATGGCGATGGCCCTGCAAAACTCGAAGCACCTTCACTCTCAGATTGGCCAGATGTCACCTGGACACCAGATGTTCAAAAATCCAAGCGCGTGAATTTAGACACCCTCACTGCTGAAGAAGTGGCTGGTTGGAAACTAGGCGAAACACTATTACTGAACGGCAAGATTTTGACTGGTCGTGACGCCGCTCATAAGCGCATTCAAGACATGCTCGCTAAAGGTGAAGAATTGCCAGTGAGCTTTAAAAACCGCGTAATCTATTACGTTGGCCCAGTGGATCCAGTACGTGAGGAGGCAGTTGGCCCAGCAGGCCCCACTACCGCAACTCGTATGGATAAATTTACTGAGATGATGCTTGCCAAAACTGGCTTGATCTCCATGATTGGTAAAGCTGAGCGTGGACCTGAAGCGATTGAGGCTATCAAGAAACATAAGTCAGCCTATTTAATGGCTGTTGGTGGCGCTGCCTACTTAGTGTCCAAGGCCATTCAAACTTCTAAAGTAGTTGGCTTTGCTGATTTGGGTATGGAAGCGATTTACGAGTTCGATGTCAAAGACATGCCAGTAACCGTTGCGGTGAATTCAGAGGGCATCTCTATGCACAACGAAGGTCCACGCGAATGGCAAGCGAAGATTGCTGGCATTCCAGTCAAGATTGCTTAACACCCTAACAACTTCATTACAGAGTAAGCACGGTCAACTTTGGCACTCATAGGGGTATTTGATTCTGGCGTTGGAGGCTTATCCGTATTGGATGAGGCTCTGCGTCAGCTGCCCCAGCATGACTATATTTATCTTGCTGACTCAGCCAACGCGCCTTACGGCGAAAAATCGAGCGACTGGATTGCCAAACGCAGCCTCACCCTTTGCGGCTATCTAGCCAGTAAAGCATGCGACGCTATCGTAGTTGCTTGCAATACTGCAACTGCTGAAGCGATAAAGCAAATTCGGGAAACGCTTTCTATTCCTATTATTGGTGTTGAGCCAGGCATTAAGCCAGCAGCCATGCAATCGCAAAACAATATTGTGGGTGTCCTCGCTACTGAGGCGACTCTTAGGAGCGATAAGTTCAATGCATTATTAAATACCCTTCCAAATGATTGTCAGTTCATTAGACAAGCTGGCGCAGGACTGGTTCCTTTAATCGAGTCTGGCAATGCGGATAGCGAAGAAACCTTAGAGTTGTTGGCTAAACATCTTGAGCCCATTCAAGATGCAGGTGCAGATACCTTGGTGCTAGGCTGCACGCACTACCCTTTTTTAAGAAAAGCGATTCGTAAGCTCCTTGGTGAATCCATTACGCTGATTGACACCAGTGATGCTGTAGTTAGACAACTCAAAAGGCAGCTTGAGAATCTGCAAGAGGTGATTCCTACCGTGCAGCATGGAGCGGTACTATTCCTGAGCAGTAAAAATGAAGAATCGCTATTAATGATGGCGCAAGATTTAATGTCTGCTGACTTAACTTCTCATGCAGTTGAAGCACGCATCTTGGGTGAAATGAAATGAGCACCTTTCTCAATAAATTAGATGTCTTTCTACCGTTCAATAAAACAGAACGCATCATTATTGGCATTGTAGTTTTATTACACGCCCTGCCTGCACTTGAGTTTTTGCACTTTAGTCAGCGCCCGCCGCAAATGGATGATGAGCGCGTCATGGCAAATTTGGTGAGCCCGGAGGCATCCACAGCCCAACAGCCACCA
The DNA here is from genome assembly GCF_018882145.1 of Polynucleobacter sp. AP-RePozz3-80-G7. Taxonomy (NCBI): domain Bacteria; kingdom Pseudomonadati; phylum Pseudomonadota; class Betaproteobacteria; order Burkholderiales; family Burkholderiaceae; genus Polynucleobacter; species Polynucleobacter sp. AP-RePozz3-80-G7. The sequence continues at coordinate 260,307 of NZ_JACVPC010000003.1, read as the reverse complement.
GCCGCTGCTCCGCCAAAGACTAAAGAGCAGAAAAAAGTAGTTAAAGAAAAACCAAAAGAGAAGTCTTCGGATAAACCCAGTCCGACTCAAGCACAGCAGACGCCACAGCAAAACCAAGCACAGAATAAGTCTGAGTCTCAGTCGCCATCTCAATCGCAGACCCAAAACGCTGCTGTTGCCCCTGCGACCAGTGGGGGTGCTAGCGGCACGCCGATTCAGACCGACATTGGTAAACTAGTTGTGGTTTATCAGCCTGATGCTGACGCTTACTATCCTTCGTTCTCTAAACGCTCTGGCGAACAAGGTGCAGTTGTAGTGCGGTTGATCATCGATGAAACTGGTAACGTAGAAGATGTGGCATTGCTGCAATCAAGCACTTTTCCTAGGCTTGATCGCGCTGCAACTGATATTGGCAAACGTTATCGCTTTAAACCTTTTTTAGTAAATGGTTCGCCCCAAAGAATTTCCACTAATCTTTTAATCAAATTTAATCTCAAGAATTAATCAATATGAATACACCATTTGGCATTGCAAATCTCTGGCTTGAAGGCGATGCGATTACACGATTTGTAGCAATTGCCCTGCTCATCTGCTCTATTGTGACTTGGGTCATTTTGCTCACTCGACTTTGGGATTTACGTAATCTACGCAAACTCAAGCCTGAACTTGAGCAATTCTGGCGTGCCACTTCATTTGATCAAGGCTTACAAGCATTTAGCAATCATGCTGCCAATCCTTACTATCAAATTGCCAAGTCTGCGACTAAAGCATCCGCGCATCATCAAAGTCAATCGACCAACCACCGTGAATTACTGCAAACACTGAACTATTCTGAGTGGATGGCAAGAAGCCTTAAGAACAGCGTTGACAGCATTGCAGCGGGATTGCAGAAGGGCTTGACCTTTTTAGGATCTACTGGCGCAATCGCTCCATTTATTGGTTTGTTTGGCACTGTTTGGGGCATCTATCATGCCCTGATTGCCATCAGCAGCTCAGGAAGCGCGCAACTGGATCAAGTGGCTGGCCCCATTGGCGAAGCGCTCATCATGACTGCACTTGGTCTTGCGGTTGCCATCCCTGCCGTATTGAGCTTTAACGCCATTAATCGCGCCAATAAATTATTTATTGCTGACCTCAATCGCTTTGGCAATGATCTATTAGCCTACTTCGTTACTGGTGCCCGCGTTAACTCCGGAGAATAGTCATGTCTTTTCATATCCAAGACGACCAAAATGACGATAACATCATGTCGGAAATCAATATGACGCCGATGGTGGACATCATGTTGGTGTTGTTGATTATTTTCATCATCACACTACCGGTGATTCAGCAGGCAGTGAAGGTAGAACTTCCTAAGGCCAATAGCGTACGCAACGAAGTAAAACCTGAGTCAGTGCAGCTTTCAATCGATGCTAATGGTCAAATCTTTTGGAATAGTACTCCGATCGATTTAAAGACCTTTGATGGCTATGCTGAAAAAGCCGCCCAGAAAGATCCTCAACCAGAAATTAATCTGCGAGCTGACAAATCCGTGAAGTATGAATATGTTGCGCAGGTGTTGGCTGCATCGCGCCGCGCTGGCTTAACAAAACTCGGATTTGTGACAGAGCCGAACTAAGCGTTACTTAGCCCTGTATGGCGCTTTCGAGGGAAAACAAGTCTCTTCACTAGTGTGGGTGCCGTTTCCTATAGTTGCACCCAAGATACCACCCTGTATTTTCTCGACCTTCTTGAACTTGCCGGTTACTGGGTCAAGCGTAATATTAGTGATGACATTGCCTGCAGGATACGAAACTCCCATAATTTCTTCAGGCTGAAAATTTGCCTCTATCAATATCAAAATATTGGGTCGCGCCAAGGTAATGCTCCTGACGACTTGTGTTCCATACATATCTGACTGATCTAGGTCACGATCATCTAAAAAGATCTTGGCCTTTTGGGCGCCCGAAGCAAGAGTCATTTTCATCTCATACTCTTCGGTGTAGCCTTTTTCTGTGCGCTTGCAATTAAATTCCAGAACATCTACAGCCCAGCTAGATAGAGAGGCAATAGCTAAACAAAAGCAAAGGAGGATTTTAGATAAATTCATAATGATGGAAATGCCACAACGATAAAAGCGCAACCTAAAGTCAAAGTCGCTATTCTAATTGAGAGATATTTGTCGCAATTGTATTGATAGGGTTTGGCGTCTCGGAATCATTCTCGGATTCATCATCTTTCAAACTGGCTTCCCCTACATCTTCGGGAGCTTTAAACCACTTAAACACCACCAAAGCAATTGATAACAACGACATCACCAGGCCAAAGATTCCCTTAATCTGATCGAGCGTTTGAGCAGTAATAAATGGTTGTTTGCTAGCAATGTAGACCTCTGTTCCATCGGAAATCGGAAACCCCGATGGCGTAAGCATTTTGTCTTCTGAAATTGGAAAGTTAAAACGCGAGGCAATCTGTGGGCTGTATAAAACAGGCAGTAGAGCTGCAATGGCATATGAATCTACATCTTTATTTGCCAAAAGATTGAGATTGACGCCTACCACTTGAATATCTTTAGCCGGAACAGGTGGCGAAATTTGATACATATAAGCCAAAATCTTAGCGTCAGCTACCCAGCCCATGCGCATAGCTAATGATGGTGGGAATGACATCTCTAAGAGCTGGTACCCCCGTTTTTGCACCAGAAAGTCGACTGTAGCGGATGGTGCATAAGAAACCTGAACAATCACATCAGGAAGCTTATCAGCCTTCATAGACAGCAACTGCTCATCACTAAAGTTAGTCTCAGCGTAATCGACCTCAGGAACTAAACCTGAAAAACGGAGGATCTGATTGGAGACCACGCTGGGGCCACCATTTTTTTCACCTAAATTCACTGTCTTGCCACGGATGTCGTGAATGGTTTTAACTTCACCCCTCACCAGAAACTGAATCAACTGTGGGGCAATCGATGCAACCTGGCGTACATTCTCGTAACCCACTGCATCAATACCGCCCTGAACAAAGGCAAGATCTAGAGTCCCATCGTTTAAATCATTGAGGGCCTGAAATGAACCGGCTGTGGGGGCGATAGTCAGGGTGACATTTCTGCGAGAAGCCTCTTCTTGCAAAACTTTAGCTAGGTGGTGACTTTTGGTAAGCATACCCCCACCGCTAATGGTCAACTCATAATGACGAGGGTAAAGCTCATATGCAAATTTACCAGCCAACCCGAGCAGAAGAATGATAACAATAAGCGCCAGACCCTTGCGTATATGGTGCTTACTTCTGAGCCAATCCAAGCCTTTAAATAATAGCTCTTCAACTTCGTTTGATGTATCTGCCATGAACTTAAATACCTATCGTGATACCTGGGTTAGGCCATGCTTGACAAAAATATCCTGCCCTTGAGTGCTCAAACTAAATTTCACAAAATCTTTAGCAATCGCACTACCCGAATTTTTAGTTACCAAAAACATATCCCTACTTAGCGGATATAGTTTCAGTAAAAGTGTTTTATCGCTAATCTCAACATCATTTATAGGAACTGCTTTTACTTTATCGCTGAGATTTTTATTGGTTAGATATCCAATACCAAAAGAATCATCTGTAATGGCATCTGACATTCCAGCGGCACTATCAAAGACCTTAATATCGCGAGTGAATTTAGCGCCCCTTAAAACAACATCTTCAATAAATGCGCGGGTAGTTGAACCTTCATTGCGGCCATATACATGAATCTTTTCATTGGGCCCGCCTAATTGCTTCCAGTTGCTAATGATGCCCTCAAAGATATCGCTTAACTGCTCAATAGAAATACTTTTAATACTCAAGCCAGGATGAGTCACGATGGCTACGCCTTCGATTCCAATCAGATGGCTTTGCAGATCAAGGTTAAATTCTTCAAAACTTAGATCTCTAGACATCATCGCCAAATCAATGCCGCCGTTATCTAGTGCGGTCAAGCCCGCTAAAGAGCCGCCCCCTTCAATTGCTACCTTAACATGGGGATTTTTTTCGACAAATGGCGCGGACAATAAAGCAACAAAACGAGATACCGCAACAGATCCAGAAATCATGAGCTCTTTTTGAGCTCTTGCGATCACGTAAGGATATACAGCCAAACCAGCCAGTGCTGCACCACCGATGCCGGCAACAATGCCGATATTGCGAAGAAATTGGCGGCGTTCCATCATTGCTCGCTCGCCACCGGAACCAGGCCCATCTCTCTGATGATGGCTTGCCCCGCTTTTGCATCTAAACAATAAGCAACAAAGTCTTTAACTTCTTTTCCAGCTGACGGGTTGATCAGGAGCTGCAAGTTATTGCGAATTGGATACTGACGATCTTTGATGGTGAAATAGGTCGGTAAAACACCGTTTATAGATAACGGTTTTACTTTTTCCCTATTCAAAAAAGTCGTGCCCACATACCCAATCGAATAAGGGTCTGAGGTAATGGCCTGCATCAAACTACTTAAGCTTGTTACTACCTTTGCTCTCAAAGTAATATGCTCTTTACCAGCAACCTGCCTCTTCCATTGCTCGTATGTTCCCAACTGAGGGTCATGACTTACGACATTGATTGGTCCAGAGTATTTACCCAATGAATTCCAGGAAGTGATGCTTCCCGTAAATATGTCATGTAACTGCTCAAGCGTAAGGTTATTAATTGGGTTAGCCGGATTGACAATGGTCGCAATACCATCAGTAGCAATCGTCACCTCCTCAATCTGAAGTTTATGTTTGTGAGCCCAAACCTCAATATTTGCCGGCATCTGTCCAGAAGCCATCCCAATCTGAGAGGTACCATCTAATGCGGACTTATAACCTACCGCAGTATTGCCGCCAACTAGAGGCAAATGCACATTGGGGTTTGCATCCATATAGCGCATACCAATCCTCTGCATCAACTTCATGACTGTAGTTGACCCACGTAGTTGAATGAATTGCAAATCAGTTGAATCAACAGACTTAATGGACATAGTTAGGCGCCCAATGACGGCAGTATATGAGTGATAGCTTCAGGAGTGACTTGGCTTTCACCAACAAACAATCCTTCCAGGGCAATGACTAATGTAAACAGAACCGCGACTCCAATAGTCACCCCTCCGACATACGCAACCATTTTTGGCAACGGATTTTGCAGCCAACCAAATAGAATGAGCAAAATAACTGAAATAGCTAGGGCATCTCTTAAGTACGGGGGCAACTTTAAACGGGCGGATGATAAACGAGCCTCGCGAACATCAGATAGTTGATTTAAGGTCGTGACGATTTCCGCTCTAGCCATCTGCTGTACTGGGTTTCTAGGATCTAAGAGTCGAATGCCCTGCGTCAAATCAGTCAGATCGTTAGAAGCCTCCTCACTTCGTTCGTTTTTTGCCATTAATGGCCATTCATCATCTACAACGGCATTTGCATAACTTTTTAAATCGCCTTGGAGCTCTGCGGCATTCGCGCCGCCAAAAGCCGCTAAAGAGCGGTTTAATTTAAACATTAGCGCAGCTTCGCGTGAAACTAGATCTTCAACATTACGATGATCACCTTGTACACGCACCAATGAAAAAGCAATCAATAACAAAGTAATAGAGGTAAATAATTTAAAGCCCTCTTCGGCGCCCTTAGCAAGATGCTCCCCAGGATTCAGTTTGTATTTCCAGCGAATGTAGGAAGGAATTACTGTAGATAACAATAATCCAACACACATAAAACCAAGGCCAATGACTATATTGGGAAGCGTGTGTAAGTAACTAATCATGTATTGCCAATCTTCAACCCAATTAATGGAGGATAAATAAATTTAAAGTCGACATGAGATTAACCGACTCAAGACTTTCATGGAAATTTTCAGAGTTACGCGAACGACCTACAGTAGCGACCCCAGAATTTCTTATTGATGGTACATCATCGTAGGATTGCGCCAAGCTATCACCACCCCTAAGAATAATTGGTGTTGTGTCAACTTGCTGAACACCTGCCGGAAATGGCAAGATAGATCCCGCAAACGGGTTTTGTTTCATTGCAGCAAAAGCGGCCGGGTTGTTGCCCATGGCTTGTACGCGGTTTTCATACTTACCTACTCTATTGGGGCCAGGTCTATTAGCTGCGAGGTCTTTAGCAGCCCCCGCTTTAGAGCCTGGCTTATCGTTATTACGGAATCCATTCGCATACTTACTGACGTACTTAGATGGCCCATTATTGGACTTGCTCGAACGCTCTTTTGCATCCGTTTTATCTACGCCATCTTTAGCACTTCCATTCCTTCGTGCCTCGGAATTGTTAGCGGCACTTCTACCATCCCCACTCTCTCGATTGGAGCTGGCACGATTACTTGGCGGTGGAGGCGCCGCTGGCGGTGGAGGCGGTGGGGGTGCTGAAGCATTAGCCGTAGGAGGCGGCGCAGGTGGAGTGAGCTGAATACTACCGTCAGCCATCATCACTAAAGGTGGTGCCTTACCCGGTACTGACATGGAAGTCTCTCCCGCTGCAGCAGTAGGTGGCGGTGTATTTGCGACAGGCGGAGGAGCTGGAGCAGGCAACGGCGCACTAGAGAACACCGCTGGGGGCGGTGGCGGTGGTGGCGGTGGTTGTTGAGGGGCAACTGCTGCTACTGCTTGCACTGACGTTGTCGCTGGTTGTCTTGAGGGTGCCGCTGGTTGTGCGGCACTAACTGTTAGGCTCACAGGAGTAGCTACCAGCATAAAGTGACCAGAGTCCATTCCACTCAAGGTCACCCCTTTGACGATGAGGTTTGGATAGCTGCCAGCGCCTACTGAATTCGTAATGGCACTGGCATTACTTAAGTAACTTGGCGTCCCCGAAATAGAAAGATTTGCATAAGAACCAGCACCAAGAGTGATGGTAGTACCAGAGGCATTCGTTAGCTGATAACCAAGATTCAAGGATCCCGAGGTGGCTGTCGCTGTATTTTCAGTGATAAACAGAGTGTTGCTTAAGTCAAAGCTTGACCCCGCGAGAGCGACTCCAAAATGATTATCCGCAGTAAATGATGCAGCTGCTGTCACTAGAGCACTAATACTTCCACCGCTACCACTTCCACCATTGGCTTGAATGAGACCGCCATGGAGATTCAAGGTACCAGTGTTAGCAATCAGATTTATTGAGCCACCATTAACTGATCCTCCTGCAGATGCTTCCCCAGCTATAGTGATCGTATCCGCCTTTATACCAATCATGCCGCCATCGCCAGCCACTCCATTAGCCTGTAATTGACTTCGAGGCATAACGAGATTGGTAATGGGATCGGTATAGGCGCCCCCGGTATAAACATCCGTACCCGCTAGGTAAATAGCTCCGCCCGTGGTTCCGTTTGCCAGAACCTGAGAGCCAGACTCCAAACCCACTATCGCAGCGTTAGTTGGAATTATTTGAGTAGCCGTCAAATAAATGACATTACTTGCAGCTTGCGTTGTTGAGTTAACAACAAGCAAGGTAGGATCATTTGCTGCCGCGCTAGAGTAAATCGTATTACCACTACCGACAGCGTTAAGGGTAATCAGATTCACCGCCGTAAGGGGTGCTGCAGGCACTGTTGGCAGGCCAGCACTTAACCTTAGAGCGCCTGATATATAGATGGCTTGAGCTAACAACTCAATTGCATTGCCTAGAGTACCAGCGCCCCCACTAAATAAGTAGTTATTTGCCAAAACCCTTGCATTGCTAGCAATTGTGATCGTGGGCGCCTGAATTGTTATCTTGGATGCATTGATAGATGATCCTGCTGCACCGAGATAGGCAATTGAAGAACTAATAATCACATCTAAGTTTTGACCTTCAATACTGCCATTCAGGACAAAGTTGCCAGCCGCGCTCATAGTTAAGGTGGTGTAACTAGTTCCAGCCTTGAGGATATGTGCCCCGCTGTCAACGGTCATCGAACCGGTACCATTGACAATACAGCTACCCACACTACAAGCAGTGGTGTTGGCAGTTACAGCAATAGTGACGTTGCCAGTAGATAAAGCCGTAGAAATAGTATTTGCTGTTGAAGCATCAATCATCAGGTCGACTGGATCCAATAGCCAGGTTCCCGCTTTGCCATTTACTGCGCTGGTATTGATACTCGCTGTTGGCACTAAGGAGACAGATCCTTTAGAGGATGTTTCAACAAATCCACCGTTACCGGAGATTGCTCCACCCATCGATTTAAGGATGCCCGCAACCGAAGTTTGCACTTGTGACCAGATAGCAATCACACCGCCATTCCCAGCTTGAGTAGCAGATGCATCGATCAACGCATTCTCTTGGATGGCGACTGTTTGAGCGAGTTGATTATTTTTGGCTGCAGCATCTGCATTAGCCTTTACATTTTGGGCGGCTTGAGTTGGATTAACTACAGATGCATTTACCTGGCTACCGCCAGATACTGCTGTTGCGGCTAAGCCGATGTTGACCTGACCACCATTGGTAGTACCAGTAGCGGTCGTTTTGGAGTTTTGGGCAATGGTGATGTCATTACCGACGATATTGATCTGGCCGCCTTCGCCTGTTTTGCTGTTGGCTGTTACTTTGCCAGCCTGGGTGACGGTATTGGCTACTAGTTCAATGACTCCGCCGTTATTCACCATGCTGCCGGCAGAGATTCTGCCGGTGTTTTTAATGACACTGGCCATGAGTTGGTTAGCTGATCCTGCCGCAATCACGACTAGGCCACCATTAACTTCTACTACCCGCTTGTTTTCGATTAAGGCGTTGTAGGTTCCGACGTCTACTTTGACGGACATCAGGGAGTTGCCCTTAAAGTCCAGGGTAATTTGCTCACCGGCAGCCATCGCTACCGTGCCAGATCCTTTTTTGGCTAGAAGATAGCCATCATTACGCACTTCGGGGGCCAATAGAGCAATGTAACCACCCTCAGCATTGGTAGAGATCTTGCCTTCATTGATCACTGATCCCTTACCATTACCTTTGTAAGTGCCTTTACCGTCCATGAAGTCTTTATTGGAGATATCCATGGTAGTGGCTACGACACCAGCAGCATTAATTTCTGCGCCTTTGCCAAAGGTCACGCCGTTTGGATTAACAAAGACGACTTGTCCATTTGCTTTAACAGCGCCTTCAATCATTGATGCAGTTGCACCAGTCACGCGATTCAGTGTTACAGAATTAGCGTTCGGTTGATTAAAGGTTACTGTCGCATTTTTACCAACGTTAAAACTATCCCAGTTCACTACCGCACGTTGTGAAGTTTGGTTCACCGTCATTGCTGCAGATGTGGGGGTTTGGGTTTGGGAAATGGAGGCGGAACCAGCGACAACTTGGCCGTTGATTGGGAGCGCATTTACTGGAGGAGCAGCTGAGGCGGCTTGAATGAAACCAGCAAACCCTCCAATAAAAAAAGAAAGTGTTAATGCCTTCTTAATCCCTAAGGAAGAAATTGAGATAAACCCAAACGAAGAGTTTGAGGATGAAATCCTTGGCGGATTAATCAAAAAATTTTATATGGCAGGTTAAAGCCCTGATTTTACTGGGATTTCTCATAAAAGTGGTGCGAGAAAAGGCCAAAAAATACATCCAAAAGGAGGAATAGGGGAAATTGTGGTTTGGAGGTGGTGCCCGAGGCCGGAATCGAACCGGCACGACTTTTTTGAGTCGGCAGATTTTAAATCTGCTGTGTCTACCGATTTCACCACTCGGGCCCGCACTTTTAGTGAAGCAGTGCTAAACAAACCAAGACAAACGAAATTTTAGCACGCAAGGCCCCTAGAGCCCCTTTTGCCCCTCTGCCCAAGAGTGCACTAGATAAAACATCTAAAATGCATCCATGAATTTACCGGAAAAATCATCGGGGCTCGGCAAGCTTTTGCGCTCTGGAATATGGCTTATAGGGCTATGTCTCATAGCCGGCCTAGCAGGCACTCTTGCCTATTTATACTCTGCCCAATCCAATATCTCCGGCAAACGTGCAATTAAAAGTCTGGGTGATTCTGTTGCCATTACCTTTGATGCGTCTGACATTCCGCATATCAATGCAAAAAGCCAAGCAGATGCCTATTTTGCTTTAGGCTACCTACATGCTAGTGAACGCTCCTGGCAAATGGAAATGAATCGACGTATTGCGAGCGGTCGACTTTCAGAAATATTGGGTAATGACACCGTAAAAATTGATCGCTTTGTGCGCACCCTCGGCATCAAGCGTGCAGCTGAACGCCAATTTGATCGTTACCCCGTTTCTGCCAAGCGTCTACTACAAGCCTATGCCGATGGTGTCAATGCTGGTAATGCGCAATTAGGCTGGGCTCTCCCAGTGGAGTATTTCTTAACAGGTTCAAAACCAGGCCATTGGTCACCAACAGATAGCGTAGCTTGGATGCTGATGATGGCTTATGACTTAGGTGGAAATTGGCAGAAAGAGTTACAAAGACTTGAGCTCTCACAATTCCTGAGCACCAAACAAGTATGGGAAGTGATTCAGCCATATGAAAATGATGAGCCCGTCAGCAATGTTGATTTTTCCAAGCTCTATAGAGAGTTGAAGGTCTTTCACCCCTCTCCTGGTCCAGCAGAAAGCAGGCCTCAGAATTTGCCTGCAACCGAATTGAGCCAGTTAGATCAAATGGGAGCAAGAGATGGTATCGGCTCCAATAACTGGGCCTTGAGCGGCAAGCTCAGTACTTCTGGCAAGCCCTTATTGGCCAATGATCCCCATCTGGGACTTTCCGCTCCGGCTGTCTGGTACTTCGCCCACCTTGAAGCCCCTGGTTTAAATGTCATCGGTGGCACCCTCCCTGGAATACCTGCAGTGGTTTTGGGTAGAACGGATAAGTTTGCATGGAGTTTTACCAATACCGGGCCTGACGTTCAAGATTTATACATTGAGCAAATTGATTCAAAGAATCCGGGTATGTATCGAGGTCCTGATGGACCACTTCCATTCAAAGTGCATCAAGAGATTATTGATATCAAAGGATCTCCATCGCTGACTTTCTTGGTAAAAGAAACTCGACATGGTCCCATTATCTCTGATTCCTATGCAAAGGCCAAACGTACGATTGATACGGATCGCTTTGCTCTTGCCTTGCGCTGGACAGCACTCGATCTTGAAAACCAATCAGTTGCTGGCTTGATGGATATGAATCGTGCAGCTGATCTTGACCAATTTAAACAAGCTCTACGAAAAAATTATGCCCCGATGCAAAACGTGGTGATGGCAGATACAGAAGGTAATATTGCTTATCAGGCGGCGGGAGTGGCTCCCAAAAGAATTCTGCACCAGGGGCTTTATGGGGTAGCGCCAGCTCCTGGCTGGGAACGTCAGTATGACTGGAATGGCTATGTCCCATTTGAACAACTCCCCTCCAGCAACAACCCAGAGCAAGGTTGGATAGCGACCGCCAATCAAAAAATTATTACGGCTAATGATCCCAACCCTTTAACGGGCGACTGGGACTTACCAACCCGTTATGACCGCATAGTTGATCTCATCAAATCTAAGGACACCCATTCGGCTGATGATATGAAAATCATGCAAGGCGATACCCTATCGCTTGGGGCAACACCCCTATTAGAACTATTTAAGGCCAGCCAAAGCTCTCATCCCTTAAGCGCGCAAGCAATGGAGATTGGTAAAAGTTTTGATGGCAATATGAGAGTAGATAGCGCAGGCGCACTTATTTTCAATGTCTGGGCGGACCAATTAACGCGCAATCTCTTCTCTAGATTGAGTTACCTATTTACTGAAAATTATGGGGCACGTAACTATCGCGCTCCACTAATACAGCAAGTGAAAAACCCTAACAGTCCCTGGTGTGACGATCCAAAAACTGAGAAGGTTGAATCCTGTCAGGAGTCCTCCAATCAGGCGCTTGATAAAGCCCTGGATTACTTAAGCAAGGAGTATGGCAGCGATCCTAAATCTTGGGCCTGGGGTAAAGCGCATATCGCCGTCTCTGAGCATCGTCCATTTAGCAAGGTGCCGCTACTGGGAGGTTTATTTAATATCAAAACCCCCTTCCCTGGGGATAGCTTTTCTGTCAATGTGGGACGACTTGAGCTGATGCAATCCAATAATCCCTATGAAACACTTCAGGCTCCAAGCTTACGGACAGTCTATGATTTATCCGATTTGGAGAAATCACTCTTTGTATATCAGACAGGCCAATCTGGATGGGTGCAAAGCAAGCTCTATCGCAATATGAACTCTTTGTGGGCCAATAATGAATATCTCCCGCTGCAGATGAAGCCAGAAAAGACTGGTCGACAGCTTGAATTGATGAATAAATAAGCATTTCAATGAATGCTAAAAATCCCACGGCTGCCATTCATGGCAGGTAAAATGTGATTATTGTGACCAGAAATTTTAAAGGGCCTTTCATGAAAAAATTATCTTCTCTGCTTGTTCTAGCCACCACCATAATTTGCTCTCCCAACGCATTTGCAGAATGGCAAGAGATCGGCAAACCTGATGCTTTTACTCTTTATGTAGACGCAGCTACGATTCAAAAGCAAGGCGATAAAGTACAAATTATGTCTTTATTAGATTTCAAAAAACCGGGACAAAATCCAAAAACTAAAGAGACTGCAAACTCCCTTATTGGCCTTAACGAATTTGATTGCAGCGCCACGAAGTATCGCCCTATCGAATTTAAAGTCTTTTCCGGGAATATGGGCAAAGGCAAAGTAGTAGAAGAACAAAAAACTCCAGATAGCTCTTTTGAGCCTATTGAGAATGGATCTTGGCCAGCCGGAGTCTTTAACGTTGCTTGCCGGACAAAGTAAAACAGGTTTATTAACGCTGAAAGCGATTGTCCTAGCCGTCTTAGGGATATCGGTTTTTTTTATTAGCGGATGCGCTGCGCCTTTAGCCGCTTTAAGTAGTTCCAGTACGGCAGCTGCCAGCGCTGTTGGAACTGCTGCTGTAGCCAATCCTGGAACAGCAGTTAGCCTTGCATCAACTGCAGCCACAGGCAAGTCCCCTTTGGAACACGCTGCATCTGCTGCTACCAAGAAGGAATGCAGCTTCTTTAATGTGATTGACTCAAAACCTATCTGCATTGAAGTTGTCCTGCCAACGATTACTGACAATAGCGAGCCCTTATTGGGTCCTGCGGATACGATTCAAAAATCCGCCCAGCAATAACTCTGCCACCCACCCCCAACCAGGGGATAACAGACTAAAATTACACCTTATAAGCATTCCACTAACAATTTCATATGATCACTGAAAACTATTACCTCACCCTCACCTGCCCCAATAAGCCTGGCATTGTTGCCGCGGTCTCTACTTACATATTTGAACTGGGGGGTGATATTGAAGAGGCTCAACAGTTTGATGACAAAGCGTCAAAGCGCTTTTTTATGCGCGTCAGCTTTAGCTGTCCTGCGAATGTAGAGTCGCTCAGAGCGGGCTTTGTGGAAATTGCAAAGCGTTTTGAGCTCACTTGGGAGCTACGTGCCGTAAAGGATCTTAAGCGCGTATTAATCATGGCTTCCAAGTTAGACCATTGCCTGGTTGACCTTCTCTATCGCTGGCGCATTGGTGAATTGCCAATGATCATCTGCGGTATCGTCTCTAATCATCCTCGTGACGTCTATGCCAGCATCGATTTTGCAGATATTCCCTTCTACCACTTACCAGTCACACCTGAAACCAAGCCGGCGCAAGAAGCCAGACTTCTAGAAATCGTTGCCGAGTCTAAGGTTGATATGGTGATTTTGGCGCGCTACATGCAAATCTTGTCCGATGATTTATCGACCAAGCTATCTGGCCGCTGTATTAACGTACATCATTCATTCCTACCTAGTTTTAAGGGTGCCAAGCCTTATCACCAAGCACATGCGCGCGGTATCAAACTGATTGGAGCTACCGCCCATTTTGTGACCAGCGATCTGGATGAAGGTCCGATCATCGAACAAGACGTAACTCGCGTTACCCATGGCGACACACCAGATGATTTGGTACGAAAGGGTCGAGATTTAGAGCGCGCCGTCCTCTCAAGAGCTTTACGTTACTACCTACACGATCGCGTTCTTATTAATGGAGCGACTTCAGTAGTCTTTTCTGATTAACTGAGAAAGGATCTTTGCTACGGCCTCACTCCTGGAGATTCCAGGGGTAGACCTCTAGCTCGCCATATTAGAAACAACTCTAACTGCGCCATCTCTGGCGAACCATACTCAAATTGTTGTGCCCGTACACCGCTCATGCAGTTCCGTAGGCGCCTTTGTAATGACCCTAGGGTTTGCCACTCTAAGCGATATATCGGATAGGCATTGGGATGCCCTTGCGGTATCGGGCTGCCGCCAAGCTTTAGACCTGCTCTATCCTCATGACATTGCGCACAAGATAAATTGAGCTGCCCCATGCGCTCATTAAAAGTTTGCCTTCCCTTTTTTAAGAAAGATGCGTTAGTAGAGTTTTCATTAACTGCAATTGGCATGCCCTTGGACTGAAACGCAATAAAGGCAGTTAAGGCTAAGAGATCTTTGCTCTCGTAGACTAGGGCGGGAGCTGATTGAGCGCTGACGCGACACTGATTGATTTGACCTTCCAGTGTTTGGAGTTTGCCTTTGATGACTTTAGGATATTGCGTAGCTACACCACGCATGGATTTTTTTGCATCTCCATGACAGGTGCTACAAGAATTATTTTTTGGGCCAAGCTTTTGTTGCCACAGGCTTTCTCCATCACCAACCCAAAACATTGCAGGATTGAGTGAGGGGTCATCCTGCATCGCCTTGTTCTCGCCAGACATTAATTCATAACTAGATTGCTGTGATGGTGGCAGCGCTTTGGCTACCCCCATGCATATGAAGTTAGCAAGCATGAGATAAATACTGCTAAGAAAAAGAGATGTCTGCTTATTCACGAAACAGTAATGTGAGACTGGTTTATCGCCTCGTACCCATCATCCCCAACCCATCTGAACTCCAGGGTTCCAGACTCAACAGCGATAGTAGTAAAGATGATCAAGGGATTAGCCCCAATCCCTGAATAGAAATCCGCTTTAAAGACTTCCACGGTGTTGTAGGTGCAGGTAAAGGTACGAATGATGTCGCGCGGAATGGGCTTACCGCCCTCGCTATATCGAAAACCAGACTCCATATCATGCTGCGCAATTGCGCGAATCTCAATAATGGAATCTTTTTTTGCCGTCGCCGGCATCGTAATGGATGTACGGGAAGTTTTACTCATACCATCTCCGTACATGCTGAAAGGGTTACCAAAGTTTCAGCAGAACCTTGCCAAAAACTACCATTACTCATTTGCGCAATAGCCCATACCTTCTGACTATCAGCTAAACGGACGCGAGTCGTAATATTGGCAGTTCCTGAGCGAGGGGTAAGGTACGCAGTAAAGATATTGGGTAAAGGATTACCCTCGGCAATCACATATATGGTCTTAACGTAATCATTGGCAGTCATCGGACTATCTACGCTGACCTTCAAAACCACTAGATTGCCGTTCTCCACCAGCGGAGGAATAGTTAGAGTAACCTTACCCTCCCGAAGGGTGGCGCCACCAACAATTTTTTTAATGGCTTCATTTGCATCCTCTTTTTTAGCAAAGGCTGTTAAAGGACTTGCTAGCAAGCCAACGGTCATGAGCCCAAGACCCTGAACCTGCTTAAGCCATTTTCGGCGATGCTGGTAAATAATATTTTTCATCTTGGTTACAGTTAGTTTTGATTATTCAAAGTCATTAAGAAAGCAATCACGTCTTCGATCTCTTGGCCACTCAATATGGTTTGATCAACAAATTTAGAGGCTACACGATTGAGATGGCTTGTTTGATAGTAGGCTGGCATGATCGTTTGTGGATTGAAATGCGCTGCATTTACGATACGGGCTCTTAATTGAGGTGCATTTAACCTCGCTACGCTTGACTTTAATTCGGGAGCTAAGTTCCCTTGAAAGCGTTCTTCCGGAAAGGGGCCGCTATGACACAACAAACACAAGCCCTTTTGACGACTTGCCACGATTTCCCTGCCACGGGCTGGATTGCCTACCTCAGAAGAAAGGGATTCGAAAATCGAATCCCCCGTAATTACTTGAGCATGCACAGCATTCAGATTGAGGATGACTAGCCATAAAAACGCTAGTGCAATCCTCTTTCTCATCGACACAACTTCACTGTGAGCTAGCTCTTAAACCAACTTGATGCCGCTGTTTTTCAAAGGCACGGTGCGCAAGCGTTTACCTGTCGCACGATAAATGGCATTGAGAACAGCTGGTGCAGCCACCGCAATCGTTGGTTCGCCTACCCCACCCCAGTCTTTGCCACCGCCTTGAATGATGATGGTTTCGACTTTCGGCATCTGATAGAGGCGGATTGAGTTAAAGGTATCAAAGTTCTTCTGAACAACAGCACCATTTTCAATCGTGATCTCTTCTTCGAATAAAGCGGATAGGCCGAAGACAAAGGAGCCGGACACTTGACGGGCAATTTGCGCAGGGTTTACTGCGTAGCCCGGATCGGTAGCAGCAACAATACGATGAATCTTCACTTCATTGCCGTTCTTAACCGATAGCTCACAGGCTGCAGCAACGTAACTACCGAATGAGCGCATTTGCGCAACCCCACGATATACGCCTGGGGCAGCTGGCTTGGTCCAACCGATACCATCAGCTACCGCATTCAATACTGCAACTGCACGTGGATATTTTTCCATATGTTTGCGACGGAACTCTACTGCATCCATGCCGGTTGCTTCAGCCAACTCATCCATAAACGTTTCAATAAAGATTGCGTTTTGGTTGACGTTCACACCACGCCAGAATCCTGGTGGCACGTGAGTATTACGCATCGCATGATCAATAGTGATATTAGGGAAGCTGTAAGTAATACCATGCTCCCCGCTGTCCTCAAGACCCTGGAAGGTCAAAGGATCTTTACCTTTGTTTGCGGCAACTACCGCCGGACGCACCGCAGCCAAAATAGATTGACCTGATAGGCGCATATTAATGCCAGTGACGTTTTTCTTGTCATCGATTGCTGCAGTCATCTTACACATCATGATGGGATGGTAGCGACCCTGGGTCATATCCTCTTCACGAGTCCAAATCAACTTAATAGGAGTGCCTGGCATTTGCTTGGCAATATTGACCGCTTGTGTTGTGTAATCCTGGAAAGCGCCACGACGACCAAAGCCACCACCAAGGTTTACCTTATAAACATTACATTTTTCCGCAGGAAGTCCAGATGCAGCAATAACAGCTGCCAATGAAGCTTCACCGTCTTGAGTTGGAACCCAAGCCTCACAAGAGTCGGCAGTCCACTTTGCAGTCGCTGTTTGCGGCTCTAAGGTGGCATGATTTAAGAATGGGTAGAAATAAGTAGCTTCTAATTTCTTAGATGCACCAGACATCGCTGCTTTGACATCACCATTGGTGTTGTGTACAAAAGCATCATCAGCGTTCAAACCCTCTTCCAACATCTTCTTAATAGAAGCGCTGGAGACGTTGGCGTTGGACCCACTATCCCAAACGATATTCACTTGGTCTAAAGCGGTTTTAGCCTGCCAAAATGTTTCAGCGACAACTGCTACCGCTGAGTCACCGACCTGAACTACTTTCTTCACGCCTCTCATACTCTGCGCTTTAGCTGCATCGTAGCTTTTCACTTTGCCGCCAAATACTGGGGACTCTTTAATATTAGCTACCAGCATGCCTGGCATCTTCAAGTCAATTGCATAGACCTGTCGACCAGTCACCTTGTCAGAAACACCGTCGATACGATTGACAGGCTTACCAATCAAGGTCCATTCTTTGGGATCCTTCAATGGGACGTCTTTTGGCACTTCCAACTGTGATGCTGCTACAGATACTTTACCGAAAGTCGTTTTTTTGCCAGACGGTGTATGGGTAATCACGCTATCTTTTGCAACGCATTCAGAAGCAGGAACATTCCACTGGTTGGCTGCAGCCTGAATCAACATCATGCGCGCAGCAGCTCCACCTTTACGAACATATTGTTCAGAGGTGCGAATACCGCGACTGCCACCAGTTGAGTAGCTGCCCCATGCCAGCTTACGCTTTAAATTCTCGCCAGGTGATGGATAGTCATAAGACACTTTTTTCCAATCGCATTGCAATTCTTCTGCAACTAACTGGGCTAAACCTGTGATCGTGCCCTGCCCCATTTCGGAACGAACAATGCGCACGACAACATCATCATTTGGCTTTACTACCACCCAAATACCAATTTCTGGGGTAGCTAATGGCGTCATAGCAGTGGTGCCAGTGCCCATGGCTGCATTTGCAGCAGACATGAAAGAGAGATCGAGCCCAATGGCTAAGCCAGTGGCAATTGCACTAGAGCCAATAACAAAATAGCGACGGGAAGTATTTGTATTTGTAGTCATGTCTTTCCCCTTAAGCCTTGCTAGCAGCATGAATCGCTGCGCGCACTTGCTGGAATGTGCCACAGCGGCAGATATTAGTAATGGATTCATCGATCTGCGCATCGGTAGGCTTTGGATTATTTCTTAACAAGGCTGTGGTTGCCATCACCATGCCAGACTGACAGTAACCGCACTGAGGCACTTGATTATCTACCCACGCTTTTTGAACTTTAGAAAGCTGACCGCTCTTCTCCAAGCTTTCAATGGTCTCAATTTTTTTACCTTCAGCTGCACTTACAGGAATTGAGCAACTACGAATAGCCTGACCCTCGAATAACACTGTGCATGCGCCGCATTGACCCACTCCACATCCATACTTAGTGCCGGTTAATCCAACCTGTTCGCGGATTACCCAAAGCAATGGGGTTTCTGGATCTACGTCTACCTTGTATTTTTTGCCATTGACATTCAATTCAGCCATTAGTGCTCTCCTGTAAATTCTTTTTATGGTGTCAGGGGTGAGTTCATTACCCCTTTTTATCGTGTGCTTATCTTAACTAAGAATTAATATATTGCTATGCAACATAAATTAATGGGCAGTAAGATAAAGCATGATTTTTGGCCTTGTACAAATCCTTCTCTTTCAAAGCTTGGGCGAACTCGTTTCTAAGTTCCTTTTGCCAACGCTACCTGGTCCTGTCATTGGATTGGTTCTCCTAGTACTGTGGCTTGTTTTGCGCAAGGGGATTAATTCCGAGTTAGCCATAGTGGCTGATGGTTTTAGTCAATACCTGGGCTTACTCTTTGTTCCAGCCGCTGTTGGCGTGGTGCTTTTCCTGCCGCAACTCAAGGCAAATGCATGGGCCATTATTAGCGCCCTCATTGGTAGCGTTATCCTCACCATTGCCTCTAGCGCGTTAGTCGCTCGTTTATTGAGCAAGAAAGAATCTCATGAGTGAAAAGCACTCCATCGTCGAGATTTGGGTTTACTTATCAGGTAGCCCGCTTTTTGCCTTGTTCATTACGCTGGCGGCTTATCAAATTGGCCTCAGTATTTATAAGGCCAGTCATCAGAATCCATTAGCCAATCCAGTAGCAATTGCCATTTTGATTGTGGCAAGCACGATTCAATTTATTGAAATGCCCTACTCGACTTATTTTGAGGGCGCTCAGTTTATTCACTTTCTATTGGGATCGGCGACGGTATCTTTAGCCATTCCCATCTACAGAGGATTGGGCAGTCTTAAGGGGAGATCACTCCCCTTGATTGCTTCGCTCTGCACAGGCGGTTTGGTGTCAATCATTAGTGCGGTAGGTATTGCTACTGTGCTTGGGGCAGACTCCAGCATCACTGGTGCCATGTATCCAAAATCTGTTACCGCACCAATTGCAATGGGTATCGCAGAGCGTATTGGCGTCTCACCTACCTTGACAGCCATCTTTGCAGTAAGTACCGGAATACTAGGCGCTATTTTGGCACCCTTTGTATTGAATGCATTGGGTATGAAAGCTTGGTGGCAAAGAGGTTTTGCCATTGGCATCGGTGCACATGGCATCGGCACATCACGTGCGTTTAGCATTCACCCTGAAGCGGGAACATATGCCAGTCTAGCGATGGGCATGAATGGCGTTGTCAGTGCAGTGGCGATTCCTGTGATCTATCACTTGTTTAACAAGTGATAGATCTCTGTTTCTTTAATCCGCTTATTTAATCTGCATCGCTACATCAATAGCATCGCCTAACACGCTACACATAAACTCGAGCTCTTCAGGCTTAGAGATAAATGGAGGCCCTACGGCAATAGCGTCACCCGCCACCCTTACTAAAGTGCCTCTTTCAATACAGGCCTCCAGCACCTTCATGGAACGAAGACCCGGCTTCCCAGGGACAGGGTCAAGCTCAACAGCCCCAGATAAACCAAAGTTACGAATATCCAAAATGCCAGACTTACCTTTAAGGGCATGAAGTCCATCCTCTAAAACAGGTTCAAGGGCTCTAGCCCGATTGACCAAATCATCAGACTCGAAGATATCGAGCACTGCATGGCCTGCAGCTGCTGGGATTGGATGCCCTGAATAGGTATAGCCATGGAAAAATTCAATTGCTTGCTCTTGACCACCATTCGAAATAATGTTGTCGTAAATATCTCCACGCACAATCACACCACCCATTGGAATCACGCCATTCGTAATCCCTTTAGCAAAAGTAATCATGTCGGGTGTCACACCAAAACGATCTGCACCGAAGTTTGCGCCTAAGCGCCCAAAGCCAGTAATCACCTCATCAAAGATCAGCAAAATACCGTGCTTAGTACAGATCTCACGAATCTTTTGTAAATAGCCATCCGGTGGGACTATGACTCCGGTTGACCCTTGCACAGGTTCCATGATGACAGCAGCAATCGTATTGGCATCATGAAGAGCAACAATCTTTTCTAACTCTTCTGCCAAATGGGCACCCCACTTTGGCTGTCCCCTTGAGAATGCCATCTGCGAGAGATTTAACGTATGTGGCAAATGATCTACACCGGGCATCATCATGCTGGCAAACATTTTGCGATTGGCGACCATGCCGCCTACGGATATACCGGCGATACCAACACCGTGATAAGCGCGATCTCGACCAATCAGTCGAATACGGGATGCATTACCCATTACTCGGTGATAACCAATGGCGATCTTCAATGCAGTATCAACCGCCTCAGAACCAGAGTTGGTGAAAAATACTTTATCCAGCCCCTCCGGCGCCATCTTCGCAATTCGACTAGCTAAGCTAAAAGTTGTTTCACTGGCCATCTGAAATGCAGGGCAATAGTCCATGGTTTCAAACTGCTTTTGAATCGCTGCACCAATACGTGGATCAGCATGCCCCAATGGGGAGCACCATAGCCCAGATAAACCATCAAACAGCTTACGACCCTGATCATCAAAGTAGTAAGCTCCATTGGCAGACTGCATGATCTTCGGATGGTGCTGAAAGTAGCGGTTTGGTGTGAAAGGCAGCCAATAGGCTGACATATCAATTCCGCTGGTTGTTTTGTTCATTGTTGTCATGCGTTTCTCTATTTGATCTTTTTGAAACTAGATTCTGAATTTCCAATACTATATTACTCATCTCACTATCGGATCATTAAATGCGCTATTTCAAATCCCTCATCCTTGGCTCCTTAGGACTTTTGACTTTAAGTAACTTGGCTCTTGCCGCCCCCGATACAGATTGGCCTAAAAAACCGATTGTTGCGATTGTGTCTTTTCCTGCAGGCGGATCTACCGATATCTTTGCGCGAAGTGTGACGGCACCATTAGCAGAAGCATTGGGACAATCCATCGTTGTGGAGAACAAGCCGGGCGCTGGCGGTATGATTGGCTTACAAGCTGGCGCTAAAGCTGCTCCTGATGGCTACACTATCAACATTAGCGCGCTGACAAATCAATCGATTTCTTCAGCCTTATTTAAAAATCCACCGGCTGACTTACAAAAAGATTTTGTTCCAGTGGCATTAATTGGAACAATTCCCCATTTAATTGTGGTGAACCCCAGCGTTCCAGCAAAAAACCTTCCCGAACTCATCGCCTTTATTAAATCTAAAAAGGGTGACTTTAATTACGCATCGCAAGGTAATGGCAGCCTCTCCCACTTAGAGTCCACTTTGTTTATGCAACGTATCGGCGCAACAGGAACCCATATTCCTTATAAGGGCAGCAGCTTTGCTTTGCCTGATTTGATTGCGGGCAACACCCTCATGATGTTTGACAGCGTAACAGCTTCATTGCCCCATATTCAGAGTGGCAAGCTACGCCCGATTGCTATCGCCGCAGCAGAACGCTCTCCTTTAATGCCCAATGTTCCCACTCTCGGACAAGATGGCCTGAAGCAGTTTGATGTGGAAAACTTTTATGCGGTTTATGTTCCCAAGGGAACATCTCCACTGATCATTGCAAAATTAGAAAAAGAAATCCGTAAGATTCTTACGAATCCAGATTTCAAAGCGCGTATGGCAGCCCAAGGTATTCATCCTCAGTTTGCAAACTCCGAAAAATTGTCTGAAATTACTGCAAGCGAAGCTAGTAAATGGGAGAAGGTAGTAAAGTCAGCGAATGTTAAAGTTGATTAAGTCGTTAAATAGATAAGTCCTTATGTTGATATCCCCTCCTTTTGGTAGTCGCGCCCCTGTTTTAGCTAAAAACACCGTTGCGAGCTCTCAACCACTGGCTACTCAAGCTGGCATTGAAGCTCTACAAAGTGGCGGCAACGCAGTGGATGCGGCACTTGCAACTGCAATCACGCTCACAGTTGTTGAGCCTACGATGAATGGCATAGGCGGAGATGGCTTTGCAATCCTTTGGGATGGTAAGAAATTACATGGCTTAAATGCTTCTGGCCGAGCCCCTGCAGCGTGGAAGCCGGAGTATTTTTCCGGCAAAGAGGCTATGGATTTAATTGGTTGGAATACAGTTACTGTCCCAGGCATGGTTGCTGGCTGGATCGAACTCTCCAGAAAGTTTGGCAAGCTGCCCTTTGCGCAATTGTTTAAACGCGCGATCGATTATGCGGAAAATGGTTTTCCAGTTTCACCTGTCATCGCCCGTCAATGGCGTGAAGCTATTCCAATCCTTAAAAACCAACCTGGTTTTGTAGAATCATTTTTAATTGATGGTAAAGCACCTCAAGCGGGACAAATCTGGAAATACTCCGCACAAGCCAAAACTCTCAAAGAAATTGCCGCTACAGAAGGCGACTCTTTTTATAAAGGCCCCCTTGCACAGAGTATGGTGGATTTTGCGCAAGCTACTGGTGGTTGCTTCACTATGCAAGACTTCGCCGATAACCAGCCGGAGTGGGTCGAGCCTATAGCTTTCGATTATGGTGATTACACTCTTCATGAAATTCCGCCAAATGGATCTGGTATCGCCGCTCAAATTGCCCTAGGTATTTTGCAGGCAGCTAATGTGAAGCAGTACCCCGCCAACTCAGCGCAACGGATTCATTTACAAATTGAAGCAATGCGGATGGCGTTTGCTGATGTTTATGCCTACGTTTCAGATGCACGCTCTATGCAAATGCCGGTGAGCTCTCTTTTAAATAGAGATTACTTAGCTAATCGTGCAGCCATGATTGATCACAACATGGCTGGGAGCTATGGACCTGGAGACCCACACTCAGGCGGTACTGTTTACTTATGTGCCGCCGATGAATCCGGCATGATGATTTCTTATATTCAATCCAACTTCAAAGGCTTTGGCTCTGGAGTAGTCGCCCCAGGTGGCATTGCTTTTCATAATCGTGGCATGAGCTTCCGATTAGAAGATGGGCACCCCAATCAAGTTGCTCCAGGTAAGCGCCCTTTCCACACCATTCTTCCCGCCTTCCTCACTAAGGATGGCAAACCTACTATGGCATTTGGTGTGATGGGCGGCAATATGCAGCCGCAGGGTCATATTCAATTCGTGATGCGCTTTGTAGATGAATACCTTAATCCACAAGCCTGTTCTGATGCGCCACGTTGGCGTATTGATGATGTAGGTAGGCTCACTGTGGAAGCGGCAATGCCCCAGAGCGTGGTTGATGGATTGAAAGCGCTAGGGCATGAGGTTGCTGTACAACCAGCAAACAGCTTGGACTTTGGCAGTGCGCAAGCAATTGCCAAACTCTCAGAAGATGCCGACTCTGCTTTTATTGCTGGTAGTGATCACCGTAGAGATGGATTGGCGGCTGGCTTCTAATAAAGAAGTTAAATAGCAAAAGCTTCTTGTAGCACACCAAGACTGGCAGATAGGGTTTTTGGATTGCTCTTGCCCACTTTCTTGACCAAGCGCGCTTTATCAACAGCTCTGATTTGATCTAAAAGAATCAGCCCCTTCTTGCCATCGTGCGTAATGGGTACCCGAAAGCCCGCAGGTCTACCCTTGCTAGTCATAGGCGCAACAATGATGGTACGCAAATGATCATTTAAATCTTGAGGTGATACCACAATACAAGGAAGTGTTTTTTTAATTTCACTTCCGATCGTAGGATCTGAATTGATAAGCCAAATTTCTCCACGAGAAACAATGCTCTTTACCAAGCCCAATCTCCATCATCTTCGTTTGCAAAATCTCCAAGCACCAAATTATCCTCGCCAACCTTAGCAAGGCTTTGGGCATCTTGAGCCCAATGCTCTCTCACAGTATTTTTGGGCTTACTTAGAATAATTTTTTCTCCGTCGACCGACATCTCAACAATCTCCTTTAATCCAGATTGATCAAGAATAATCTTTGGGATAACCACGCCTTTAGAGTTGCCAATAGCTCGAATAGCTAGCTGTAGTGGTGCTCTAGTTTTAGCATTAGATTTATGGCTCTTATTCATAGTAATAACAATGTTTTTACATTACTCGGCAGACGTCAAATAAGGGAATATATCCCTACTTGGACGGCAAGCAATTTAGATAGAAGCGCTTGATCTCCTGATCGCAACTGACATCTCTGGGCTCAATCGGCCTCTGTAAAGAAATGCCTTCAATCGTTTTACAACGGCTTAGGGCAACATAGACTTGTCCCGAGGCAAACGCTCCTGATGAGAGGTCAACTTTCACTTTATCAAGCGTTTTGCCCTGGCTCTTATGAATCGTTACAGCCCAAGCCAGCATGAGCGGTATCTGAACATAAGTGCCGATGATGCTGGGAGATATCTTTCCTGACATCATGTCGTGATCGTAACGATAAGACTCCCACTGATGGCCTGTTACCTCTACCGTATTTGCGTAAGGCCCGTTTTGCACCATCACCTTCACCTTATCTGGCAGTAACTCACGCACTACACCGATCGTACCGTTGACCCAGCGCTTAGGAAATCCAGGATCCGTTGCAGTGAACATCACTTTGGCGCCAACCTTAAGTACTAAATTATTAGGTGACGGTAGGTTACGCTCATCAATATTAAATTTTCCAGTCGACGAACCTGAGTAGACTTTGCCCTCAACGGAAATTGCCCGCAAGCCTGCTCCATTTATTTGATCTGCTCGTGCATTCGTAGTGGTCAGAGTGATGGTCTGCTCATCTATCTCGACATCCTTCCGATAGCACTGTGCATTCAGAGTATCAAGAGCCTCATCAATGTCATGATTAATCCGAATGCGATTTAATAAGCCTGCGAAGTGCTCATCCTTTTGACGGAAGATCTTAGAGAGCTCAACCATAGTGACGTCTTTGCGATGTAAGGCCATGGCACAAAAGAAATAAGGTCCTTCGTAACCACGCTCTGCTAGGACTTGCATATCAGAACTAGAGACTACTGGTGGCAGCTGGAATAAATCCCCCACAAACATTACCTGAATGCCGCCAAAGGGCTTGCCTTTTTGCGGACCGTTCTCGCGCAGAAACAAATCCATTGCGTCCACGACATCCGCACGCACCATCGAGATCTCATCAATGATGAGTAAGCTGATATCTTTATAAAGACGCTTGTCGCGCAGGGGCTTAATATCTTCTTCTGGAAAAATGAGTCGTGGAGGCAACCTAAAAAAGGAATGAATGGTCACTCCTTTAACCTGGAGCGCGGCAACCCCTGTTGGTGCAACTACTACAACGTTACCGGGAATGGTTTCTCGTAAGTAGCCGATGAGGGTCGTTTTTCCAGTGCCTGCTTTACCGCTAACGAAGATGTAAGGATCGTGACGTTCAATAGCCTCAATTACCGCTTGGTAATCGGGGGTAATTTCAATTTCGGAGGAATCTACAACAGGATTAGTCATTCCCTATTGTTTCATGCAATGAAATAGTGCCAGACAAAATACAGGTCTAGACTCAACTAATATCCTTAAAAACTGATTTAAGCACTTTCTCGCTAAATACCTGAATGGTATTTCGACCGCTAGATTTAGCCTCGTACATCGCCATATCGGCATTGTTCATCAAATCAGACTCATTAGATCCATGATCAGGATATAGGGCCACTCCAATACTTGCGCTTGTGCTTACAGGAACGCCGTCGGCCGTCATCGGCAACATCAGAGAGGATCGAATTTTTTCAGCAACCATCAAGGCATTCTTCTCATCACCAACACCCGGCAAGAGCACAATAAATTCATCCCCTCCGAGACGAGCTACGGTATCAGTATCTCGTAAACAGGTTCGTATTCTTTCGGCAACCTGCACCAGGACTGCATCTCCCACGAGATGGCCGTAGACATCATTAATCGTTTTAAGATTATCTAAATCAATAAAAAGAAGCGCTAATTCAGTTTGGTTGCGCTTGCAATTGGCCAGGGAATAAGAAAGGCGGTCAGAGAATAAGGTTCTATTGGGCAGCCTGGTAAGAACATCGTGATGCGCACGATATTGGTTCTCAGCATTACGTCGATAAGTCCTCAGCAGAAAAAAAGTTCCAATAAATAAAATGATGATGCTCAAAATGGTAGCGATTAATCCACCTGTCGCATTCTTATACCAGTTGGCCAAATACAAAGTCTCAGGGACTACGGCCCCAACAATGAATGGATATCCGGTAACTTTTCTGTAGGAAATCATACGCTCGACCGGGGACGTATTTTGCCGAGTAAAGCCGGTCTTGGATGTAAAGATCACACCATTACCTTCTGCTGCAGCGCCTAAAGATTGGTCAATCAAGGTGTTGGTATTTACCTTGCCAATGAATTTGTCGACAAAGGGCCATCGAGTCAACAAAGTTTTATCATCACGGTAGAGGGTAATGGCGGCACCGTCGCCCAAACTGGAGCCTAATCGCTCATAGAGAACAGAAAATACCTCAACAGAGACGCCTACCAAGATGATGCCTAGAAACTCATCGTGCGCACCATTGACGCGCCTAGCTAAATAAAAAACCCATTTACCGTTCCCCTTATTCTGGACGGGAGCGCTATAGAAGGTCTCAAGATCATTATGGCTCTTTAAGTAGACAAAATAGTCTCGATCCGCCAGATTAATTTCAGGCGCAGGGTAAGAGCGAGAAAAATTAAGCACTTTACCGTCATTAGCCACAAAGGTAGTGACATCTAAAATGGAATTCGATTTTGTCTTTTCGTCTAGCAGCTCAAACTGATTTTTATTGGAAGTGAACTTGCGATAGCTTTTCTCATCTTTAATTTTTGCTGCATAAACCACATCATCAATACTATTTAAAACAGTATTAGCAGAAAAAATAATCTGCGAAGTGTGCTCGGCCAATATTAATGTCAAGGTGGCAAGTTGATCCGCGCGATCTTCGGTTGTATTGCGGCGTAGCAAATACCCTGAAATTACCGCATTGATAATGAAGATGATTGCCAAAATAATAGAGGCGCCCAAAATAAGGCGAGAGTTGCGGCGAACATTGGAGCTCGGCTCAAAACTAATCGTCATTTAAGGTCTCCGTATAACTCAGAGATTCTCAAAAAATTGTCTTTTTCCTGGATGAATGCTTCGACAATACGCGGGTCAAAGCGCCCTCCTTTTAATCTAATAATTTCCAAGCAAGCTTCTTCGTGAGACCACTTCTTTTTATACACCCGTTCATTAACCAAAGCATCATAGGTATCGGCCAAGGACATCAGTCTGGCTGGTAAAGGAATTTCCTCGCCCTTTAGCCCCAGTGGATAACCTGAACCATCCCAATTCTCATGGTGCCCCCCAGCAATCTTAATGGCAGCATCCAAGACATGGGTGTTCTTTGCATCTTTGAGTTTGGCAGCGCTGAGAACATCTTTGCCCAAATTGGCATGGGTTCTCATGGTTTGCCACTCATCGTCGGTCAGGGATCCCGCCTTTTTTAAGATTTCATCGGGGATTCCGACTTTCCCAATATCGTGTAGTGGTGCAGCCTTCACGATATTCTCTATTGCTTTTAGAGTTAGCTCATCTGCATAGGCCCCACTTGACCTCAATCTTTCAGCTAAAGCACGCACATAGTTTTTAGTGCGCAGAATATGATTACCGGTTTCGTTATCCCTCACCATGGATAGTGCATTTAGGCTATTGAGCATCCCATCCTCAATGGCATGCGAGCTCCTGCGATATTCATGCCAGAGCTTTTCGAGGTAATAATTGGTAATTAATATGCAAATCGTGACAATACAGAGTATTGCCGTTATCCGCATTACAAAGGCTAAGCCGCCTTCTTGATAAAGCGTGCCGGGGTGAGTCGCTTCATCTAGTGCTAAAAGCGATCGAATGATGCGGGCACCAAGCTGGAAAAACTCAACCCCAAGCAATAATTTAATTTGATAAGCGTTATCTTTTTTTAATAGCTGACTTAAAGATGTAATTTGCCAAACACAAAAGATACTGAGCGCAAAATTCATCAAATGAATACGGTCTTGTGTTTCTCCAAAAAAGTGCAAATAAACGTATATTAAGGAGGCGCTTACAAATATAGCGAGAGCAACCATTCTGCTCGACTTCATTAACGCGCCATTCCAAACGCTGAACAATAATGAAATGTTGGCGACGCCTGCAATAAGGAAGATATTGGCCAAGGCCAACACCATCTTGCCAGCCCATGGAGCGATTGCATAACCCAACATGGAGGCCGCTAAAAAGCTCAGACCTATTGGCCAATAGATAGCCCTAAATTGAGCACGATCGTCATCCCGGTTTGCCAAGAAACGGCCCATCAAGCCGACTAGGACGATAAATATGGCAAAGTAAAAAGTTTGATTTGCTAACTGCATGAAATATCTAAATAAATTAGGCCAATTAAATGCCGGTAATACATAATGTACCTTATTAGTCAGTATTACAAATCATAATCAATTGCCAGCATATTATTCATCTAATTCAATAATCCCATGACTTGGCATACCCTTCTCCGCTTTTGGCTTTTGAGTATTGTTCTGATGCTGAACTCTACAGCGCATGCTTTTGGTGGCGAAGACTGGGCTCAATTTAAATCTGC
The DNA here is from genome assembly GCF_018882145.1 of Polynucleobacter sp. AP-RePozz3-80-G7. Classification (NCBI taxonomy): domain Bacteria; kingdom Pseudomonadati; phylum Pseudomonadota; class Betaproteobacteria; order Burkholderiales; family Burkholderiaceae; genus Polynucleobacter; species Polynucleobacter sp. AP-RePozz3-80-G7. Next base: position 231,157 of record NZ_JACVPC010000003.1, on the reverse strand, counting down.
ATTTATTGAAAATGGCCGAGTGATCGATGTTGGCCAGAATGGAATTAGCCATACCGAGGGTCAAGGAATGGCATTGCTACTAGCAGTACAAAATAATGATCCGGACGCCTTTGCTCAAATTTGGACTTGGACCCAACGAAATCTTCAAGTGCGTGATGATAAATTATTTGCCTGGAATTGGTCTCCTAAGACGGGCATTAATGATATGAACAATGCTAGCGATGGTGACTTGTTTATTGCCTGGGCCTTATCGCGTGCATATCGCAAATGGAGTGAGCCTAGTTATCTTTTTGCAGCCCTCCAAATTAGTCAATCTATTAGAGCAAAGCTTTTGCGTAAAACTAGCAAAGGAACTATTTTGCTTCCTGGTGCAATAGGCTTTGAAAAGCCAGAGGGATTAAAACTTAACCTGTCCTACTGGGTCTTCCCTGCCATTAACGATCTTGCCATGCTTGACCCAGCGCCGGAGTGGGAGGAACTAAGAACAACGGGTTTGCAGCTCATTCAAGAGGCCCGATTTGGAAAATGGCAATTGCCGCCCGATTGGTTGACATTGGAAGGTGCGGTTATCGCCCCAGTGGATGGCGATCAATTTGGGTACGACGCTGTCCGCATACCTCTTTACCTCATTTGGGGTCAGCAAGCCACCCCCACCACGATTAAGCCCTTTCAAAACTTCTGGGACTCCTTTACTGGTAAACCGCTCTTACCGGCTTGGGTAAACGTGAATACTGGTGAGATGGCAACGTACAATGCATCTGCAGGCTTTTATAGTGTTGCAGCTATAACACTTGCTTACCCCAATTTAAATACAACCCCATTACCCAGCTTTAATCCGTCTCAAGGCTATTACTCTTCTATGCTATCTTTATTTACCAACATGGCTCTAGAGGATCTCAAAAAGTAATATGGGAATTTGGAGCTTTTATTTCATTATCAAAATAATCCTGTTTTATACAGGTTATATCCATTTCCATTTTTTTGTTAATGCTACTTTTGCGCTATTTTTGATTTTTTCCCATGCTAATCCGACCTTGCTTCGGATTCGTAAATGGGTAGCGCTGCCTATTGCTATTGTTATTCTGTATTTTGATAGCCCGCTCCCACCCCTCAGAAATATCATCCCTAAAATTAGCCAATTACTCGATTTTAGTTATCAGTATTACATTGAACTCTTAAACCGAATTTTTGATTGGCGAGTTATAGCCATCTTGTTGGGGCTCTATATTGTTTACTTCCTTCTTTCTAAGAAGATCAGAATGACAACAATAGCCACCCTGGCCATCTTTACTACCTTGCTTCCACTGGGGGCGACTATGCCTTCCTTAGCCTACGATTCAGATGGTCAAGTCATTGGTCTGCCTAGCGATTTAGAACTCACCGAATCCCTTGACGGCTTCTTTATTGAAGAAGCATCTCGTACCGCCTTTAACCGCTCACAAAAGGCCGGCAGTGCCCCGTTTGATGTCCTAGTCATTAATGTCTGCTCGCTGGCTTGGGATGACCTGAAATACATCAAAGAAGATAACAATCCGCTGTTCCAGCGCTTCCACTATTTGTTTACCAACTTTAATTCAGCATCTTCCTATAGTGGACCTTCGATCATTCGTTTATTGCGTGGCAGCCGTGGACAACAAGATCAACGCGATTTATATAAACCTGCCGTTGAAGATTCCCTGTTATTTAACAATCTCAATAAAACAGGCTTCCAGGTTCAGCTTGCATTGAATCATGATGGTAAATACGGTGACCTCCTGAAGGAAATCCGTAATGAGGGTGGTATGTCTGCCCCGCTATTCGATAACACGAATGCCGCACCTTACTTGAGAGGTTTTGACGGCTCTCAAGTCTATGATGACTACTCCGTATTATCCAATTGGTGGGATGTCCGCATGAAGTCACCCAACGAAAAAGTTGCCCTCTTTTACAACACCATCTCTTTGCATGACGGCAATCGTGCTTTGGATGGCGGCAGACTGGAAAACAGTGTTGAAACCTACTCCCGCAGAGCCCGTAAGTTATTGAGTGATATTGATCGCTTTTATGCCAAGGTCAATAGCTCTGGCCGACAAGTGGTGATTGTATTCATCCCAGAGCATGGTGCAGCGATTCGCAGAAACAAAAATGAGATCGTAGGTATGCGTGAAATCCCAAGCCCTAATGTGACTAATATTCCTGTGGGAATCATGTTTACCGGAAAAGCAGATGGCCCGTTCAAGACAAATATTATTGAGCAGCCGACTAGCTATCTTGCTGCATCCGATTTAATCTCCAAGTTTGTGGGCAAAGCACCCTTTGGTGCTAATACTCCAAGTCCAGAGATTTATCTAAAGAACCTGCCGAGTACACGCTTTGTGGCTGAGAATGAAGATTCAGTGATTATGAAGTTTGGAGCCTCGTACTATTTTCGCTCAAACGATATCAACTGGAATCTATTCGAAACCAATAACTAAGGCTTCGACTTGGCTGTAGACTCCGGCCATAGCGCAGGAATATCTATCGCTTTATCAACGCCGACCGAATTTCCAAGTGCATCCAAGTAAACAACCTCGCCATTGATTTCAATGGGGGTCTTTTCTTGAGCAATCTTTCGAACTACTTCTAAATTAGCCTTAATGTCAGGGCTATACGGATTTAAGCGATAGGCCCTCTCCAACAGAATGACTGCGGTAGAGATATCTTGCTCCTTCAACGCATACAGTGCACGTTCATTGAGTTCTCCGGGAAGATAGGGATCAAACTCAGGGGCACCACTCAAGGGCTGAGCACTCAGCATTGAGGATGCGACCATACCTATCACCATAAGCAAAATAGAGGATGAGATAGGTTTTTTCATTATCTAAAATTCATTAAAAGCGGGACGTCGGGATTACCGGCTGCGTTTGCAAAGGTACAGGGTTTGGCGCAGTACCATCCAGCGCAATCCGGACGTACAGCACAAAACTATTTGGAGCATAGTAAGGCGAACGCTCTAACTTTAAGCGATTACCAACAAAGACTGATGGTGTGACTTGGTACTCCCAAGCCGCCAAGAAAGAATAGGCGCTACCAGGTCCAGAGCTTCCTGAATACGTGGCGTTATTGGAGGCAGCTTGATATTCTGAATTGGTAGGAAAGTATGGTGCTGCATCGGTACGTGACCAGTTGGTTGAAACCGAACCACCAACAACATAGGAGAAACGCGCAAAACGCTGCGAGTAATTTAAAGGGAGTGTTACAGAGCGATAGCTTTGCGGGCTGTAATAGCCACCCTGACCATAGGTAAACTCTCCGGCATTTCTTTTAAAGCCCCAGAGCATGCCCGTGAGACCGCTAGAGAGCTGACGATCCGTTTCATTGACGATACGCCAGTTCAGACCGGCCATAAATTGATTGTCACTATTGCTCTGCACATTGGTACCCGTCAGGCTGCGCGCGCGATAGTAAGTCCATCCGCCCAAGGTACCACCCTGATCCAGGCTCAAGCCAACCGTTCCACCAGTCGCAACCATACCGCCCCAGACGGAACCGGTCACAGGATCACGAGTACCGGCATATGAAAGCAAAGTACTGGTCATGGGGCGGCGCGCCAATTCCAAAGAGATGCCAACAGGACCCGCATCCAGCTTCTGCTTTACTCCGCCAATCCAATTTTGGGTCAGGAAGCCTAATGGGGTTGTACCAATATCCGCCTTAAAGTTTTGCTTCTCATACCCAATGTTGAGGGCAGTGCCTGATGCAGATTGATTTGAAAATGTGGTTGGGCAATTGGTTTTACAGGCAGCCATCGAACCAAAAGTACTTACTTGATACGAGTTACCAGCATCAATGGTGCCCGCATTAATATTGACCTGGTCTGCACGGAAAGTCATTCTTTCATCTGCGCGCATTGGCATCTTCCACTCTAGCGGAATCTCCGTTGCACGGTAGTAAGACTGCCCTGGGGTGCCATTGAGAGATAAATAGTCGACAGCTGAATCAAGCCAATTAGTGCGCATCTCTATCATGTCGGCCATCTGTTTATATTGATATGCACTTCCTGATGGAACGGCCGATGGCTCCAGAATGGGTGGTTCAATCTGGAATACAGAAACTCGGGACGAGCTTGTTACTGGCTTGAGTGTAGACAGACTGTGGTAACTAGAAAGTGGCACTGGAGATTGAACAAGGGCACGTTGTTCAATATCGATCGCCTTATCCAAATACCCCTCTCTTCTTTGGATCTGACTATCCAAATACATCATCTTGTAGTTATTAGGCGCCACAGAAATCAGCGGTTGTAGCTTTTGTTTAGCAACTTGAATATCACCGGAGCGAATGTATTGACCAATCGCCCTAAGCTCTGCCGCCTCTTGAAGATCGGCATAATCTTGTTTTTGCCCTGGGCTTAACTTTTGATTTGAGACCAGCGCCATCTCCTGTTGGAATGCTTCTAGCTGGTCGTTATTAAGGAGAAAGTTGGCATAACGCAAATGCCATTCAACTGAAAGGTTTGGAGTACTCTGCTCAATTTTCTGAAAAAGAGCGTTGGCTTGCTCCACTTTTCCGATTTTGCCCCACATCAATGCAACCAAGGAAGAAAGATCGGGATCGTTGGATACTTCATCCTCAAGCACGCTTAGTTGGGCGATAGCCTTATCATGATTTTCCTGGGCATTGAGTCTATTTATCTGAGTTAGCTGTAAATCAACCCAAACGCCTCTTTGGAAGCGTGTAATTTTAGGGGTACGTTCAGACGCTGGAATACTTTCCAAGACTTTGAGGGCTGGTTGATTTTGATCTAGGCCAGATAAGTACAAAGCATAGGCATACAAACCTTCAATACTATTAGGGTGCGTTTTTAGAAAGGCATCAAATATTGCGATGCCCTCTTTAGGGCGGTGCAGCTTTGCATATAAACGCGCTAAATCTAGGCGCAGCCAAATCTCATCCTTGTCAAGCGCTACTGCCTGCTTCAAAAGCACAATGGCTTTTTGGATGTCGCCCGCCGCTAGCGCTTGGCGAATATCAAAATCGAGTCTTATCTGAGTCAATTTCAACTTATCGCTTGGTGATAGCTGGGCTTTGGCAAGCTGCTGTAATACTGGATCTAGCTCATCATCACGCTGTAAGCGATTAAGAACATTGGCATACGTTAAGCGAAGAGATGTTGCATCCGAAGAGGGTTTAGCCAGTGCGCCGCGCATCAGGCTTAAAGCTTCCTCAGTTTTATCCGTACTTAATAAGAATAGGACATTCGCATTGGTCATCTCGGGATCATTGGGAGCAAGTTGCAATCCCTCTTTCATTACAGCCAAACCTTTGTCGACTGAGCCCAGGCCCTCATAAACTCCAGCCAGCTGAAATCGTAACCAAGGATTGAGTGGATCAAGCTTTAGCGCGCTCTGGAGATAGGGAATAGCTGCCTCACTCTGCCCATTATTTACTAAATCATCTGCCTGTGAACTCAAAATCTTGACACGCAAATAATCGTATCCCTTACCAGCAGAGGTGCTTGCAGGTGCCTGCGCATTAATTAATGCCAGCGCCTCATCGCGTCTGCCGTTATTAATTAATAGCTGAACCAATCCCCTTAAAGCAATGCCGTTATCGGATTCGATCGCTAAAGCCTCACGAAATTCCTTCTCTGCTTCTTTGTTATTTCCTCGTTCAGCTTCAATAGTGCCAAATACAGCAAACCCCTCTGCACCCTGCGGCTCCAACTGAATGGCTGCACGGATTTTCTCCATCGCTAACGGGTAGTTCTTCTTATCCCGGGCATCTTCAGCCTGATGAATTTGACCCCAGTACTGACTGGTGGATATCAGGCTCTTCCACTTGCCACTGTTTTCAGGATTGAGGGCTAAGGCTTTCTGATAGTAAGCAACAGCTTCTTGATAATTGCCTTGCCTCATCCGAATTAAGCCCATGCCACCTAATGCCAAATAATCTTTTGGCCTATCCTTAAGGGTATCTAGTAGAGGCGCCTCTGCTCCTACGATGTCACCTTTATCCAATAGATCTAAACCCACCTGACGACGCCTGAGCAAGGGATCGCTTGCAATACGTTTGCGCTCTTCAAGCGCATCCTTCTCCAGAATCCAACGACCGGTTATTTCTTGGTTATGGGGGTCTAACTTTAGATACTGCTCATAAAGTGGAATGAGTTCGGGGCCAATCTCTTGAGCATTGAGAACCTCTCGCCATACTTGAAGCACTCGCTGCTTATCTACTTTGCGGACTTTGTATGTTGCAGCTAAATTCTGAAACGCAAGATCACGAGTCTCTCGCTTTGAACCTAATAAGACATCTAAAGCTAAGCTGTACTGCAAGTTTTTTGGGTCAGATTGAACCAAACCCTCTAACCCCGAACGTGCCTCATTCCATCCACCTGGCAAGCTAGCGATAATTTTGTAATAGCCAACCGCTAGATCACCCGCAGGTGGCCCATTCGGGAACCTCTCTTTTAGAAGGGTATTGGCCTCGGCTGGCTTGCCACTTTTTTGAAGAATGGTGGCCTGAGTTAGCGCCCTTCTGGCCTCTGCAATCTCTTGTCTGCTGAGGGTTGCTTCTGAAGCGTAGACAAGCTCCACCATCCCAGCTGAAGCGAGCATTGCAATACTGAAGCAGAGATGAAGGGCTTTTATTTTCAAAGAGTCATTTACCCAAAGGCTTAAAGGAAGTGACACTCTTGCGTTCATCAGATAGCTCGCCGGTGAAAAAGAGATAAGACAAAATTCTTCTTAAATTCTGAATCGCCAAAGAAAATACCATTTTGGATCCTTGGCCATAAACGAAGCTGACGATTTTGAAGAAATTGCTGTTATCGACAATAAATTCAGCGCCCAGGATAACTTCATCGCCTTGTTTAATCACTCGGCGAATCATGCAATCCATGCGTTGCTGGGCTTTTATTACGCCAGATACAGAAACCTCTATTAATTCGTTATCGTCAATTAAGAACGGTAGATTCACCTTGATACCGATACCGGTAAGGGATATATCAAAGGCCCATCCCTCTAACGTGGCATCCAACTTAGGAAAATACACTGTCATCTTTTCCCCGGCCTGTAAACGAGGGAAGGCTCTTGCTTGCTCATGATCGATCAAGCCAATGGTGTAGACCACAAATAAATAGAATAGATAAATAATCCAATTGGTTAAGCCAGTGACCGCGTAAAACCAAACATAGGGATTAAATAGCATGACGATAAAAGTACCTAGACTTTTTGTGATGTATGCAAAATAGCCCGTAGAGTTTTCGCGTACGGCCTTAAGCCCCAACTTCGTTAACAAATACAGCTGAAGTTTTGCATGCTTGAGTTCCGCACTAGCATCCCATATATGCTGCCAACGACCACTATCACCATATACAAAAGCAATAGCGCCAGGACTTCCAATTTGCTCTTCTACAAACTGTGTGCCACAAAAATAATGGTCGGCCTCTTTTTGCATACGAACTACTTTTGCCCTAAATGTATAGTGATTTCCATAACTATCATTCACGGCCAATTGAATAGATTCGCCAACTTTCAGGTCCGTATTGAATGGGAGAACGAACCCAATGCCGCTTACCGAAACATCCTCCAAATTTGCCTCAATGCAAGGTAGGCCATTGCCACGAAGTACTGTGACCGTTCCACCACCGCCAATTCGGTAATAAGCTCTGACTTGACGCTTTTCCCAAAAGGCACCTAGAGACATTAAGCCCAACCAAATATTGATGCAACACCATATTGCGGTAATAACGATGTTGTCATGCCAAATCGGCTCGTAATGCCAGCGAATAATCGCAATAGCGATAGAAACCGCGTTGATGGTTACCAGAATAAATAATGGGAAGGCATCCCAGCTGAGCTGCTCTTTTTCTAAAGTAAGACCTTTTGGCGTTACCAGAAACTTTTGCTTCCAGGGATTTAGGAGAACTGGCATAAGCTCTCGAATCATCCTAAAACCTTTCACAGTTTCATAAATTTCCGAGAAGAAAAGTTGACGCGAACCAGCAAAGAAGTATGAGATCACCACCAAAATACTCAACGCATAAGGAACCGTGAAATCTACCATCTCGTGCCAATTGGCTGAATACACATTCAGCCCTAGGATTAAAAATGCTGATGGCGCCAAGAAAAAAATATAGCGAGCAAATCCAAAAAGCCAAGAGTATGACGAAGAAAAATAAGCCAGGCGTTGGGGCAGACTCAGCCCACGCATAAACAAGGGGTTGTAATGCATCAAGATCTGGAGCATCCCCTTAGCCCAACGAGAATGCTGGGTTAGATAGTCAGATGGAGTTTCTGGGGAAAGGCCGCAGACCATGGGCTTATTAATATAGCTGCTGTTATAGCCATGCGCATGGAGAATCAGTGAAGTCTCACAATCTTCCGTAATCGTTTTAATCGCAATACCGCCTACTTCCATGAGGTACTGACGGCGCAGAACTGCTGCGGAGCCACAGAAAAAGGCCGAATTCCAAAAATTCATCGCGGGTTGAATCTTGCGATAAAACATCTCACTCTCATCCGGGCGATTAGAAACACCAGTAATCACGTTATTGACTGGAGTTTCATTGATGAAGAAATGCGGGGTCTGCACCAAGAACATTTTGGGATCGCTTAAAAACTGCCCCACTGTGTTGTGCAATATATCTTTGGTTGGTATTTGATCGCAATCCAAAATTAAAATGAGATCACCTTTGCTATGCTGCAAAGCATGATTGATATTACCGGCCTTAGCTTTTTGATTGGTATCGCGGCTGATGTATTGCACACCCAGCTCTTTGGCGAGTCTTCTCAAGCTGTAATGGCGCCTCCAGGCTTGATGACCCGTTTCCTTGCTGCGACGCTTGGCATGGGTCCCGCCGTCGTCCAGGATGTAAATATTGAGCTTTTCTTTAGGGTATTGAATCTGAGTCGCAGCCGTCACCGTCATGCGAACAATAGTTTCAGACTCATCGTAAGTAGGAATAAAGATGTCTACAGAGGGATAAGAGGACTCGTCATTAGATAAGGGAATAATTTCACTAGACATTGGCGAGAAGTTCACAAACATGTCTAGCAGAAATAAGGTGAAGCCATACAGCTCTGCCAGGAATAACAGGGCGGTGCCGATAAAGTCAAAGAAACCGTTATAAATTAAGGTGTCAAAAATACGCCATGCCATATAACGGCAACTAACAAAGAGCGCTAGAACAATGAATACAGAACGCCAAGGTTGATTACGGAAATACCTCACCTTCGACATTAGGAAGATGATGAAAAAAGAGCCCCAACCTAAATAGAGCTGGCCGCCAAGATTGAGTAATTCCTCGGCGAAGTAAATCATGAGACCAACACCAAAGGCAAACATGCATAAGCTTGCAGTGATTCTAAAATGACGATCGCGCATAAACATTAGCGATTTACCACTGCAATAAACCAGACCCAAAGTGCTTCCCAGCCTACAGTAAGTAAAAGAACTCCAAAGAACATTAGCAAAACTCCGGCAGCCAATTTCAAACCAAAGGAGCGAATTGGCTGAAGCTCCAAATCAATGCCATTAGGATCCTTATGGAGCCTTCCTGGATCAACTTCTGTTGGATTCCAAAAGACTTCATAGGCATTAAGGGCTCTATCCTCACCCGTTCTCAGTAACTGCCTTGTAAAGCGACATAGAAGTAAGTCTGGGTTTTTCAATGAATCATGCGCACCCTCAGATAGGTAAAGCTCTCCAGGGCCAGCAGCCTCAGCCATGAACGAGGCTAGTTGGATCGAGCGCTCCTCTTCCCTGAGCCCAGTAAATGGATTAATCAGAGCAACAACCCCAATCGAAGCTAAACATATAGGGTCTGAATGATTTTTTGCATTCAATGCATCCGCCTCTATTTGAATAGCCATAGCCGCTTGAGCTGCGAAACTGATTTGCTCAAATGAATAAATGATTTTTCCGCGAGACTCTTCAAATAGTGTGCCACGAAAATCTTTACAAATTCTTGAAATCAAAAGAAGTAGCTTCTCGCGAATGGCTTGATGAGATGATTCATCCGTTGACTCTATATCACTCCTAGGAATGATTTGTATATGAAAGGCACTTAAAAAGTTACTCATCAGAAGAATGGAGATAAGTAGCGAATAAAGATGAGAACAATAGCCAGCACGATAATCATCACTGCTGCCGCTCCAAGATCTTTGATCTTTTTAATCTCAGGGTGCTCTTCCAAGGTAATGAGATCACAGATCTTTTCAATAGCTGTATTAAGAGCTTCAACCGCCAGCAAAACCAGGGATAGAACAGCTATTAATACGGTATATACATTTGGGCGATAACAAAAAAATCCGATAGCAATCACCGCAAGAATTAACTCTCTACGGGCCGCTTTTTGAAGGATGAGCTCTTTAGCACCATCAATTGCATTAATAGTTGCATGAATAATATTTCGCTTTTTTTGCATTACTATCAATTTTATTAGGAATATAAGCTATTTTATTAGCCTATTGAGTCCAAATCTCCGTTCGGTTACGGCCTTTAGACTTAGCCGCATACATGGCTTGGTCAGCCTTGGCATAAAAAGCCCTTAAAACCAGACTGGACTTGGTCTCTCCATCCATTTTGGGGCTGAAACTAGCGGCGCCGATACTGATTGATATAAAGACCTCTTTACCACCCACAAGGGCTGAAGGGGTAGAGAACACCCTTTTACGCAAGCGCTCAGCGACCTCAAAAGCACTCCCAATATCATCCCCTGGCAAAACAACGAAGAATTCCTCGCCCCCTACACGCCCGAAGATATCAACAACACGAAGCTCTTTTTGGCAGTGCTTCACAAGATTTGTCAGAACGATGTCACCTAGCGGATGGCCAAACTCATCATTAATATTTTTAAAGCGATCAATATCGAGCATAAGGAAAGCTACGGGCTCCCCATTACGTAAAGATCTCTCAATCTCCAATTCTGCTTGATGGAAAGTTTCTAATCGACTTAACGCTTGAGTTAATGAATCTGTCTTTGATATGTGATCGAGCAGGAAGTTCTTTTCCTCTAACTCTAAAATAATTTTTTTGATTTGCATCAGCCCCAGAAAAAGCAGTACTGAAATAGAAAAGGCCAAGCCTGCATCCAGGAGATTGTAGTAGCCATCTAAATAAAAATGCAGAAGAGGAGTAATTCGCCTTCCTACCATCAAACCAAAACCGAGGGCTAAGGAGCCGCTAGCAAGACGATACGCCTTTGATTTCAAAAATATCTTGAGCGCAAAAATCGTTGCAAAAACTTGCGCAAGTAATGCCAAATAATATGCGCCGAGTGCAATCACTTTAATCATCATCGTTAATGCGTATCTAATATCTTTTGCAGTTCATTTCCGTTTTCAAGCAACTTGAATGCAGCCTCGACAACTTTCGTATCTAGCTTGATGCCTGCCTCAGCTTGAATTTCATCCATTGCCGAATTTAATCCCTTAGCAGGTCGATAGGGCCTATGGGTTGCCATTGCCTCGATCGTATCGGCTACGGCCAACACCCGTCCCTCCTGGCTGATCTGCTTGTCTTTCAAGCCCATTGGATAACCACTGCCATCTAAACGCTCATGATGTTGACGAACCATATCTGCGATTGGCCAGGGAAATGGAATATCTTTCAGAATTTGATAGCCAGCCTCTACGTGCCCTTGCACCATTTGCATTTCCAGGTCAGTCAATCGTGAGGGCTTGGTCAAAATTTCTGATGGTACTGCCATCTTGCCAATGTCATGCACCATTGCTGCCATATAGATAGCCTGAATACGCTCATTGTCCCAACCTAATTGACGGCCAATAGCCATCGCAATACTGGCTACCCTCTTTTGATGACCGGCAGTATAGGGATCGCGCCACTCCATGGTTTTGGACATAGCCTCAATAGTTGCGCGTAATGCAGTTGCCAGGCGTTCTTGCATTAGTTCTTTTTCATGAATTTGGTCATCCAACTTATGTTGACGTTCAATGGAGCGCAGTCCAAATCCAATTTCTTTGGCAAGACTTTCAAATAACTGAACTTCAGAAGATCCAAATGTATTCGGAACTTTCGAATACACCATCAGAACACCAAAGGGCATCCCAGTAATACCATCAGGAATTGGACAACCGATTGCCGAACGAATGCCAAACTCTTTGGCACGCTCGCGCCAAGCAACAAATCCAGGATCGATTTCATCATCGATAACTACGCTCGTTTTATTACTCCGAATGCAACTACCTGCAGGTCCGCGTCCAGTTACTTCAGCATTGGACCAGCTCACCACAATATCTTTAATATAGCCAGAGGCAACCCCAGCAACTCCAACTACTTTGACGGTCTTGAAGGCATCGCCCTGAGCTTGCCCTACCCAAGCCAGAACGTATGGACCTTGTGCAGCAATCGCCTGACAAACTTCTTGAATCAATAACTCAGTTGAATTAGCACGTGCTAGCGCAGCAGCTGCTTCCGAAAGTGCAGACAAAGCCCAGCCTCGCTTTTCTAACTCGTCACGAATGGCTAAATCAGAAGATAAGTTATGCTGATTTATAGGCTTTGTTTTCATGTTTTTATTATGGCTCTAAATCGCCCTAAAAGGCTTGCAATTGCCAATAAATAGGCAGAGTATGAAAACGTAAACTACTAACAAGGGAATATGAAAGAAGATATTGAAAAAATCTATGCAAAGCTGATCGGTCTAGAAACTGAGGTGAGCAACCTACGTCAGGGATACATTACCGTCAATGCTCGCTATGCTGATGCGATAGATACCCTCAAGGCTTTGACCTCGAGCGCGCTTGAAGCCGCTAAGAGAGCCGCTATATCCGCTGAAAAAGCCTCCCTCTCCGCCAAGAATTGCGCAACCGCGGCCAAGCTAGCCGCATCAGAAGCAGTAGTAGATGCCGCAGAGGCGGCTGCTGATGCCGCTGCCGCCTCCGCCGAAGCTGCCATTGAGGCTGCCGCTGCCGCCTCCGCTGCTGCCGCAGCTGCTGCTGCCGCTGTTGCTCATCAAGCCGAGGAGTCCTCAATCCTTGCCTCAGCTGAAGCTGCTGAAGCCACTAAGCGCGCAGCCATGGCCGCCGCCGAAGCTGTAAAAATGTCTAACCTTGCCGCTGAATCGGCTAGATCGGCCAGAAGTAAGAGATAAGAGCAAAAGAGATATGGGTGGCGAAAAGTAAAAAAGCTCCCATTGAGGAGCTTTTTTACTTTAATACTGTGGGGCGAACGACGGGGCTCGAACCCGCGACAACCAGAATCACAATCTGGGTATGCAAGTCATATTCTATATGGCTCTACGGGCTTTTTTGGGAATTAATTTGAGGATTAGGCCCCTTATAGAGCAAGGGTCCTACGTCGGCCGTTCCCAAAAAATAAGCAGCTATTGAGAACTTCTATCCTGCAGTAAGGTGGCTGGTTTACAACTGTCACTAGAGCCTGTTTGACTATATTACTCGGAAGGTAGCTATAAGGTGTAGAGCGGTCATTCACATTACTTAACCGCCGCTGGCAGAGTCCGACCCAAAGCAGACTTTCGCAAACAACAAAAAACCCGCCAAAGCGGGTCTTCTGCAAGGCTGGATAGCGTTACTCATAGGCCGACCGTATATGTTGCCATCACAGTAGTTGTTTGAACGGCTTGGAATGGCTCCTGACGATAGATGCCAGTAACCCCTACTCGCTGATTCTTTTCAACATCGTAGTACGCGCCAATAGTGGCTGTTGGTCTAGTCTTAACCGGATTGGCATTGAAGTTTATTGGTGTCAGGCCAGTCAATCCAGTGGCTGAATATGTGCCGTTCGCCGTGTTGGTATCAGTCTCAACACCAGCACTTGCAAATAACGTTGCCTTCGGAATAAACCTGTAGCTTGCTCCTAACCCTGCTAATGCAGTTGTAGCATTCGTATTGAGGGCCGAGTATGTAAGTGGTGCCGTAACTGTTGCGCTAGTACCTTCGGTGTAGCCACCCATATTGTTTTGGGTATAACGAATACCAATGTATGGAGAAACAATCACTGCTGGTAGCGCCGCAAAACCATACTTAGCCGTCACTTGGGCGCCCTGGCTATTGAGCTGCGAGGATCCTGATCCAGCCTCAGATGTACCTACCACTTGACGATTGATGGTCGTATTCTTTTGACCATAAGCTGCAGATACTTTGACTTCTGTACCAGTGCCATCAACACGCTCATTCCAAGCACCAAACAGGCCAATTAGCGGCGTGTTATTGCCGAGGTTAACCGTTGACCCAGCATTGTTTACCGATAGGTTTTGATCAACGTACGCACCGATACGATAGTTCCGATGTGGGCGATAAGCTGCAATCAATAAACCGCTAGTGCTATTCAGTCCGTTTGCTGCTGATACTGCCGTATTACGACCGCCCACTGAGATACAAACCCCGTTAGCGCCAAACTCATTACAGTCGTAAGAGAAGCTATTTGCTAGAACAGAGTTTTGCAGTGTGTAGATGTTTTGTAATGCTGATGCGGTGTTTACTAAAGATTGCTGCGTGTCAGCTACGTTAGGAGTGAATATCAAATACACATCATTGGCATCGTAGGCTAATCCGTAACCCAACCTTGTGTAAGAAGACAGGTTGGTTGTTAGATTGCCAAATGAACCTGTGACACCGCCATTAGCAGTTAGTAAGGTGTACTTACCCGGAGCATAAGATCCAGAGCTAGCAGTTAGAGATAATCCGCCAGCTAATGACGCTACGCCATTTACGTTTAATTTTGGTGAATTACTTGGCACTATGCCCATCGACAAAGTACCAGTAGCACCTTGGGTGTAACTAGCAACACTCACGTTGCCAGTCTTACCAGCGATGTTAAAGGTGCCGTTATTGGTAACACCACTCGATTGAGAAACTGAGCCAGCGCCTGACAGCGCCAAAGTGGCACCATTATTAATTGTGGTTGATCCGGTATAAGTGTTTTCACCAGAGAACGTTACGGAGCCGCCGCTACCACTATTGGTGATAGTAATCGAACCTGGAGAGCCAGCAGAGGCATTTGAAATCACGCCAGTAAAGTTTGATGCGACACTATTTTGATCGATCACGCCATTATTGCCATTAACAGTAAAGTTATTTGCAATATTGCCAGTCGAAGAGACTTGCAATGTGCCGCCATCAAAGACAGGATTGACTGTCGTGCCAAGATTGGAAGACTGATAGATAGTTCCAGCCCCAGTAATATTGGTTGTAACTGGTGGCGGAGGTGCGAGTGCAGCAACAACCAAATTCCAAGTTGTAGAGTTCGCGCCAGCGATTAACTCCCACTTGTACGAGCTATTGAAGTTAGTCCAAGTGTTAAAAATGGAAGAATAATTACTGATTCCTAAACTTGATATACCCGACAAAATCCCTAAGTAGGTATTGGCCATCAATGTAGACGAGGATGCAACGCCAAAAATAGTGCTTCCATTGATGCTCTGAAAATCAGCAGTACCGAAGCTAGATGCACTATTCACAATAATGTTGTAGCGAGATGGCATATTAACTCCCGGGACACTATTCACAAAAACCAGTCCAGATTGTGCGTTGTTGACAGTGCCAATACTGCCTGCGCCGGAATTTAAGATTCCGCCATTAATAGTGCCGGTATTATTAAGTGTCGTAATTATTCCGGTATTCTCAATACCGTAGCCATTGGCACCAGAAATTGATGCGCCACTAGAGTTATTAATCGACGTTATAGATCCTGCATTTTTTATACCACTTGCATTAACACCAACGATATTTCCAAGATTAGAAATAGTTGTTATTACCCCGCCAGTCTGATTGTTGATTGCATTATTTGCGCCAGAAATATTCCCCGTTGAATTATTTGAAATGATGCCAATACTTCCCGCGTCATTCACTATCGCGCCGTCTCCCAGTCCAAAAATAGCATCCGTTTGAGAAATTGTTCCATAGTTATTGATAGTGCCAATACTTCCACCACTGTTATAGAGACCTCTAAAGTAAGTACCAGAGATTGCTCCGTAATTATTTAAGTTCGTAATCGTACTGCCTGAATACAAAACTATTGCCTGACTGTCGCCCGAGATTGTGGCGCTTGCATTGGTAGCCGAACCATTCGCCAACGTGCCAATATTTGCCATACTTAGATTATTAACGTTGATGCCATAGTTCCCTGAAATACTTCCAAGATTGGTAAGGGCATCTAAGTGAGTAGCCGTATTGAAATTAATGCCGTTATCTCCCGATGCAAACGGGGTCACAGCTACGCCCGCATTTACTGTCAAACTTACAGCGCCTGTCGTCACCGTACAAGTAGTAGCGTTTGATGCAATAGTCCAATTATTTTGGGGTGATTCAGTTCCGCAACTTTGTGCAGATAGGTTGGATGAGAAAACAAACGCTCCAGCAGCAATTATTATTAATGCCTTAAATTTCACAGTAGTAACCTCTAATTTATTTAGGCTCAACTGTAGAGAAAATCACTTTTTTCTGTTTTATTTTTTACATGAATTGTGCCCAAAATTACATGTAATCCTGCTATTTACCTTGGGTATTTGTTGTGTGTAATATCTACTCATGCCTACATCTACAGAATTCGTCAATTTCAATTGGTTACTAGAGGACTCCGAGCCAACATCGGAAACCTTGAACAATCAAGATATTCCTTGGACTGAGGCCCCAATACCAAAGCAAATTGGGGTAGGCGGATATGAAGGCTTGTTTCTAACCAATGATATTGTGATTTATCACTCCAACTTTCAATTTAATCCGAAAGTTAGCGGACAGTTGGTGCCTTTGGCTGCTGTAACAACTAAATTCAAAGAGTCAACACTAATGATCCAAACCCTTGCCAAGGGAAGAGTCATTCACAAAGATAAGTTATCTACTAATGATTTGATTTTTGGCGAAGGGGTTGACCTATTTCGCCTCTGCAAAGAGATCTCTGTTACCCCAGTAATGGACACCTCCACTGAAATCGATATGATCTTGGTGATGATTGGCAAGGCATCTCTCACAACACTCATCGGAGAAGATTTAGCAAGCCAGCTCCTTAAGAACCTGAAGTTGCTGCCTTCACCGAAGGTTGTGGTCAAGCAAATCCCCAGCTATGTCAACCACGCTCTTCAGACATGCTTAAAAAATGAATACTCCCCAACCCTCAGGAAGGTGTCTGCTCAGTCCAAAGTGTTAGAGTTTTTATCTGAACTAACAAAATACTTGTGCGAAAACCCCGATAAAAAAGACCTGACAAGTAGGCAAGCTAAAAAGCGTTTAAAAGATATCAAGCAATACCTTATGGAACTAGAGGGCAAGCTGCCCACCCTGAATTCTCTAGCAGCTCAGTTTGATAGATCTCCTCGCTTGCTAAATGATGAGTTTCAACAAGAGTACGGAGAATCCATCTTTAACTTTGTAGTCAATCACAGACTCAACACAGCACATAAAGCAATTGCCCAATCCAATGTTGCACTTAAGCATTTGGCTAAGAGGCTGGGCTATGCCCATGTCAATCATTTCAGTGCTGCATTTAAGAAGAAGTTTGGGTATGCACCTGGAGGCTTGAGAAAGTATAAGTGACGCCTATTGGCCGTTCTCTGCCTCTCGAGTGCCTAAAAATACTCTATTAGAGTGTCCGCAGATCATCTAATAACAGCCACTTAAACCCTATTACCTCCACTTAAATTTATAACAGATTAACGGCGGTAAATAGAGTCTCTTTAGAAGAGTTGTTCCCAATTTGGGAATTTTTTTCAGCCTCATAAAACACGGCAGTAGACAGCAGAGCTATATTCCATATAGATTAAATGACTAGGCCTAAACCCGCGACAACCAGATGAACATTCTATATAGAACATCAAAAAGACAGATGGGCCTGCGGTAGTTTTTGGGGATCTTAAAACCATTAACCTATATAGATCAAGGCTTTGCGGGGATATACTCTCACCAATTTCAGGGATCAAGAATCAGTGATTTAGGGGGAAGAAACGACAAGAAATTCCCAAATTTCACACTAAAAGCTGTTGATTTTGACAGTAACGGACAGGAAGTCCTTATGCTATATGGGGCGAACGACGGGGCTCGAACCCGCGACAACCAGAATCACAATCTGGGACTCTACCAACTGAGCTACGTCCGCCACTGAAGACCTAGATTATAGCTTTTTGCTCAAAATACTGTCAAAAACACCCTTTTAAGGCCCGCTATTAGGCGCTTTCGAACTCAAAGGCCGCCCAATCCCCAAGACATAAGCTCGCATCGATAAAGAAATCCAAGATGGCGGCCTTGCTCTGAACTTTGGCCAAGGCGTGATGATCTGAGAGACGTTGACGCCAATACCGTGATCCCGCCCGGCCATGAGCCAAGCCGAGGATATGTCTTGTAAAAGCCCCAATATAAAAAGGCTTGCCTTTGGCTTGGCATTCATCAAACCAAGCTTGCACTTGTTTAACCAAGGCAATCTGAATGCGGTGCCACTCGGTCTCACTAAAAAGGTATCCAGCAGCATCACCATCGGTATTAATCATGTCATCCCAACCGAGTAACAATGCGGGGAAATGATATGCAGCTCTTCCCACCATGAAACCATCAAAGTCATCCCAGTGGCCAGCAATTTGTTCATTAGTTTCCAAACCACCATTAAGCAATACTTTGAGATTCGGAAATTGCTTCTGCGCATCTACTCTGAGCTTTGCAGCTACTTCATAACGCAACGGTGGTTTGCTGCGATTCTCTTTTGGCGATAAACCTTTAAGCACTGCATTACGTGCATGAATGGTTACCTGACTGGCACCAGCATCGGCAACAGCAAGAATAAAGTTCAGCGCAAATTGGTAATCAGCTTCAGAATTTGCGGCATCCATCGAGTCCAAGCCCAGACGATGCTTTACGGAGATCGGAATATCAACCGCTCCCCTCATAGAGCGCACACAGTCTGCAACTAAATTAGGCTCAGCCATTAAGCAGGCGCCAAAGGCACCACGTTGCACGCGCTCTGAGGGGCAACCGCAATTGAGATCGATTTCATCGTAACCCCACTGTTGAGCTAGTTCGGCAGACCTTGCTAAGTCGCCGGGCTCTGAGCCGCCTAATTGCAAAACAACAGGATGTTGCTCTTGTGAATAATCTAAATGACGTGGCACATCCCCATGCATGAGCGCACCAGAAGTGACCATCTCTGTATAAAGAATAGCCTCTTTAGTGAGCGTGCGATGAAACGAACGGCAATGGCGGTCCGTCCACTCCATCATGGGGGCGACTGCTAAGCGTTTCTTTGGAGTATTGGTCATGAACTTCGATTAAATGGCGATTGACCGCCATTTTAAATGCATAAGGGCAACCGAAGCTGCCCTTACTGAAGATGCACTTGATAGTTAGCTTATTTAGATAGCTTCGCCTCTAACTCAACCGCAAGATCCAAGGCACCCATGTAACCGGACTTCAGATGATTCGGTAGATCGGGGTCACCAACCATAGCGCCCAAGGTCTCTACAAGGCTAAAAACTAAACCTTTAGCAGCGCCCGCGGCAATCGTATTGTTTGCTACTGCTTGATCAATATGATTTACCGCATCCAGAAAATAATCATGCCCTGGGAGGCCATCTGGCCCTAAAGCTTCTTTGTTTAATTCTTTAGTCATTTGTGTCGTCCTATGAAGTCTTTATTTATAGCATTTGATCCACTTTATAGAAAAACTTGCGTGCATAGGCAAGAATTTCTCTATCAGTAGGATGATCAACCGTTTCTACGCCAACAATCTTTTCTGCAATATTGGCATCATGTTTGTGCGCGTGTTTGATGAGCTCTAATTTTGCAGATCCAGGCCCAAGAATCAAGATTTCTTTGGACTCATTCACGGCATTGATAACTGAATGTAAATATTTTGAATCTAAAGCGACTTTACCGCTACCGACTTCATTGGCTTTGTGATGCAGATGAGTGTGGGTACTTTTACTGCGAATCACTTCGGCTTCGCTAGCCTCTTCGCTCAAGAACATTACGTGAGCTTCTTTATGGTCGATCCAAATTACTGCGTGATTTAATGACATATTCTTCCTATGATTAGTATTAACTACCCCTTCAGAATACTCCAGCAATGCTTAAGGATTACTGAAAAATCACTGTGGAAGCGCTATTAGGTTTGATTTATGTCAAATTGTTTGTATTAGTATTAAATTCGTATACTCAGACCATCCACATTTAAGCTCGTTACGGCCATGTCCCCCAATAAATACCTACCCATACGATATATTCCATTTTCTCTATGCATCCTGGGGGCCATTGCCAGTTTTACCTCTTTACAGCTGCATCCACAGGCTTGGAATTTCTTCCTACTATTTGGCTTTTTGTCATTTGTAGGCATGTATGACATCACGCAAACCAAAATAGCCATTCTTCGAAACTACCCCGTTATTGGACATTTGCGTTTCATGCTTGAATTTATCCGCCCAGAAATTCGCCAGTACTTTATCGAGGGCGACAATGATGAAACCCCTTTTTCAAAAGAACAGCGCACATTAGTCTATTCACGCGCTAAAGCTGTACCGGATCAAATTCCTTTTGGCACCACTCTGGATGTCATGGCCCCTGGCTACCAATGGATTAATCAATCATTAGCCCCCACCCGCCTGCCTAGCCATGATTTCCGAGTCGAGATTGGCGGCAAAGATTGCAAACAAAAATATTCAGCCAGCATCTTTAATATCTCAGCCATGAGCTTTGGGTCCCTTAGTGCTAACGCTATTTTGGCTTTAAATCTTGGTGCCAAAAAGGGTGGCTTTGCTCATGACACTGGCGAAGGCTCGATCTCTCAATACCACCGCATATATGGTGGCGATCTCATTTGGGAAATTGGCTCTGGTTACTTTGGCTGCCGCAATACCGACGGTAGTTTTAATGAGAAAAAATATGAGGAGAATGCTTTAGATCCTCAGGTCAAGATGATCGAGATTAAATTGAGCCAAGGCGCCAAGCCTGGTCATGGCGGCATCTTGCCGGGCTCTAAGGTGACGGCTGAAATAGCTGCAGCACGTGGCGTCAAGGAAGGGGAAGCCTGCATCTCCCCTGCTTCGCATAGCGCTTTCTCGACACCGCTTGAGCTGATTCATTTTGTGAAGAAGTTGCGTGATCTATCTGGCGGTAAGCCGGTTGGCTTTAAGTTCTGCGTTGGCCATCCATGGGAATGGTTTGGCATTGTCAAAGCCATGCTAGAGACTGGCATTCATCCGGACTTCATCGTAGTGGATGGCTCTGAAGGCGGGACAGGTGCATCGCCAGTGGAATTTACTAATCACGTGGGCACACCACTACAAGAAGGCCTGCGCCTGGTTCATAACACCCTTGTGGGTGTAAACCTAAGAAATCAAATCAAAATTGGTTGTGCCGGAAAGATCATTAGCGCCTTTGATATGGCTGTAGCTTTTGCTTTAGGTGCCGATTGGTGTAATAGTGCGCGTGGCTTTATGTTCTCCATTGGCTGTATTCAGGCGCAGGTTTGCAATACGGGCAACTGCCCTACTGGCGTCACTACACAGAATCCATTGCGCCAGAAAGCATTGGTAGTGCCGAATAAAGCTGAGCGCGTGTACAACTTCCACAATGAAACCCTGAAGACCTTAAAAGAGCTGGTAGAGGCTGCTGGATTACATCACCCCGGTGAAATTGATGCCCCTCACATCATCCGACGCATTAATAAGCATGAAGTACGTCTTTTATCCTTCTTACTCCCTGAAATGCCCGCTGGACTGTTACTAAAGGCAGAACATATAGATCCGAGCCTGAATTTGCCAAGAGTATTTGAGCTGTATTGGAATCGCTCCCAAGCCGAAAGCTTTGCTGCATTAAAAATTTAATTGTTGAAGGCTTTTAAATGATCTTAACTCCCCAGTTATTGGGTCTAGGAATTCAATCCCATATGCCAGTAACTGTAGTGACCTTGAAAAATCCAAGTCATATTCTTGATAAGGCGTAAGAATGGGATAGATCTGATCATGCTTCATGGGGATATTGAGGGCATTGAGATGGCAACGTAGTTGATGCTTTTTTCCGCTACCAGGAGTCAGCCGATATTTAGCCCATGGCTTATTTGATTTTATAATTTCAATCAAGGTATCCGAGTTTGGCTCACCCTCAACTTCTTGCATCTGCAGAAAATGTTCTGATTCCTGAATTCGACTTTGATAAGTCATTGGAAGTTGTTTCTCCAATTCTTCAGAGTATGGTGCTATCGCCTCATAGACTTTTTTGACCGCTCTATCCCTGAATAAATTTTGGTATTGAGCTCGCTCATTTAGATTAACTGAAAAGATAACTAGCCCTGCTGTATCACGATCAATTCGATGAATGGGGCTGAGCGTTTGTATGCCTGTTTTTTTCTTGAGTCGATTTAATAAGGTTTGATGCAGGTAAAGTCCGCTTGGCGTTACTGGCAAGAAATGCGGTTTATCTGCAACCAGAATATGCTCATCTTGATAGAGAATCTGCTCTTCAAATGGAATCTCTGGCTCGCGAGTCAGCCTCCTGAAGTACATCAGATGAGTATTCGGTTGATATGGATCAGCCACATTAAGAGGCTGTCCTTCCATATTTAGAATAAGGCCCTCATTAAAACGAAGCTCCCACTCAGTAGCTTGTATATGGGGAAATTGCGCTATGAAAAAGGCCAGCAAATTCAGATGGGTTTGATTTGCAGGCAAATACACCCGCGATGCTGAGACTCCTTCTGAATTAACTTGTGTGCTCATAGTACCCCATAGTTTGGAGCTCTATTTTATGCTTTTGCCAGAGCGTAATTGGCGTCGCTTTATTTGGCCTGACCAAATACTGGGTCGCGCTTTTCTAGGAAGGCGGTAATCCCCTCTCGGTAGTCACTTCCCATATACACATTCTTACGCAAGGATTGCAAGTGTTCAAAAACGGCGGGATTCATGACTGCGGCATCAGAGAGCATTTGTGCCTGGGCTTTGAGCACAGAGTTAGCCTGAGGTGAACGCGAAGCAATAGTTCGAGCCATTTGGTAAGTTTTTAACTCTAATTCACCAGAGACGTAGAGATGATTCAGGATGCCAATCTGCAAGGCACGATCAGCGCCTATAGGATCGGCAGTCAGGAACATCTCTTTAACAACGTTCAAGGGCATGCGTGACATGAAATGCAAAATTCCGCTCGCGGTATAAGGGAGTCCCAACTTGGCCGGTGTAATCGCAAAGGTCGAGTCGTGATCACCAATGGCAATATCGCAACTCATAATTAAATCAGTCGAAGCGCCCCATACCGAACCATCTACCATGGCTATCACTGGCGCTCTAAACGCCCTGATAGATTGAAGCAAAACCATAACAGGGTCGTCAGCAGGCAAGGGATCCCGCTCTGATCTAGGTAATTCCATCACATCATGACCTGCAGACCAAACTTTATTTTTCTTATCGGCACGCAAAACCAATACGCGCACATCCTGTTTACCGAACTCTTCCAAGGCGTGATGCATTTCTTCGATTAAGCACTCACTTAATGCATTACGCTTTTCATAATGATTAAAGCGAATTGTGGCAATTAAATCTGCCTGTTCGGTTTTGATGTATTGATAGTTCAATGCGCTGTCTCTTTATTTATTATTTTTGGTTGTCTGCGTATTAAGCCGCAATCAAAATATCACCTAGCTCCATCTTCTCCCACCAGATAAAGGGTAAAAGATAGACCGGCTCCCCAGCATCCTGAAGAATTTCCAGCGCTCCATCATTGGTCTTGTTAGCCTCATATTTTCCAGGATTTAGAGGTCTGCAGCCATTATCCGTACCGTCATTACGACGCATTCTGGCAATGATGTTTCGAGTGATATAGACGACCATATTTCCTCCTGGTTAAAGTGCTGACTGAATGTGGTTGCGAACTACTGGATAAATCTGGCTTTCCCAGCGCTTACCATTAAATACCCCGTAATGGCCGACACCCGCTTGTAAGTGATGTGACTTCCTGTATCCAGGTAGGCCAGAACAGAGATCTTGCGCTGCTAAAGTTTGTCCAATGCCGCAGATATCATCTCGCTCACCTTCAACGGTGAGTAGAAATGTCTTCTTAATCAGCTTTGGATTCACTAACCTACCTTGGTATGTCAAAGTTCCATTAGCTAGATCGCGATCCATAAATACTTTTTTAATGGTTTCTAAATAGAAAGGGCCCGATAAATCCATGATTGCAAAATATTCTTCATAAAAATCATGAATCATATCCGCCTTCGCATCGTCACCATTAACGCGATACTCATATAGCTTTCTGAAAGACTCTGCATGACGATCAGGATTCATACTCATAAATGCCATGAGCTGCAAGAAGCCAGGATAGACTTTGCGCCCAGTACCATTGAATTGATTTGGAATAACCCCGATGAGCTTTTCTTCAAACCAAGACATGGGTTTGCTGGTAGCTAATTCATTGACCTTTGTTGGGCTTTGACTGACATCAATCGGCCCAGCCATCAAGGTCAAGCTTGCCGGGACATAGGGACTCTTGTCTTCAGACATGATGGCTGTGGCTGCTAAGCAGGCTACTGTTGGCTGACATACCGCCATCAGGTGGGTTTGAGGTCCGATCACCTGCAAGAAGTTAATGATGTGCTCGACATAAGTATCAAAGTCAAAGTCGCCACAACTCAATGGAATGTCACGAATGTTCAACCAATCAGTTACATAAACTTCATGATCAGTTAGAAGCGTCTTAATGGTTCCCGCTAACAAAGTAGCAAAGTGTCCTGACATTGGAGCAACTAAGAGAATCTTAGGTTGATCAGAAATATTGGGCTTTGAAAATCGAATCAAGTTACAAAAATGCGTTGAGTAAATTAATTCCTCTGTAACAGGCTGCTCCACCCCAAACGAATCAATGATGGATTGAATTTTAAAATCAGGTCTTGTATGCGTAAATCCAAGCAAAGAAATTTGCTCATAGTGCGCAGCCAATCGCTGCATGGGGTTTAGGGAAAAGTTTCCAAACCAATTAGTAGAGACGCGCTCTGACGCTTTTGCAAACATCCGCACTGGATTATGCAAATTAGCAAAGGTTTGATAAGCTTTGTACATCATCTATGGGCACCGCTTTCTATATGACGCAATGCTCGTTCTGTAGTTTTGAGTGCTGGGTCAAATACCCTACTCAAAGACACATCATTGGCAATAATGGCTGCGGTTTGCGCTGCACGTGCTGCCACGATGGATAAATTCACAAAACCAGCAACATTAAAAGTTTTGAGAAGGTCGGGCAACTCTTGATCGTCTGAAGCAACTTCGCCAGCCTCTATCTTTTGATAAAGATCGCGGTAGTAACTCCTCATACCATCGAGCTCCTCAGCAATTGTCATAATCCGCTGAAACAAGACCGCAAAGTCTGATGCCAGCGCATTGTTTTTGACTACTTCCATGGAGTTACCCCTGGGACCTCGGCTGGAGCAACAGAAACTGGGATAGTGCCAAAGTCCGCAGGGCCCACTATCTCGAGATACTCCATGTCGGGTGAATAGTCGAAGAGGAAATGGGTGATGCCCGGCATTTGATGAACAACATCACCCGCCTCAACCAAGGTAGCCTTATCTTCATACATAAACTTAGCCCAGCCTTTGGTCATGATGACAATCTGGAACTCTGCTACGTGATAGTGCCAGCCGGTACCATTCTCTGGGGGTTTATTGGCCTTCACGAGATGGGCAATGACCTTACCTTTGGTTGCCTTAGCGACACCCAAATCTTTATAGAGAAAAAAATCCCTAAGGCCGCCTGGTAAAAACTGAGTATCGGCAGGTTTTACATGAGAAAACTCGGTATCACTTTTAAATTTTACGGGTGCGTTCATTTTTAAAACTCCACTTCAAGTTCTTCAATGTCATCGGGTTCTTCGAGGGCGCCCATCACCCATTCCTTCATCTCAGGCATCGCCATGATGTGCGTGCAGTAATCCCTGCTCGCCTTGTCCAGCTCTACGTGATACGTCAAGAATCTTGTGACCACTGGCGCAAACATAGCGTCAGCTAAAGTGGGTTCCTTGCCAAATAAGAAAGGCCCACCGTATGTTGTTAAGCAGTCCTGCCATATGACCAAGACACGATTAATATCGATTTGTGCTTTTGACCACACCTTAAATGACTCAAAATTCGCTTTGACATTCATAGGCAAAGAAGCGCGCAAGGCAGAGAAGCCGGAATGCATCTCGCCACAGATGGAGCGGCAATGGGCTCTTGCTGCTGGATCTTTTGGTAGCAGATGCGCTTTGGGATTTAATTCATTCAGATACTCACCAATAGCCATGGTGTCCCAAACCCTGCAACCATCATGATCTAATCGCGGAACCAGAATGGAGGGTGACAAGAGCAAGAGTTCTGCTCGGTTATCCACATCATCCGGATGAACCTGCACTTCCTGAAAAGGTAAGCCAGAAAGCTTGAGCATCAGCCAACCGCGTAATGACCATGAAGAATAATTTTTGCTACTAATCGTCAAGGTAGTTTGCTTAGGCATAAGAACTTTCAAATGAGGTACAACTACAACTTATTCCCCCTGAAATAAGGATTGGTAGCCAAATGCCCTATTTTTGACATGTTCTACCCAAATCTGGGCATACCTCACCTTTACGCACCCATCTTGTGCGCCGTAATAATGCACCCTTGTGGTGAACTTATAGACTTTGAGTCATGTCTATACACGCCGCCCTACACCACGTCACCGAATACATATATGACCGCCCAGTCAAACTGGGGCCACAGGTAATTCGTTTGCGACCGGCACCTCACTGCCGCAGCCATATTCTTTCTTACTCTCTCAAAATTGAGCCTGAAGGTCATTTCATTAACTGGCAACAGGATCCATTTTCAAACTATCAAGCTCGTTTGGTTTTTCCTGAACCTACGACGCACTTTAAAGTAACGGTCGATCTTGTTACGGAAATGGCCGTATACAACCCATTTGATTTCTTTCTAGAACCAGATGCAGAAGACTACCCCTTTACCTACAGCCAAGATCTTAAGAAAGAGTTGCGCCCTTACCTAGGTAAAAAGCGCAATGACGGCATCAACAAATATTTTAAAACGGTTGATCGCAGCAAGATGCGCACTATCGATTTTTTAGTTGCGATCAATCAAAAAGTTCACAAGGATATTAGCTACACCATTCGCATGGAGCCTGGAGTACAGACCCCAGAAGAGACATTAAAACTTCGCAGTGGTTCTTGTCGAGATTCTGCTTGGTTAATGGTGAATCTCTTGCGTCTTTGCGGACTCGCATCGCGCTTTGTTTCAGGCTATCTCATTCAGCTTAAACCAGATGTCAAAGCGCTAGATGGACCAAGTGGAACAGAGGTAGATTTCACAGACTTGCACGCCTGGTGTGAGGTGTATTTGCCAGGTGCGGGATGGATTGGCTTAGACCCGACTTCCGGCCTATTTGCTGGCGAAGGTCATATTCCTGTTGCCTGCACACCTGAACCCTCAGGCGCAGCACCGATTGAAGGTGGTGTTGACGAATGTGAAGTGCAATTTGCTCACTCCATGGAAGTCACTCGCATTTATGAATCGCCCCGAGTAACCAAACCGTATACCGAAGAACAGTGGCAAGCGATTGTTGATCTAGGCCATCAAGTTGATAAGCAATTGGTTGCGGGCGACGTTCGCTTGACCATGGGTGGTGAGCCTACTTTTGTATCCGTTAATGGACGTGATGAACGTGAATGGAATGTAGATGCATTAGGGCCAACTAAGCGGGGTTACGCAACCGATTTAGTAGAAAAACTTCGCAAGGAATACGGCGATGGTGGCTTCCTTCATTTTGGTCAAGGCAAATGGTATCCAGGAGAGCAACTCCCTCGTTGGGCTTTGTCTATCTACTGGAGGGCTGATGGGCACCCTATTTGGAAAAATCCCAAACTCTTCGCCGATGAACGCCACCCCACAAACTACACCAGCAAAGATGCTGAAAAATTTGTCTACACACTCTCCAAAAAATTAGGCTTGGCGGACAAATTTATTGAACCTGCCTATGAGGATGTTTTTTATTACCTCTGGCGAGAATCCAAGCTACCAGTCAACGTTGATCCCTTCAAATCAAACCTAGATGATGAGATGGAGCGCACTCGGTTAAAGCGGGTCTTCACTCAGAAATTAGATTCCGTGGTGGGCTACGTCCTCCCTATTGAAGCGAATGAAGGAAAGAATTACTTAGATACCGCCTGGAAGACGGGACCTTGGGAATATCGTGATGATCGCCTCTATCTGTTACCAGGCGATTCACCAATGGGCTATCGACTTCCCCTAGAGTCCCTACCCTGGGTTAGCAAAGCAGACTATCCTTATCTCATTGAGCAAGATCCATTTGCTCCTAGATCGCCATTAAACAGTCAAGCGTCAATTGTTCACCAACAACAACCAACTCGTAAAGAATTTACAGCGTCTGGAAAAACGATTTGGAGTCAGTCACAAGAAGTAAGGCATCCAAAACGTCAAGAATCAGCTGCATGGGTTACCAGAACGGCGATGTGCGTAGAAGCGCGCGATCCAATGCGCTCCAATGGACCCAAGGCTGAGAATGAACATGGTGGTAAATCAGGCGTGCTGTATGTCTTTATGCCCCCACTCGCACGCCTTGAAGACTATCTCAATTTATTGGAGGCGGTAGAAACTACGGCGGAAGAACTTCAGTTTCAAATTGTGCTGGAGGGATATACCCCACCACGCGACCCACGCTTGAAGTTGTTACAGGTGACACCAGATCCAGGCGTTATTGAAGTCAATATTCATCCAGCTCATAACTGGGGCGAGCTAGTTGAGCATACGGAATTCTTATATCAAGCTGCTTTTGAATCTCGCCTTTCTGCTGAGAAATTTATGGCAGATGGCCGCCATACCGGCACAGGTGGTGGCAATCACTTTGTAATGGGTGGTGCAACACCGATTGATAGCCCGTTCTTACGCAAACCCGAGCTCTTGGCTAGCCTAATTTTGTATTGGCACAACCATCCAAGCTTGAGCTATCTCTTTAGTGGCATGTTTATTGGACCAACCAGTCAAGCGCCTCGAGTAGATGAAGCGCGCAATGACCAAATCTACGAGTTAGAAATCGCGTTGAAGGAAATTCATGAGAATCGCAAGAAGTTTGGCCAAAGCATGCCACCATGGCTAGTTGACAGAACACTACGCAATATCCTGATTGACGTCACTGGCAATACGCATCGCAGCGAGTTCTGTATTGATAAGATGTATTCACCAGATAGTCAAACGGGTCGCTTAGGCTTATTAGAATTACGTGCTTTTGAAATGCCCCCACATGCACATATGAGCATTGTTCAGCAATTACTCATTCGCGCCTTGATAGCTCGCTTCTGGGATAAGCCTTATGAGGCGCCAATGACGCGCTGGGGAACTGAACTCCATGACCGCTGTCTCTTACCAACATTTATCAAAATGGACTTTGATGATGTCATTCAAGAGATGCAAAAGTATGGCTATGACTTTAAGCCGGAGTGGTTTGCACCTCACCTTGAGTTCCGCTTCCCGCTCATTGGACAAGTGCAAACGATGGGCACAGAAATTACCTTGCGCAATGCGCTTGAACCATGGCATGTTATGGGTGAAGAAAATTCAGCAGGCGGAACTGCACGCTATGTTGACTCCTCGTTAGAGAGAATTGAATTGCGTGTTACAGGCCTAAACCAAAGTCGCTACACCATCACCTGCAATGGCGAGCCTTTGCCACTCCAACCAACAGGAGTTGCAGGAGAGTATGTAGCAGGTGTTCGTTATAAGGCCTGGAATCCTCCGTCTAGTCTGCACCCCAGTATTGGTATTCATGTTCCATTGATTTTTGATGTGATTGATACCTGGAATAAACGCTCTGTGGGAGGTTGCCAATATCACGTTGCCCACCCTGGTGGCCGAAACTACGACAACTTCCCCATCAATGCCTATGAGGCAGAGAGTCGCCGTCTTTCTCGCTTCTTTAGGATGGGCCACACCCCGGGAACTGCTGAAGGGGTTCAGGCGAATATTGACCTCCCGGCCAGTAAGGAATTTCCATTTACGCTGGATATGCGTCGGTGAGACAATAGTTTGTGGACAACTCTCAGACCCATTCCTTGAAATACGCGAGCAACCCTTCGCTGGTGGAGGATATCAACCGTCTATCACCCGCACCCAAAGAGGGGCACTTTGATGAGTTGCGAGGGGAATCAGGGTCGCTACTGCCCCAATGGCAAACTTTTTTTGAATCTCTTGGCTCATCCGGGTTAAGCGATCTTGATCAACGCACCCAAGAACTTAACAGGCAGATTCGGGATAACGGCATTACGTATAACGTCTATGCCGACGAGTTTGGTCCGCAGCGCCCTTGGTCAGTAGATTTATTTCCGCTCCTCATTAGCCCTGATTCTTGGCAAAAAATTCAGTCGGGGGTTTTACAACGAGCGCGTTTGCTCGAAGCGATTATGGCGGATGTGTATGGGCCGCAAAATTTGTTGAAGGAAGGATGGATTCCTCCGGCATTAATTCATGGACACCCTGGTTACTTGCGCTCCATGCATGGCGTCGAGCTGAAAAACAGAAAATATCTTCACATCATGGCTTTTGATTTAGCCAGAGCGCCTGATGGATCATGGTCAGTACTGTCTCAACGCACCCAAGCACCTTCTGGTCTTGGCTATCTTTTGGAAAATCGCAATCTGATTACAAGGCAATTTCCCAAAGCATATGAGCTCATGCAGATTGCCCCGCTAGCCAATGCCTATAGGGACTTAATCGATGCATTGAAGCTTGAAAGTCCAGCAGGTGCTAATGCCCATATTGCCCTTCTTACTCCAGGACCTTATAACGAGACCTACTTTGAGCATGCCTATCTCGCTCGTTATCTCGGCCTAACTTTGGTTGAGGGCGGTGACTTAACAGTACGCGATCAACATTTGTTTTTGAAAACAGTACGCGGTTTAGAGCCTGTTCATATTTTGCTCAAACGTTTGGACGATGAGTTTTTAGATCCCTTAGAACTGCGTTCTGACTCCACCCTAGGCGTCCCTGGTCTATTACAAGTTATACGTGCCGGTAATGTTGTGTTGGCAAATGCTCCTGGCTCCGCCTTCCTAGAATCTCCAGCCCTATTGGGATTCTTACCGGCGATTAGCGAACGACTTCTCAATGAAAAAGTTCAGCTTCCAGCAATGGATACCTGGTGGTGTGGTGAACGCGCTGCATTAGAGGCTGCTATTCCAAATTTAGGGCATAGTGCTATTAAGCCAACCTACCCTAATGGCACGGGTCATCAAAATTATGAATCCGCCCTAGGTTGCGATCTGAATCAGGCCCAATTAGATGAATGGGTGGGTCGCATTACGCGCCAGCCAGATGAACACACAGTACAAACCTACATCCCGTTGGCACAAATGCCAACCTGGTTAAATGCTTTTAACCTCAATGATGCGTCTTTGATTGAGCCCCACTCTTATATGTTGCGAGTCTTTGCCTTGAGTGATGGTCCTAATGGCTGGCAAGTATTACCTGGTGGACTTGCCCGTATCGCAAGCACTGATTCAGGTATTGCCTCGATGCAACGGGGCGGTAGTAGTGCGGATGTATGGGTTCAAAGCCCGCAGCCCTCCCAAGAGCAAGGACAACAAACTCAGCACCCGATTCAAGCCCCTGAAAAAGTGATGCGCAAGCGCTTGGTTACCAGCCGCGCAGCTGAGAATCTCTATTGGTTTGGGCGCTATACCGAGCGCAGTGAAAATATTCTGCGCTTAGCCAAGCTTTATCTTGAAAATATTAATAGTGAATACACCCCTTCCCGGTCATTATGGTCTTGGTTAGAAAACCTATGTCACCACTACGGGCTTGTGCCTGAAGGTGTACCAAGTAATTTTGACCAGAGTGATATGCGTCACCGAATTTTTGAGCGTACTTTAATTAACTCTCTCAATGCCAGCGACAGCGTCACCAGCGTGGGCTACAACCTGAACGCCATGAAACGCACTGCCTCTAATGTGAGAGAGCGACTCTCCCCGGAACAATGGAGCACTATCAATCATTGCATTGAGCAATTTCAGTCTGATTGCCATAAAGCCAATACCTTTAATGATTTTTCCGCTTCGCTCGCTATCGATGCTTTAAATGGCGCGAGTAGCTGCTTGGCGGCGATAACCGGCGCTCAAACTGACCGTATGACACGTGATGACGGCTGGCAACTACTTTCAATTGGAAGGCATATCGAGAGGCTCGCCTTTCTAACAAACGCATTAGACTCAGCTATCGTTTCTGGCTTACTTAACAATCCAAATACAGATAGCTCAGGTTATACCGCCCTACTCAATTTATTTGACAGCACGATCACCTTTCATGCGCAGCATCAACAAAGTCGCGAGATAGCTCCTTTAATTAGCTTACTGGTGATGGATGATGAAAACCCACGTTCCCTGGCCTGGGTTAGCAAAGCGCTCCGCGCCAGACTCTCTAAACTTGCGGGCACCGAGCGAAATAACCCGGATGAGTTAACTCGTAGCGTCATTAATCTACTAGATTACGACTTATATATCCTATCGACTGCCGATGGGTTTGGCAATCTCCCTAACCTCAGAAATTGTTTGAGTAATTGCTCGCAATCCGCCTGGAATGTTTCAGATGCAATTAGCGCACGCTATTTCAATCTGATTCACTCTAATGAATACAGTATCCAAATGTAATGCGCCATTTATGTTGCTAGAAATTACCCACGATACCCATTACTCTTACGATCCTGATGTAGAGATTGCGCAGCATTTTGCTCACCTCAAACCAGCAGATCTAGAAACACAACGAGTATTAAAGTCCGATGTTCAGGTGAGCCCGAGGCCTTCTTGGAGCGAAGAAAATCGAGATAGTCATGGAAATGTTTGCACCTTCTTTTCTTTGCAGAATAGGCACAGCGAATTACTCATTACAGCCAAATCACTGATCGAGACTACAGCTACTGAATATGGCCCTAAGCCCCAGGAAACTGCACCCTGGGAGCTGGTACGTGAATACTTCCGCTATCACTCCAATACCCAATGGGATGCCGCCTCAGAATTTTTATTTACATCTCCATTCATTACTTTAAGACCAGAATTCGCAGAATTTGCGAGGGCCAATTTCACAGCTGGTAGACCTATATTAGATGCTGCAATTGATTTGATGAAACGCATCTATAGTGAATTTCATTACGTTAGCAAAAGTACCGATATCAACACCCCTGCACTAGAGGCGCTGAATAAGCGAGAGGGGGTATGTCAGGACTTTGCACATATTTTGATTTCATCGCTCCGCAGTATCGGCATTCCAGCAAAATATATGAGCGGCTATATTCTGACCAATCCTGCACCCGGTCAAGCAAGACTAATTGGCGGAGATGCTTCGCATGCTTGGGTATCGGTTTATGTTCCTAGCATGGATGAAAGCAGTATTTTAGGTAAGGGCATTTGGTGTGATCTAGATCCAACCAATAATCGCTGGGGCTACGGAACTCCTGGGGAAGATTATGTTCACTTGGCTCAAGGAAGAGATTACTCAGATGTCTCCCCTATTCGCGGGGTGATCCATGGCGGAGCAGATCATACGCTAGAGGTAGCGGTAACGGTGATGCCCATTAACTCTTAAGGCACCCTTCTTTCTCCCCAATAATAAAACCGCCCGAAGGCGGTTTTATTATTTGAAGCGTGCATTACTTTCGACTTAGTCTGCGTAAATACCTGCAGCCTTAATGATTGGCGTCCATAAATCAATCTGTGCCTTCAGATGCTTTTTCAAACCTTCTGGAGTGGCATTTGCTTGCGATGGAATCTCAACGCCCAACTCAGCCATGTGTTGCTTGTAAAGGGGATCTTGTATAGCGCCTTGCAATGCTTTGGCCAACTTATCCATCTCTGCTTTTGGAGTGCCCTTAGGTGCATAAACACCATGCCACACTTTCACTTCAAAGTTTTTTAAGCCCTGCTCATTGAGAGTGGGAATCTTTTCAAAGGCTTTAATGCGCTGCATGGTGGTTGTACCATAAGGCTTCACCGCATTAGTTGCCAACTGACCTGAAAGATTGGTTGTTTGATCACACATCAATTGCACCTGACCACCGATCAAATCGGTCAAGGCAGGCGCAGTGCCTTTGTATGGAACAGTCGTCAAATCCAGCTGAATACGGCTCATAAAGAGCAAGCCGCACAAGTGGCTAGCGGAACCTACGCCCGCATTAGCGTACGCAATCTTACCTATGTTTGCCTTCATATAAGGTAGAAGTTCTTGATAGTTCTTAGGAGGCAAATCTTTATTGCCAACCAAAATCATTGGTACATCGGCAACCTGGCCAACGTATTCGTAATCGGTCATTGGATCAAAGCCCAAGTTCTTATACAAAGCTGGGGCTGTAGACATGCCAATATGGTGAATCAGTAATGTGTAACCATCATTCTTAGAATTAATGACACGTTTAGCCGCAATCGTGCCACCAGCACCAGGACTGTTATCCACAATGACTTGGCCTTTGAGCTGCTTACCCATTGCTAAAGCCAGCTCACGAGCTACTTTATCGGTTGGACCGCCAGCCGAGAATGGCACCACTAAAGTAATAGGGCGATCGCCAGGGAAATCAGCCGCCTTTGCAGCAGAAATACTGACGCCTAATGCACACAGCGAAATCGCTGCAATGCGGAAAATTGATTGGGACATTTTCACGGTAATCCTTGTCATTCTTGGTTAAACATACAAAGCAATAGTTTAGAGAATTTGCCACCCCAGCAGGGGAAAATTCTCTAAAAAATGATTATTTCTTCAGCTTGCCAAAGGCGGCTGCCATTGCATTATTCATTGGGGGCGCTTGCCTTCTATCTTCATGCGGCTTTCTGTTTTCAGGCTCTCTAGGACGATTAAGAGCCCTTTGATCAGGCTTGGAGCCCTCTCTTGGAGCTTCATCTGTCAAACGCATTGTTAGCGCGATGCGCTTACGCTTTTCATCCACTTCCAGCACTTTAACCTTCACTACCTGTCCAGCCTTAACCACGCTATGGGGATCTTTTACGAAGGTATTAGATAAAGCAGAGATATGCACCAAGCCATCTTGATGTACACCAATATCGACAAAGGCCCCAAAGGCGGCAACGTTAGTCACTACGCCTTCTAAAATCATATCCGTCTTGAGGTCGCCAATTTTCTCGACACCATCTTTAAAAGTTGCAGTAATGAATTCGGGGCGCGGATCTCGACCAGGCTTTTCTAATTCTTTAATGATGTCAGTAACAGTAGGTAGACCAAATTGACCATCAGCATACTTTTCTGGTGAAAGTGACTTCAGCAAGCTGGCATCGCCAATCACTTCTTTTACGCCTTTCTTAATATCCTTCAGAATCTTTTCTACCAAAGGATAAGATTCAGGATGAACTGCAGAGGCATCTAATGGATCATCGCCATTCATGATGCGCAAGAATCCAGCAGCTTGCTCGTACGTTTTATCGCCAAGTCGCGGAACGCTCTTGAGATCGGCCCTCGATTTAAATGCACCCTTGCTATCGCGATAGGCCACTATCCCTTCAGCCACTGTAGAGCTTAAACCAGAAACTCTTGCTAGCAAGGGGGCTGAAGCCGTGTTCACATCAACACCGACAGCATTTACGCAATCTTCTACAACCGCAACTAATGATTTAGCCAACTGGGTTTGCATCACATCATGCTGATACTGGCCTACGCCAATCGATTTAGGATCAATCTTGACCAGTTCGGCTAATGGATCTTGTAATCTTCGGGCAATTGAAACGGCACCGCGCAATGAAACATCCATACCCGGTAATTCTTTTGAGGCATATTCAGACGCAGAGTAAACAGAAGCGCCCGCTTCAGAAACAACAATCTTGGTGAGCTTGAGTTCTGGCTTAGCTTTAATCAGCTCCTGGGCTAATTTATCAGTCTCGCGAGATGCAGTACCGTTACCAATCGAGATTAAGGTGGCATTGTGCTTCTCAGCTAATTTAGCCAAGGCATTCAATGAACCAGCCCAATCATTTTTTGGTTGATGCGGGTAAATGACCTCGGTATCCACTACTTTTCCAGTAGCATCCACCACTGCCACCTTCACTCCCGTTCGCATTCCGGGATCGAGACCAATGGTTACTCTTGGGCCAGCGGGTGCCGCCAGCAAGAGGGCTTTAAGGTTGCGGGCAAATACATTAATCGCTTCAGTTTCTGAACGCTCACGTAACGCTGTCATCAACTCAGACTCCAAATGGAGTGAACACTTGATGCGCCAAGTCCAGCGAACGGTATCTGCTAACCACGCATCGGCAGGTCGTCCTTCATTTTTGATCTTGAAATGATTGGCAATCCGATTTTCACAAGGATTGTGAGGAGAATCCCATTTTGGCTTTTCTTCTTCGCTATCTAAACGTAAATTAACCATTAACATCTGTTCCCGACGACCCCTAAATAAAGCTAAGGCACGATGCGATGGAATAGCTTTAATCGGCTCAGAGTAATCAAAGTAATCAGCGAACTTCTCACCCTCTTGCTCTTTACCAGCAATCACTTTAGATTCGACTACACCGTGATCTTGTAAGTACTCTCTAAGAGATTGCACCAATGCTGCATCTTCTGCAAAGCGTTCCATCAAAATTTGACGTGCACCTTCAAGCGCAGCCTTGGTATCCGCAACACCAGGATTATCTGTCCCATCGACCTGAAACGCTTCCTTCAGATACTTTGCAGCCTCTGTTTCAGGATCGAGCTTGGGGTTATTCAGCAGATCATTTGCCAATGGCTCTAAGCCAGCCTCTAAGGCAATTTGCGCCTTAGTCCTTCTCTTGGGTTTATACGGTAAATAAAGATCCTCTAAGCGAGTCTTATCCCCTGCCAACATAATGGCCTTCAGCAACTCTGGCGTCATCTTGCCCTGCTCCTCAATAGAAGCAACGATTGTCTTGCGGCGATCCTCTAGTTCACGAAGATAGCTAAGACGCTCTTCCAATAAACGTAACTGCGTATCATCCAACCCCCCGGTAGCTTCTTTACGATAACGAGCGATAAATGGTACGGTAGCGCCCTCATCCATCAGAGCTATAGCAGCAGCTACTTGAGCAGGCTTAGCAGCAAGTTCTTGGGCAAGACGTTGTTCAATTGATGGCAGCATGTATATCTAGTTTTATTTATTTAACTTATAAATGATTAATTTATAGTTTTGATTTCAATGAAGAACAAAAGCCACCCGGAGGTGACTTTTGTTGTGTAGCTGAAAAAGAGCTTACTCGCGGGATGCTTTCTTACGATCATGCTCTTTCAGGTGGCGCTTACGGATACGTACACTTTTCGGCGTTACTTCAACCAACTCATCATCACTAATGAATTCAACCGCATATTCCAAGGTCAAATCAATTGGCGTTACTAAGCGAACTGCTTCGTCAGTGCCTGAAGAGCGAACGTTGGTTAATTGCTTACCTTTAATTGGGTTAACGACCAAGTCATTGTCTCGACTATGGATACCAATCACCATTCCCTCGTATACAGGATCACCATGGCTAACAAACATACGACCACGATCTTGTAACTTCCAAATAGCGTAGGCAACTGCTTCGCCATCATCTTGACTAATCAATACGCCATTATGACGTTCACCCAAGATGCCATCTTTCGCTGGAGCATAAGAATCAAATGTATGACTCATCAAACCATTACCGCGAGTCATGGTCATGAAGTCGCCTTGGAAGCCGATCAGACCACGTGCAGGAATGCGGTACTCAAGACGGGTGCGGCCTTTGCCATCACTCACCATATCTTGCAACTCACCCTTACGCTTACCCAAGTCTTCCATCACAGAACCTTGAGTGGCATCTTCTACGTCAACCGTTAAGTTCTCATACGGCTCCATTTTGACGCCATTCTCCTCATGAAAGACAACGCGTGGACGGGAAACTGCCATCTCATAACCTTCACGACGCATGGTCTCTACCAAGATGGTGAGATGCAACTCGCCACGACCTGATACTTCAAATACGGTGTCATCATCAGTTTCTTTTACGCGCAAAGCCATGTTGGCTTTTAATTCGCGGTCTAAACGTTCACGAATTTGACGGCTAGTTACAAACTTACCTTCACGACCAGCTAATGGACTAGTGTTCACCATAAAATTCATAGTCAAGGTCGGCTCATCAATCTTGAGCATTGGCAATGGATCTGGCTTATCAACCGCACATACTGTTGTGCCAATGGCCAAATCTTCAATACCATTGATGAGGGCGATATCGCCAGCAACAGCCTCGTCAACGATTTCTCGCTCCAGGCCTTTAAATTTCAATACTTGGTTGATACGGCCTTTGAATGGCGTGCCATCAGGACCATTCATGCAGAGCACTTCCATGCCTGACTTCACACGGCCCCGGCTAATACGGCCAACTCCGATCTTGCCAACATAGCTGTTGTAGTCAATTGAAGAAATCTGGAATTGCAAGGGGCCTTCTGCGTCGTCATCACGCACAGGAACGTGCTTCAGAACAGCATCAAACAAGGGGCGCATAGTACCTTCACGCACATCTTCTGACTCTCCTGCATAACCATTCAAGCCTGATGCATAGATCACTGGGAAATCTAACTGCTCTTCAGTTGCGCCTAGTTTGTCAAATAATTCAAAAGTTGCGTTAATCACGTAGTCGCAACGTGCGCCTGGACGGTCAACCTTGTTAATCACAACGATTGGCTTCAAACCCAATGCCAAAGCTTTCTTGGTAACGAAGCGGGTCTGCGGCATTGGACCTTCAACCGCATCAACCAAAAGCAATACACCGTCAACCATCGAGAGAACGCGCTCTACTTCACCACCGAAGTCCGCGTGTCCTGGGGTATCAACGATATTAATATGTGTACCGTCATATTCCACTGCGCAGTTCTTGGACAAAATAGTAATGCCACGCTCTTTTTCCAAGTCGTTTGAGTCCATGACGCGTTCGGTCATTTTTTCATTTGAGCGGAATGTGCCTGATTGGCGCAAGAGTTGGTCAACCAAGGTAGTTTTTCCGTGGTCAACGTGGGCGATGATAGCGATGTTACGAAGTGCGCGTTTAGTCATGTGAAGCTTCTTGAGTTAAAGATAAGTAAAAGGGTTATAAATAATGATTAATTAATGAGCCTGCGAAATCAAGCGCTTTGGATGCAAAACACCAGAACGCCAATCAGCAGTACCAATAAAGTTATGAGAAGCAGCGGTCGCTCGATAAATGCGTACCAATGCTTCAATGGAAGGTAAGTTCAGAGGAACACGCTGTCCCATTTCAAGACGTTTAGCTTGTTGCTCATCCACCGTTAAGTGTGGCAATGTTTGCAGCAAGGCATCAACAGGCAATATGTAGTCGGCGCTATTCTGAAGGCTGCTTTGTATCGCCTCAATCGTAAAGGACTGCTCAAGATTGAGATGCCCCACTTCGGTTCGGCGTAATCCCACCAAATGGGCGCCACATCCTAGGGCATTACCAATATCTTCTGCTAGAACGCGAATATAGGTTCCTTTGCTACAGCTGACTTCTAACGTAGCTTCTGGCCAAGCGATGTCAGTCCAACGAATGGAGTGAATAGTGATATCTCGCGGAGTGCGCTCCAACTCAACACCTGCACGAGCATATTCATATAAAGGTTTGCCATCACGCTTGAGTGCAGAATACATTGGCGGCACTTGAGAAATAGGCCCCGAAAATTTTGGGAGCAAGGCATCTAATGCAGATTTGAGCTCAACTTCATTGGCAAATACCGGCAAAGGTAATTCTTCAATAGTGAGACCCTCAGCATCGCCGGTATCAGTGCGTGAGCCGAACTTTACTCGAGCGATATAAGACTTATCAGCTTCAAGCAGGTCTTGTGAATACTTAGTTGCTTCGCCTAAGCAGATAGGCAATAAGCCAGTCGCCATTGGATCTAATGTACCGGTATGGCCAGCCTTGTCAGCATTAAAGGCACGCTTGACGGCAGTAACCGCACCCTGAGAACTCATTCCAGCGGGTTTATCTAGTAGCACTACGCCGTCGATCCGTATAGACATGAATTACTTAGTCTCGTCTTTGTGATCGCTCTCAACTGCTTGATCGATCAATCGAGACATTTCTATGCCATGCTCTACTGAGCTGTCATAGTGAAAATGTAAAGTAGGAACGGTATGAATATGCAAACGCTTAAACAAGAGTGAGTGCAAGTATCCGGCTTTTTCTTGAAGCGCCCTTAACGCATGCTCAGGCTCAGCACCCAAAACTGTAAAGAACACTTTGGCATGGGCCAGATCCGGTGTGAGCTCAATACTTTGTAAGGTAATCAAGCCCAAACTCGGACTACGCAATTCGCGGGGAATAAGCTCGGCCAGGTCTCGCTGAATTTGATCGGCGAGACGCTGGTTACGATGCGGGCTAGTTTTATGCATATTGCTTAGAGTGAACGTGCAACTTCAGTAACTTCAAATACTTCAAGCTGGTCACCTTCTTTAATGTCGTTATAGCCCTTTAATGACAGGCCGCACTCGACACCGGCACGAACTTCCTTAGCATCATCTTTGAAGCGCTTGAGAGAGTCCAGTTCACCAGTCCAAACAACGACGTTGTCACGCAAGAGACGAACACTAGATGTGCGCTTGATAATTCCATCAACTACCAAGCAACCTGCAATTGCGCCAACCTTAGATACCAAGAAGACTTGACGAATCTCAACGAGACCAGTGATTTCTTCTTTTTTATCTGGAGTCAACATGCCGCTCAGAGCCAACTTTACTTCATCCACTGCGTCATAGATGATGTTGTGATAACGAATATCCACACCATTGTTTTCAGCTAACTTGCGAGCTGCCGCATCTGCACGGGAATTGAAGCCAAAAATAACCGCTTTAGAAGCCACTGCCAAGTTCACGTCAGTTTCAGTAATGCCACCAACACCTGCGTGAACAATTTGCACCTTCACCTCCGGTGTAGAAAGCTTCATTAATGACTGTGCCAAAGCTTCTTGAGAGCCCTGTACATCAGCTTTAATGATCAATGGCAATAACTTAGCCTCAATAGCGCCTTCTTCCATGTTTTCCATCATGGTTTCAAGCTTGAATGCTTGCTGTTTAGCCAACTTCACATCACGGAACTTACCTTGACGGAACAATGCAATCTCGCGAGCCTTACGCTCATCCGGAACCACCTGTACTGACTCTCCAGCTGCAGGAACATCCCCTAAGCCTTGGATTTCAACAGGGATAGATGGGCCTGCTTCATTACATGGCTTACCGTTTTCATCCAGCATGGCGCGGACGCGACCATAGGTTGAACCCGCCAACAACATATCTCCACGTTTGAGCGTGCCTGATTGAACCAATATGGTTGCTACAGGGCCCTTACCTTTGTCCAAACGCGCTTCAATGACTAAACCTTGGGCCGGTGCATCTTTGGGCGCTTTCAATTCCAAGATTTCAGCTTGCAAGAGTACGTTCTCAAGCAGGGCATCAATGCCCTCACCAGTTTTTGCGGATACCGGAATAAATGGCACATCGCCACCGTATTCTTCAGGAACCACTTGCTCTGCCACCAACTCAGTTTTGACGCGCTCGGAATTGGCTTCTGGCTTATCAATCTTGTTAATTGCCACAACAATTGGAACGCCACCTGCAAGCGCATGGTGAATTGCTTCTTTTGTTTGCGGCATCACGCCGTCATCTGCCGCAACAACCAAGATCACAATGTCCGTTGCCTTGGCGCCGCGAGCGCGCATTGCCGTAAAGGCTTCGTGACCCGGAGTATCTAAGAAGGTAATCATGCCGCGTGGAGTTTCCACATGGTATGCACCAATGTGCTGAGTAATGCCGCCAGCCTCACCGGTAGCCACTTTGGCCGCACGAATCTTATCGAGCAAAGAAGTTTTACCGTGATCAACGTGACCCATCACTGTAACTACTGGTGGACGTGGCAACAACTCTGCATCGTGACCATCGGTACCAAGATCTAAATCTGGATCATCTAATTTCGCAGCAAAAGCCTTATGGCCCATTTCTTCAACAAGAATCATTGCGGTATCTTGATCAAGCACTTGATTAATGGTGACCATTTGACCCATACCCATCAGCAACTTAATCACTTCCGCACTCTTCACTGCCATTGCATGAGCTAACTCAGCAACAGTAATGGTTTCTGGTACGTGAACATCACGCACTATGGCTTCTGTTGGTACTTGGAAGTTGGTATCTACGTTCGCCTCAGCAATTTGACGTTGCTTCTTACGACCACCGCCTGAACGCCAACCACCAACACCACCAGAAGAATCGCCGCGAGTCTTTAGGCCGCCAGGTTTCTTAGCGCCCTCTTCTTGCCAAGTGGATGATGTCTCAGAAGATTTAATAGTCTTGCCACCAACTTTGGCAACAGCCTTCTTCTTATCATCAGCACCTTCAACTTTTGCAGGTTTATGCAAAGTGCCTTTTTTCGCTTCTTCAGCAGCAATTTCACTAGGTGCTTTGAGAACACGTGCAGGAGCGCTCATCATGTCGCGGATTGCTAAAGCCTCAGCTTCAGCCGCAGCACGACGAACTCGAATATCTGCCAATTCTTTTTCTTTGCTAGCAGCCAAATCTTTAGCTGCTTTATCTGCTGCCGCCTTTTTCTCTGCTGCCGCTGCGGCAGCATCCGGCGCTGTATCTACAGGCGCCTCTTCTTTAGCAATTACTGGAGCTGCAACTTCTTTTTGACGTGCTTCTTCGGCAGCTTTCATTTCCGCTTCTTGGCGAGCCAACAACTCAGCTTGGCGTGTTGCCTCTGCCGCGCGTTTTTCCAACTCCTCTTCGGAAATAACGGGTTTAGCTGGTGCTGCTGGAGCAACTTCTTTAGCCGCTGGAACTGGAATCTCTTCAGGCGCCTTATCACCGGCCTTAACGAGCACACGCTTTTTACGAACTTCAACCTGCACAGTGCGAGTACGTCCAGCAGAGTCTGCTTGACGAATTTCTGAGCTCTCACGCTTGATTAAAGTAATCTTTTTACGCGCGCCAGTGTCTGCACTGCCGTGCTCTTTTTGCAAATGCTCAAGCAGGACAGTTTTGTCCTTTTCGGTAATGCTATCGTCCTCAGAACCTTTTTCGATACCAGCCGCCTTCAACTGCTCCAAGAGGTCTGGCGCGGTACGTTTTAATTCTTTAGCGAGTACTTTTACTGTTGTTGCCATGCACTACTTCCTCTCATGAAGTAAACCAATGTTCGCGCGCTTTCATGATGAGCGTTTTCGCAGTTTCTTCGTCAATTTGTGTCGCCTCAACCAGCTCATCAACAGCTAATTCAGCAAGGTCGTCACGGGTATGTACCTGATTGTCAGCAAGCTTAGCAATCAGTTCTGTGGTCATTCCTTCCAGGGAACGCAAGTCTTGTGACACTTCGCCGATACGCTCTTCTTTTGCCAACTCCATAGTTAACAAAGAATCACGGGCGCGGGTACGCAACTCATTCACAGTATCTTCATCGAATGAATCAATCTCTAACATTTCAGACAATGGTACGTA
Organism: Polynucleobacter sp. AP-RePozz3-80-G7; assembly: GCF_018882145.1. NCBI lineage: Bacteria > Pseudomonadati > Pseudomonadota > Betaproteobacteria > Burkholderiales > Burkholderiaceae > Polynucleobacter > Polynucleobacter sp. AP-RePozz3-80-G7. Next base: position 187,773 of record NZ_JACVPC010000003.1, on the reverse strand, counting down.
GGCCACCTCTTCTAATGTATTGAAACCTTCTTCAATCAAAATATCAGCCACTTCTTGGTCGACGTCCAACTTGTCCATAAACAATTGACGTACAGAAGAAGCTTCTTTTTCAGTTTTCTCAGCAGACTCTTCAGGGGTCATGATGTTGATCTGCCAACCAGTCAAATCACTTGCCAAACGAACGTTTTGTCCACTGCGGCCAATAGCGATTGCCAAATTCTCTTCATCAACCACTACATCCATCGCATGACGCTCTTCATCAACCACGATTGATGAAACTTGAGCTGGAGCCAAAGCACCAATTACAAATTGGGCTGGATCTTCAGACCACAATACGATATCCACTGCTTCGCCAGCAACTTCATTACGAACCGCAGTCACACGGGTGCCACGTACGCCAACGCAAGTGCCAATTGGATCGATGCGCTTGTCATAAGTAATAACCGCAATTTTTGCGCGGATACCAGGATCACGGGCAGCGCCTTTGATCTCTAATAAACCCTGCTCCATCTCAGGAACTTCGTTCTCAAACAACTTAATTAAGAAGTCTGGGCAAGTACGGGAGAGTTCGATTTGTGGGCCACGTGCTTCACGATCCACCTTAAGGATGTATGCCCGCACACGGTCGCCAGAACGTAAGTTCTCTTTTGGAATCATTTGATCGCGGCGGAGCAATGCTTCAACACGACCAGATTCAATAATCAGGCCATTCTTGTCAGCACGCTTCACGGTACCAGTCATGACTTTTTCGCCACGCTCAAGGTAGTCGTTCAAAATCTGTTCACGCTCAGCATCACGAATGCGCTGCAAGATCACTTGCTTAGCAGCTTGTGCGCCGATACGACCGAAGGCTAAAGATTCGATTTGCTCTTCGATGTAGTCACCAACTTCCATGTCGGCGAGTTGCTCTTGGGCTTCAAATTGCAGAATCTCTTTGTCCGGCTCTTGCAAACCAGCTTCATTGGGCACAACCAACCAGCGACGGAAGGTTTCGTATTCACCAGTTTCACGATCAATCGCAACACGGATATCCACATCTTCTGTAGCGTAGCGCTTCTTAGTCGCAGAGGCTAAAGCCATCTCCAACGCTTCGAATACGATCGCTTGATCAACGTTCTTTTCACGCGCTAACGCGTCTGCCAACATGAGAACTTCTCGGCTCATGACTTTCTTCCTTTGAAATCAATAACAGGGACCAACCGAGTCTTATCGACCTCGGCTAAAGAGAACTCCAATTGAGAGGGCTGACCATCAGCACCCTCAAATACCAAACCAAACTTTGCATCTGGTGAATTCAATTCACCACTCAGCAAACCTTGCAACTCACCACGAAAATTCTTGCGACCGCCAGCTGCAACGCGCAATTTCAAATCCACTTGCATTCCAGCAAAGCGCTCATAATCAGCGGCACTTTTCACTGGACGATCCAGTCCTGGAGATGAAATCTCTAAACGCTCATAAGGAATGTTTTCAACTGGCAAGGTGTAACTCAACTGATGGCTCACCTTTTCGCAATCCAAAACAGAAATCAAGCGTTCGTAATCTGGGTTTTCAATCGTGACGCGCAGCAATCCACCGGCTTCACGCTCTATCTCAACTAGCGTGTAACCCAAGTTTTCCAGCTCTGCAGAAATAACCTGCTGATCTTTCACGACGCCCCTTCATACCAAAATGGCAAAAAAAAATGGGCTTCAAAGCCCATATTCTCGAAATTCAGAACAGGCCGACTTACGTTGATCGCAACATCAGTCGGTAACCACTAAAAACAGCAGAATACTGCTGTAAGACCAAAATTATAGCCTATTTGGCAGAAAACTGATACAAATCAGAAGCTTTCGCCCGGATTACGGGGTTTTCTAGGTCCCCTATTGAAGGGTTTGCGCCCTTTTGGTGCGCTACGCTTAGGTCCATTTCCAGGACTCTGAGGATTGCCTGTCACAAAAGCGGACTGCCCGTGGTGAACTTTGCTGCCTTTACTGCGGTTTTGGCCCTGACCGCCTTGACCACCCTGCCCGCCTTGTCCACTGCGACCACCTTGACCGCCCTGACCAGGTCTGCCGCCTTGAGTGCGCCCACGGAATGGCCCGCGCCCCTCGCTAGAACCGCCGCCGCCAGCCGGTTTGCCACCCCTACCTTGATGCGTTAGGCCGTTATGGCCACTAGCAAGGGTTAAAGCATCACGGGAACCCCAATAAGAAACTGAGGTTTGCATTGGATCCGGTTGGAAATCTTCACCCATCGGGCGACGATCACGATTATTGGGATTCGGGTTGCGGCCCTTGTCTTGTGGCTGTGGCATTTTTAAGCCAGCAGACTTCATCAAGTTATAAATACCGCCCGCCTCAATCTCTTCCCATTTGCCACGTCTTAAACGTGGAGGCAATAAGAAAATACCGTAACGAGTTCGGATCAAGCGAGATACTACATGACCAACCGCCTCAAACATACGACGCACTTCGCGATTACGACCCTCACTTAATGCAACGTGATACCAACGATTAGCGCCTTCACCACCGCCCATTGCTAGACGTAAGAATTTAGCTTGGCCATCATCGAGCGTAATGCCACTCTTTAATAGTGAAGTATTTTCTTGGCTCAAGTCACCTAAGATGCGCACGGCGTATTCACGCTCAACACCATAACGGGGATGCATTAAGCGATTTGCTAACTCACCAGAAGTGGTAAACAATAAAAGACCTTCGGTATTAAAGTCTAATCGACCTACCGCGATCCAGCGTCCTTGACGCGGCTTTGGCAAACGATCAAATACGGTTGGACGACCCTCTGGATCTGACTGGCTAACGATCTCACCTGCAGGCTTGTGGTACATGATCACGCGCGGTGGCTTAGTCTGAATCTTGCGATGTACTGGCTTGCCATTGATGCGCACTTGATCGGTTGGTCCAATGCGCTGACCAATATGTGCTGGTAATCCATTCACCGATACGCGCCCTTGAATAATCAAGTCTTCCATATCGCGACGGGATCCCATACCAACATCAGCTAATACCTTGTGCAACTTAACGGTATCTTCATCATCTGCATCATCATCCAAACCATCGAGGTCAGACCAAACTTCATCACGCAAACTGAGCGGGAGATCATCAACGTTGGCAAACTGCAGACTACTCATTTCCTCATCCGTTGGCGCATCTGAATCTTCATCCTCGCGTGAACGTTGTGCACGTTGTGCGCGACGCTCTGCACCAGTTTGATGAGATACCTCGTTCTCATTCACACCATCGGGATTTTTTAATTCCTCAACTTCAGGAGCATCTAAAGCGGCGTCAAACTCACCAGAGACAACTGAAGCAAACAAAGCCTCACTCTCAGCTAGATTGGGAGCTAATTTAGAAGATTGGTTATTGCCTTGATTGTTACCGCCTTCGCGCGGACCATTGGCATCGCCACCTTCGCGGCGTGGCCGATCTTTGTTAAATGGGCGTTTCTTATTAAACGGGTGTTTACCGCCTCCAGCACCCTGGCGACGTGGGCGGCGTTCACCGCGCTCTCCACCTTCAGACTTTTGGCCATCTGAGTTCGATGGCGCAACGTCTGCATTAGAAGGGGTTGCCGATGGATTTACTACCGGGGATGAATCGTTTTCGTTAGAGCTTGTCATTAATTATTATTTTGTTTCGTCTGGATTGTCTTCAGACTCAGGGGTAACTTCCTCAGAATCTAGCTCAGAAATATCAATGATGATTTCCTCTGCAGTGATTTCAGTTGTCTCTTCTTCTATTTCGATCACCTCTTGAGCATCAGTATCAATTACTACTGTCTCTACCGTAGCAGATGGATCAAACTCCATTACCGCTTGACCTAATTGCGCTGCAGCAGCCATTGGCGCCGCATCTTCCAGCATCGGCAAGCTTTGTAAATTGGTCAAACTGAGATCGTCTAAAAATTGCTTAGTAGTGGCATACAAGCCTGGGCGTCCAACGGTTTCTTTATGCCCAATCACCTCAACCCAACCACGATCTTCCAACTGCTTCATTACATTACTACTCACAGCAACACCGCGAATTTCTTCGATCTCACCACGGGTGACAGGTTGACGGTAAGCAATGATGGCCAAAGTTTCCATCACGGCACGTGAATATTTTGGTGGCTTTTCTGGAGTCAAGCGATCAAGGTACTCGCGCATTGAGATACGGCTTTGAAAACGCCAGCCAGTTGCGATATGTACCAACTCCATACCCTTGTCATCCCAAACACGTTGCAGCTCGACTAATGCTTCATCGATATCTGCCGTAGTGATGTCCTCTACAAATAAGCGAGACAAATCAGCAACGGTGAGTGGTTCCTGTGCGCACAGGAGGGCTGTTTCAATGACGCGCTTATTGTGATCGTCCATAAAATTCGGGCTACCAGGAGTAATCCTGGCTAGGCTTTAAAAGGTATTTAGTAATGGGTTTTGGTGTTCTCAAGCTACTACGGACAATCCATCTCATCAATTCTTCTTGGGATATGCCCGCGCTGAAACGAAGTACTTTTCGTTCACCATGCTCTTATTATAAGGTAGGCTCAATACAATAGCCACATGCACAAGAATTCCACCAAACCCCCTTTATTTATGCCTAGGACGATCTATTCCATAGAGCGCCGTCGACTCCTGGGCCTCGGAATTGGTATGGGGACCCTACTTGGAGGCGCAGGTTTGAGCTCTTGTAGCCTGGTGGGGAGTAAAAAACCTGTCGTTGGCCTAGTTCTGGGTGCTGGAGCAGCTCGAGGTTTTGCCCACATAGGCGTCATTAAGGTATTGGAAGCCCAGGGCATTAGACCCGATATTGTTGTCGGCAGTAGCGCTGGCAGTGTCATTGCCTCCCTCCTCGCATCAGGCGCCACCGGGAATGATCTGAATCGCTTGGCCCTCAATCTGGATGAGGCCACGATTGCTGACTGGGGTCTCCCGTTTGCCGGCCGTTTTGGCGGGCTCATTAAAGGTGATGCACTACAAAATATGGTTAACCGAGAAGTGCAAAATAAATCGATTGAGCAAATGCGCATCCCCTTAGGTATTGTTGCCACTGAATTGCAGTCCGGCAAAGGGGTTTTATTTAGGACAGGTAATACCGGTCTAGCCGTTCGCGCATCTTGCAGCGTACCCGGAGTATTTCAGCCGGCAGTAATCAGCGGCAAAGAATATGTGGACGGTGGTTTAGTAGCACCAGTGCCAGTCAGCTATGCAAGACAGATGGGGGCAACCCTAGTCATTGCAGTAAATATTTCTTCTGAGCCAGTTCATCAAGATGCCAGTGGAACCTTAGGTGTCTTGCAGCAAACCATCTCCATCATGCAGAGAAGTATTAATCAGTACGAACTCAAAAGCGCTGACATCGTGATTCAGCCGCAGTTAAAACAAATGGGTAGTGGTGATTTCAAATCCAGAAATGCCGCCATACTCGCTGGTGAAGCTGCAGCACAAGAGCAAATGGGTTTGATTAAAGAGAAGCTGAAAGGCTAATAGCAATCAGGCTGAGGGTCTCTTACTTAAAGGCTGCGTGAATTACGCTTAAGATTTTTGACTTCGTTGAGAAGCTCTTGACGCTCAGAGTCATCGAGATTGTCGCTACCATCTAAACGACGTGCTCCGTCAAAACGTTTATCCCAATAGAGGCTGCCGAGATCATCCACTCGAACATTGGTACCTCTGGAAGGTGAGTGAATGAATTTGTTATCACCCACATAAATTCCAACATGAGAAAAAGTAAGGCGCATCGTATTAAAAAATACGAGATCGCCTGGTTGCAATTCTTCACGGGTAATCGGTTTACCAACACGGCTCATTTGCGTTGACTTACGCGGCAATAAGAATCCCAACTTATCTTTGAAGACATAGCCAACGAAGCTACTGCCATCTAATCCAGACTGCGGTAATTCTGTGTCCCAGCGATAGCGCACGCCAATAACTTCCATAGCGCGGTTAATTAATTCGTCTGACTTGCCAGTCACGGTATCGGCCAAGCGGTCTGATACTCGGGCAATGTAGGAGCGCCCTGCTTGGAACATACTTTCTTTGGGAACTACAGCATCCGCAGATGCCTCTACCGCCGTATCAACCGCATAGGCAGATACAGAGATGATGGCGCCTAAACCTAGGCCCAGTAGTTTCAAAAGAAGTGCTTTTTTCAATGACATCGGTTCAGTTTAACAAAGAACCCTCAATTAACCAAGTCTTCACTCTATGCTTAAGTCTTTGTTTATAATGATAAATTTGCTTTATATCGGGGCAAATGCACCAAATTAGCCCATTCAAGGGGGTTTTGATCTGCTATCTAAGTCAGCTCTGCAGCAGCAAATAGCTCTTTCGTATAGGTCTGACGAGGGTACTTAATCAGGGTTTCGGTATCACCAAATTCCACCACCTTGCCCCCTTTGAGAACCATCACCTCGTGAGACATTGCTCTAATAACTGCTAGATCGTGACTAATCATGAGATACGCCAAGTTGTACTTTTTTTGCAGCTCGGTTAACAAGGCAAGTACCTGTTTTTGAATAGAGACATCCAATGCCGAGGTGGGCTCATCTAATACCAAAATTTGTGGGCGCAAAATTAAGGCACGCGCAATCGCAATTCTCTGGCGCTGCCCTCCAGAAAATTCATGTGGGTAGCGCAGAAGCGCAGAACGATCTAAGCCCACCTCTTTGAGCATATCCACTAAACGTGTCTCACGTTCTGCAGTAGACAGTTTCGGAAAATGCACATCCAATCCCTCAGAAATAATCTGCAATACGTTCATGCGCGGTGACAGCGAGCCAAAGGGATCCTGAAAGATCACCTGCAAGCTAGAACGCATCGCACGTCGCTCAATAGGCTTGAGTTTTTGCCAATCGCTACCAAGCACATCAACATTGCCATTCACTTCTGCCATTGAATCACCTAGCAAGCCGAGTACAGCCATACCTAGGGTGGTTTTGCCAGAGCCAGACTCTCCAATCACACCAATGGTCTGACCTTGCTTTAGTTCAAAGCTCACTTTTTTCAATACTTTATGTGATGGCGCTTTTTTAAACCAGGAGACTGATTCTTCGCTCGGGTAAGCAACCGAGAGGCCCTCTGTTTTCAACAATACCGGAGCTAATGGCATCAGAGGTGCCAGATCGCGTACCGGCTCACTATTGACCAAGGCACGCGTATAAGGATCCTCTGGGCGCTCAAACACTTGTTTGGTTGGCCCAGCCTCCATCAAGTTACCTTGATTTAGGACAGCTACACGTTGTGCAAAATGCTTCACCAAATTGAGATCGTGGGTAATCAACAGAATGCCCATGCCACCATGATCTTTGGATTCTTCTTGGAGCTCTTTGAGTAAATCCAAGATTTGCAAACGCAAGCTCACGTCTAAAGCTGTCGTAGGCTCATCGGCAATCAGTAGCCGTGGCTTACATGCCAAAGCCATCGCAATCATGGCGCGCTGCCTTTGGCCACCCGAAAGTTGATGTGGATATGAATGAAAGCGGCGTTCAGGCTCTGGAATGCCCGTCTTTCTGAGTAGATCAATTGCAGCATCAATCGAATCCGCCTTAGAAATCAAAGGTTGATAGATTTGTACTGCCTCGATGATTTGATTACCAACAGTAAAGAGTGGGTTCAGAGCCGTCATCGGCTCCTGAAACACCATCGCAATCTCACGACCACGAATCTCCCGAATATCTTGGATAGACATCGAGAGCAAGTCCACCGTACCCTCCCCATCTTTTTTATTCCACAAAATCTTTCCAGAGACTTTGGCGCCCTCGGGCTCTAAACGTAATGGCGCCAATGCAGTCAGCGTCTTACCTGAGCCAGATTCCCCAACTAATGCCACACGCTCGCCAATGCCGATTTCTAAATCCAGATGATTGACTGCAAACTTTTCACGACGACCCGTTCCAAATGAAATACACAGATCTTCATAACGAAGCAAACTCATGAACGACCTCCGCTCATTACGCCAGCCTTGCGAGAATCAAAAGCATTACGCAATGCTTCACCCATAAAAGTTAATAGCAACAGAGTTGCGACCAAGACAACAAAGGTTGATAGAGAGATCCACCAGGCATCAAGATTGCTTTTGCCTTGAGAGAGTAGTTCACCCAAGCTTGGAGTACCTGGGGGTACACCCAAGCCTAAAAAGTCCAAGCTGGTTAACGACAAAATGGCGGCACTCATGCGAAATGGCAAAAAGGTAATCACTGGTGTCAAGCTATTAGGCAGAATGTGACGCCACATGATTTGCAAATTGGTTAAACCCAATGCTCTTGCTGCACGCACATATTCCAGGGCGCGATTGCGGAAAAATTCTGCACGGACGTAATCTGATAGGCCCATCCAACCAAAAGCGGCTAACAAAATAATCAGTAGGGAAACACTGGGATTAAAGATTGAGGCAAAAATGATGAGCAAGTACAGCTCTGGCATAGCTGACCAGATTTCTATCAGGCGCTGCGAGACTAGGTCAAACTTTCCTCCAAAGAAGCCCATTAAGGATCCAGTGATGATGCCCACACTCACGCCAACGATCGTTAGTGCAAGACCAAAAAGAATAGATAAGCGAAAACCATAGATCAGGCGAGCCAAAACATCGCGCCCACGATCATCGGTCCCTAACCAGTTCTCCCATGATGGTGGTGCTGGATTAGGCACTTGTGAAAAATAATTGAGCGTCTCATAGCTATAGTGAATCGGCGGGTAGATTGCCCAGTTTCCATTACTAGTAATGTTCTGACGAATATCGGGATCTAAGAAATCAGTTGGAGTCGCAAAGTCACCACCAAAAACAGTTTCTGGCTGACTCTTCACAATCGGAAAATAGAAATGGCCTTCATAGCGCACCACCAAAGGCTTATCATTCGCAATCAATTCAGCGCACATCGATAAGCCAAAGAGGATCATGAAGATCCATAAGCTTACATACCCTATACGACTATTTTTGAAGCGCTGCCAACGACTCATGAGCCGCCTCCTGCACCAAACTGAATGCGTGGGTCTACATAAACATAGCAAAGATCAGAGATTAACTTGGTGAATAGGCCAATCAGAGTGAATAAATACAGAGTGCCGAAAACTACTGGGTAGTCACGACGCATTACAGACTCGTACGAAAGCAAACCGAGTCCGTCTAATGAGAATAGTGTTTCGATCAATAGTGAGCCAGTAAAGAATGCGCCGATAAATGCGGCCGGAAAACCCGTTACTAAGGGCAAGAGTGCGTTACGGAATACATGCTTCCATAGCACTTGCTTTTCAGTAAGGCCCTTTGCGCGCGCAGTCAAAACATACTGCTTACGAATCTCTTCCAAAAAAGAGTTCTTAGTCAACATCGTGACTACGGCGAAACTACCCAAAACAGAGGCGGTAATCGGCAACACTAAATGCCACAAGTAATCCATGACTTTGCCAACCAAACTCAGATCACTCCAATTATCTGAAGTGAGGCCTCGTAGCGGGAATAACTGCAAGAAACTGCCTCCGCCAAAAAGCACCAGCAATAAGACACCCAATACAAAACCAGGAATCGCATAACCCACCAAGATCATGCTGCTGGTTACGGCATCAAAACGTGAACCATCGCGCACTGCTTTAGCTATTCCCAAGGGTATGGAAACTAAATACGTGATGAAGAAGGTCCATAGTCCAATGCTGATCGAGACCGGCAACTTAGAGACCACTAAAGTCCAAACGCTTTCGTGCTGGTAATAGCTTTGACCCAAGTCGAATCTGGCAAAGCGGCCTAACATCATGAAATAGCGTTCAAGTGGTGGCTTATCGAAACCATATAACGCTTTCACCTCCTCTAGGCGCTGTGCATCCACACCTTGACGGCCGCGATAGGTTGATCCGGACCCAGAGGACTCGGAGCCGCCTGTTGCAGCGCCACCCTTCCCTTTTAGTTCCAATACCATTTGCTCTACTGGACCACCAGGAACAAATTGCACTACTGCGAAGGTAAGCGTTAATACTCCCAAGATGGTAGGAATCATCAAGAGCAAACGTTTAAAAATATAAGCGCGCATTTGACCTTGCATTATTTGACCTCTTCTTTCCACCAATTTTGCATGATCCATGTCTCGGCCGAGTAATACAAAGGAGGTTCTGGATAACGCATCTCGTGGCGGAAGGCAACACGATGCGTTGGGTTATACCACTGCGGCACAACGTAATAACTATTCCACAGAACTCTGTCTAGGGCTCTCGTTGCGGTTCTTAACTGTTCCCGATTTTGTGCTCTGGTAATTTCATCAATCAAAGCATCCACCACAGGAGACTGCACACCAATCACATTATCAGAGCCTTTTTCTTTAGCAGCCTGACTGCCAAAGCGATCCCAGAGTTCATTGCCTGGATTTTGGGAGTCCTGAAATCTGACGGTGGTCATATCAAAGTCGTATTCATTCATGCGCTTTTGATGCAAAGCAAAGTCGCTAGTCCTAATATCTACCTCCACTCCCAGCTTCTCTAAGTTGCGTACATAAGCAGAAATCACTCTCAAGAAGAACCCGCCATCTTCCACAATCTCAAAACGAAATGGCTCACCCTTTTCATTGCGTAATGCACCGTCACGATATTGCCAGCCGGCATGAAGAAGGAGCTCACGGGCTTTCTTTAAGTTCTGGCGTAGGCTGCCGGGCGGCTTAGTTGATGGCGCCGCAGGCATTGGCTCAAAGACGGCATCCGGAACCCACTGTGGGTATTTTGCTTTTAAGGGCTTAAGTAGCTTTAGCTCTAACTCTGTAGGTTTGCGAGGGCCGTCAAAGTTGGCACTCAAATCACTGTTGGTGAAATAACTATTGATACGGCTGTACTGATCAAAAAATATTTGGCGATTAAGCCATTCAAAGTCAAGCGCATAACCTAAGGCTTCGCGCACACGCGCATCTTTAAAAATAGGACGTCGCACATTCATGGCAAAACCTTGCATGCCAGCGCCATTGTGATTTAGGAATGCTTTCTTTAAGAGAACACCTTGATCAAACTTAGAGCCAACATACCCTTTAGCCCATATCTTGGCGCGATACTCAACCAGAGCATCAAACTCCCCTGCTTTAAAGGCTTCTAACCTAACAGCATCATCGCTATAGAGCTTATATAGAACACGATCAAAGTTATAAAAGCCAACGCGGACATTTAATGGTTTACCGAGTTGATCAGCCCAATAGTTTGGGTTCTTTTTATAAACAATCGATTTACCTGCTTTAAAAGATTCAATCAAGTAAGGCCCACTACCGACTGGCATTTCAAAGGCAAGCTTCTCAAATGGAATCACCGTTCCATCAGCTTGCTTACCCCAGTTCCGTGAGAACACTGGAAATGTCCCCGCCAAAATAGGTAGTTCAGTATTGTCATTCTTAAAGTCGAAGCGGATGGATCGTTCAGACAAAACAACCGCTTCTTTAATATCCGCAAAAGTAGTTTTATAACGCGGATGCGCTTTACCACTCATCAAGGTATCAAAACTATATTTAACGTCAGCAGCCAAGACTGGACTGCCATCTGAAAATTTTGCCTCTGATCGAAGATGGAAGGTAACCGACTTGTGATCTTTGGCCACCTGAATATCGTCTGCCAATAAACCGTAAATACTAGAGACCTCATCCGCACTTCCTTCGGCCAAGGACTCAAACATCAATTCAATACCGGGAGCAGTGATACCTCTCAGGGTAAATGGATTAAATTTATCAAAGCTCGTTCTTTGCCCCGGGTTTGGCAAGACCAGGGTTCCACCCCGGGGAGCATTGGGATTAACGTAATCAAAATGGGCAAATCCATCAGGATATTTAGGCTTGCCGTATTGCGCAATCCCCTGTCCTGCCAGAGCGATATTGGCCCCTAGCCCCGCTAGCAGGGCTAGCAGCAATAAATAGGCAATTTGTCGAATGGGCTTTAAGGTGGACATATATGCAACAATTGTAGATAGCTAATCATATTTGAAGTAAAGGACACAACATGGGCTTTCTCACCGGCAAAAAAATCCTCATTACCGGCCTCCTCTCTAATCGCTCTATTGCCTATGGCATAGCCAAGGCCTGCCACCGCGAAGGTGCCGAACTAGCCTTTACCTATGTAGGTGAGCGCTTTAAGGACCGTATCGTTGATTTTGCAAAAGAATTCAATACCGAACTGATTTTTGACTGCGATGTGGGCAGCGACGAACAAATCAGCGCCCTTTTTAAGGATTTAGCTAAATCCTGGCCCCAATTTGATGGTTTTGTACACGCGATTGGCTTTGCCCCACGCGAAGCAATTGCTGGCGATTTTTTGGAAGGTCTTTCTCGTGAAGGCTTCAAGATTGCTCATGATATTTCTGCCTACAGCTTCCCAGCAATGGCAAAAGAAGCACTCCCAATGTTGCGTGATAAATCTTCATTGCTCACATTAACTTATTTAGGATCCATGAAGAATGTTCCTAACTACAACACTATGGGTTTAGCAAAAGCATCGCTTGAAGCATCCGTTCGCTACCTCGCTGGCTCAGTTGGCCCTAAAGGCATTCGCGCTAACGGCATCTCTGCTGGCCCAATTAAAACTCTAGCGGCTTCTGGCATTAAAGGTTTTGGCAAGATTTTGCAAGCGGTTGAGGAAACTGCCCCACTGCGTCGTAATGTGACCATTGATGATGTGGGCAATACTGCTGCATTCTTATTGTCTGACTTAGCCAATGGCATCACCGCTGAAATCATTTACGTTGACAACGGCTTTAGTCAAGTAGTTGGCGGAATGGATGAAGTTTGAGTATTTCGCTGCGCGAGGCCCTGAAGTTTTGGGCTAAGCTAGGCTTTATCAGTTTTGGTGGGCCCGCAGGACAGATTGCCGTTCTTCACCAAGAGTTAGTTGAAAAGCGTCGCTGGATTTCTGAGCGGCGCTTTTTGCATGCTCTGAACTACTGCATGCTATTACCAGGGCCCGAGGCCCAACAGCTAGTAACCTATATTGGTTGGCTCATGCACCGCAGCTGGGGCGGCATCCTAGCGGGTACGCTCTTTGTGTTGCCCTCCTTATTCATTTTGATTGGCTTGTCATGGGTATACCTCACCTTCGGACAAGTTCCTTGGATTGCAGCCATCTTTTTTGGTATCAAGCCTGCAGTGACTGCGATCGTATTGCACGCTGCAGTGCGAATTGGTAAACGCACAATTCATAACCAAGCACTTCAATGGATCGCCCTTGGATCTTTTTTAGCCATCTTTATTCTGAATCTCGCTTTTCCCATCATCGTGCTCATTGCGGCAGCAATCGGTTACTGGGGTGGCAAACGCTATCCAGAATATTTCCAACAAGCTGGTGGGCATAGTACGAAAGAAGCAAAACAATTTGATAACGCCATCATTGATGACGACACCCCTACTCCCGAGCACGCCAAATTTACTTATTCAAAAACGATACGCCATAGTGGTGTTGCGCTTGCTTGCTGGCTAGCCCCTATTGGTGCGCTAGTAGCAATCTTTGGCTGGAAAACCTTATACCCAAATATCGCATGGTTCTTTACCAAAGCCGCCCTTCTGACTTTTGGTGGCGCTTATGCTGTGCTTCCATATGTATATCAAGGAGCAGTCGAGCACTTTCATTGGCTCAGCGCCAATCAAATGATTGATGGTTTGGCGCTGGGTGAAGCAACGCCAGGCCCGCTGATCATGGTGGTAGCCTTTGTTGGCTACCTTGCAGGACATATTCAATATCTGATTGGCAACAGCAACCCATTTTGGTTTGGAGTGCTAGGCGCTTGCGTTGCTACTTGGTTTACTTTTTTACCCTCCTTCTTTTTTATCTTGGTGGGCGGTCCGTTAATTGAGTCAACCCATGGCAAGCTAGGATTTACAGCATCACTAACCGCAATCACAGCAGCAGTGGTTGGCGTCATCGCTAATCTAGGCCTCTTCTTTGCTTATCACGTCTTTTTACCAAGAGGCTTTGGCGGATCTATCTCTTGGATCTCGATTTTGATCTGCGGTTTAGCTGGTTTGGCTTTATTTAAGTTTCAAAAGGGTGTTCTTTCAGTATTGGGCGGTTCAGCCTTGGCTGGATTGCTCTTCTATTACATCTCTATTTTGATAGGGTGAGTTTTTTCACAAGATTGGCATAATGGAACTTATGCGAATCGAATCTCAAACTATCACCCACCTGCAAGAATGGCTTGGTAAAACCGAGTCTCTCCAAGACACCGTCACAGCAGCCCCTGTGCGAGCACTATCCGCAACTTTGGATCGCAATGATGCTGCACCAAGTAAGGGGACTTTTTTACCTGAGCTATGGCACTGGTTGTATTTTCTGCCCCACGCCCGCGAATCCGAAATCGGACCTGATGGTCATCCAAAACGTGGTGGCTTTCTTCCGCCGGTGCCACTACCTCGTCGTATGTGGGCAGGTAGCCGCATTGAATGGCTAAAACCACTTGCTGTTGGCGACGAGATTGAACGCGTTTCCACGATTGAGTCCGTAAGCCATAAAGCAGGTCGCACAGGCGACTTAATTTTCGTATTGGTCAATCACAAAATCTCTAACCAGAACGGTCTAGCGATTATTGAAGAGCATGACATTGTGTATCGCGATGCGCCAGGGCCAGACGATAAACCTGTTACCCCTACTGCCGCACCGACGGATGCTAAATGGAGCAAAGCAATTACGCCTGATGACGTACTTCTATTTCGTTATTCAGCATTAACTTTTAATGGCCATCGAATTCACTATGATCGCAAATATGTTACTGAAGTTGAGGGCTATCCAGGCCTCATTGTTCACGGCCCCTTGATTGCGACTCTATTAGTTGATTTAGTGCGTCAAAGTATTCCAGGATGCAAGCTTAAGAGTTTTGAGTTCCGCGCGATACGCCCTACTTTTGATATCAATATCTTTAAAGTCAATGCCAAGCCGGATCTAGAAAATGATCCGAGTGGAAAAACTATTTCCATTTGGGCAGAGGATCATGAAGGTTGGCTCACTATGCAAGCCACTGCTGTTCTAGCCTAATCACAAGAAGGTTTACTGATGACCACTCAACACCTTTCTCGTGAGCTAGCTAGCTTTGCGGCCAATTTACAAGCTGCAGACATTCCAAGTAATGTCATGAACCGTGCTGAAGACCTATTAGTCGATTGGTTTGGTTCCGCTATTGCTGGCAGAGGCTCGCGCCCAGTGGAGCTCATTACTCAGTTTGCACAAAATATGGGTGGGTTTAATGCAACACACGCTGGCCCCTCTGAAGTTTTAATTTCTCGCAAAACTTCTAGCCCCTTTTTAGCGGCTATGGCTAATGCTGCAGCATCACATGTTGCAGAACAAGACGACGTCCACAATGGCTCAGTCTTTCATCCGGCCACCGTAGTATTTCCACCTGCACTTGCTTGTGCGCAAGCCATTGGTGCATCTGGTGAAGATTTATTAGTTGCTGCAGTAGCAGGCTACGAGGTAGGCATTCGGGTTGGTGAATTTTTAGGTCGCTCTCATTACAAAGTGTTTCATACCACTGGAACGGCCGGCACATTAGCTGCAGCTGCGGCAGTTGGTCGCCTACTGAAACTCAATTCAGAACAAATGCTCCATGCCTTTGGTTCAGCGGGCACGCAGTCAGCCGGCCTCTGGGAGTTTCTGCGTGATGCCGCAGATTCCAAACAATTGCATACGGCCCATGCGGCCTCCACTGGCTTAATGTCCGCCTATATTGCACAAGCTGGCTTTACAGGCGCTGAACATATCCTGGAAGGCAAGCAGGGATTAGCGGCAGGCATGTCAAGCGATAGTCGCCCCAGTAAATTGGTTGATCGTTTAGGTACCCGCTGGGCTTTAGCAGAAACTAGCTTTAAGTATTACGCCTCCTGCCGTCACACTCACCCTGCTGCTGACGCTCTACTGCAAGTCATGCTGGCAAACAAACTATCTCCTAGCGATATTGCGAAAGTAGAAACCTTGGTTCACCAAGGCGCTATTGATGTATTAGGCCCAGTAACTGACCCTACTACCATTCATCAGTCCAAGTTCTCTATGGGAACGGTGCTCGCTTTAGTTGCACACTACCAATTTGCTGGCTTACAAGAATTTGATCGGCACTTTCATGATGATGCAATCTGCGCCTTCCGTGAGCGCGTCTCGATGACGCTAGATCCTGAGGTAGATGGCGCCTATCCGCAACGTTGGATTGGCAAAGTCAAAGTTCACTTGAACAATGGGCAAATTCTGGAGGGTCGGGTGGATGAACCTAAAGGCGACCCTGGTAATACCCTATCTCGCGCAGAGATTACCGATAAAGCAATGCGCTTAGCAGCATTTAGAGGGGGTGCTAGCCCAACAGAGATGAGCAAAGCAATTGATCTCTTGTGGAATATCCGCAAACAAGCCAAGATAAGCTTTCTACTGCCGTCCACATAAGCAAATCTACTATTCGCCCCCTTATTTTTTTAGGTTGATATGAACCCACTTGATACGCCGCTAGGCTTTAGCACTAATTTTCTATTTGTACCGGGCACTTATCCTGAACGTTTTATGAAAGCCCTCGATAGTGGCGCTAGCGGCGTTGTCTTGGATCTAGAAGATGCCGTTGCAGAGGAAGATAAAGAGAATGCACGTGACGCCATTCGTACAGCATGGCCTAGCTTTAGCCCTGAGCAAAAGAAGCGTCTAGTCATTCGCACAAATTCACCTGGTAGTAAATTTTATTCGGCCGACCTAATTCTTGCGCAACAACTTGAAGTTGCCTGCCTATTAATTCCCAAGAGTGAATCGCTCGACCAAATTAATGGCGCCGCCCTCATACTTCCTAATACCGCAATTATTCCCATGATTGAAACGGCAATTGGGCTGGATAAACTAAAAGAAATTGCAAACTCCAATCAGGTGATTCGCCTTGCTTTGGGTAATTTAGATCTACAAGCGGATCTAGGCATGGTCTGTGATCTTCAAGAAACGGAATTGCAAACAGCACGTTTCCAGATCGTTTTAGCATCACGACTTGCACAGATTGCCCCTCCTATTGATGGAGTTACACCATCCACTGACGACATTGAGCGCATTACCGATGACGCAGAGCGTGCAAAACGTATGGGTTTTGGTGGAAAACTCTGTATTCACCCAAAACAAGTGGCTATCGTCATCAAGGCATTTATCCCAACTGAAGAAGATCTGGCCTGGGCCCAACGGGTTATTGAGGCAGATATGACCTCCAAGGGCAGTGCAGTAAAGCTCGATGGCCGCATGATAGATCGCCCAGTTGTGTTGCTGGCTAAAAGAACCCTGGCTATTGCTGGTAAACACTAAGAGTTTCCTCTGTCTAAAGAGTTGCAAAACTGGCAAAATAACTCTGAGTTGTTTTGCACTCATATAATTTTTATAACTACTACTAGAGACAAAAATGAAATTACGTAAATCACTATTTGCCGGTTTCTGTGCAATCGCTACCCTAGGATTTATTGCAGGTAATGCGTTAGCCGCAGATCCCTATCCAAATAAGCCCGTCACATTGGTTGTGCCGTTTGCTGCTGGCGGACCTACAGACGCTGTTGCTCGTCTGATTGCCGTGCCGATGGGTAAAGAATTGGGCCAAACCGTTATTGTTGAAAACACTGTTGGTGCTGGTGGCACCATTGCAGCCACCCGTGTTGCGCGCTCCGCTCCAGATGGTTATATGATTTTCATTCATCACATGGGTATGGCTACCGCACCGGCTTTGTATAAAAAATTGAACTTTGATCCAATGAAGGACTTTGAATACATCGGCCAAGTCGTGGATGTACCAATGGTACTTTTGGGTCGCAAGAACTTCCCACCAAACAACTTTAAAGAATTAGAGGCTTACATCAAGGCCAATAAGGATAAAGTGACGCTGGCAAACGCTGGTCCTGGTGCGGTATCTCAGTTATGTGGCCTTTTATTTATGTCGCGCGAAGGCGTGGAATTAACAACCGTTCCCTACAAAGGAACTGGCCCTGCATTAACCGATTTGCTTGGCGGCCAGGTTGACCTACTCTGCGATCAGACCACACAGACTGTTCCCTATATTAAAGATGGTTTAGTAAAAGCCTATGGTGTTACCACACCAAAACGCCTGCCAGCCTTACCAAATATCCCTACCTTGGATGAGCAAGGCCTTAAAGGCTTTGATGTCAAAGTTTGGCATGGTATGTATGTCTCTAAAGGCACGCCTCCTGCAGTCGTCGCTAAAATCAATAAGGCGCTTAACGTTGCTTTGAATGACCCTGAAGTAAAGGCTCGTTTAGCAGAGTCCAATATTGAAATTGTTTCACCAGCCAAGAGAACTCCAAAAGGCTTGCAAGAACATCTTGAGGCTGAGATTAATAAATGGGGTCCTGTAATTCGCAAGGCTGGAGCCTATGCGGATTAAGGGCTTACCTTAGAAATAAAAAAGCCAGCATCTCGCTGGCTTTTTTATTGTGCTGAGTTCTTATTTACAGGGGTAATTATCAGTAAAGAAACGCACTAAAGTTTTAGCTGCTTTCTCTTTATTAAACTGAGGGTTTGTCTTGGACCACGCCAGGAACTTTTGCAAGACCTCATTACGAGTCTCGCTCTTATTTGCAAAGCAAATGGCTGGCTTGGCGTCTGGACGACGATTCGCTAAGTATCCCTGATACACTCCTTCGCCAAAGCCAAAACAAAAACTGCGGCCTTGCTCATCATCAGGATTTTTACAGAGCTCAACAAATGCAGCAGTACTAGCATCATCTGCTGGGAGATCCTTCTGCGCAAATGCAGTTGGGGCAAAGGACAGGATGGATGCAATAACTACGAATGTTGCTATGAATGTTTTCATGATTCTTTCTCTCAATAAAGGTTAACGCCTAAAACCGCTCATGTGGCCACCGCCAAATCCACTCATGTGGCCGCCACCACCGCCACCACCAAACCCACCCATATGGCCACCGCCAAATCCACCATCTCGCCCACCGTTATCAAAGCTACGTGAGCGATCTTGATTGCCATCAAAGCGGGCTTGATCTCGCAAAGCGTTTTCTTGAGCGGCCTCGCGATAGATATTGGGATTAGATCTATCCATCTGGGCATCATTGCGTGCTTCTTGATTTAAACGTGCTGCTTGATTTCTTTCTTCAGGAGTTGCATCTTTCTGAAAAGCATTGTTAGCGCGTTGACCATCCATTCTGGCCGCCTGCCTCTCGCCTGGAGTGGCGTTATTTTTCCAATCGTTTAGTAAGCGCTGTTGGTTAGCAATGTTTGCTGGTCCGATAATTGCCCGAGAAGGTACACGCCCTGAGGCATTAATTGTTGTGGAATTAATCGTGCCATTGTTCCAATTGGGGGATGACCAGAAAGCATCTCCGATCGCAAAGCCTAGGCCAAAAGTCATCAGACCCCAAGCAGGGTCATAGACAGGATATGGTGGGTACTCTGGATAGGGCCATGATCCATAAACAACTGTTGGACTATAACTTGGAACGTAAACCACTTTTGTATTAGCCGGGCTAATCAAGACGTTACCACCCGCATCGGTAGTGACAGTAATTTGCCTATTAGACTTAAGGTTACCAGCTTTGATAGCCATTTTTCTAAGGATTTGAACCGCTTGCATTGTGTCAGCAGCCTGGAGCTTATAAGCATTGCCAAGATTCTGGGTCCACTGTAATTTGCTGCCCATCATATTGAATGCTTCTGGGAACGATATTAAGGATTTCACGCTGTCGTTCCAACTTTGTGCCTTGAGCGCATTTAGTAGATCGTCGCCCTTCAATGAAGCATTGCTAGTGCGCCAGTTATAGGCCTCAGCAACTTCTAAGGGGTACGTTGAGGCTAGAAGCATCAGCGAGAGCAAGGAGTCGGGATATAGCGCTATTGGCGAAACTAAGGACTGCAATTGCTCTGAAGAAATAGTTTGTGGGCCTGCGTTATAGCTTGAATCCTGGGTATAGCCAGGACTACCAGATCCGCCACTTTGCATATAACCCTGAGGATAATAGTAGCCACTTGATTGATACGGTCCAGGATTCATAACGCATCCATTCAGAAGAGATCCTAAAGCGATCGATGCCAGCGTTAGCAATCCAACTTTTGCATTCTGCGCAGGAATAGTTTTTTGACTTGTCCGCTTCATATCCGCCTCAATATTGTTCTAAATAAATAGCTCACTAGATTTAACCCACTCTACTACTTTGCAATGCTTTGGGCATTAGCCCGGTCTAAATAAGTATCCAGAGCGAGCTTTATCTCTACGCCTTCTATAGATGGCCCCTATAAGAGCAAACAGAGCCCAAATAGCCAAGAATGGGTCAAGCAAGTAATCCCAAAGGTTGGCCGACTCATGCCAGTGGACTGTCCAAGCCAGAATGGCGATAGCAATAATCCATATACCCTTCGTCCAGCCTGCCAAGCCACACACTAGGGCAAAAAATAGGGCCCCAATTAAGAATGCTATGGATCCATAGCCCCATGCATAAGGGTCGATCATTCCCAAGCCCAAGGCAAATGGATAAAAACATAGGGAGATGATTGCCACGGAAAATTTGAAAGCAATTGGCGTAGGCTTATTGGCTGGTAGCAATGAGCTCCACAACAATAAAGTCAGCACGATGCTCAGATCACCAGTCAAGCCGCGTACATAAGCCACCAAGGGTAAATTCATACCAAATGGCCAAAACAGAATATTTCCCATCAGAAGGACTAAAAATACTTTTATAGCAAATGGAAAAGGATTTGAAGAAAACTTTTGCAAGATCCAAATACCCACTACCGCACAAGAAATAGACAATTCAATCAAAGCTATGATTTGCATGAGCTGATTCATTGCTGCACCTCCTGATGAGCCGGATCTGCTTCAGCGCTGTTTATTTGTTGATGGGCCTGTCTTAGCCAAGCACCAGAAAAATAACGATGCCGAATTTTCTTACGATCCCAGGTGTAAACCAAATGCGCATCGTCACCGTCTACGGTGATTAAGTAAGGGTATGAGAATTCTTTACGTTGAGCCTCAGGTAAAGTCTCATCATCCTCTAATACTTCAACGGTTTGCCACTGCCCAGATTTGACATCGCTCATCAATAAGACCAGGCGATAGCGCCCATTTTCAATATTATTTAAAACCAAAATACGAGCGCCATTTTTTAACATGAGTCCTGCAACCGCAGAATTCGGATTTGCTATTGCCAAATCTTCTGAATGTTGCCATGTTTGACCCGCATCTTGGGTATGGGCGACCGGAATTTGCTTTGGTAGGCTTGAGCTGCGCGTTTGTCGAAAATAAGCGCTAGCATCTTGCGTGTCATTGACAAATACAAGTGGCTGAATCGCACCGCGCCCAGAGCTCATACGACGTTTATCGATTACTTGACCTGCCTCTATTCTTAGAAACTCGCCAAAACGCCCTATCCATTCATGATAGGCAGGCAAGCCTAGTAGGTCATCAGCGAACATCACATTAGGGGATTTCACGAGGGTACTTAAATTCAGTAACGGGGAGCTAATAAGGCGTTGCGGCTTACTCCATGTCAAACCTTCATCATTCGAAGTTATGGCAGAAATTGAACTGCCCGCCCAACCGCCAATAGAGACGGTGACGAAGAACAATTGCAGACGACCATCAGCTAATCTGGCTGGTACAGGATTGCCTAACTTAGCGATATAACGTGAAAGCCCCTTCTCTGCGCTAATGCGATCTATCACAACAGTGGGCGCACTCCAGCTAGAAGACTTCGGGTCATATACGGAGCTATAGATCGATACATCAGCAGCACCTTCGCGACTACCGGCAAACCAAAACGCTCTCACTTCACCATCCTTGAGGGCAATCATTGAAGCTGCATGGACTGAGGCAGCACCAGTATCAGGAAGCCAATGTGATTGAGGCGCGGGGATGTTGATCTTGATGGGACTTTTTGTCTTCGTTACTGCAGTCTCATCCAGAACTTCATCTACCCGGAAAGAAGGAGTCGCAAATGGCGCCCATACTGGGCGACTATCAATGTGCAGAAAGCCAATCACTGCAGCAAGCAACAAAAAACAAAGGGCAATGACACGACTCATCTACAAACATCCTTTAAGTTCGATAAATCTGGGTTTGCTACCGGTGTAGAGATCAGGTATTCATTAACGAATAAATGCTTGCCAATTTTCCCCATCATCATCTCCTGAATTTCTTCGTTTGAGTGACGTGCCCTCATCTCCATTCTTTGCCCAACAATCTGACAAGACTCACAGATTGCTGGCAGAGAACCTAACGGGGTATGCACTGCTACCAGGGGATAGGTAGAGGTAAGGGTTGCGACTTCAGCAGCATCCTTAGCCAAATAACCATGCAGCTTTGCACCCGGTAGCAATAATCGATACTCCTCATCCTTGGCTCGATAGTCACAAGGAATCCAAACATCCTTGCCTTGCAACTGAGTAATCGTTTCTGCCGAGTAGCGCCCTAAGCGCCCTTCTAATGGAGCAAGACTACTAGTCAGCCCGCAATAAACCAAAAAGCAGGCTGCCAAAGAAATGGTTTTGGTAAAACGTTGATTCAGTAAACCCAGCAAGACCAGCAGTATTCCTGATGCCATGAGGATCCAATGACAATAGGAGTATGTCCATGCGCCAGCATCACCCATAAATTGTGAGAACTGAAGGTTGATACCAATCCATAGCAAGAGCGATAACACCAGTAATTGCAAAAGCAAAGCAATGCGAAAGCCCCATAAAGGCAACTTATCCCAATATAAGGCAATTAGCACCGCAAAGGCTGGCATCACTGGTAAAAGGTAGCGACCTGAACGCTGACTAGGTAGACTGAATACAATGAAGAACGCTGCTATCAACAGCAGCAATAGAACCTCTTCTAAATTCAGAAAGCGACGTGCACGCCAGCATTGCATCAAGCTCGATATCAACACAAAGCTAAATAAGCCAGCATTAGTAATCGTCGTCAAAATTAAAAGCCAAATACTGTCGCCACCGCGCAGCAAATCCATGAAATAACTAGACCGGCGTGCAGCAAACTTACCGGCATTCTCGCCCAGTACAAACTCTTTCCAAACAGCTTCTGGATAAGGGTCCATGGCAAACCACAAGGCAAATACGCCCAGGGCAAGTACAGCGATCAGGATTAACTTATATAGGTCGCGGATAAGTACCTGAGGAATACTCCACTGCCGCCAGCGCCAGTAATACAGCCCCAAAGCAAAAGTAGCAGGAAAGATGTAGGCAAAAGATTTTGCAAATAGTGCAAAGCCAAAACAAACCCCCGCCATCAATGGGAAAAAGAATTTAGATTCAAATGCACTTTTACCCCAATACAAAATCGCCATAAATGGTAGCGATATCCAAAATACTTCCGGAGGATCTGCTAAGAATGGTCGACCATAGCGATAGGTTGCAAAAAAGGAGAGCCAAACTAATGCTGCCAATATTCCAGTTTGCGTTTTTCCACTGAAACGTTGGACTGCTAAAAATAAGAAAAATGCTGTGAGTCCGGTATATAGAACACTGGGCCAACGCAAATTTGCCAAACTCCATTCACTTGCCCAATTCGTACTAGCAATACCTTGCCAAAATATCAGTGGTGGCTTGGTATTTTTGATGCCATCCATTTCAGACCGCAACGGCAGCCATTGGCTCGACTCCGCCGTCATACGCACAATATGCATATAGGGGTACTCATCACCGTTTTTTGGTGCAAATCGGCTATCCAAACCATAAAGGTAGGTAAATACACCTAAAAGGAGTATCAATAAGGCGGAACGGTAAGAAAATGAAATTCTCATACCCGTAGTTTATAGGGCTTATAGAAAATTCCAACAAAACACATCAGGCCCGTATTTTCGAATGAGCTTATGAAAAATGAATCTGAGGTAAGCGCTACTTTTTAAGGATTTCTTGATTAAGATACTCATAAAGCAATAAACCTATGAGTCAAAAAAAATAATTTGAATGGAGAAAAACCGCATGCGAGCACTGTTTTCAAGACCCGCAATCGTAGTATCGACATACATTGGATTGTGGCTATGGAGCAGTCTTTCTTTAGCGCAAAATCCAGATGCAAGCAATTTATATAAACGCAGCCTTGCAGCAACCTGCGCCAATTGTCATGGCACTGAAGGAAACGGTGTTATTGATAGCAACATCCCACTCATCAACAATCTCACTCATACACAAATATTAGAAAAATTGATGGCTTATAAATCTGGCTCATTAGAAGGCACTATCATGCCGCAGCTGACCAAGGGCTATACCGAAGAACAGCTCAATACCATTGCCAATCAACTTGGCAAGAACTAATAAGGAAGCCCATCATGGATCGTCGACACTTTATTGGTCAGAGCACCGCCGCACTTGGTTTGATGGCAGGCTTTTCTGGTCAAGCCCACGCAAATTTACAAAAGGCAGAAATCATCGTGATTGGCGGAGGGTATGGTGGCGCTACTGCTGCTAAATATTTACGCCTGTTTTCCAACAATACCGCCAAGGTGACGTTGATTGAGCCTAATGCTGCTTTTGTTTCCTGCCCACTATCTAATTTAGTTGTAGGTGGCTCACGCACAATATCTGAAATCACGACCCCTTATGACAATCTGAGCAAGCGTCATGGCGTGAAGATCATTCAAGACAGCGTCTCCAGCATCGACCCCGATAAAAAAACAGTTAAGCTTGCCTCTGGGAAAACCTTGCGTTATGACAAAGCGATCGTCTCACCTGGCGTTACCTTAATCATGAATAGTATTGAAGGACTGGCTCAAGCCAATAAAGCAGGCGTTACCCTCCAGGCCTGGAAAGCGGGTCCTGAAACTACCGCCTTACATAAACAACTCGCCTCCATGCGTGATGGTGGCACTTTTGCCATTAGTATTCCGGAAGCACCGTATCGCTGCCCTCCCGGTCCTTATGAGCGAGCCTGCCAGGTAGCAAACTATCTTAAGCACCACAAGCCTAAGTCTAAAGTTCTCATTTTGGATGCTAACCAAGATGTCACTTCAAAAGGTGCGCTCTTTAAGAAGGTGTGGGCAGAACAGTACTCAGGATTGATTGAGTATTTACCCAAATACAATGTCACCGCCGTGGATGCAAAAACAAAAACTTTGAAATTTGAAGTCCAGGACGATATTAAGGCGGATGTTTTAAATATCCTACCGGCGATGAGCGCAGGTGAGATTGCCGTCAAAACTGGGTTAGCAAATTCCAATGGCCGCTGGGTTAATGTAAATTACCTCAACTTTGAATCTACTGCACAAAAAGACATTCATGTCTTGGGTGACTCGATTCAAGTAGCGCCAGCAATGCCTAAGTCAGGGCACATGGCCAATCAACACGCCAAAGTGGCGGCTGCGGCGATTGTGGCCGAACTCAGTAATTGGGAAGTTAATCCAGCGCCAGTAGTAAACAATACTTGCTACAGTTTTGTGAACGAACGAGAAGTGATTCACGTGGCAAGCGTTCATCAATACAGTGCTACTAAGAAAACTTTTGAACCTGTTCATGGTGCAGGAGGGCTATCTCCAGCACCCTCAACTCTTGAAGGGGTATACGCCTGGGGCTGGGCTCATAACATCTGGGCTGATAGCTTGGGCTAGAGCCTTTACCCTTAATAAAAAAGAGACCTTCGAGTCTCTTTTTTATTGATCAGGACATCAAGACGATAGCCGATGCCGTCTACGCCGACTAATAATTATGAAAATAATGGCAATCACTGGCGCCGCTATAGCAGCAATAATCTCAGGGTGAATATCGAGACCTGCCTCTTTCCCGCCTTTGACAATGTATGCCAATAAACTCACAGCATAATAAGTTAGCACCAGCACCGATAAACTCTCGACCGTTTCTTGAAGTCTTAACTGTAATCTGGCCCGTTGATCCATACTAGCTAGTAATTTTTGCGTTTGCTCCTCGTTTACAAACTCAATTCGAGTTCTTAGGGTTTGCGTTGTTCTGGAGATACGATCAGATAATTCTCGTAAACGTCGCTGAGTCCAAATGCATGTTCCCATAGCTGGCTGAAAACGCCGATCCATAAACTCGGACAATGTTTGCACCCCTGGGATAGATGACTCATTTAAGCCTATTAAATTCTTTGATAGAAGCTGACTATAGGCTTCAGAAGCAGTAAATCGAAGTCCATACCCAGAGATCCATTGCTCAATACGAGAAGCTAAGCGAGAAAGCTCTTCTAGAAAAATCCCATCTTTTTCCGTATTCACACCGGCCTCACCTTGTAACTGCGATATCTTTTCAGACAAGGCGGCTAACTCAGACTCTGCCTCTCTTAATGGCAAAGAAAGGCTTTTAGCTACCGGAAAAGAAATCATGGCAACCATACGGTATGTTTCTGCTTCTGCTAACGCCCTAGCGATTCGCCCTAGCTGTCTTGAGCCCATCCCCTCATGCGGGATGAAAAAAGAAATGAATCCATCCTGATCAAGTTGTAAGTCGGTCCATAACTGAGCCTTTTTACTAGAAAAGATGTGGCTACCTAAAACGGTATTGCCGCTAAAAATTTCGGACACTTCTTGCGCCTCTATAAATAGTGGGCGATGCTCAAAAACTAAATCTAAAGCAGAAATTCTTTGGCCGCCAGCCTCAGAGATGATCGGGCAACCTAGATCCTTAAAAAGTAAATCTAACTCGCGCTCATTTTCCAATCTAGACTTGAGCAAAGGTTCTTTCACCTTCGACTTGTTGTGAAAAATTACCGCAATGGTTGCGAATTCTCCGTGCAACTCCCACTTCACCAGCACTCTTTCGGGCTCTGGCGCTAACCGCAAGATCATAAAAGAGTGGTCATCTGTATTTGGAGGACGTCCTAAGGCATTGCCTAATTTTTGCACCCACTGGATTTGTTGCTGACGAGAGGCGGCATCCAATAAAAAGGATTGGGATATCACCCTTTCATTTGGCCACAGTGGGATTGGAGGACGTGCATGAACCTCTTCATGCAAGACTGCTCTAGAGGGATGGTCGTAAGGTCTCATAAAAGGGTATAAATTTCTAAGTTATTACGATCATATACCCAGATTTATAAGCTAATAAGGCGCCATAAATCTAATAGCGCATATTGCCAGAGCCTAGGTCAAAAACTTCATCAAATTGATAGGGGTGTACGCCCCTATTCAAGCAATTACGCACGTAATCAATACTGGCTCGCAAGGCATAGTAGTCGCCAGACAGGCGCTTAGAAACTTTAATATTTAAAGCTTGATACTCAAGTAAGTTAAGCCTCTTTAGATACTCATCCCGCTGTTGACCGTCAAACCCATTCAGTAATTCTTGCTCCAAAGATTTCAAAGAGCTGTATAAGCGATTAATCTTATTTTGCATGCGCTTAGTGCGATAACTTGGCAAAGACTGCAAAATTGGATAGCCTAAAATACAGAATGGGAGAAACACGAATACCAGACGGCTAATTAGCTCTGCAATCCAAAAGGGGAAATAAGCCGCCAATAAAGGATAATTATTTTTCTCGTAATGAACTGCAACTGGGCTTTCAGTTACTCCGGAGTCCTTGAAGGATGGAAACTCCCCTCGTTCGGCAAAGAAGGACGCCTTGCCATTAATTTCTCTGGCAGCCTCAAGAAACAGAAATTGAATAGCCGGATGCATACGATCATCAATCAATAAATTGGTAGTTGTGGCGAGCAACTTCATATCAGTTGGCGGAAAGTTACGCGGCAAACTAAAGGCTCCCTGGGGTACGTTAAGGATATGTAGATAGGAAATTAACTTAGCAAAAGCCTCTGCCCGTTTAAAGGTCACTAGATGCACACTCGGATCCTGCAACAAGACCTGGACATTTGGGGCCTCATAAGCATCCACGATAAAAATTCCATCGATTTCACCTGCCTGCAGCGCTTTAACTGCGTCACTTCCAGAAAGATTGAGAACTTGCACTCCTTTTTCGTAGCCGGCGGCTTTCAGTATTTTGGTTGACTGAGCATAGGTACCGCTACCCTCAATTCCTACGGAAATCTTTTTACTAACAAAATGTCGCATTACAACGCCAATAGAATCCGACTCGGCAGACTTCAGCTCCGGACCACGATAAAAAAACCAAATAGGATCATAGGCAATTGCACCCAAGGATTTAATCCCCTTGGCTTCATTAGCGGAATCAATACCGGCTTGAACGAATGCCGCTTGTAAAGGGTCATTACGATCCGATAGCCGATCTAAATTTTCTTGCGCTCCCATAGTGCGAACAAGCTCTAGAGTGACACCTTTTTTCTTGAAAAATTCCACATATTTTTTCCCAAGCACTTCATAGGAGCCACCAGGCGATCCGGTCGCCAACATAACGTGTCTTGGTGGGGGTGGATCTGCATACAACCAGATGCCAATAAGGATTAACAAAAGAAGGGTTAGAAGCGGCCAGGTCTCCCTCAGAAATTGCGTAAAGTCATCCCACTTCTCCTGAGCGCTCTCAGAAAATCCCAAGAATGTTTCATGAATGTCTTGTTTAAAGCTTCCCATGCGCTACCAATCGGCAAATATCATTAAAGATAATGATAATAGGCTTATTCTGATTCTTTCAATTGGTCTTTTAACACCCCTAAAAATATGATAAATCTTAGAAAATCCCAGGATCGCGGCTATGCCGACCATGGCTGGCTTAAAAGCTTTCACTCCTTCTCATTTGCGGGCTACCATGACCCCCGCTTTATGGGCTGGGGGAATCTGCGTGTTATCAATGAAGATCGCGTAGCTGCTGGCATGGGCTTTGGCAAGCATGGTCATCGCAATATGGAAATCATTAGCTATGTTTTATCAGGGGAGCTCGCCCATCAAGACAGCATGGGAAACGTCGAAGGCATTCCCCCTGGGGATGTCCAGCGTATGAGTGCGGGCAGTGGAGTCACTCATAGTGAATTCAATCACGCCAAAGATCAAACTACGCATTTTTTACAGATCTGGATAGAGCCCAATGTCTTGGAAATTGACCCCAGCTACGAGCAGAAAACCATTCCCGCCATTGAAAAATCTGGGAAGTTGCGCATCATCGCATCCCCTACTGGAAATGATGGGGCCGTCAAGATTCATGCTGATGCCAAGATTTACGCTGGGGTTTTTAACAACTCTCAATCAGCCTGTCTTGAGCTTGATATAAATCGTAAAGCTTATGTTCACCTGATCCGCGGATCGCTCATGATTAATAATCAAAAATTGACCGGTGGAGATGCCCTGATGATCGAGAATGAACCTTCTTTACAAATAAGCGATGGAGTAGATGCAGAAGTGCTTTTTTTTGACTTGAGTCATTAAGTATTACTTTGCAACTGCTTACGATCATATATCGCCCATAATTCTTAAAGATCATGATTGAAACTTCTGAAAAAAAACTCGCTGGCCCGATTATTCGTCTTCACTCGAATGACAATATTGTGGTTGCCAGGGTTGATGTTGGAATTGGTGTTGAAGTCTCTAGCGAGAATTTTACAAGTCGCAGCCAAGTACCTGCTGGCTACAAAATTGCCACCAAAAAGATCCTCAAGGGCGAGCCAATTCTGAAATACAACGTTACGGTAGGTTTTGCAAATACCGATATTGAACCCGGCACAATGGTACATAGTCACAATACCGAGTTTCGCGAGTTTGATCGTGACTATGCTTACGCCAGCGAATATAAGCCGACCCAATTGTTGCCCGAAGCTCAACGAGCTACCTTCCAGGGCTACGTCAGACCCAATGGAAAAGTAGGAACACGTAATTACATCGGCATCTTGTCGACAGTAAACTGTTCAGCAACTGTTGTGAACAAAATTGCAGACTGGTTTACCCCCGAAAGATTGAAAGATTTTCCCAATGTAGACGGCGTTGTGGCGTTTAGTCATGACATCGGCTGCGGCATGGAAATGAGTGGTGAGCCAATGCAATTGCTTCGCCGTACTATGGCTGGGTATGCTCGTCACCCCAACCTAGCAGCCGCTCTAATTGTGGGTCTCGGTTGTGAGCGTAATCAACTAAAAGGCTTGATGGAGCAAGAAGACCTGGCCGAAGGAAATACTCTGCATACCTTTATCATGCAAGAATCGGGCGGCACGCGCAAAACCATTGAGGCAGGTATCGAAGCTGTCAAAGCACTTTTGCCTGCAGCCAATCAAGCAAAACGGCAAACAGTGTCGGCAAGTCACCTGACGGTTGGCTTACAGTGTGGCGGTTCCGATGGCTTCTCTTCAATTACAGCCAATCCCGCACTAGGTGCCGCGATTGATATTTTGTCCCGCCATGGTGGCACTGGAATTCTTTCGGAAACTCCAGAGATTTATGGTGTAGAGCATACCCTTACCCGCCGCGCTGTTAGCAAAGAAGTGGGTGAAAAGCTCATTAAACGAATTCGCTGGTGGAAGGATGAATACTCTGTTGGTAGAGATGTGCAAATTAACGGGCAAGTAAGTCCCGGCAATCAAATTGGTGGTTTAGCGAATATTTTTGAGAAGTCCCTAGGCTCCTCCATGAAGGGTGGCACTGGCCCCCTAATGGAAGTCTATAAATATGCCGAGCCAGTGAGCACTAAAGGCTTTGTATTTATGGATACCCCGGGATTTGATCCCGTATCCGCCACCGGCCAGATCGCTGGCGGCGCCAATCTGATTGCTTTTACTACCGGCCGTGGATCCATGTTCGGCTCTAAGCCTGCCCCCTGCATCAAACTAGCTACCAATACGCCAATGTATCAGCGCCTCACTGAAGATATGGACATTAATTGCGGTGAGATTTTGGATGGAACCGTCTCCGTTCAGGAGATGGGACAACGGATCTTTGAGTTATTTCTGCGAACTGCCTCAGGAGAGGTCTCCAAAAGTGAACTTCTTGGCCTGGGAGATTATGAATTTGTTCCCTGGCAAATTGGGGTAATGAGCTAAGAGAACTGTAGAATTAATCCTATTAGCTCAACCCAGACAGAAAACGAACTGAAACAGGCTTATGAAATTTAGGGATTACTACGAAACTCTTGGCGTAGCTCGTGGCGCCACTGAAGCTGAGATTAAATCAGCCTATCGCAAGATGGCGCGTAAGTTCCATCCAGATGTCAATAAAGAACCTGGTGCTGAAGAGCAGTTCAAGCAAATCGGCGAAGCTTATGCCGTTTTAAAAGACACTGAGAAACGTGCGGCATACGATCGCTTTGGCGAGAACTGGAAAAGCGGTCAAGACTTTACCCCTCCGCCAAATTGGAATGAAGGCTTTGAATATTCTGATAGCGGCTATGGTGGCAGTCACCCGGGTTATGGTAGTGGCTTTGAGGGCGATCAAAGTGAGTTCTTTGAATCTCTGTTCGGTCGCGGCAAACATCGCCAAGGTGGTCGTGGTGGCAATCCTCGCCAGGGTATGAATCTCAAAGGCCAAGATCATCACGCCAAAATTTTGATTGATCTCGCTGATGCCTATAACGGGGCTAAGCGCACTATTGCATTGCATATGCCCGTGCAAGATGCGAGCGGCCACGTCAGCACCCAAGAACGCAAGTTAGACGTCAGCATCCCTAAAGGCATTAAGGCTGGCCAAAATCTGCGACTCTCTGGACAAGGTGGTCCTGGTGTTGGCGAGGGCCCAGCTGGTGACTTCTATCTCGAAATTGAATTTCATCCTAACGCTATTTATCGTGTAGAAGGTAAAGATGTCTTCATCGACATTCCTTTAGCTCCCTGGGAGGCGGCACTGGGAACAACTGTTAAGGTGCCCACACCAGCTGGCAGCACTTTGGAATTAAAGATCCCCGCAGGAACTGTTGCTGGTCGTAAGATGCGCCTCAAAGGTAAAGGCATACCAAGCTCAGAGCCAGGTGATTTATATGCCGTACCTTCTATCGCCCTGCCACCTGCTGATATTGAATCACAAAAAGAAGCCTATCAAATATTTGAAAAGGCTTTTGATTTCAATCCTAGATCTCACTTGAAGGGATGATGAATATGACGCAAACTAATATTACCTGGATTGAAGGTACAGTTGTAGAGAATGAAGTGCACATGACAATTGTTGAACTTTCTCATGCATCACGTACACCAGAAGATCTCATCATGACCTGGGTATCTGAAGGTGTTTTAAGTCCAGCAGGCTCATCACCTCAGGATTGGCGCTTTAGTGGCGACTCTTTGCGAAGAGCAAAAACCGCTGCACACCTCACCCATGATCTCGAGTTGAATGTGCCTGGAGTTGCCTTAGCATTGGACTTGCTTGATGAAATCGCCCAGTTGCGCGCTCGTTTACCGCGCGACTAGGTTATAGCACTAAGACTCCGAACGACTCAGAAGCTGTTCCCAGCGTTGCAGCTTTTGATCTAAGTCAGCAGTGATTTCACTCAAGCGCGCTTGCATGCTCGCTGCCAACTCAGGTTCATTTTTATAGAGATCGGGATTGCTCATAGCAATACCAATATCGGTCTGCTCAGTTTCCAATGTCTCAATCTGTAATGGCAAAACTTCCAGTTCTTGGCGCTCTTTACCATTGAGTTTCTGAACCCCACTTTTAGCTATAGGCTTAACTTCCGCCTTAACTTCTACCTTTGCCTCTGCTTTGGCTTCAACTTTTTCTACAGCTTTCGAGTTGGCATTGGCATTTCCATTCGCTGCACGAATTTTGTCTGAGCGCGCTTTCTGGATTTTCCAATCCTCATAACCTCCCTCGTACTCACGCCAGAAGCCATCACCTTCGTTGGCAATAATGCTGGTGACGACGTTATCTAGGAAGTAACGGTCATGACTAACCAAGAAGACCGTGCCCTTATAGTCTTGCAGGAGTTGCTCAAGCAAATCCAAAGTATCAATATCCAAGTCATTTGTTGGTTCATCCAAGACCAAGACGTTTGCAGGCCGCGCAAATAGACGTGCTAGCAATAAACGATTACGCTCACCGCCCGACAAAGTACTTACCGGGGAATTGGTTCTCTCTGGAGCAAATAAGAAATCACTCAGGTAACTTTTAACGTGCTTTTTATTACCATTGATTTCAATCCACTCGCTACCTGGGCTAATGTAATCTTCCAGCGAAGCATTGAGATCTAAACCTTCGCGCATTTGGTCAAAGTAGGCCACCTCAATACGTGTACCCATAGTTGCAGTACCGGAGTCTGGTGCAATAGTTCCCAAAATTAATTTCAGCAAAGTTGTTTTACCTGCGCCATTAGGACCCAGTAAACCAACCTTATCGCCGCGCAAAATCGTTGCCGTGAAATCTTTCACGATTGGACGGTCGTAGGTTTTGCTGACGTTTTGAAGATCAGCCACAATCTTGCCGCTTCGATCTCCAGCAGAAACAGCCAACTTCACCTGCCCCATCGCATCTCTGCGTTCGGCACGGCTACTCCGTAATTTTTCTAAACGGGCAATTCGGGCAACGCTTCGAGTACGGCGAGCCTCAACCCCTTTACGAATCCAGACCTCTTCTTGCGCCAATAATTTATCGGCACGAGCATTAGCTAAGGATTCAGAGTTGAGCTCTTGCTCTTTTAATACTTCATATTGAGTAAAGTTACCTGGGTAACTACGCAGAATGCCGCGATCGAGCTCAACAATCTGGGTGCAGACGTTATCCAAGAAGGCGCGATCATGGGTAATCAAAATTACTGAACCCTGATACTCCTTAAGAAGTTCTTCCAACCACGCAATCGAATCCAAATCCAAATGGTTGGTTGGCTCATCAAGTAGTAGCACGTCAGGCATCTCAACTAAAGCACGCGCTAAGGCAACCCGTTTCTTAGTACCGCCAGAAAGTGTATTGATTTTGAGATCAGACTCCAAGTGCAAACGGTCTAATGTTTCATAAACACGTTGCTCCCAATTCCAGCCGCTCAAGGCCTCTAATTGCGATTGCACTTCGTCAAGGCGATCATGGGATGCATCATCCCACTCGCCAACGCTGAGGGCCTCGTATTCCTCGCGCAAGGCTTTTGCTTGAGCAACACCTTTGGAAACTGCCTCGAAGATAGTCTCTTCCGCCTCAAATATAGGCTCTTGGGGAACATATGCGATTCTGAGGCCTTGCTGATACTGCAAGAGACCATCGTCCAGCTTTTCTATACCAGCCAATATCTTCAACAAGGAAGATTTACCAGTGCCATTGCGGCCAATTAAGCCAACACGTTCACCGGATTCCAGTGAAAAAGCAGTGTTTGCGAGGAGGTCAACGTGGCCAAAAGCCAGTTTTGCATCAGTGAGTACGATTAAGGCCATGGCAACATTATCGTCACTTCCCTAAAAGAGGAGATATTTCCACTTATTTCTGCGAGACTAGCTACTTATGGTCTGTAAATTAACTCCTTATGCGCCCCGCCTGATCCTCTTTGCGGGACATGCCGGCACTGGAAAGTCGACTTTAGCCAAAAAGGCTCTGCCTCTAATTATTGAGAAAACTGGAGAAGATTTTTTCTTTTTAGATAAAGACACCGTGTATGGCGACTTCAGCGCCCATGTCATGGGCCTCACTACTCAGAACCCAAATGACCGTGACAGCCCCTTCTACCTTGAGAATCTGCGCGATTGGGAGTACCAAGGTCTCATTAATATCGCCAGGGAGAATTTGCTTTTAGGGGTAAATGTCATTCTGATCGGCCCATTCTCGAAGGAGATTCAGAGTGGCAAGATGTTTGATGCGCAGAAATTGGGGGTGCCCCCACAGACCTCTATTCAGGTTGCTTGGATTGACCTAGAGGAGTCTGAAGCCAAAAAGCGGATGGAGAAACGAGCTGACCCAAGAGACGAATGGAAGCTTGCTCACTGGGATCAATATGCTAAGCGGAGAATAGAGCCGCCAGACCACGCTAAATTGCATCGGTTTAATAATTTCACCTTTAATGAAGGGGGGTTTGAAAAACTCGTCGATGACTTATCCCGGTAATTTTGAGACAAAAAAATAGAGCCCCTAAGGAGCCCTATCTCAAGACCCAAGTACTGAATTCTTAGAACTTGTAAGTTACGCCAACTGCTGGCATCCACGGGTTCAATGTCAACTTGCCAGATGCACCGGCAAGCGTTCCGCTACCAGTTACATTGGTACTCATAGTTGCATATTTCACATCAACGTTTAAACCCCAATTTCTATCCAACATGTAATCCATGCCAACTTGACCAACAAAACCAACGCTTGACTGATCAACTTGTACCTGATTTCCGAGCGCAGGGAAATTTTGACGATTTCCAAAGATGGTGTAATTGATGCCAGCGCCAACATAAGGTTTAAAAGCACCTAAGTCAGTAAAGTGGTACTGGGCTAAAAGTGATGGCGGTAAAGCTGTAATCTTACCGGCGTTGGCATTACCTGGGCCATAAGTAATATTCACCTGTTGCGGCCATGTCAACACCAATTCAGCTGCAATATTTTTTGTGAAAAAGTAAGAAACATCAAACTCAGGAATAACTTGATTTTTAGCTTTTACGTTTGCGGCTTGAACCAGGCCAGACTGTCCATTTTGCCAAAGCAGATCCACCGCGCGTACACGCACCATCCAAGGATTTTCTTGTGCCTGGGCTTGAGCCGCGATTGGGGCTAAAGATACAACTGCAGCCATTGCTCCTACGAGTGATTTAATACGCATGATGGTTTCCCTTTTTGTTATCAATTTCGATGAAATCATTTTCGAATTGATACAGAGTGGGCGATTTGATACAAATCAAATCAACAGCCCCTGGGATTTTTTTCTTTGCTAAAAAGCAACAGTATTTTTGAGTGCATTTGATCTAAATCAAATTGCTTAAGGTTTGACACTACAAAACCTTGGAATAAGTCCCTTTAGCCTGGGATTCCCGGAGGTGCCGATCAAAAGTCATGGCCACTCGTCTAGCCAGGAGGCGACCCTTCGTGGGAACCAGAATACTTTCACCCTCCCAGCTGAGGAGACCGGCCTCCTCTAGACTCTTGAGTTCTTCCATTTCCGTCTTAAAGTAATTTGAGAATTCAATTTGATGCGATATTGAAAACGCTTTGGTGTCTAAGGCGAATTGGCACATCAACTCACCAATTAACTCACGGCGCAGAAGATCATCTTTATCAAGACGCAAACCTCGGAGTACCGGTAAGCGACCCGCATCTAATGCTTCGTAATATTCATCCAAAGTACGGACATTCTGAGAGTAGCAATCATCCACTTTACCAATAGAAGAGACTCCAAATGCCAAAAGATCGCACTCCGCCTGGGTGGAGTAACCCTGGAAGTTGCGATGCAACCTTCCTTCTTTTTGGGCTATAGCCAATTCATCATCAGGCTTAGCAAAATGATCCATGCCAATAAAGACATAGCCAGCCTCGCCTAACCGTGCGATGGTATTAGACAAAATATCCAACTTATCAGCAGCAGCAGGCAAATCAGATTCAGCAATGCGGCGTTGCGGCTTAAAGATATGCGGCAAATGCGCATAGTTGTAAACAGACAAGCGATCTGGATTCATGGCCAGCACTGCATCCACCGTTTCTTT
Organism: Polynucleobacter sp. AP-RePozz3-80-G7; assembly: GCF_018882145.1. Lineage (NCBI taxonomy): Bacteria > Pseudomonadati > Pseudomonadota > Betaproteobacteria > Burkholderiales > Burkholderiaceae > Polynucleobacter > Polynucleobacter sp. AP-RePozz3-80-G7. Next base: position 151,470 of record NZ_JACVPC010000003.1, on the reverse strand, counting down.
AAACGTTTCCGGTGTTTGCTTTGGTAGACCGTAGATTAAATCGACGCTGCGTGATTTAAATCCATACTTTCGGGACCAATCCATCACCGCTTGAGTTTCTTCAATCGTTTGCACGCGATGAACAGCCTCTTGAACTGCTAAGTTGAAATCCTGAACACCCAAGCTAATGCGGTTAAAGCCCAGATCAGCCAAGAGTGCAATATCTTGCTCAGTAACACGGCGTGGATCAATCTCAATTGAATACTCACCGTCAGGCAGCAGTTCAAAATGCTCGCGAGTGTGCTTCATCAACTCGGTCATCTCTTCATGAGATAAAAAAGTAGGCGTGCCTCCACCCCAATGCAATTGCGTAACGGGAATCTTTTTCTGAGCATCCATGGCTTTAGTAACCATGGCCATTTCTTTGGCAAGATACTTGATATATTTAGCGCTACGCCCATGATCCTTGGTGATGATCTTGTTGCAACCACAGTAATAGCAAATATTGGGGCAAAACGGCAAATGAAAATATAAAGACAGCGGCTCATTCGCTTTAGCCACCCGCTCTAATGCCCCTAGATAATCAGCCTCAGAAAAATCCCCATGAAATCGATCTGCACTTGGATAAGAGGTATAGCGCGGTCCATTAATATCAAACCTCTTCAATAACTCCGGATGAAAAAGAACTTCTTTTTCTTCGGTCGATGAATGAGTTACTGCAGAATTCATGGGGTTCTTATGTGATATTTACTTTGACAGATAGTCTAGCGCGACTGCTTCTGCTACTTTAATCCCATCAACACCTGCCGACAAGATTCCACCGGCATAGCCAGCACCCTCTCCCGCTGGATAAAGGCCTTTGATATTCAGACTCTGATAGTTGGCGCCTCGAGTAATTCGCAAAGGGGAAGAAGTGCGTGTCTCCACACCAGTTAAAACAGCATCTTTCATAGAGAAGCCTTTGATTTGCTTTTCAAAAGCGGGAATCGCCTCACGAATGGCCTCAATGGCATAAGCGGGCAAGCTATCTGCCAGATCCGTTAAATGAACGCCGGGCTTATATGACGGCATGACGCTACCGAACTGAGTTGAAGGCTTGCCTTCTAAAAAGTCGCCAATCAGTTGACCCGGCGCTTCATAAGTTCTACCACCTAATTCAAAAGCCTTTGATTCAATAGCACGCTGAAACTCAATTCCCGCCAATGGGCCACCCGGGTAATCTTCTGGAGTAATGCCAACAACGATTCCCGCATTGGCATTTCGTTCGTTACGAGAATATTGGCTCATGCCATTGGTTACAACTCGATTCGGCTCGGAGGTGGCAGCGACCACTGTCCCACCAGGGCACATGCAAAAACTATAGACGGAACGACCATTTTTGGCGTGATGAACCAATTTGTAATCTGCCGCGCCAATTAACTCATTGCCAGCATGAGGGCCCAGGCGTGCTTTATCGATCAGTGATTGGGGATGCTCAATCCGAAAGCCAACAGAAAAGGGCTTAGATTCCATGAAGACACCGGCATGATGCAAGGCTTCAAAGGTATCCCGTGCACTGTGCCCCAGAGCCAAGATGACATGGTTGGCAGGTAGATCTTCTTGCCCTTCAATCTTGACCCCTGTAATTTGCTCATTCTCAATATCAAAGCCAATCACCTTTTGCGAGAACCGAATCTCACCACCTAAGTCAATAATTTCCTGACGCATTTTCTCGACTACGCCAACTAGGCGGAAGGTGCCGATATGCGGCTTAGCTACATAGGTAATTTCTGCGGGAGCGCCAGCTTTCACAAACTCATGAATGACCTTGCGCCCATAAAACTTAGGATCTTTGATCTGACTGTACAACTTACCATCTGAAAACGTACCAGCACCGCCCTCTCCAAATTGCACATTGGATTCTGGATTTAAAACATTCTTACGCCATAAGCCCCAGGTATCTTGCGTGCGTTCGCGAACTTTCTTGCCGCGCTCAAGAACGATAGGCTTAAAACCCATTTGCGCCAATACTAGAGCGGCAAAAATACCGCATGGGCCAAATCCAACGACTACTGGGCGCAGTGCTTTTCCAGAATCTATAGCTTCAGGGGCTTTTGCTACAAAGTGATAGTTCGTATCCGGGGATGGTCTTACATGAAGATCTCCAGAAAATTGCTTCAGAAGAACATCTTCATGCTTTGCAGATAAGTCTACTGTATAGATAAAAGAGAGAGCGACGTTCTTTCGAGCATCGTAACTACGCTTAAAGACCTCAAATCGTATTAAGTCTTTAGCGTCTAAATTGAGGCGCTTCAATATCGCCTTCTCCAGAGCTTCTGGAGCATGGTCAATTGGCAGACGTAATTCAGTAATACGGATCATGGGTTTTTACGGTACACAGTACTTTGAGGTATTTCCAGGCTCATCAGGAGCCCCAAGCCAAATAATACTGGTTATAGGTTAGCTCAGGCCAGGAGTTGGTTCATAAAGGCGATAATACGTCATGGCTCTACGCGCAACTATCCACAAAGTCGACCTTCATGTCGCAGATTCTGACCGCCACTACTATGGCAGCCATTCATTAACTATTGCTAAGCACCCTTCTGAGACTGAGCAGCGGATGATGATCCGCATCATCGCCTTTGCATTGCAGGCAAATGAGGATCTAGTGTTTACAAAGGGTTTGAGTGATACCGACGAACCCGATCTGTGGATTAAAGATCTTACCGATGCAATCAAGTTGTGGATTGAAATCGGTCAACCAGACGAGCGTCGTATTCTGAAAGCCTGTGGTCGTTCTGATCAAGTGATTGTCTATTGCTACGGCGGACATACCAGCAAAATCTGGTGGGATGGCATTGCCAACAAACTAACTCGTGCTCGCAATTTACAAATAATCTCTATACCAGCAGAACAAGCGGAAGAGCTGAACAAGTTGGTTGAGCGCAGCATGGTGATTCATGTCAATGTTCAAGATGGTGAGGCTTACGTCTCCTCTGATAAAGGGCAGGTCACTATTACCCCAGAGATTTGGCGCAACAATCAATAGGCGTTAGAAATGAAGGTAGTAGTTTTCGATACCAATGTCCTGCTAGATCTTTTTGTCTTTAATGACTTTAGAGCGCTTCATTTAAAGCAAGCGCTGATCGAAGGCAAAATAAATGCGCTCGCAACTCCAAACACTTTAGAAGAATTTGCTGATGTGATTGCTCGCCCCCTGTTTTCGCTCGATGAAGTACAACAAGAGCAAATTCGCCAGAAATGGCATGGTTTAGCAAGCATGATGGATGATAAAAACTTAGCCAAAGCACCCTGGCTATGCCAAGACCCGGATGACCAAGTCTTTTTAGACCTGGCTTACACCGCAAAGCCCTGCTTCTTAATCAGCAAAGACAATGCAGTGCTGCGATTTGCGAATCAGGCTGCAAAAGAACAAGTATTCATTACCGCAGATTACAACGTAGCGATCTTATAGGCTTTGCGCGGCCTGTGCGGCGATCTCAAATGATCTGAGACGAGCTTGATGATCGAAAATTTGCCCAGTCATGATGATTTCGTTTGCGCCAGTCAGATCCAACCAACGACGCATCCCCCGCTTTACCGTCTCTAGCGAACCAACCACTGAAACCTGCAAGGTATGATCTGCCGCCGCTTGCTCATGAGGCGCACAAAATTCATTCATGTCAGCAATTGGGGGTGGTAATTGCCCGCGAGTATTGCGCCGCATTCTGACAACATTTTGTTGCAAAGTAGTAAACAGATATTGAGCTTCTTCATCGGTATCTGCTGCAACTACATTCATCACAAATGCTGAATAGGGTTTATCTTGTTGTGCCGATGGCTTAAAGAGCTCACGATAAATCTTCATTGCCTCTAAAAGTTGCTCTGGCGCAAAGTGAGAGGCGAAGGCATAAGGTAAGCCAAAGTGAGCGGCTAATTGAGCCCCATACAAACTAGAACCCAAAATCCAGATGGGAACATTGCTATCCACTCCCGGTATTGCTTTTACAGATTGTCCTTCTTGTAGCGGGCCAAAATAATGCTGTAACTCACGGACATCCTGTGGAAAACGATCATCACTACCCAATAAATCCCTACGCAATGCCCTGGCAGTCATTTGGTCGGTGCCGGGTGCACGACCCAAGCCAAGCTCAATTCTTCCCGGGTATAAAGCTTCTAGGGTGCCAAATTGCTCAGCAATCACTAAGGGAGCATGATTTGGCAACATAACGCCACCTGAGCCCACCCGGATATGGGAGGTGCCAGCAGCGATGTAGCCAATCAAGACTGCAGTTGCAGAGCTCGCATTGCCCGTCATATTGTGATGTTCTGCCACCCAATAGCGGGTATAGCCCCATTTTTCAGCATGCCTTGCCACATCCAAGGAGTTGCGCAGTGCATCGGCAGCAGTAAAACCCTGGGGAATCGGAGATATATCTAGAATGGAGTATGGGATGGAATTTGCCATCGCTAGATCATACCGAGAAAGTGCATTGTTGACATGAGTAAACCCAAAATGGCCGATCCTGACGATGGCCTCTTTAAGCCAGGCAGTAGATTGCGTCACATTAAGACTGGTGGATTTTATAAAGTGGTCTTCTTGGCTAACGTAGAGGCAAATCTTGAGCCAGCCTACGTTTATGAATCCATGCAATCTCATGATTTTTGGATTAGGCCAAAAGCAGAAATGGAAGATGGGCGCTTTGAGCTTATCTCAGAATAGAAAGTAAGTTATGTCTGAAGAACGCATCACTAATCTAGAAATCAAATTGAGCTTCACAGAAGACTTAATTGAAAAGCTCAATGAGACCGTCTACAAGCAACAGCAGCAAATCGAATTTCTGTATCGCGAATTAAAGGCAATTAAAGAACAAGCCAGCGGTAGCGGAGGCGGAGGCGCAAGCCCTCAAGATGAAATCCCCCCGCACTATTAATCAACTGCTAATATAGCCATTAGGCATAAAATCCTTACAACACCAGCAAAGGAATCATCCATGAGCAACTTAACTCTATTTCTAGTTCAGTGGGGCTTAACTTCTTTATCCCTTTGGGTTGCCAGTTATATTTTTAGTGGCTTGCGCTTTGCGGATGGCGGCTCATTATTAATTGCCGCCCTCCTATTAGGATTTGCCAATGCGATCGTTAAGCCTTTGCTCATTCTTTTCACGCTACCGTTAACGGTAGTAACTATGGGCCTCTTCTTGCTCGTGATTAATGCTTTGGTGTTGATGCTGGTTTCTGCAGTAGTAAGTGGTTTTACGATCTCTAGCTTCTGGACCGCTTTTTTTGCCAGCATCTTTATTTCTTTATTCAGTCTCTTTGTTAGCGGCTTAGTTTTTTAAAAGGCTGGTTTACGAGCTTAGCTAGTCTTACTTGCTAGCAGGATAGATATCAGACCAAGAGTGCAGCGCTGTTTTACATGGCTGCGACTTGGTCGCTAATGATTTAGCATTCTCCGCCGCAATACTAATACCGCCGGTTAAGAAACCTAGCCCAATGGAGACGGCGCTATTCACCACCCCTGCCTTATTCACTCCAGTTTGCGGGTTTTGTAAGGTTCCCTCAATTTTTACAAGTCCGGCCAGATTCAAGCCCGTTGTAAGGCCTGATTTTTCTCTTGGATTAATATTGATATTGAGAGCCTCGTCGGCAAGATTGATCGTGCCCGCCAAGGTGATATCAAGACGGTCCGTCTCAATGCCAACTGAATTCTGAATATTTACCATTCCACTATTGATGGGTAGGTAAGCAACTGCACAATTTAAGATAGTTTGATTGGATTTCTTGTACATTGGATTGATAGCATCTATTACAGTGATAACAAAGTCCCCGCCTTTATTGATGAACTTTGAATCTAATTTACTTTGCCCTAGTGAAACCTGAATAGCGCCATTAGCTCGACTAGCTATTTGATGTGGGCTCATCCCGCTCCCCTGCAAGCTCCAAGCGACTTTTGCATCACCACCAGATACTCTAGAGCTTGAATCAGTGACGGCAATAATTTGCTCTAAGGTAAAGTCTTTAGCAATACCCTTCACAGAAATCTTAGGCGTAGGGCTGGTGAACTGAGCAATGGAAAGTTGTGCTTGGGCACTTCCCTTGCCTACATTAAAGCTGACATCGCTCGCATCAATCCTATCCTTCTGAAATCGGAGTGTTGTTTTGAAGTTAGTAAACGGCGCCTGATGCGGAATCCCAAGCTCAGTAATATTAATGTTGATCGAGCCGTCAGCCAAAGGCAAAAGATCAAAAGGCAGAGCATCATCGGAGAATAAATACTTTCCTTGGGTCTTGTGTGTAGATGCTTGAGGAGTTTTTCCAGCTGATCCAGCAATAGCAACAGAACCCGCTAAAGGTCCTAAATCAAAGGATTTTGAATTGAGATTGATATTGAATTTTGGCAATAGATCTGGCTTTTTATCAATATCGCCCGTAATTGCAAGCGACTTACCGTTTAAGGTTAGAACTAAATCGAGATCTAGGTTTACTGGAGATTGATTCCAGGCGAAGTAAGCATTACGCAGTGAAGTTGTTTTACCCTTTAGATTTAGGGTGTAGTTAGCGCGCTGAACATCTACCAGAATCGTAGACCTTCCATCGCTAGCGTCTAAAGAAATTTTGGGAATGCTAATCGGGCTGGCTGCTTTTTCTCCGTCTTGATAATTGATATGGGCATCTACGACATCAAGAGTGTTAATGGAGACAAGGGCGTTATTAGAGGAGTCGCTATTTGCAGACTGCGTTACTGAACCACTGGCAACTATCGTAGGTGGAGTGAGGTTCCAATTACCCTCCCCAGCTTTATTGGTTTGTAAGTTCGACTCTAGCCCTCTTATACCGATTCTGCTGATTTCAACGCTACCTTTCAGAAGCGGAAGTATCCTAATATCTAATTCAATATGCTTGAATACAAACAAATCAGGGTTGCTTGCCCATGAGGCATTGCTCAAAGATACCTGTTCGGCTTTTACGCTAATTGATGGGAAAAGACTCAGACTTACTGGACCGGCGATTTTCAACTCACGCCCAGTAGCCTCTTTGACCGAAGCACTCAGGAGCTTGGTTACCTGGGCAGGATTTACAAAAGATGATGCATACCATGCACCCAAACCTATTATGGCAAGACAGCCTATCAGAGCAATAAGAGAAATCTTCAGGGTTTTATTCACCTAACCATTCTAAATCGAGTGCTAAATGCGGGACAAGACTGATCACCCGTAGACTAAAATGAGTCAATGAGCACAGATAATCTACCAAAGTGTCCTGCCTGCCAGGAAGATATGACCTACCCCGATGGGGAAAATTACGTTTGTGCCCAGTGCGGTCATGAATGGCCTATGGCTGCTGTTGCAGAAGAGGCTGAGGCTGGGCTCATTGTGAAAGATGCCAATGGAAATTTATTGGCAGATGGCGATACAGTCACCCTCATTAAGGACCTCAAGGTCAAAGGCTCTTCCACCACCCTGAAGGTTGGCACCAAGATTAAAGGGATTCGTCTGGTATCAGGTGATCACGAAGTCGACTGCAAAACAGAAGCAGGCAATATGCTACTCAAAGCCTGTTTCCTGAAAAAAGCCTAGATCTACAAAACCTAGGCTTTTCCAACTTATTGCTTGCTTAGTTAATTAGCTAGTTGCTTGCCTTCTTTAAGACGGCATAAATCTGATCTTTTAAAAGGAGCTTTTCTTTTTTTAAGGTCTCGATTTCTTCTGGGGTACTCGGCTCTGAATGGGATTCCATTCTTTGGATCTTTTGATCTAAATTGTTATGCTTATCAAATAAATGTGAGAAATGACGATCTGTCGTTTTCAGCTTGGTGATGAGTTCGCGATATTCAGGAAACATAGACCCTCTTCATATTTAGGTTAGACAAAACTTCACGCTTTTAGTGTAGCAACCCTGCATTGCAAGAACAATGGCTACGTCCATCTATTTATTTCACCCCTACCCTTGTAATCCGCAGGAAAAACCCCATATAGGAAAGGCGAATTCCCCAGGGAATTTGCAGTAATATCAGATAGTGCATCAAGCACAATAACTACCGAAAGAAGGGTAATAAACCATGGCTACAAAGAAGTCACCAGCAAAAAAGAAAGTAGCTACCAAGGTGGTAAAAAAAGCCCCTGTTAAAAAAGCTGTCAAGAAAGTTGCCGCTAAGAGAGTGGTAAGCAAAAAGACAGTCAAAAAGGTAGTGAAAAAACCAGCAGCCAAGAAAGTGGCCGCAAAGAATCCTGCTGCCAAAAAAGTAGCAGTTAAAAAATCAGTGGCAAAGAAACCTGCGGCCAAAAAGCCTGTAGCGAAGAAAGTTGCCAAGAAGACTGCAAAACCCGCTTCATCTAAATCACCTAAAGTAGACCAATATGGTCTTGAGCAAGATGATGAGTTTTACGGTCTGTATTTTGCAAAGTCTACCAACAAGGGATTGGTTGAAGTAAAGCCCTGCACTTTCTCACTGATGTATTGGTGGAAAGGTTTGCTTGGCTACCCTGACATGATCGAGATATCCAAAGGAAGCAATACTGCTATGTTGCAGTTTGAATCCACATTTGGTGGTGGCGATTCTGGCGAGACTGAGTTAACTGAAAAAGATGTGCTGGATATTGATCACATCATTGAAGTAGACGAAGAGGAAATGATGATCTCCCTCTACTCCTATGTACCTATCCCAGTGCCTGAGAAATTGGTTGGGGCTTTGAGCCTAGCCGTTCTCAACATTAACCCAGAAACTCGCTATGGCAGTCTAGAAATCTGCCCAACCGAGAATGAAAGTGGCGAAACTGAGCACTTCTTGCGTTACCGTACTGCAACCTATTTGCGTGGCATCAAGTCTGGCAAAGTGGAGGCAATCGAAAGCATGGTTACCAATGGCTCTGAGTTCTTTGGTCTTGCTTTAGATGCAATGTGCGTCAACAAGTCGATTAAGAAGTGGTTGCTTAGCTAAGATCCAATCAATGGCGGGCTAACTAATCGCCACTATCTACAAAGATAGATATAAGTTAAGGGAAAACGGTCATTGACCGTTTTTCTGCTTTCTAGAATCGTCACAGTTCTTTTGCCCTGCTTCTTGCATTCTGCAAGAGCAGCTTCCTGGGCCTCGCTCTCTTTTGCAGTCTTAGGCGCATGTACACCAATCGTGCCATCAGATTGTTGATAGACGCCAAATTCACTTTGCGGTGTAGAGCAAGCTGCTAACAACAAACACATCAGTAGAAATAGAGAGCGACTTAACATTTTGAATGCTGCCTAACAGATAAGAGAAAGATGAATTCTATCTTATCTCCAGTTATGGAAAGCAAGAATTTACAGCCAAATTAGGCGGCCTGGAAGAGCTTCTCTTTAAGCATGAGTGCAACCGAGACTAAGCCCACCATAATGGGCACTTCTACCAAAGGTCCAATCACCGCAGCGAATGCAGCTCCCGAGTTAATGCCAAACACTGCTATTGCAACGGCAATGGCTAACTCGAAGTTATTACTAGATGCCGTAAAAGATAAAGTGCAGCAGCGCTTATATTCAATACCCATTTTTATGGTGATAAAGAATGTCAGTAAGAACATCACTACAAAGAAGATTAACAATGGAATTGCGATAGTAATGACATCAATTGGTAACTGAAGAATTAACTTACCCTTCAAACTAAACATCACCACTATAGTAAAGAGCAAGGCAATTAATGTGAGCTTTCCAATTCTTGGAACAAATGCATCTTGATACGACTCTCTCGACACAAATTTGAGTGAAATATATCTCGTTAAGAAGCCAGCCACACAAGGAACGCCTAGATAGATAGCAACTGTCTTAGCAATCTCGCCAATAGTAATATTGACAACGGAGCCTGCAAAACCAAAATATGGCGGTAGAACTGTCAAGAAGAAATAGGCATACAGACTAAAGAACAGTACTTGGAAGACGGCATTAAAGGCAACCAAACCAGCGGCATATTCTGTTGAGCCTTTAGCAATATCGTTCCAGACAATCACCATTGCAATACAAGGCGCTATCCCAATGAGTATTAAGCCGGCCATATAATCCGGCTGATTGGGCACAAAAATGATGGCCAAGAAAAACATCAACGTAGGTGCAACAATCCAATTGAGTAAGAATGCCAATCCAAAGATCCGCTTGTCTCTAAAGACGTCAGGCAAGTCTTCGTACTTCACCTTCGCAAAAGGTGGATACATCATCAATATTAATCCAATGGCTATTGGGATATTGGTAGTACCAGATTGAAAAGAATTAATGAATCCCTCTACTCCAGGGACAAAATATCCCAAGCCAATACCTGCCGCCATGGCAGCAAAGATCCAAACAGTGAGATATCGATCTAAAAAGGAAAGTTTGCTAGTAACTGTACTCATGATTTGGCGTGAATTTCTTTGAGACTCATCGAATCTAATTTCTCCAACGGCATTGATGCAAGAATATCAATGCGCTTCTTAAGTCCATTCATGACCTCAACAAAAGCCGTCTTTTTCTCCATGTCGGAACCCTCTACTTTTGATGGATCAGGAAAGCCCCAATGGGCAGTTGCTGGACTACCCGGCCAAAATGGGCACTGCTCACCAGCTGCATTGTCACAAACGGTAATAATAAAATCCATCTTAGGAGCGTCAGGCACTCCAAATACGTCCCAACTCTTGGACTTTAATTTTGCAGGGTCCATACCCATCTCCACGGCAATTTCTCTAGCAATGGGGTTAACACTGGTGCCCGGAGTTGAGCCAGCAGAGTAGCCGACAAACTTACCACTAGGATGGGTAGACGCTAATGCCTCACCCAGAATAGATCGGGCGGAATTATGAGTGCATAGAAATAAGATGTTGTATTGCTTCATTACTGATCCTTAATTAATTAACAGCAAGATTTTTTTGTAATAGATGCCACTGATACTGCTGTCAAGGTTGGCGGCACACAACATGCATCGTCCCCGCTTTGAGCAGTATTAAAAACAGGGATTGTGTCTAGGGTATGAAATGTTTCCCATGGAATACCTGCAGGATCATTGACCCAATACTTATCTGATTTTGCATAACAACATGCGGTACCCATCTCCTCGATTACCCCCTCGTCAATCGTATCGAGGCGCATCTTCATCTCTTCAAGCTCAATATTGTTTTCTACCTGAATACCTAAATGATTAATACCCATGGGGGCTCCACGAGCTGAAATAGCAAAATTAACTTTAGGATCCTCTAGCTGCCATTTTGCGTAATCGCCCTTAAGAATAGTTGGCCCACACCCAAACATCTTCGCGTAAAAAGGAATAGAGGATGGAATGTCAGTCACCGCCACGTGAACATGAAGTCTTTTCATTTGCAAATCACTTTCTTTTTCTTTACTGACTCACAAGAATTTCCACCGCAGCAGTTTTCAAGTAAGAACCCGCTTAACTCTTGAACTAAGTTTGCATTGGGTCGATAGATGAGATTGCGACTTTGACGCTCTACTGAGAATAGATCAGCGCCAACCAGTTCTTTAAGGTGGAAGCTGAGTGTGGCATTGGCAATACCTAATTTTTCAATAATCTCACTAGGCGTTAATCCAGTATCTCCACGCTGCACCACCAAACGAAAGATATTTAAGCGGGTCTCTTGGCCCAGCGCCAGGAACACCTTGATAGCATCAGTATTTTTCATATTTCCAATTATATCGAAATATATATTTCTTTCTTACAAGCGATGTCACAAAACTGACATATATGTGTCACATATGCTTGAAAATAGGAGAAATAAAACGTAGGATCGGGTAATTAGATATACCAATCCACCTAGGAATCAGCATGAGCCAGAAGAAATTAGTAAAGCAGCTATTAAAAAAGCTTGATAAATTAGAGTCCGATAGAGAAAAGCTCATAGACAAGCTTGGAAAAGCACTGGATAGGTTAGATAAAAAAGTAGCTACCAAAAAAGCTCCGGCCAAGAAAGCTGTGACAAAAAAGGTTCCTGCGAAGAAGGCTCCCGTAAAGAAAGTCGCCGCCAAAAAGACGCCCACGAAGAAAGCGCCTGCTAAAAAAGCTGCCTCCAAAAAGTCTGCTCCTCCACAGCCATCAAATACAAATGAAGCAAGCTAATGGGCCAAAAAGGCAAAGATAAACTAGAGCGATCTAGCTATGATGATCAACTTCGTTTATTGCAAATTGAGTTGGTTAAGCTACAAAATAGTTTAATAAGCAAAGGTGATCAAATATTGGTCATTCTTGAGGGCCGTGATACGGCAGGCAAGGATGGCACTATTAAAGTCATCACTCAACACTTAAGCCCTAGAGAAACTCGCGTGGTTGCACTTGGCAAACCATCTGATAGCGAATCTGCTGAATGGTACTTTCAAAGATATGTAGCAGAACTACCCAAGAAAGGTGACTTTGTTCTATTCAATCGCAGTTGGTACAACCGTGCTGGCGTTGAGAAGGTCATGAATTTCTGTACCAAGCCGCAATATGCCAACTTTATGGGAACCGTAAATGAGTTTGAGTCCATCTTGGCCAGCTCAGGCATGACTATTCTTAAATATTATTTAGATATCTCTAAAAAGGAACAGGCTGCTCGTCTTGCAGATAGAGCTAAGGATCCACTCAAGCAATGGAAGATTAGCCCGATTGATCAGCAAGCGCAGAAATATTGGAATGCCTATAGCAAGTGTAGAAATGACATGCTAGAAAAAACTAGCCCTAAGGATGTACCCTGGATCATCGTGAAAGCGAACGATAAAAAAGTTGCTCATCTCAACATGATTCAAGATCTGCTATCAAGAGTCACGTATCCTGGCAAAGATAAAAACTTGCTGAAGGCTAACAAAGATATTGTCTTCACGTGGGACGGCAATCTATCTAAGCTCGAAAAATAAGCCTTCAGAAAACCTCTGGAACATACATTTCAGGCGGTACTGGCCCACGTAGATAGTCTGGATTGTGCACGCGCTTTGGCAAAGTAATCTCTGGGTGATCAATCTCTTGATAGGGAATTTGATTCAATAAATGCGTAATGCAGTTGAGACGTGCTTTTTTCTTATCATTGGCGGCGACCACCCACCAAGGAGCCTCAGGAATGTGCGTACGTTCAAGCATGGTTTCTTTGGCCTTTGTATAAGCCTCCCAAAGCCTTCTTGCTTCCAGGTCCATTGGGCTTAACTTCCACTGCTTTAACGGATCATGAATACGCATCATGAAGCGGTTATATTGCTCGTCATCTGAGATAGAGAACCAGTACTTGATCAAGATAACGCCTGAACTAATCATCATGCGCTCAAGGTCAGGAACTGTTCTTAGAAATTCTTCGTACTCATCATCAGTACAAAAACCCATTACCCTCTCAACGCCAGCACGGTTGTACCAACTTCTATCAAATAAAACGATCTCGCCGCCAGCAGGCAACTGGGATATATATCTTTGAAAGTACCACTGTGTTTTCTCGCGCTCGTTTGGCGCAGGTAGGGCAACCACTTTGCATACACGCGGGTTAAGTCTCTGAGTGATTCGCTTGATCGCGCCGCCCTTACCTGCAGAATCACGACCTTCAAATAAGACTGCAACTTTGAGTTTATTGGCTACAACCCAGTCTTGGAGCTTAACTAATTCACCCTGAAGTCTAAAAAGCTCACGAAAGTAGACATTACGTGGAATTTGAGAGCTCTCGCTTCCATCGTGCGATAGACGATCATCATCGAGCTCCATTTCAAGCTCCTCGTCCATGCTATCCAGAATCTCTTCTTGGGCACGGCGATACCAGTCGGCCATTTCGTTATGCTTCGATGTCATTGGTTTACGCTCCTAGACTAGATTTATAGCTAGAAATGATGACACATTTATTACATCAGCCGAGGATTGCCTTTTATATGAGCAGAGATAGCCTCCTGGCTGTGCAATGCCAGCCACTTTCGGTCACTCGATGCATCTGGACTGGCCCCTGAGGGTGGTAAAAAGACCAGTTCTACTATCAGCTTTCGATCTTTCAGGATCCTATTCATGGATTCGAGCAAGCCCATATCACCCACAAATGCCGGCGCCTCACTTCTGTCACCAGATAACAAAGATCTATAGGTAATTGCCAAGGAATAGACTGGCGCCTGAGCAATAACAGCCGATTCAAATAAATTAGGCTTGAATGGCAGGACGCCCTCACCTATTGTGGATGTACCCTCCGGAAAAATGCAGACAGACTCAGCTTTAAGCACATCACTCACTTCGTTAGCAACATGCCTTCCATGACGAGCGCTATCACGCCTGATAAATACCGTACCCAATTGTTTCGCCATCCATCCAAATATAGGCCAGCCCTCTACATCAGATTTTGCAACAAATCGAATAGGCTTAAACGCATTAATAGCGTGAATATCCATCCAAGAGATATGGTTTGATGCCAGCAGATAGGGGGTGGCAGGAAGAATTTCTGCATTTTTGAGTCTTAATTCAACACCAAAAATAGATAGCAACCTTTTTGACCACTTTTGAATATGCCTATTTTTGACCTCCTGAGTGGCAAATGGGAACTGAAAAGACAAAGTAGCTAATCCGCCAATCACATGACCCCACACTAAAACCCACGAGAATGCAGAAGCCCAATATTGAAACGGGGGCTGTTTGAGGTATTTACTTAGACTCATACGTTATAGGAATATAAAACACATTCGGAAAATGCTACGTCGTCATAAAACTGACTTGGAACTGTCATTCTAGTTTCATACTCAGTAGGCTTAATACTGTTTCATGATGCATTACAAAGCCATCTGGATTTCAGACGTACACCTAGGAACATCAGGGTGTCAGGCAGACTACCTTCTGGATTTCTTAAAACACAACGAAGCAGATAAATTTTACCTAGTTGGTGACATTATTGATGGCTGGAGACTGAAAAAATCTTTCTACTGGCCTCAATCGCATAATGATGTAGTACAAAAACTCTTGCGTAAGGCACGCAAGGGAACCGAAGTCATCTATGTTCCCGGAAATCATGATGAAAGCGCCAGACAATTCTTTGGAATGTCTTTTGGTGATGTCAAGGTAGTTGAAGAGGTAATTCATACAACAGTAGATGGCAGAAAACTATGGGTCACCCATGGTGATCAGTTTGATGGCGTGATGCAATACGCCAAGTGGCTTGCATACGTTGGTGATAACCTCTATTCGCTTATTCTTTATATAAACCGTTACTTTAATATGGTCCGCGCCAAGATGGGTCTGCAGTATTGGTCGCTATCGCAATACCTTAAACACCAAGTAAAGAATGCCGTCAGTTATATCGCAGACTTTGAGCACATTATGGCCAGAGAAGCACGTCTACGTGGTTGTGATGGGGTTGTATGCGGACATATTCACAAAGCAGAAATTCGCGAGATTGATGGCTTGTTGTATTGCAACGATGGTGATTGGGTCGAGAGCCTTACCGCACTAGTTGAAACACAAACAGGTGAACTCAAAATTATTCACTGGACACAGATCAAGGGTGAGCCAGTTGAGTCACCTCAAATCACTCTTCAACCCGCTATCGAATCACTCATCAAAGAGGCTGCGCTATGAAAATTATGATCATTACGGATGCATGGGATCCACAAGTAAACGGTGTTGTCCGCACCCTAAAACAAACCCGCGCTGAATTAACCGCAATGGGGCATCAAGTAGAGATGATTACACCAACAGGTTTTAAATCCATCCCCTGCCCAACCTACCCGGATATTGCTCTCTCACTCTTTCCAGGAAAAGAAGTTGCTCGTCGCATTAAAGAATTTGCACCGGATGCAATGCATATTGCCACTGAAGGCCCACTAGGTTTATCAGCTCGCGCCTATGCAGTAAAGAATCGCCTGCCATTCTCTACCGCTTATCACACACGCTTCCCTGAATACGTCAAAGCGCGTACCGGCATCCCTTTGGCAATTACTTATGCATTTATTCGGTGGTTCCATGGCCCATCAATGGCTGTGATGGCGCCAACCATTGTGGTTAAAGATGATCTTGAAAAATACGGCCTCAAGAATGTGGTCTTGTGGTCAAGAGGCGTTGATCTGGATATTTTTAAGATGCAAGATTCAAAGGCATTGAATACTGCGCATCCCATTTTTTTATACGTGGGCAGAGTTGCTGTTGAGAAAAACATCAATGCATTTTTAGAAATTGATTTACCAGGTTCAAAGTGGGTGGTAGGAGATGGTCCAGCGATGGCTGGAATCAAAGAAAAATATCCAGAAGTGAACTATCTGGGAGTTCTTCAGCAGCATGAGTTAGCAAAAGTGTATGCAGCAGCAGATGTATTTGTATTTCCTAGCAAAACCGATACTTTTGGCCTGGTTTTACTCGAGGCTATGGCATGTGGTACTCCAGTGGCAGCCTACCCAGTGACCGGCCCGATTGATGTGCTGGGTAACTCCAATTCAGGCGCCATGAACGAAGACTTGCGTGAGGCTTGTATGCAGGCCCTGAAAATTCCTCGTGAAGTAGCACGTGCACATGCTGAGAAATTCTCCTGGAGAGCGGCCTCAGAGCAATTTGCCAATCACCTTAAGCCCGTACCAACAACAGAAGTTCATGTAACAGCACTAGCCTAAAGAAAAACGTATCTTGAACTCTCCATATCACATAGATCAGAACCCCCATAAGGGCAATCGAGGCCTTGCCAGAGCATGGCATGCAGCCAAGAACTCTTGGTGTGGTTTGGTTTATGCATTTATGGAAGAAAGTGCGTTTAGACAAGAGCTGACTTTATTTGCCTTGCTAACACCAGTCGCCCTCTTGTTGCCGATCACCCTGCTAGAAAAGTCATTACTAGTTTCCTCGTTGATGATGGTGCTTGTTATTGAACTATTAAATTCCAGTGTGGAAGCGGCGATCGATCGCATCTCATTCGAACATCATGACCTCTCTAAAAGAGCGAAAGATTTTGGTAGTGCCGCTGTCATGCTTGCTCTATTTGTAGCTGCTCTACTCTGGGCCGCAGTCTGCATCCCCCTACTTCTAACACTTTAATCATCCACTAAGGCCAGTTATGTCTGACATCCCTAATCCAATTGGTTCATTTGAGATCTTTTCCCCTAAAAAGGTCAAAGCCTTAAAAGGAATCAAGCCAAATCCCCTTAAAAAACTCACCAAAAAGTTGGCTAAGAAGCTGTTTGGCAAAAAATTTGTCACTACATCCAGAGCTGAGCTCAGAGAAATAGCTCCTGCTCCTGCGATTCAGATTGATAAGCCTAAAAAACCGGCATTTCAAATTGTTTGGGCAAGCACACCGGGCGAGGTTAAAGAGGCACAAAGATTACGCTATAAAGTATTCGCTGAAGAAATGGGCGCCAATCTCCCAAAGAACGTCGAAGGCTTAGATGTAGATGAGTTTGACTCTTATTGCGATCATTTATTGATTCGCGATCAAGATAGCCTGAAAGTAGTTGGCACCTATCGCGTACTGCCTCCACATAAGGCACAAGAAATCGGTCGCCTCTATTCTGATTCCGAATTCGATCTATCCCGCATTGATCACCTACGTCCTAAATTGGTTGAGCTCGGTAGGTCTTGTGTTCACCAAGACTATCGCTCAGGAGCCGTCATCATGGCGCTATGGAGCGGCTTGGCTCAGTATATGCAAAAGAATGGCTATGAAATTATGCTTGGCTGCGCTAGCATCCCCATGGCTGATGGAGGTCACTTTGCAGCGAGCTTCTACAACTCCCTAGGCAATGATCAAATGGCGCCAACGGAGTTCCATGCCTTCCCGCGTTTACCTTTGCCTTTAGATAAATTAAATGGCGGCTTAGATGTACAGCCTCCACCGTTAATCAAGGGCTACTTGAAGCTTGGCGCCAAAATTTGTAGCGCCCCAGCTTGGGATCCAGATTTCAATACAGCCGACTTATTGACAATGCTCCGTCTCTCAGAAATCAACCCGCGTTACGCAAAGCATTTCTTGGGTTTATAAGTCAAGAGCATTAATTGCAAGACAAAAGCCACTTCGTATTGAAGTGGCTTTTTTATTCTGAAATGCACATCTACTTAAAGCTAACTTGGTAGGAGCGCCCTACCCTTTCCCATTCTGCCGCCTCTTTCAGGAGGCTAAATTCAGTCAAAGGATGCTCAGCAACCCATTCCTTGGAAAGGCTAACTAAATACGAGCCAGCATGTTCAGAAACTTTTACCTTCGGAAAGTTGGTGTCATTGCGGCCGCGACACAGCACTTGAGCAAGTCGCAAACAAAAAAGCATGCGCCAGTCTTCAAAGCTAACATTATTCGCTAGCTTGCCTAGTTTGCCAGTATGTCCAATCAGCAAGGCGGCAAGCCTAGCCTGATCATTCTTAGAGAACCCAGGCATATCTGCATTGCCCGCTATATAAGCAGAATGCTTGTGATAGCCATTGTGAGAGATTGATAAGCCGATTTCATGTAGGTTGGCAGCCCACTGCAATAGGGCAATATTATCAGCTCTACTCTCTGATTCTGGCTTTGGTAATTGCTGCAAAAAATCAGCAGCTAATTTACCAACCCGATCTGCCTGCTCTCGATCAACGATATAGCGTTGCATAAATTGCTCTACAGTCACATATCGCATATCGTGATGTTGCGATCGACCAAGTAAGTCATATAAGACACCGCTACGCAATGCAGCGTCCGTTACTTCCATCTCTTCAATGCCCAATTCATCGAATGCTGCCAACATAATTGCTAAACCGCCTGGCCACACAGATCTTCTATCATCCTTCAGACCCTCTAGCTCCACTTGATTTACATGTTCATACTTGAGAAGGTGTTTTTTGAGATTCTTAAGGCCTTCACGGGTAATCATTCCGCTTGAGCTATTGACGCGGCCCATTGTTAAGCCGTCGCCACTGCCATTGAAATGATTATTTCCAATGAGATCAGCTAAAGCTCTAGCGGTACCGGAAGAGCCGATAACCTGCTTCCAGCCGCTTCTTAAATACGCGCCAGAAATAACCTGTATTTCACGGCGAGCTGCCAACTCAGCCTCCTTAAAGGCATGAGCATCAATATTTCCCTTAGGGAAAAATCGCATACTGTGAGATACGCAGCCGATATAAAGGCTTTCCATCAACTTAGGCTCATAGCCTTTGCCGATAATAAATTCAGTAGAACCACCGCCAATATCAATCACCAATCTATTACCCTGTACAGCCTGAACCTCATGCGCCGCTCCGATATAAATCAGCCGTGCCTCCTCAACCCCAGCAATGACTTCAATCGGGAACCCTAGAGCTACTTGCGCATCTTCTATAAATTGTTGGGAATTTTTGGCAACGCGCAAAGTATTCGTTGCGACCGCTCGAACATTGGCAGGATCAAAGCCGCGAATGCGCTCTCCAAAGCGCCGAATAGCAATCAAACCCCGTTGATAGGCATCATTACCAAGCAATTTATTTTCAGTCAGACCAGCAGCCAAGCGGACTGTCTCACGCAAGGTATCTATAGGACGTAACTGAGTGCCTGATGGGGTGTTTACTGCTTGAGCCACCAGCATGCGAAAACTATTCGATCCTAAATCGACCGCAGCAACAAGGTCTTCTGAATGAACTAAAGGATCTACGGGATTGCCGGCCAAAATATTCCCCAAAAATGGAATGCTGTATCAATTGTGTCTATTTTATGTAAAAACCGTGACACATTGATGAAAATGCTAGCAAGCCTTTGTGGCCGGGAATAAGAGCTCTGATTAGGCTGCTAAGTTTTGCTCTGAACTGGAACAATCACGATTGCCAAAGCTACATAAGATGCAGCAATCACCAGACTTTGGCTTCAAAATAGCACTACAGGTGCGGCAACGATATAAGTGCTGAGAAGAGCCCTGCTCAATCTGAATAGCCTCTGAAGCTTGGCAATAAGGGCAGGTAACGATAGATTCTAAAAATGCAGCGTTTGTATTCACAACGCAATACTGAACCAAAAATATTTCAATATTGTGTCAATACATATAAATAGCTTAATCCGTTGTACTAGGGCTCCAGAATGCCTGAGTCACGAACTCTTGATCAGCAATCTTAGCAATCAACTGATCCATTTCATCTCCATCAACAGCCGATGCAGTTAAAACAGCCTGTATTTCCACATCATCACTTCCAAATTGATGCACCTCAACGTCTTGGGTTTGATACCCTGCTTCTTCTAGCGTCTTAATAAATTGCTTTAAGGCATGCTTTTGAGCATGCTTAGGGGTGATGATATATACCGAATTGGTCACCTCAACCGAGATGGTATCTAGTGGCTGACGATTGATAAAAGTCACCACAGGTCGCAAAAGAGTATTAGCAGCCAAAATAAATAAAGTCGCCAATCCGGACTCCAAAATTAGATCTGCACCAGCACAGGCACCCACCGCTCCTGAGGCCCATAAGGTGGCCGCCGTATTAATCCCACGAACATTACCTTCCTCGCGCATGATGACGCCAGCACCTAAAAAGCCAATGCCAGAGACAACATAAGCCATTACATGCACAGCCCCATCATGACCCGTCAGACGATTTCCAGCATCAACAAAAATCGCAGCGCCAATAGCTACCAGAATATTAGTTCTTAAGCCTGCAGTTCGTTGGCGATACTGACGCTCTAGACCAATTAAACCGCCAAAGAAAAAAGCCGCAGTCAGACTGATTGTGGTATCAGTTAACGACGCGTAATTAATGTTGCTAACAAACTCCATAGGACTAGTATTTATTTAGAGCCAAGACCTAATGACTCTACCATTACTTTGAATACCTCGGTGTTATCCATGAAACCCTTGAATTTATCTGCCCCCGGACCCATAGCATTCAGAACGGCATCATCTGCTGTGTGCACCCCAGACTCTTGGTGCGAGGGCAGATTTCCGCCCACATGAATCGCATCCTCCTGAAGTTGGAGATATTTTGGATTGGCTACATATTTACCGGAATCATCTTTAACGGCAGGAACAAAAGTGCCACCCAGTTTTGGATGTAAGGTCTCATAATGATCTGGGTAGTTGCCATAAAAAAATGCGATGCGTTTAGATACATCGATCTTATTTGGATAACCCTGGATATCCGCTTTTGGGTAGTTTGGGTAGCCTGCCTCAGCATAGGTGCCCACCTTTTCACGCAATGGGCCCGGCTTATCGTCGTGCACCACCCCGCTAATGGATCCGCTATGGGTGTGATCGGGCGTTACGATGATCAAGGTATCCGGATGCGTTTTAGCAAAATCTTTAGCAATCTGCACGGCGTTACTCAACATGATGGTGTCGAATGCCGCCCGCTCCCAATCGAGAGGATGGTTGAACTTATCAATTAATGCTGCCTCAACCATCAAGAAAAATCCATTAGGATTTCTAGATAGCACATCAATGGCAGACTGCGTCATCTCTGTTAAATCTGGCTGATTAGGGTATTGCTCAACCGTATTCTTTTTCAAATACAGGCGATCCAGTGATCCATCCATATTGTCCGGATGAAAGACGCCAAATAACTTTTTAGTCGTCTTATTTTCAGACGCAGAAATCAACTCCTGCTTGGTAAAGGCCAACTGATAACCATCAGACTTAAAACTGTCTACCAAATTCTTTTCATCTTTACGTTTTGAACCCTTGGTGGATTGCGGATAAAAATAGGCTGACCCTCCACCGAGAATGACTTCTGCACCGCTAGATAGTAGTTGATCAGCGATATATTGTTTGTCTGCCCTGCGTCTTGTATGAGAAACCATAGCGCCTGGCGTTGCATCTTCTAGTTCAGCATCAGAAACGATACCTATCGCCATCTTGGTATTGCGCTTGATGAGCTCTGCAATCGTTTCCACATTGGGATGTGCGAGATTATCACTGGCCCGGGATACATAGACTCCCATGGCATTTACTGCTGTCTTATGCCCCGTTGTATATGCACTCATAGAGTTGGCAGAGTCTGTAATAAGGGAATCAGACCCCGATGTCCCAATCATGGCAGTATTTGGCATATCGTCAAAGGCTAATCGACCTTGATACTTGCCCTCCTGAATACCTTTGGATAAAACTCTAGCAGTTGTTCGATTAGCAATCGTCATCCCATCACCAATAAATAGAATCACATTCTTAACACGGCGAGGACCCGTTGCGTAAACATCCCAGGTTACCTGTAATTTCTCTTGGGGTGCTCGAGCGATGATTTGATATTTACCAGCTTTTGATAGCTGAACATCCCTAAATAGAAAGGAGCTACCTCTACCATTTTCATTTGAAATGAACTCTGGTTTGGCGCCAATGGTTTTATTGATTGGTGAGCCGTTAAGTTCGATAAGAACCTCTTCAGGAGTGGTAACGGCATTGAATTCAACCTTGATATCGAACTTAGAACCCGCCAATATAGAGGCTTGATCGATTGGATAAATTGCTGCAGCTTGCGCTAGTCCAGCAAAGCTACCCAAGAAGATAAGAAATGTAGTTCTCAGAAATGGTAATGTATTCATGGGATAAATAGTGAACAAGATAGGTCAAATTAGACTATCTCCCAATCAAATGACAATTTGATGACCGCCCGACAGCACTCTAATTCAGAGCATTCATGCCTTGGCTGCCTTAAGTCTTCCACTCTTAACGGCCTTACGGAACAGCTCAAAGTCATGCTCATTTTGCTTTGCATAAGACCTGGCAAATGAATACATGGCCGCACCAAACTCTTTTTCCTCACCACAATACCCAGCAATCTCAGCTGCATCGCCAGAACGGGCATGCCCAAGAGCTAGTGCCCAGCCATACAATTTGGAATAATCTGCAAAATTCTTTAAAGAAACTCCGCCTGAGCCAATCGGTATACCGCCTTTCATATCACGTAATTGACGTAGATAAAACCCCTGGCTTTTATCAATATCAAATTGCATAGAGCCGTAATTCAAAAAGATATCTGGGGCACCTTGGAGCAATCTCTGACCAGCCACGACGCGCTGGCCCATATCACGATAGATTGATTCACCCAAATACGGACTCAAGACAGATTTTTGGGCTTCCTTGTATTGCAAGAATAAGGGATCGCTTTCACTATCACCCTCAAAATAAAAAACCATGCAATTAGTCCCCACACTTCCAACCCCAACTATCTTGCGTGCAAAATCCTTCAAAACATAGCGCTCAAACAGAATCTTGCGATCAGCCAGCAAGGTGCTTGAATAATTCAGTAAAGCCTTATCAATGAGTGTACTCAAAGGATGGCCAAAAGCATTCTTTTTGAAATGCTCAATTAAGGGGGCCTTATTGATAATCTTTCTATCTTTGCCAACAAGAGTGGTGAGTTTTTGTAAGACCTGCACATTTCCCTGCCCTTTAGTCTGCCTTAAGTAAGCGTCGATTTGCTTTTGGTGATCTTTATTAAAATGCTTGCGAATATTTGTATCGCTAATGAATTCTTGTGCCAAATCTAAATAGGGCATCTTTGCATATTGAAGCATCCGCTTTTGATATTCAGCGCAAATGCGTAACACTATTTTTTTGCTTAATGCTTTATCGCCACCATTGCTTTCACATGCAATCACCGCACTAGCAACAAGACGCTTCAGATCCCACTCCCAACTACCGGGCAGAGTTTCGTCAAAGTCATTGATGCCAAATACCAGACGATGTTCTGCAGTTCCAAACAGGCCAAAATTAGAAACATGCATATCTCCACACAGCTGAACTGTAATATTGGTATATGGCTGATTGGCTAAGTCTTGAGCCATGATCGCAGCACCACCACGGTAAAAAGCAAAAGGTGACTGCAACATTCGTTCGTAACGAATTGGAATCAAGGACTCAATGCGAGTCTTGGCTTGATTCTCAAGAATTGTGATGGGATGAATCCGATGTGGTGGTGGCGTATAGATACCCTGCTGAGCAAAGCTCACCACCTTACGCAAGGCCTTGCCATCTGCCATACGCTTTTTGATGCTAGGTCTTGGATTGCTAAAGGACTCTACCGACCTAAGTACAGCAAATTTAGGCTTCTTCTGTGGGTGCATGGGCTACCTGGGTAATGAATATACCCACCCATATTAAAGCTATTTCAAAAACAGGTCTAACTATGAATTCAGGAAATTTAGCTTCTTCTGAATGCCTACCGGCAGAGTCGAGAACCAAACACTATCGTCCCCGACCGCAGGTAATATTTGGCCATATTCGATCATTTGACAGGGAATAATTTCATCAATATATGCCCAAATCTGATGACCCGCCAATCCAGAGACGCTCTGAATGGCTACCTCAAGCTCAACGAGAAGTTGTTTTTTCATTTGCTCACCTCTACCGCTGCGGATTTGCCCGCTTAAAAAAAGGTGGGGTTCATCAAGAAGAACGCCACCAATAAAACAATCATGCGGATCCAATTGCTTAAAAATGACTTGGGCAAAGTAAGCCTCAGCACCAGTGACATCAGCATGAATTTTAGTAATTGCTTTAGCAATAGTAAATTTTTGATGAGTTGTGAGCGAGATTCCGGCGTAATTGATGCTATATGTAGCCATAGTGAGGTATACCTGTGAATACTTTAGTCACAATGTTGATGAATAGAATGAAGCTCATCTTTAATTTGCAAATGATCCAATTTATCAATTGGAAGATCAAGCAATAACTCGATGCGATTTCTCAAACCCATCTCAACTTTTCTAAACGCACCCCACATTTCTTGATCGGTACCAGTAACAGCACCTGGGTCCATAAAGCCCCAATGTGCAGTTGTAGGATGGCCGGGCCAATAAGGGCACTCTTCACCTGCAGCAGAATCACAAACGGTAATAATGAAATCCATATGTGGCGCATCATGCCTACCAAACTCATCCCAAGACTTACTTCTAAGCAATTCGAGAGGGTATCCCATCTCTCTAGCGAGTTTCAAAGCAATCGGATGTACAAATTTCTTTGGATTCGAGCCCGCTGAGTACCCTATAAAACGACCATGACTAAGAGTGGTTGCAAGTGCTTCAGCAAGAATGGATCGAGCTGAATTACCGGTACACAGAAATAAAATATTGTAAGAATGAGTCATCAATCAATAGCCATTAAAGAACACTAATTAAATAATTTCATCTAAGCGTAGTGAGAATCTTTTATCGAGTACAAATTGATCGATCTTTGGGTCTACCAAATCTCTACTGGCTTGCATTTCATTATTGACGGATTTGAAATTCGCATTTCCCTGAACTTCATTCCGAAATACATCAGATAGGTATTTTGTTAAATCTGCATTCATAGGGTTTTCGCTTTCTAGTAAATCATCGATATCGCTATCCTATGGCTTGTATATTTCAATTCTATTAAAGCGTTTAAAAAAGAAAAACCCAGCATAGGCTGGGTGTAAAGGAAGAGCGGTACAGATTTGTCTTGGTCAGAAACTTTCTGACCCATTAAAGATATTAGTGCTTTGTTACAAAGAAATGACCAGATTATGAAAATAAAATTAACTACCAAGACGATGGGAAGCGTAACGACTTGCATAAGCTAAGCGTGCTTCGTACCAGACTTGCCAAATTGCTAATAAAGTTTTTTTCATATAAATCTCTATGATGAAAGATTAATTGGGACATTTTTATTTTGTAAAAATGCCATTGGTTTAACAATTGAATTATTTACCGTCGAAGTGACAAGGTGAAGGCGCTTTTGTGACCGATTGACACAGCTGCGATACACTCCGACTTATATAAACACTTATCCAACAAGGAAATTCAGATGTTTGATTGGGATCTCTACAGCACTATTGCCCTCAGATTAGCCCTGGCCCTCTTTGTTGGATCTGTGCTCGGCCTAAACCGCTGGCTGCACCATAAATCTGCCGGAATTCGGACCCACTCTTTGGTAGCCATTGGCTCAGCCACGGCTGTTATGCTTATCAGCGACTTTGTGAAGGATGATGCGCAGTCTGTTAGCCGTGTTCTTCAAGGGCTTATTACCGGCCTTGGCTTCCTGGGTGCCGGTGTCATTATTCGGGAGCAGCGCTCACAGCGAGTCCACGGGCTAACTACAGCAGCAAGCCTTTGGGCTTGCGCCCTGATTGGGGCGGCATTTGGGGCTGGGCAATTTGCGCTTGGGGGATTCTCTTTGGGTGCAATATTGCTCACCTTACTGATTGGCGGTCCTATGGAGCGGTTGTTTGCCAGGCTAAATGGGGTTAGGCGTAGCTCCGAGATCTCGAATGAGCCTGACTGAAATCCATTAAAACAGTCAAAAAATAGATTTTTGTCATATTACTTTGCTAGGATTGCACATCCCAACAATGACAAGCATATGCCATGAGTGATTATCGATATGAAGACGCAGTGAAACAGCTGCAAGAAACTGGTGCTATTGGGCTGGTTGACCTTAAAAGCCTTCCACATGAAGATCTAGTTGAGTTGCTTGAAGAGATTAAGGTTTGGTGCCTATACGCAAGCGGAAAGGCGGAAAAGCTGACCAAAGAATCCAAGAAGAAGAAGAAAAAGAAGAAAGACTAGATTTAAAGGGTTAAACGCTCTTTAGGAAAGCGCAGCGTAAAAGTGCTGCCTTTGCCGGGCATGCTTTCTATTAATAACTGAGCTTGATGACGACTTGCAATATGCTTGACGATTGCCAAGCCTAGGCCGGTACCACCCGTATCACGAGAACGACTTCTGTCCACTCGATAAAAACGCTCCGTCAGCCTTGCAAGGTGCTCTGAGGCAATCCCGGGGCCAGTATCTGTAACAGAAAATTCACCCTGCCCTTGTGCATTAGCGCACCACCTTACATGAATTGAACCTGCATCTGGCGTGTAGCGAATTGCATTTGAAACTAAATTACTAAATGCTGAGAGTATTTCTCTTTCCTCACCCAACAAGCATTGCTTATCAGCAACCTCAAAACTAAAGCTATGCTTTCCTTGGGATAAAGCCTCAGCATCATTTCTCAGCAATGCCATCAAAGTTTCAGTATTGATCTTGTTCATTGCAGCTGGCAATGAATTTGCCTCCAAATTTGCTAGCGTCAACAGGTCCTCAACCAAACTTTTCATACGGTGCGCCTGGGACATCATCATGTCAAAATATTGATCGCGTTGACTCTTCTCGAGATCCAGGGTTTGAACGGTCTCTAGAAATCCCATTAAGACGGTAATAGGGGTTCTCATCTCATGGGATACGTTAGCAACGAAATCGCGCCTCATAGAATCTGCTTTTTGCAGATCGGTCACGTTTTGCACCAACAACAAATTACGTTGATTTCCAAATGGAAATGCTTGCACCATTAAGCTAAAGCTACTGTCTGGCCCCATTCGCTCTAAAAGTAATGGCTCTTCAAAATGACGTCTGCTTAAATATTGAATAAATTCTGGGCGACGAATAAGAAAATTAATCCGTTGCATGACATCACGCTTATAGTTCAGGCCAAAGAAACTTTCTGCAATTGAATTGCACCACTCAATATGATCGCTTTCATCAAGCATCACGATGCCATTAGGAGATGCTTGGAAGGCCTCTATAAAGTGCTCATGCTGCTGCTCAATAATGCGCATTCTCTGCTTTAAGCTTTTTACCAAACGCTGCAGCTTAAAAAAAATCTCTTCCCAAAAACCACTAGGCAAAGGCATGCTCTCAACGGTATCTGACTGAATATTCTTTAATAGGCGCGCTAGATTGATGTAAGAGTAAATCAAAGGAATGGACATTAGGGCAATACTTATAAAAATAGCCCATTGAGCACCCCATGTATAGAAGGCGGTAAATGAAGCTATCAAAACAAAGCATGCAAAGACAATGTAGCGCGAGATGGCAGAAATCATGGTGCAATCTTAGACCATCTTAAGGAGAGCCCTGAAATAGCCTTAAAAGCCTTAAAAATAGGCCCTAGGATTCAGTTGGTATCTTGGTGATGCGGTAGCCGCTACCTCGAACTGTCTCAATAAATCGATCGCAGTCAAAAGGGCTTAATGCAGCCCTTAAGCGTTTGATGTGAACGTCCACAGTGCGCTCTTCGATATAGACCTCATTGCCCCATACTTTATCGAGCAAATTTGTACGTGAATGCACTCGTTCTGGGTTAGCCATGAAGTACTGAAGAAGTCTATATTCAGTAGGGCCAAGGGATATTGGCTTTGGCTCAGAATTAGGCCAAACTGCTAAGACTCTGTGGGAGCTGGGATCTAACTTTAGTGGGCCAACCGTGAGGGGACCAGTATCGTCAACGGCGGTCTGTCTTCGCAGTAGCGCTCTAACCCTAGCAATCAGCTCCTTGGGCGAGAATGGCTTGGTGACATAATCATCGGCCCCGGAATCTAAACCCAAGACTTTATCTACCTCTTCACTTTTAGCAGTCAACATCAGGATTGGTAGTCCCCTTGTACGATCATTTGCTCTTAATTCTTTGGCAAACTGTACGCCGGACTTTCCAGGAAGCATCCAGTCCAAAATAACCAAGTTCGGCAAGCGCTCTTTCATCATGCCCAAGGCTATATCAGCCTGCATGGCCTTTTCAACTTCGTAACCAGCATGAGTTAGATTAATTGCAATTAACTCTGCAATTGATGGCTCATCTTCAACTATTAGTATGCGGTGAGTCATGTTCAGGCGCTGGTTTACTGCTTATTGGCTTCGCGCACCAAGTCTTCATGCGGAATATGACGCACATCGGACCCTTTTGCGATGTAAATCACGAATTCTGCAATATTCTTAGCGTGATCGCCAATACGTTCGATAGCCTTAGCAATCGTTAACATATCTAATCCAGTGCTGATAATGTGCGGATCTTCAGACATATAAGTAATTAACTTACGAACAAAGCCTCTGAATTCCTCATCAATTTGACGATCTTCCGCAACCACCTCTGCAGCGGCTACAGTGTCTAGCCTTGCAAATGCATCTAAGCTACGACGCAATAGATTAATGGCCATTTGCCCTGATAGACGAATTTCGGCAACGTTAATATTGTGTGGGGTACCAGACTCAATTAAACGCTTAGTGCGCTTGGCAACGCGCTCCGCCTCATCGCCCGCTCGCTCCAAATTCGTAATCGCTTTAGATACCGCCATTACCAAACGAAGATCTCGCGCAGTTGGTTGACGACGCGCAATTACTTCAGTGCAAGCTAAATCAATTTGGATCTCAAGATCATTTACAAGCTTTTCGTTTTCAATCACGATGTTGCAGGTATCAAGATCCATTTGCGTGAATGCACGCATAGCTGTGGAAATTTGAGACTCAACCAATCCACCCATTTCAAGCAATCGGCTTGAAAGCGAATTAAGATCGGCATCAAATTGTGAGGATAGGTGTTTATCTGGCATTTTGTATCTCCAATTAACCGAAGCGGCCGGTGATGTAGTCTTCTGTTTCTTTACGCTTAGGCTTGATAAAGATTTCGTCTGTTTTACCATACTCGACCAAACTACCAAGGTACATATAAGCAGTGTAGTCGGATACGCGGGCTGCCTGTTGCATATTGTGAGTAACGATAGCAATGGTGTACTCATGCTTTAGCTCATTGATCAGCTCTTCGATTTTTCCAGTCGAAATTGGATCCAAAGCAGAAGTTGGCTCATCGAGCAAAATGACTGATGGCTTGACTGCAACACCACGAGCGATACACAAACGTTGTTGTTGACCGCCAGAGAGAGATAAACCACTTTGGTTTAACTTGTCTTTTGCTTCAGTCCATAGAGCAGCTTTATTCAAAGCCCATTCAACACGCTCATCCATTTCCGAACGAGAGAGTTTTTCATAGAGGCGCACACCAAAAGCAATGTTTTCATAGATCGACATTGGAAATGGGGTTGGTTTTTGGAAAACCATACCAATACGTGAACGAAGCAGGTTCAAGTCCTGCCCTGGCTCCAAAATATTCTGGCCATAGAAATTGATTTCACCTTCAGCACGTTGCCCTGGATAGAGGTCGTACATACGATTCAAGGTACGTAGTAATGTGGATTTGCCGCAGCCTGAAGGGCCAATGAATGCTGTCACTTTACCCTGCTCAATATCCAGATTAATATTCTTGAGGCCCTGGAAAGCACCGTAAAAGAAATTCAGATTTCTGACTTCAAGGGCATTAATTGCTGCCTGTTCTGAATGTTGATTTGTTGTTTCCACTTTACCCCCTTGACCATCAATCTTATTTAAGTCAAACATAGTTTTCATATTACTCATCATCCTTGGACCTTCTCACGAAATACCACTCGTGCCAAAATATTCAAACCGAGAACGGTAAATGTAATCAAAAGAGATCCACCCCAAGCAAGACTTACCCAGTTGTCATAGGGGCTCATCGCAAATTGGAAAATAACCACCGGTAAATTAGCCATAGGCTTATTCATATCTGTGGAGAAAAATTGATTGCTCAACGCAGTAAACAATAAAGGCGCTGTTTCGCCGCTAACTCTAGCAAGAGCTAGAAGAATGCCGGTCATGATACCGCTTTGTGCAGCGCGCAAGGTAACCATAAATGCCACTTTCCACTTAGGTGTTCCCAAAGCATAAGCCGCCTCACGCAAACTTCCAGGTACTAAGCGCAGCATATTTTCCGTGGTACGCACAACCACTGGAATTGCAATCAGAGCTAATGCAATAGTGCCCGCCCATCCTGAGAAATGCTGTACCTTAGCAACATATAAGGCATAGACAAATAGCCCAATTACGATTGATGGTGCGGACAGCATGATATCG
The DNA here is from genome assembly GCF_018882145.1 of Polynucleobacter sp. AP-RePozz3-80-G7. Taxonomy (NCBI): domain Bacteria; kingdom Pseudomonadati; phylum Pseudomonadota; class Betaproteobacteria; order Burkholderiales; family Burkholderiaceae; genus Polynucleobacter; species Polynucleobacter sp. AP-RePozz3-80-G7. The sequence goes on along the minus strand of NZ_JACVPC010000003.1, from coordinate 120,967 downwards.
GTAACGAAACGAGTCAAAGAGGCCACTCGACTTCGATCACCATATTCAGAAAGATAGAGACCCGCCAGCACACCTACAGGCGTGCTGATAAATGTACATGACCCAACCAATAAAAGGCTACCAACAATTGCATTAGCCAATCCACCACCCTCAGTGCCTGGAGCTGGTGTGCTTGCTGTAAACATATTTAGATTGATTGCAGAAAACCCTTTAATAAAAAGGATGCTTAAAATCCAGATCAAACTTGCCATTCCAATTGCCATTGCAATCATGGATAAAGTTAGGCCAATTTTATTGGTCCTTTTTCGACGGGCAAACACGGTCATATCAAAGTTAACGTTTGAACTCATGATTTAAGTCCTTGCTTCTTTTCCATGCTGATCAACATCCATTTAGCAAAAGCCAATACAACAAACGTAATAAAAAATAGAGCAAGTCCGAGCGCGAAAAGAGATGAGTAATGCAAACCAGCCTCTGCCTCGCCAAACTGGTTGGCTAATGTTGATGCTATTGAGCTTCCTGGCGCAAAAAGAGAAGCTGAAATACGCTGCGCATTACCAATAACGAAAGTAACAGCCATCGTCTCTCCAAGCGCTCTGCCAAGACCCAACATCACACCGCCAATTACTCCCGCTTTGGTGTATGGCAAAACAATGTTTCTTACTACTTCCCAAGTAGTGCAACCAATACCATAAGCCGACTCTTTTAGAACAGGAGGCACGATTTCAAAGACATCGCGCATGACCGATGCAATAAAAGGAAGAATCATCAAGGCAAGAATTAATCCCGCACATAACATTCCAATTCCGTTTGGTGGGCCAGAAAATAAAATTCCGATAAAGGGAATTTGACCAAGAGTGGCCTGAAGTGCCGGCTCAATATAGTCACCAAAGATTGGTGCAAAAACAAATAAACCAAACATGCCATAAATAATAGATGGTACTGCTGCCAACAACTCCACCGCAGTCCCAAGTGGACGCCTTAAGGGTGGAGGGCAAATTTCAGTCAAGAAAAAAGCAATGCCAAAACTAAGTGGTACTGCAATCAATAGCGCAATCACCGAGGAGACCAAGGTGCCATAAATAGCAATTAATCCACCAAAATCACCATTAACAATATCCCAGGCTGGTGTAATGAAAAATTGCGGTCCAAACTCTTTCAATGCAGGCCATGCATTCACAAATAAGGAGCCAATAATCCCCAAGAGCGCAAAAAGCACAGAAAGAGAGAAAAATTGAGTTACGCGGTGGAAAAGAAAATCTTGAATGCGCTGAAGACGCGCAATTCTTGCGGCCACTAGCGTCGGCGCGCCCGCTGATTCCAAAGTATTCATCATTAGACTTAAGCTAAAGTTAAAAAACGACCCTGGAAGCCAGGGTCGTAATGATCAAAAATACAAAGAAGAATTACTTAGTGTCAACCTGTGACCAAACTTGTTTGCGAATGTAATCTACAGTTGCATCAGGCATTGGAACGTAATCCAATTCTGAAGCTGCTTTTTTGCCATCTTTGAAAGAGTACTCAAAGAATTTCAATACTGCAGCAGCTTGAGATTTGTTTTCTGGCTTTTTGTAAAGCACCACAAAAGTAGCGCCGGTAATAGGCCAGGATTTTGCACCAGCAGCATATGTGATGAATGTATTCATGCCAGGAAACTTAGACCAATCTGTACCAGCGGAAGCGGCTGCAAATGCTTCAGCAGTTGGAGAAACCATTACGCCATCAGCATTGCGAACTTGTGTGTAGCTCAAATTATTCTTTTTGGCATATGCATACTCAACATAACCAATGGAATTCTTAATGCGGGCTACGTTTGCAGCAACGCCTTCATTACCTTTGCCGCTAACTGTAGAGGCTGCAGGCCACTTAACTTGGGCACCAAAACCAACCGCTTCTTTAAAGTTGCTGCTTGCCTTAGAAAGGAAACTAGTAAAAATTGCAGTAGTACCAGAACCATCAGCACGAGTAACAACAGTGATTGGGCCTGAAGGAATCTTCATACCTGGGTTCAACAGAGCAACGCGCTTATCGCTCCAATCAGTTACGCTACCCTGGAAAATATCTGACAACAAGTCGCCTGAGAGCTTGAGCTGATTTGGACCAACACCTTCAATGTTCACAACAACTACAACACCACCAATAATTGCAGGGAACTGAACCATGCCATGACTTTGGAGATCATCAAATGCCATTGGGGCGTCGGTAGCACCAAAATCTACTGTCTTAGCTTTAATTTGTTTAATACCACCACCTGAGCCGATAGACTGGTAGTTAAGGCCATCACCACTTTTAGCCTTATAAGACTCAGCCCATTTGCTGAGCACTGGATAGATGAATGAAGAGCCAGCTCCAGTCATTTCAACAGCGTAAGCTGTAGGGGCCAAAGCAATAGCACCGATGACTAGTGCTTTTTTCAAAAAAGATTTCATGTGATTAGTCCTGGTATTGAAATAACGCAACATTGCGATAACGAGACAATACGTTTTCACTGTGACGATTTAATGACAAAGTGTCATTAAGGAAAAATTCATTATAAATCAATGGTTTATACAATATTTTCCAGCCCGCTATGATGCCATTCGACCAACTGGGGAGGACTTAATCAGGAGATTAAATGATCCTTTTTAGTTTTAATGCAGCAAAAACTGCCGCACCAGTAACAGACATCAGAACCATGACTTCATAAAAAGACCCTCTTAATCCCGGCAGGTCCTCCATATTCATACCCATCACGCCGGTAATTAAGGTCATTGGTAAAAAGATTACCGTCATTACGGACAACACTTGCAAGTTCTTGGCATTAAATTCTGCTACGTGGGCTGCCTGCTCGTCTTGCAGTACCTTTGCGCGGTCGTAAAGACTAGAAATCTCCTGCACCAAGTAGGAAAGCAAGTCCAAATCATCATTTAAGCGATGCTTATCTTCCTCGCTAAACCAGTATGGGAGACGCTTTAATAGGCGATGTAAAGCGATTAATTCTGGTGAAAAGTGTCTTCGAAGCCGACTACATTGAATGCGTATCCTGCCAAGATTTTCATGCTCTGGAAATTCCCTTCCTTTGAGAAGTTTTTCCTCCAAATCATCCATATTCTCAGAAAGATGTACCAACAGCGTTCGCAATTGCTCGGCACGCAAGTCCAGTAGCTCATGAAATAATTCAATGACAGAGGCTGGGTTGAGTTGACCATTTCTTAAGTCATACCGCAATTTATCGGTAGTTCTCAGGGGGTTGTTGCGCAAAGAAACCATCAGCTTTGGCCGGACAATCGCCCAAAGGGTTCCCAAGCCGGAGTCACCGCCCTCCTCTCCAAACTCTTGCTGAAAGTCGTTCATGACCATTAAAAGACAATCATCTAACTTTTCAATGCGTTCCAAACGACTGAGGTTGACACCTTCTTGAATCATCTCTACCACACGCTCTGGAATCAATGGGGTATTTTCGAGCCACCGCTGAATTTGGGAATTAGATAGATTTAAATGCAGCCAAATAGAGATATCTGGATTTTCAAGTGCCCCAGAAATTTCAAACAATGGAATTTCATACCCATTACCTGAAATGGGCATAGCCCAAGCGAATACAACACCTGCAACTGGAAAAGGTTTTGCAATGATTTCTAAAGTCATCACTAAATTGTATGGCACACAACAAGTGACACTAAGTACACCTGACATCAAAATGACATGAAATTAGTCTAAACAGATTGTTTGAACAATAAGCAGGTCTTTGTAGATTCCAATGAAAGCGTTATTCCTTGCGTTTCTGCTTTTACCAGCATTTGCCTATGCTTTTGAGCCCCTGAATACCGATGATGCAGGTACTGTAAAGGCTGGAGGGAATCAAATTGAGCAATATTTTTTCTCCATCAACCGAAATGGTGGATCCCAGCAAGCAGACGTAATGACCCCAGGCGAAGAGTACACCGGCCGAACCGATGCAAAAGCATTTCCATTTACGTACACGCGTGGACTAAGCGACCAATTAGAGGCATCGCTCTCTGCAACCTACTATAACGAGCCAAGCGGTACTTTCTCCAAGTTCTCAAATTATGTACTAGCAAGCAAGTGGCGCTTTCATGAGGATAACGATCTAGGGTATGCCCTCGCCATTAAGCCAACGGCTGTATTGCCTGCCGGTAAACAGCAGCAAGTTGCAGGCTTAGGCTTAGCTGCCTTGAATTATGGCGTGAACTTCATCGCCTCTAAATACTGGGAGGATATCGAGCTGCACCTGAACGTTGTTTATATGCGCTCGCCATACAACACGAATTACAGTGTCGGGACTGCTTCTGATCCTAATCGGACAAATATCTTTTTAGTGTCTATTGCTCCTGTTTGGTCTATTTCTAAGAATTTAAAAATCGCTTTAGACCTTGGGGCAGCAACTAACCCACCATCAACCGAACAATACTTAAGTCATTACGCCTTGATAGCGGGGATTTACTCCCTTACTAAGACTATAGATCTTGGTATTTCCTATATGCGGACCGGAGCAAACTATGGTGAAACTTTTGCAGCGCAATCGGCCGGGGCAACACGAAGCGAAGTTGGGATTACTTGGAGATTTTGAAATTTGATTAGATGGCGGATATGAAATTGTCACAATTTCGTAGCAAACTCAAAGGAACCCCATTACATTTAAATTGGAGCAACTAAATGTACTATCAGATTATTCCTTTAGAAATGGGCTCCTTAGTAGAGCGCAACCTATTTCAGAAATCCAATAAAGAAATTAAGTGCGGCATGGTCTGGAAATTGGGCTCCGTTATAACCGAAAGTAAACCCACCTTTATTAAGGCATACGACCCAAATATTGGCATCTGTATTGAAGATATCCCTGGTGGCGCCATTAGCAAGACTTATGGTGGGGAAAAAGTGATTTATTTTTCCGATACCATCGAGGAAGATGAGCAAGATGAATTAACGGAGATCTTTTATCAGAGTAATAAAAAATATTCTAAGAGTTATGAAGATGTTTTCCATGACCTAGGCTGGAAGCAAGTAAGCTCAGATTCCTATATTTTTGGCGAGCTTGAAATAAAGGAACTAGATGATGCACTCACCTCTTACAAATAAGCATGAAATTACTTAAATCAATACTTGCTGGACTACTCTTCGCTTGTTCTTTGGGTGCAACCGCTCAATCATTAGAGTCATTTAAATTTGTAGCCTTAGGAGATATGCCTTACTCCATCCCTGAAGACTACCCCCGCTACGAGAGATTAATCGCCGCAATCAACCAAACTAATCCGAGTTTTAGCCTATTTATTGGCGACACTAAATCAGGCTCAACACCTTGTAGCGATGAATACAACCAAAAGGTTAAGGGCTATTTCAATCAATTCACATCCCCCTTAATTTATAGCGTTGGGGATAATGAGTGGACTGATTGCCATCGACCGATGGCTGGATCTTATGATCCCATTGAACGATTAGACAAACTCAGAAGTACTTTCTTTAATACTCGTAAGAGTTTGGGTAAGCAACAATTAGAGCTCACCAGACAATCTGATGTTGACCCTAAACATCAAAAGTTTGTTGAAAATGCTTACTGGGTAAAAAACCATTTTCTATTTGTCAGCATACACATTCCCGGCTCTAACAATAATTTTGAACGCGATGAACAAGCAAAAGCGGAATATTACGAACGTAACCAAGCTAATATAGATTGGATCCAAAACAGCTTTGCGCTGGCTCAAAAGATGAATTATTTAGGCATCATCTTCTGCTACCAAGCCGATATGTTCTACACACCCACACAGGCAGTGAACCCAGACAGCGGCTATCGAGATACATTGCAGGTATTCAGCAAAAATGCTCAATCATTCAAGAAGCCTGTGCTATTAATTCACGGTGATAGCCATCGACTCATCGTTGATCAGCCACTGAAAACGGCAGATCAAAAACATACTCTGGAGAACGTATTACGACTAGAGGTGATGGGCGCAGAACAAGTCCAAGCCGTAACGATTGGGGTAAATCCAAAGTCTGAGCAACCATTTAGCTTTACACCAATTATGCTCAGAGAAAATATGTCTACTCCAAGACCCTAAAACCTAACCAAGGCATTCCACGCTCTAAATCTCAGACTATGAAATGTCATCAAAATCGCATCAACATGTCACATTCCATTAGTAAAGTGGAGCCCTACTTATGGGAGATGAAGTGCAATTCTCTTTTTACTGGTTGTAAATAGTTTGTACTAACAGCCCATAGGTAACCAAATTCTTTAGTTTCACGAGGGCATCATGAGTGGCAAACGACATCAAAGCGAAGATGCGAGCCTTGAGAAGAAGCCTGAAGTCAGCGAGGAATCCCATTCTTTTTTAAAGAAAAGATTAAAAAGACTCTTAAAGCTCGATTCAAAATAGATACCAAAAAATAATTGACGATGGTTCTAATCCCTATTTTGATTTAACTGAGGCGCTCTAGGTTTTCCTGGATAACTTCTATAAAGTGTTCGCCATATCGATCTAACTTGGCCTGCCCCACCCCGCCAATACCGCTAAATTGATCTAAGGTAGTTGGTGTAGACCTCACCATCTCCTGCAAAGTGCTGTCATGAAAAATTACATAGGGTGGAACCCCTTGCTCGCGTGCCAGCTCAGTACGCTTAGCTTTGAGTGCCTCCCACAATTTTTCATCTGCAACATTACTAAAGGGATGCGTAGAACTTTTCTTTGCTCCTGATTTTGTAGCCTTTGCTTTGGAGTAGCCCGTTTCTTTTCGCAACCAAACCTCTTGCTCGCCACGTAGGACCGGCAATGCGATCTCATCGACCAACTTTAAGCCCCCATGCAGGGCAATGTCTACATCTAGATAACCGCCTGCTACTAGTTGACGATAAATGCTATTCCATTGAGCCTGGTTGAGTTCTGCACCGATGCCAAAAGTGCTGACCTGCTCATGAAAGTACTGCTTGACTCTGGGAGTAACCTTGCCAAGGAGAACATCAATTAAATGGGTCACACCAAAACGCTGGCCTGTCCGATAAACGCATGACAACGCCTTTTGCACCTCCTGCGTGGCATTCCAAGTTGCCACTGGCTCTAGACAGTTATCACAGTTCCCACAGCCGCCAGGATGCGTCTCTCCAAAGTAGCGCAAGATTGTTTGATGGCGGCATGATGTGGATTCGCAATAACCCAGTAGTGCGTTGAGTTTTTGGCGCTCTACCCGCTTACGATCTTCAGAAGCCTCGCCAGAATCGACCATTTGCCGCAAGCTCACAACATCCCCGAATCCATAGGCCATCCAGGCATTTGCGGGTAAGCCATCACGTCCTGCGCGCCCTGTTTCCTGGTAATACCCCTCCATACTTTTTGGAAGATCAAGATGAGCTACAAAGCGAACGTTGGGCTTATCAATACCCATGCCGAACGCTACGGTTGCGACCATGATGACGCCCTCTTCACGTAGGAAACGTTTTTGATTGGCGCTACGTGTTTCAACGCTTAAGCCTGCGTGATAAGGCATAGCATCCCAGCCGCGGTCTTTTAGCCATTGCGCAGTCTCTTCTACACTGCGACGCGATAGGCAATAAATAATGCCTGAGTCATCGGCATGCTCGGCATCTAAAAAGTGCTCTAGTTGTTGTTTGGCACTCTGCTTTTGCAGAACACGATATTTAATATTGGGACGATCAAAGCTGGAGACAAACTGCTCGGCAGATTCGAGCGAAAGGCGCTCTACGATTTCTGCTCGAGTTGGCGCATCTGCGGTTGCTGTTAAGGCGATACGAGGTACCCTAGGAAATCGCTCATGCAATACAGTGAGTTGGCGATATTCCGGACGGAAATCATGACCCCATTGAGAAACGCAATGCGCCTCATCAATCGCGAACAAGGCAATTCCAGGGCCTGAATTAAGTCTATCGAGTATCGATAGAAAACCAGGGTTCATGAGACGCTCAGGCGCCACATAGATTAAGTCAAGATCCCCAGCCAACAACTGACTGGTCACCTTTTGAGATGTAGCCGCATCCAAACTGGAGTTTAGAAAAGAGGCTTTAACGCCTAACTGGGTTAATGCATCAACCTGATCCTGCATTAGTGCAATCAGGGGTGAAACTACTACGCCAACACCACGTCGAACAAGTGAGGGAATTTGATAGCACAGCGACTTACCGGCGCCAGTGGGCATCAGAACCAAAGCATCGCCGCCTGCCACTACATGTCTAACAATAGACTCTTGAGCCCCACGGAATTGATCAAAGCCGAAAACATCATGAAGAACTTGGTGGCTCGACTGCAAAAGTAATACTCCCCTGTCTTATTCAATAACTGCGGATTGCAAACTATATATAAATAAAAAGCCCCACGTCATGCGGGGCTCTTTCGATATTTTCTCTATGCAAACAAATATAGAGTCTGAATGGCGGAGAGGGTGGGATTCGAACCCACGGTAGGTTTGACCCTACGCTTGATTTCGAGTCAAGTACATTCGACCACTCTGCCACCTCTCCGAACCAAAGCCAATTATAGCTTTGGGGTGGTTTTATGGTTTTTGCTCAGATTGGCTTTAATACCGCTAAGCCACCCAAGTAGGATTGCAATGCCTTAGGGATAGCAATACTGCCATCTACTTGCTGCTTATTCTCAAGCAATGCAACCAATGCTCTGCCTACTGCAAGGCCTGAACCATTTAAGGTGTGCACTAATTCTGGCTTTCCTTGACCCGCTTTAAATCTAGCCTGCATCCGTCTTGCCTGGAAATCGCCCATGCTGGAGCATGAGCTAATTTCTCTATAGGCTTTTTGTGAAGGCACCCAAACCTCTAAGTCATAAGTCTTGGTACTACCAAAACCCATATCGCCCGTGCAAAGCAATACTTTTCTGTAAGGTAACTCGAGCAATTCCAGAATACGCTCAGCGTGGCCCGTGAGCTCTTCCAAGGCTTGCATGGAATCTTCTGGCTTAGTAATTTGCACTAACTCAACTTTGTCAAACTGATGCTGACGTATCATGCCTCGGACATCACGACCATAGCTACCGGCTTCTGAACGGAAACAGGGTGTATGAGCTACAAACTTCATTGGTAAGTTATCGGCGTTAACGATTTCATCGCGGACTAAATTCGTTACCGGCACTTCTGCAGTAGGAATCAAGTAGAAGTTTTCAGTCTTCGCTTCACCGCCCTCATCTTCACCGCCCATTTGGCGCGGAACCTTAAATAAATCCTCTTCAAACTTCGGCAACTGACCAGTACCGCGCATAGAGGCAGCATTCACCATGTAAGGCGCATACACCTCTTGATAATTGTGATCTGTAGCATGAGTATCAATCATGAGCTGCGCCAAAGCGCGATGCAGTCTTGCGATTGGTCCCTTGAGAACCACAAAGCGTGAGCCGCTAATTTTGGCTGCTACTTCAAAGTCCAGGCCCAGGGGGCCACCCAAATCAACGTGATCTTTAATCTCAAAATCAAAAATCGGCTCTTCACCCCAACGCTTTACTTCTTTGTTTTCTGTTTCGTCTTTACCGGTTGGTACAGATTCATCTGGCAGATTCGGAATCCCCATTAAGAAATCAGAAATCTCTGCTTGCAGCGTACTTAATCTGGTTGCACCAGATTCCATATCAGTATTGACTTGCGCAACTTCAGCCATCTCGGCAGAAGCATCCTCGCCCTTGCCTTTTTTCATACCAATAGCTTTGGATAATTGGTTGCGTTTAGCTTGCAATTCTTCAGTACGGGTTTGCAAAGATTTTCGCTCAGATTCCAAGGCATTGAATTTCTCAACGTCGAGTTGGAATTTGCGAGTTGCTAAACGTGCAGCAACTGCGGCGATATCTTTACGGAGTAATTGCGGATCAATCATGTGATGCTCTGTAGATTAGGGGTTCTAGGTTTTAGTTTTATACGGACTCTAGTTTAAGCGCAAGACTTCGGCTCCGGCTGGCGGAGTGAAAGTAAAGCGATTGGCGGGCAAATTAACATTGAGTTGGATCTTATCCAAAGTCACCAGGACCACGCTTCCAAGCCCATCGGTTAACTCCAAAGCTTTCGGTAAGCCATTAGTCATGCCAATCGAGATCTTTGTATAAGGCAGGTCATTTTTATTCTTGGCATTGGGATCTTTCTTAGGAATCAAAGCTACCCACTTCATTCCTAAACGCTCTTCGCCTTCAACCAAGTCAAAATGCTGTTCTAGCGAAGTCTCGCCAAATAGAATAGCCGCCGGCGTGGAAGCTAAGACCTCTCCCGCAGGACGAAATGTCGCCTGGTTTAAATCTTTATCCCACAAGATCAGCTGCCTGCCATCAGCAATTAACTTTTGCTCGTAAGGCTTTTGCGTATCCCAAATAAAACGGCCTGGACGCTGAAATACAAAATGGCCTTGCGTTTGACGCACCACTTTTAAGCCCTTGTCTTGAGGCTCATTTGCTTTAGGTGCACGCAACTGTTGCTGCACAAAATCCCCTTCAGCAGTTTTAGAGTTTCGTACAAATTGACGTAACTGCTCTGAGGCACTTTCAGTTTGCGAGAGTGCTGCACTTGAAAACAAGATACTGGCAATACTGAGGATTGCTGCGATTAAAAATCTTGTCATGACACCTTACTCTGAGGGACGATGCAAAATCTCGCGATTGCCGCCATTGCCCATCTTGGATACAAGCCCTGCTTTTTCCATATCCTCGAGTAGGCGTGCGGCACGGTTGTAGCCAATGCGCAGGTGACGCTGTACTAGCGAGATCGATGGGCGTTTATTTTCAAGAACAATAGCAACGGCTTGATCGTAAAGAGGATCTGCTTCACCGCCACCCTCGCCAGTCAATGCATCCACGTTGGATTCGTCAGCACCTTCAAGGACGCCATCAATGTAGTTGGCTTCGCCCTTCTCTTTGAGCCATTCCACCACGCGATGGACTTCATCATCAGATACGAATGCGCCGTGAACGCGCACTGGTAGGCCGGTACCCGGAGCCATATAAAGCATGTCACCCATACCCAGCAATGCCTCTGCACCCTGCTGATCCAAAATCGTACGACTGTCGATCTTAGAGCTTACTTGGAATGAAATACGGGTTGGTACGTTGGCTTTAATCAAGCCGGTAATGACGTCAACGCTTGGACGCTGTGTTGCCAATACCAAATGAATACCTGCAGCACGAGCCTTTTGCGCAATACGGGCAATCAACTCTTCAATCTTCTTGCCCGATACCATCATCAAGTCAGCCAACTCATCAATCACGATGACGATTACTGGCGCTTTATAGATTGGCTCTGGATCATCTGGAGTTAAGCTAAATGGATTGGTGAGCTTCTCACCTTTCTCTTCGGCCTCCAGAATCTTTTTATTAAAACCAGCAAGATTACGCACTCCAAACTTACTCATCAGCTTGTAGCGTCGCTCCATCTCATTTACCGCCCAGTTAAGTGCGTTGTATGCCTGCTTCATATCCGTTACAACTGGGCACAACAAATGCGGGATCTTGTCGTAGATGGCCATCTCGAGCATCTTCGGATCAATCATGATCAAACGCACTTCATCAGGCTTAGCCTTAAAGAGTAGCGACAGAATCATGGCGTTAATACCAACAGACTTACCTGCACCCGTAGTACCCGCAACTAAACAGTGAGGCATCTTTGCTAAGTCAGCCACCATTGGGCTACCAGAGATATCTTTACCTAAGGCTAGGGTCAGCAATGAATGATTGTCGTTGTAGACCTGCGAAGTCAGAATCTCTGACAAGTAAACCGACTGGCGCGTTGGATTTGGTAGCTCCAAAGCCATGCAAGTTTTGCCAGGGATGGTTTCTACAACACGCATACTGACAACACCTAGTGAGCGTGCTAAGTCACGTGAGAGGTTTACGATCTGACTGCCCTTCACACCAATCGCTGGATCAATTTCGTAGCGAGTCACAACTGGGCCGGGATAGGCGGCAACTACTTTCACTTGAACATTAAACTCGGCTAACTTGCGTTCGATTAAGCGTGAAGTAAATTCCAGCACGTCAGCAGAGATGGTTTCTTTTGCTTCGGGCACTGGATCAAGTAATGCGAGCGGTGGTAATTCTGAATCAGGAATATCCACAAATAATGGCTGCTGTTTCTCGCGCTCTACACGAGCACTCTTTGGAATCTCAATCGGGGCACGAACGATTTGTACTGGCGCCGCAACTTCAACGCGACCACGGAACTCTTCTACAAACTCTTCACGTTCTTCTGCAGCAACTTCGCCTAACTTGCGATCTTCCTCACTATTGCGACGTTCGCGGATGCGGTGATAGGTAACCTCCAAAAAGCGCCCAACCTTTTCAGCAACATCAAGCCAGGAGAAATGCAAAAACAAGGAGAGCCCAGCACAAAGACCAAATAAGAGAACCAGGGTCGAACCAGTAAATCCAAGAGACATTTGCAATGGATCACCAATCAACTCACCCAAAATACCGCCAGGAGGTCTAGGGAGCTCCCAGGATAGCGAATGCATGCGGATGGACTCCAAGCCCATACTGCAGACTAGAGTCAGCCCAAAGCCTAACCAACGCATTAGTAGAGAGTCTGGCTTAGCATCAGGATCAGGTGGCAAAGGAATGCTCCAAAGCTCACGCCAGCCATTTAAGACGCGGCGCCCAAATAGGGCAACCCACCAAAAGGCAGAAATACCAAAGATATACAGCATTAAATCGGCTAAATAGGCCCCAAAACGACCACCCAGGTTCTTGGGAGCCTCAAAACTGGCATGGGACCAAGCTGGATCAGCCTTGGAATAGGTCAGCAAAATGGCAAATAAGCCCAGGCACAAGCCTAGAGAGATGAACCAACGAGCCTCCAATAAGAGGCGGGGCATCCTGCCCTGCGGGCGGTTCTCTGGGGGCTGGGAGCTCATTGGAGCCTTGGACTTCGGGTATGCGGTTCTTGCCATGTTCTACCGATTGTAATCAAGCAAATCTATAATTTGAATATGACTACAAATACCCCAAAACATTCCAAAGTTCTGATCCTCGGATCCGGCCCTGCTGGCTATACAGCAGCCGTCTACGCAGCCCGAGCCAATTTAAACCCCACCCTCATCACTGGCCTAGCTCAGGGCGGTCAATTAATGACCACTACTGATGTCGAAAACTGGCCTGCAGATGCCGATGGTGTTCAAGGCCCAGAACTAATGGAGCGTTTTTTAAAGCATGCCGAACGCTTTAATACTGAAATCATTTTTGACCATATTCATACGGCAGCTCTGAAAGAAAAACCAATTCGCTTAGTTGGCGACTCTGGAACCTATACCTGCGATGCCTTGATTATTTCCACTGGCGCTTCTGCTCAATATATTGGCTTACCCAGTGAGGAAGCCTTTATGGGTCGCGGCGTTTCTGGTTGTGCAACTTGCGATGGCTTCTTCTACCGCAATCAAGATGTTTGTGTAGTCGGTGGTGGTAATACTGCTGTTGAAGAAGCGCTATACCTCACCGGCATTGCTAAAAAAGTTACCGTGATTCATCGTCGCGATAAGTTCCGTGCTGAACCAATCTTGAATGATCGCCTCATGGCAAAAGTTGCTGAAGGCAAAGTGGAGCTGAAACTGAACTCTACTCTCGAAGAAGTTCTGGGCGATGAAAAAGGCGTTACTGGCGTACGCATCAAGAAACAAGATGGCAGCACTGAAGACCTTGCTGTAACAGGCGCCTTTATTGCAATTGGTCACAAACCGAATACCGAACTCTTTGTTGGTCAGCTCGACATGAACAATGGCTACCTCAAGACCCATTCAGGCCTTGAAGGCAATGCCACTGCTACTAATATCCCTGGCGTGTTTGCTGCTGGCGATGTGCAAGACCATATCTACCGTCAAGCGATTACCAGTGCTGGCACAGGCTGTATGGCCGCATTGGATGCGCAGCGTTATTTAGAAACTTTGGAGTAAGTTTTATTTGCCTAGAACTTTAAATAAGTATGAAATAAAAAAACGCCTAGCATTGCTAGGCGTTTTGTTTGCTGCAGTCTGATTGCTACTGCATTTAATGACTACTCATTACTTAACGAGAGGCCATTGGCAAGAGTGGCACGATGAGCAATGCCACGATGTTGATGATCTTGATCAGTGGGTTAACAGCAGGGCCCGCAGTATCTTTGTAAGGGTCGCCAACGGTATCGCCAGTCACTGCCGCTTTGTGAGCTTCAGAACCTTTGCCGCCGAAGTGACCTTCTTCGATATATTTCTTGGCGTTATCCCAAGCACCACCACCGGTACACATCGAGATCGCTACGAATAAGCCAGTCACAATAGTTCCCATGAGCAAACCACCCAATGCTGCAGGTCCTAACAAGAGACCAACTACAACTGGGGCTACTACTGGCAAGAGGGAAGGAACGATCATCTCTTTAATAGCTGCAGAAGTCAGCATATCGACAGCTTTGCCGTACTCTGGCTTCGCAGTGCCTTCCATGATTCCAGGGATATCACGGAACTGACGGCGCACCTCTTCTACCACCGCACCTGCACAACGACCAACCGCTTCCATCGCCATTGCACCAAACAAGTAAGGAATCATGCCGCCGATAAAGAGGCCAATGATGACCATGTGATTGGACAAGTCAAAAGACACCTGTTGGCCCATACCCTCTAAAGCATGGGTGTAGTCAGCAAAGAGCACGAGCGATGCCAAACCAGCTGAACCAATTGCATAGCCTTTAGTAACTGCTTTAGTAGTGTTGCCAACCGCATCCAATGGATCGGTAATATCGCGAACAGATTGTGGCAAGCCTGCCATCTCTGCAATACCACCAGCATTATCTGTAATTGGGCCATATGCATCAAGCGCAACCACAATACCTGCCATGGACAACATGGCTGTTGCTGCAATTGCAATACCATATAAACCAGCCAACCAATACGCTGCAAAAATCGCTGCACAAACAAAGAGCACTGGGTAAGCAGTTGACTTCATCGAAATACCTAAGCCAGCAATAATGTTGGTACCGTGACCTTTGGTTGAAGCTTCAGCAATATGCTGCACTGGCTTGAACTGGGTACCGGTGTAGTACTCGGTAATCCATACCAAACCTGCTGTAAGCAACAAGCCCACTACAGTTGAACCAAACAAACGCCATTGGCTACCAGGAATACCTAATGCGTCGTCCGGCATGATGAAATTGGTTACGAAGTAGAAGGCAATCAGCGACAGACCACCAGCAATGATCAACCCCTTGTACAAAGCAGGCATCACATTTTTCATGCCAGGTGTTGCTTTTACAAACGAGCAACCAATGATGGAGGCGATGATAGAAACGCCACCCAGCACTAATGGATAAATAATTGCAGCAACTGGTGCGCTAGAAACCATTAAGGATCCCAGCACCATGGTTGCAATCAGCGTAACCGCGTAAGTTTCGAATAAGTCCGCCGCCATACCTGCGCAGTCACCAACGTTGTCGCCAACGTTATCAGCAATCACCGCAGGATTACGTGGATCATCTTCCGGAATCCCAGCCTCAACCTTACCGACCAGGTCAGCGCCAACGTCTGCACCCTTAGTAAAGATGCCGCCACCTAAACGCGCAAAGATCGAAATCAAGGAAGAGCCGAACGCCAAACCAATCAGGGGATGCAATACAGAAGAGAGATCTTGTCCAGCACCAATCGATACAAGGAACATAAAGAAGAGGCCAACACCCAAGAGACCCAGTCCAACTACCAACATGCCGGTAATTGCGCCGCCTTTGAATGCCACATTGAGCGCTTCGTTCATACCCTTGGTGGCCGCTTCCGCTGTCCGCACGTTTGCGCGCACTGACACATTCATACCAATGAAGCCGCAAGCGCCAGAAAGCACGGCGCCAATGACAAAGCCAATCGCGGTCGCAAAATCAAGGAAGAGCGCCATGAGAATGGCCAGAACCACCCCAACCACGGCAATCGTTTTATATTGGCGTGACAAATACGCTGCCGCCCCCTGCTGAATCGCCTCTGCAATTTCTTGCATTTTGGCGTTGCCTGTACTTTGCTTCAAGATCCAGCCGCGCATCACAAAACCGTAAATCACGGCTAGGACACCGCAAGCCAAGGCAAAATACAAGCCTAAAGTGACATTACTCATGCTTGAACTCCCTAAAGTTAATCATTTGTTAATCTTTATTGTTTTTGCATAACTCCACTTAGGTAGACCTGGTTACCGAAAGCTTTAAACTATGGTCTTTAAGCTTTATCAGTATGTAACAGAATCACCCCTGCGCCCCCTTTTTAGGATCAGGGTATTTACTAATCATTATTCGGAGTATTTATGAGTCTCGACAAAGTCAAGCCAGGTAAAAAGATCCCTGAAAGTTTCAACGTCATTATTGAAATTCCAATGAACGCTGATCCAATCAAGTATGAAGTAGATAAAGAGAGTGGCGCAATTTTCGTTGACCGTTTTATGGGTACTGCAATGCACTATCCATGTAACTACGGATACATCAATAAAACGATTGCTGGTGATGGCGACCCCGTTGATGTTCTCGTGATTACTCCATTCCCACTCATTCCTGGTGTTGTAGTGAGCTGCCGCGCAATTGGTGTTTTGCAAATGGAGGATGAAGGTGGTCAAGACGCTAAATTATTGGCTGTTCCAGAAGACAAAATTTTGCCCATCTACACACACTGGCAAAAACCAGAAGACATCAATCCATTGCGTCTAAACCAAATCCAACACTTCTTCGAGCACTACAAAGATCTCGAGCCAGGTAAGTGGGTAAAAGTAAGTGGCTGGGGTGGTGTTGCTGATGCTCATAAAGAAATTCTTGAAGGCATTGAGCGCTATAACAAAGAGAACAAGTAATTTTTTGTTTATTGAAAAGGCTTTGTGATTCGGAGTGAGCGCGCAGAAAGTTGCCTTAGCCCAAATCAACCCATTACTGGGTGATTTGGCTGGCAACGCGCAACTTATTCACAAAGCCGCTCTAGATGCCTACTCCCAAGGCGTCAAACTCGTAGTCACCCCGGAGCTCTCGCTCACCGGCTATCCCCCAGAAGACTTACTGCTCCGCCCTGCTTTTATTGAGGCAGCACTATTACAGCTCGAGCTCTTGATGAAAGAGCTAGCTCAGCATGCTGATCTGACTGTTATCGTCGGTCATCCCAAGCAAACATCCGCAGGTTTGCAAAACTACGCATCTGTTTTACGAAACGGCAAAGTCATTGCGGGCTACGCCAAACAAGAATTGCCTAACCATGAAGTATTTGATGAGGTTCGTTACTTCGTGCCCGGCAATCAAGCTTGTGTTTTTGAATGTGAAGGCATTCGCTATGGATTGATCTTGTGTGAAGATGCCTGGCATGCAGGTCCCGCCAAACAATCTCATGCTGCTGGCGCACAAGTATTGTTAGTCCCCAACGCCTCTCCTTACCACCTGCAAAAAGAAGCCTTGCGTATTGAAGTGCTCCGTGGGCATATTGCACAAACTAAAATGCCGCTGGTTTACGTCAATGCTGTTGGCGGTCAAGATGAATTGGTTTTTGATGGCGGCTCATTTGCATTAAATAGTGATGGCAAAGTCGTGATGGCAATGCCTCAGTTTGAAACCGGCCTAGGCCTTGTTACAGTGACAGCATCTGGCGAGCTAGAAAAAGGTCTGATCACCCCACCCCAATCTGTTGAGGCGCAGGCTTATCAAGCGCTGGTCTTGGGTGTACGTGACTATGTCACTAAAAATCGCTTCCCTGGCGTGATTATTGGCCTATCTGGTGGCGTAGATTCAGCCCTGGTATTAGCAATTGCCGTGGATGCCTTAGGTGCAGATAAGGTACGCACCGTCATGATGGCTTCTCGCTATACAGCCGATATCTCCTGGATTGATGCAAGAGAGATGGCTAAGAACTTGGGTGTGCAATACGACGAGATTCCGATTAGTGGGCCAGTAGATGCTTTAGAAGCTTCTCTAGCGGAGCAATTCAAGGGTTTAACGCTAGACGCTACCGAAGAGAATATTCAGGCACGTGTACGCGGCACCTTGCTAATGGCTCTATCCAATAAAACAGGTCGACTCGTTTTGACTACCGGCAACAAGAGTGAAATGGCTGTTGGTTACTGTACGCTCTATGGCGATATGGCTGGTGGCTTTGCAGTCATTAAAGATATCGCCAAGACTTTGGTGTATCGCTTATGCGCCTATCGCAATAGTCTTGAGCTGGTTATTCCGGAGCGGATTTTGACCCGCGCACCTTCAGCAGAATTACGCCCTGATCAAAAAGATCAAGACAGCCTGCCTTCTTATGAAGTGCTGGATGGCATTGTGGAGCGCTATATGGAGCAAAACCAATCGATTGCCCAAATCATTGCTGCAGGCTTTGATGCTGAGAGCGTAGAAAAAGTAACCCGCTTGATCAAGCTTAATGAATATAAGCGTCGCCAAGCCCCACCGGGAGTCCGCGTAACCACTCGCGCCTTTGGCCGCGATTGGCGCTACCCCATCACCTCACAATTTAGAGCGTAGAACGCTCAGTAGGTCGGTTTTTGGTATCTCAGAACAGATCTAGGTATGATTACTGCATTAGGGGGAGCAAATGAAACTAATTACATCCATCATTAAGCCGTTCAAACTCGATGAGGTTCGCGAGTCATTGGCGGAAGTCGGGGTTACAGGTCTGACCGTTACTGAAGTTAAGGGCTTTGGCCGTCAAAAAGGCCACACTGAACTCTATCGCGGCGCTGAGTATGTAGTCGACTTTTTACCTAAAGTAAAAGTAGAAGCTGTGGTTTCTGATGACCGCGTTGAAGCTGCTATTGAGGCAATCACTAAAGCTGCACGCACCGGCAAGATTGGTGATGGCAAGATTTTCGTGACTGCAGTAGAGCAAGTGATTCGTATTCGTACGGGTGAAACCGATAACGCAGCAGTATGAAAATAGATTTAACGTAACGTACTAATCCAGCGGCTTAACAAGCGGCTGTTTTTATTTGGATTAACGCAGTTGAGAGTCTGTAGAGACTGATGGATTTGCAGGCTGAATAATTTCAGCCTGCTCCAAAATGATTGTCTTGCTACTAGTATTACCAATACGAACCTTCGCGCCCTGGTAATACAAATCTACTTGATTTAGACCACCAGTGAGCACCTTCAATGGCGACTTGCCATAAACACTCGCACCCACTCCTGGCTCTAGCATTTTGTTCTGGGTCTTACCGGTAGCATCCACCACACATACTGTTTGAGCAGTCTTTGATTGCAGATAAACCATGTCACCCGCTTTTTTAGGGGCTTCGGGCTTGTAATTGAGTGCGGATGCATCTGCAGGTGGGCATTCAGCTGAAAGCGCCACTGGGGCTGGCTCCGGCATTACCGCTGGAGCTGGCTTCGCATCTGGTGCAGACTCTACAGGAGCAGGCTCTTGTGCCACTTCTTGAATCATCACCACTTCTTCTTTAACTGGCTCAGGAAAAAATAGGGGGCGCAAGTTCACAACAGAGAAAATTAATGCTGCGCCAATTGCCAAGAGTAAAAAAAGTTTCTTTTTAGGATTTTCTGAAGAGGCTGACTTCACGCGATAGTCAATAACATTGTCGGTAATTTTATTGGCATTACTCTTTTGAGCTTGTTGCTCTGTAACCTTTGCTGCTGGTGTAACGTACTTTACCTCTTTTACTTTTTCGGTCTTTATCTTTTTCTCTACCACAGAGGCTTTTGTCTCCTCCTGAAATTTCTCTTCAACATCAGTCGCTTTAACAGGCTGCGCGACACCAGAAAAATCAAATGCCTCTTCAGGTGTGAGATTGAGTAAACCAGCTACCTTTTTTGCTGCTGTGAATTTAACTTGATCGCCGTAAAAAGAGCTGCTTTCGCCATTTTCTATCTGCTCAATTTGGCGAACAGAAAGGCAAGTCATACCCGAAAGATCTTTTGTGCTGAGGCCAAGATTTTCTCTGGCCTTAGTAAATGCCTCTTTACGAATCTCAGGGAGTTTGACTGGTTTATTCACTACGCGGTAACCATTTCATACGGAATCAATAAGATTGATAGTAATACCAAACCGTGACAAGAGTAATTAGCCACAAAGCTAGGTGTTTAATGGATGGTTCTCAAGATTGGACTCAAGATACCTCTTCACCAGCACTTGTAGAGAATCCGCATGCATTTTGTCCATCACCCTAGCCTTATGGACCTTAATCGTGGCATCGGTGGTTCCTAGTTTTACGGCAATATCCTTGTTTAGAAGGCCCTTAACAAGCCATCCACATACTTCACGCTCCCTAGGAGTGAGGCTTTCATAATCTTTCTTAGCTTCAACATCCAAAGAAACCCTCTTTAGCTGGCGGGCATCAAAGTCGATTGCGTCCGCAACGGCTTTTAAGAGCTCTTCGAGATTAAATGGCTTAAATAAGAAATCTACCGCACCCCGCTTAAGACCTTGAACAATTTGGTGCGGATGGCTTTGACCACTCACAAATACGATGGGCGTTTTACGACCTAACTTTTGCAATTTTTCTTGTAAATCAAGGCCGGTCATATCCGGCATCTGCATATCTAACAAGATGACGGCCGGAGATACTGGAACTGATTTTTCTAAGAAAACGGTTGCAGACGCATAGTCATCGACGAGATAGCCTAATTCATGCAGCATTCTGGATAGAGAGGTGCGCATTGACTCGTCATCATCAATTAGGTATACGTGGCCGACTTTAGTCATTGAATTCAAAGGAAAAAGTGATTGATAACTTAATGTACTGCACCCTCTTTTACTAAGCTATTAGCTGTTTAGCTAATATTTAGATCTAAATTGATGATTTCATCGACATTTTCATACTGCAGTGCAACATTTAAAGTAATTATGATGAACCCATCGATCCAGACCACCCTTAACCCATCTCACGGCACAATAGAGCCTTTCGACACAAACCTTTTCTGGAGTAATAAGCATGAAACGCCTTAATGAACGCTCGCGCATGGTCACCGAAGGGGTCGCTCGCGCACCTAATCGTTCGATGTATTACGCAATGGGTTACGAGGAAAAGGATTTCGTAAAGCCGATGGTTGGCGTTGCGAATGGCCACTCCACTATTACCCCATGTAATAGTGGTTTACAAAAATTAGCTGATGCTGCTGTTGAAGCTCTAGAAGCGGCCGGCGCAAAAGCACAAGTTTTTGGCACGCCAACCGTTTCCGATGGCATTGGTATGGGTACTGAGGGCATGAAGTATTCGCTCGTTTCACGTGAAGTGATTGCTGACAGCATTGAAGTTTGCGTAAATGGTCTTTGGCAAGATGGCGTCGTTGTTATTGGTGGCTGTGATAAAAATATGCCAGGCGGCATGATGGCTTTAGCCCGCACGAATGTGCCCGGCATCTATGTTTATGGCGGCACGATTAAACCAGGTCATTACAAAGGCAAGGAACTCAATATTGTTTCTGCATTTGAAGCGGTTGGCGAATTTACTTCCGGTCGATTGAGTGAGGAAGATTTAAAAGGCGTGGAACAGCATGCCTGTCCAGGTAGCGGCTCTTGCGGTGGCATGTACACAGCGAACACCATGAGCTCTTCGTTTGAAGCTTTGGGTATGAGCTTGCCCTACTCCTCGACGATGGCGAACGTTGATGCTGAAAAAGTGGCAAGCGCTGCCGAATCAGCGCGCGTACTGGTCGAGGCTGTTAAAAATAACCTGCGCCCACGCGACATCATCACCAAGAAATCCATTGAGAACGCTGTCAGTGTGATCATGGCAGTTGGTGGATCCACAAATGCCGTATTGCATTTCTTGGCCATCACCAGCGCAGCTGAAATCGATTGGACTATTGATGACTTTGAGCGCATTCGTAAGCGCGTTCCCGTGATCGTGGATATGAAACCATCTGGCACTTACCTTGCAACCGATTTGCATCAAGCTGGTGGCATTCCACAAGTCATGAAGATCTTGCTAGATGGCGGATTACTCCACGGTGACTGCATGACCATTACCGGCAAAACAATCGCCGAAGTGCTAAAAGATGTTCCGTCAGTACCGCGCGCTGATCAAAAAGTGATTCGCACCTTAGACAATCCTTTGTACAAACAAGGTCACTTAGCAATTTTGAAGGGTAATATCTCTCCAGAAGGTTGCGTCGCCAAGATTACTGGTCTCAAGAATCCATCGATCACTGGTCCAGCCCGTGTGTTTGATTCTGAAGACGATGCCATGGCAGCCATCATGGCCCAGAAGATCAAAGATGGTGACATCGTTGTGATTCGTTATGAAGGCCCTAAAGGCGGCCCAGGGATGCGTGAGATGCTTGCCCCAACCTCTGCTCTTGTAGGGCAAGGTCTAGGTGAGTCTGTAGGCCTCATCACTGATGGCCGCTTCTCTGGTGGCACCTGGGGTATGGTTGTGGGTCACGTAGCTCCTGAAGCCTACGTAGGCGGCACAATTGCCCTCATTCATGAAGGTGACTCGGTAACGATTGATGCCCATCAACTACTGATTCAATTGAACGTTGATGAAGCAGAAATTGCCAAGCGTCGCGCAGCTTGGGTGCAACCTAAGCCTCGCTACACTCGTGGCTTATTAGCAAAATACGCTCGCCTTGCAAGCACTGCAAGTAAAGGTGCGGTAACTGACTTGAACTTAGGTGACTAAGTTAATCAAGTAAAAGCCTTAAAAGAAAAAGCCCCCAGGTAAAACTAGGGGCTTTTTTATTGCGTGTACCACCCAATCAATTGACTTAGTGCTTCATAGCTCCAGCGCCCATTGCATTAACTGGCATCTTGACCTCAACATCACCTGCCTTAGCAAACTTCAGCTTCACGGGAACCGTTTCACCTGCAGCTAATGGAGCTTTGATGTTGATAAACATTAAGTGCAAGCCGCCAGGTTTTAATTCAACAGCGCCACCTGCTGGCACAGTAATATCTTTTACCTGACGCATCTTCATAACATTGCCCTCCATTGCCATCTCGTGGAGCTGCACTTCACCTGCAACAGGTGAGCTGGCAGAGATCAATTGATCAGCAGCGCCTTTATTTTCAATCTTCATAAAGCCACCGGCTACCTGCTGACCGGGAACTGTAGCACGGGTATAAGCATCTTCAATTTTGATAGCGTTAGTAGTGACGGTTTTGGAAACGTTTTGCGCCCATGTCGTCCCTACGAAAGCCATCCCCGCAACGGCACACAGTGTTACTAATAGTTTTGTCTTCATTTACATTCTCCCGGTAATTGATAAGCGATACATTTAATTATGGTTTAACCATCAAAGCATTTTGTAATTGCTGAAAGTCTACTAAGCCTGTTTTTCTGGTAGCTTTACCATTTTTATCGATCACTATGGTTGTAGGTGTTTCGCCATGCCATTTAGGATCGATTTCATAGCGCAGGCGCTCATCAAAAGGCGCTGCTACATAATAATTATTGGCTTTTTCTAGATTTGCTTTGCTCAACATTTTTTTCATCGACTCGATTGATACATCATCAACCTGAATAAAAACTACTTTAGCGCTTGGATTGTTTTTGATAAAAAGACCCCACTGCAGCATCTCTTTAACGCAGGATGGGCAAGTCACCCCCCAAAAATTAATAGCCAGAGGTCCACCATTTGCGGCTTTGATGATGGATTTCCAATCTCCCACCTGATAAGGCTTCAAAGAAACTGGATCAGCGAAGGCAAACCCAGTCATTGAGAGAGTGAGAATAAAAATAAGCCAATATTTTTTCATTGCTTTTGTCCAATATTGATGAGTTGGTATCCATCATTACGCGTAAGCCAGGATAAAAATACTTGATTCCCTTGAGCTAGCAACAAGGGATGGTCACTGTACCCTGCTGTACTAGATAGTATTTTAGGAATTGCCCAAGTTTTTCCATCATCGCTAGATTCTTTTAAATATACGGATGATTGCACGCCATCAAACTCCTTCCATACCAACCAAACTTGCTGGCCCAATGCCAATAGATATGGCCTGGATACATTGGCAGTTTCAGCGCCTATGCGAGTAGGCTTGGAATAGGTGGCACCTTGGTTGGTGGAATTGGCATAAAAGACTCCAGAGCGCTTACTGCCTTGGGTATACCAAGCCACATGGAATGTACCGGTGTTTGATACTGCTATGGATGGTCCATGATGCGGGCAGGCATCCGTTTTCCAGTTGTCATCAGCCACCTTACGGATTGGTCCTGCACCTGAAGCAGAAATCACTTGGCTGGCCTGATCCCGAATGCCTCCAGGAAATATTGCTCTATACGCTAGCACTGGGTTGTCTTTTGGATCAAGGCTGCCACCAATGCGACAACACTCACAACTACTCTCATTAGCAAAGCGTTCTGCCTGAAAGCTTTTGCCGCCATCCTGAGAAAAAGAATAGGCAATTGAGCCGCCAAGACGATTTTGTCCACCCTGCTTTGCTGCAGAAACTAAACGCTTATCGATCCAAGAGATAAAAATATCGCCATTTGGCTTGATCAGAACCGATGGAAAGCGCTGACTGGAGCCATCATTTACTAAGGACACTGCTTTGGTGAATGTGTTTGCCCCATCGGTCGATCTAGCAGTATTGATTTGCGCATTCCAGTTTGCATCTTTGAAAAATGCATATGCCAAAAAGACATCCCCTTGTTTATCAGCAACAATTTGTGGACGTGCATCAGCGCCAGCATCTAATGATTTACCGTGCTCAGCAATTTTGACTGCTGGTGAAAATATTTTTCCTAAATCAGAAGACTGCGCAACTGAGACCACGCCACTCGCGGTCCATACCAGCAATAGCCTTCCATCCTGCGTAAAAAATGGGGTTGCAGCATTGGCACACTCCAACCCAATTCCCTGGCAAACACTGCTCACTTTTGCTGGATTTGCACCGGCCATATGCGATGAATGATCCATTTGCATTTGAGCTTGTGCAGCAAAGCTCAGCACTCCCGAAAGAAGCGCTCCGAGCAATAAGAATCGATTAAAAGAGTATGGGGTCGAATTCATAATTAGAAGATGATACGTGCACCTACAGTAATGCTCTGTGGTTGCCCGGCGATATAACTTCCTTGACTAGTTCCCGTACCGTAAGTGATGTAGCTTCGATTGAACATATTGATCACACTGGCAAATACTGAGGCTTCTGGCGTTAATTGATGGTTCACCTTTAAACCAACAACTGCATAGGAAGGAACTGGTAAGGTGTGTGCGCCATCCAACCAAGAATTACCAATATAACGAACATTGGCTGTCAGACTGGTCTTTGGAAGCGGCATATAGGTCACTCCTGCATAACCCATGTTTTGTGGCACACCGCCAACCTGAGATCCAATTGGATTTAAGGATGCACTAACCCCCGAGCCAATCCAAGTAAGAATGGTGTTCGTATGGGTATATGTACCATCAACAGCCCACTGAGTATTGAGATCATGATGTGCCTGTACCTCAAGCCCACGACTTTGAAGATTCTGATTATTGCCGTACAAGCTAAATGTTTGGCCATTAGCTCCGGTACAAACTGAGATTGGACAACCTGCAGCAGCAGCTTGTGCCTGAGAAACATTGGGTGCATAAACTGCGTTTTTTACATTCGCATTAAAGCCCGTGATCTGCACAAAGCCCGCATTCCAACGATAGTCAGTCCCTAGTTCATAGCCAGTCATGTTCTCGGGGCTCAGCAATGGATTGGCCAGGCTAACGCTCGTTGAATTTCCATAAGTACGAAGCGTGTTGTTCAAACCAGGCGCATGGAAACCCTGATAGGCCGCCCCCCTAAAGTCCCACTCCTTAGTAGCCTGTAATAACAAGCCCAGATTAGGGCTGAACTTATATGCAGTTTGATTAGGGACATTGGTGTAATTTTGAACACCATTTGCACCTGCGATCCAATAGGTTGGGGTCTGGCTTTGCCATTGATCCTCTCGAAGTGAGAGAGTAGCTTGCAATGGGATGGCATCTGTTTTAGCCTTCATTTGCGCCATCACACCATAAAACTGTTGCTGACCTTTTGCGTAATCAGAAGAGGTAACCACTCCATTTGCATATCCAGCAGCAGAACTAAAGGAATTCGTTAAATTCTGTGCAGCTACCTGTCTTCCATCAACACTAACTACTACCTGATTAATGGTTTGATCCTTTAAGTCATGGGTATATTGCGCAGATGCCCCTAGCGTTGAATAAGGATCGTTATAGTTGGCACTAATATAAGCTGGTGTTGCACCGCTATTACTGACATTTTGCTGCCACAGAGTGGTGTTTTCGTAAAAAGCATTTACCTGAACCTTTTGCGCTGCGCTCAAACGCGTAGTTGCTCCTCCAGAAAAAGTAGTTTCTTGAGTTGTCTTGGTAGCAAAGTTATATCCACCAGATGGTAGATTTTGCATATTGTGGGAACCAAGATTAAAAAAAGCATCCGTATCAGAACTTAATTTCAAGGCTCCTTGAAGTCGGTAATTTGCACTGTTAGCGCTTTCAGGACCCATCCCAGGCAATAGAGGTGCTGACTGCCCTGCTCTATTCTTTGCTGGATAGACTGTTGCCGGAGAAATAGTAGGCTGGTTAATATAACCATCCGTATTAAAGTAGTCCGCAGATGCTCGTAGCTTTAATACGTCATTTACTGCCACTTCTTTTGAAGCAGCCACATTGCTTGTATTGTATGAACCATAACTGGCAGACACTTCGCCTTTGTTATCGTTAATGGGCTTGGTAGTGATGTTGATTAAACCACCCATGCCATAGTTGCCATAAAGATTGGAGACGCCACCGCGAACCAGTTCTACATCCTGCACTGCTGAGAGGGGGACAAGATTCCATTGAATGGTTCCATACATAGCGTCGTTTGCAGGCAGTCCATCGATCAATGCCAGAGTCCGCGCAGCACCAAGACCACGGACATTCAAACTCTGACCGGTGGGGTCCTTTTCATAATACGGTTGATCATTTAAAAATACACTTGCTTGATTCTTTAAGACCTGGTCAACCGTCATTTCCGGGGCGTTTTGAATATCTTCATTCGTCAAAATAGAAGTGTTTTGAGTCATGTCCTTTAGCTCGGTACCAGAGCGAGTGGCACTAACAACCACATCACCTATTTTTTGACCGTAGTCGGGTGGCTGCGCAATTTGTGCTTGCGCGTTGATTAGTACAGACCCAAATAGCACACCCACGCATACGCTGATTTTCTTTTGCTGAAATAACATTTACTGCTCCACTGAACAATACGACAACGTATTGATTAAATCGTTGCCAACTACATAGCTAGGCTATGCCCTAATTTGATTAGGCTTGTACTGGTGGAGCTGCTGAAGGCGGGGTTATCCAAACAGCAAGTGGTTTGGGTGATTGGTAGAAAAGCTGAGGCAGCAAAGCGAAAGTCTGCGGAGCTTCAAATCTGAGATTAGTGTTGAATGCCGGAGTGATAACGCTCTGCGCTACACAATACGGGCAAGGCTTCATTTGATTGGCAACGTCTTTCCCGTCATCTTGAACATCGATTTGCATCTTGCTGCCATCGACAGAACAAATCTCCATTGCAAAACCTTCGCCATGCTTAGCCACTGAAACCGCTTGAGATGCGGCTGGCGCCAGCGCGCTCATTGCGATTGCTAAGGCAGCAATCCAGTGAACGAAGCGGTTTTTGGAGGAACTCATGATGGAGGAATTCTATCTGATTTTCCCCAACCTCATCTTGGATTTGCCCTCGTATTGGTGCAGGCAATAAAAAAGGGTCCGAAGACCCTTTTTTATTAGACTTTTAACCTAACTTACATAGCAGCAGAACGCTCGATGAGTTTGCGACGCATTGGACGCAATACAAACCAAGCCAAGATTGCAGCGGTACCGTTCAAGATACTAGCAACCCAGAATACCGCTTCCCAACCACCAGTAGTGGCTACCAATACGCTAGACAGTGGCACTAACAATGAAGCAGTACCTTTTGCTGTGTAGAGGAGGCCTGCATTACCGGCAGCGTAAGTTGATCCAAATGTATCGGCGTTGGTTGATGGGAACAAGCTGTAAATCTCACCCCATGCAAAGAACACCAAACCAGTTAACAGCACAAACATGACCGGGTCATGACCGAGGTAGTACAAACCAAGAATACCTACGCACTCAAAAGAGAAGCAAAGGGTCATAGTTTGTTCGCGACCAATCTTGTCTGATACCCAACCAAAGAAAGGACGGGTTAAGCCGTTCAAAACACGATCAATGGTTAATGCAAAAGTCAGAGCTGGCAATGCTAGACCTAACAAGCTCACCGTTACGCCAGCAACTTGGAAGTCTTTAGCGATTGGAGCCAATTGAGCAGTTGCCATCAAGCCACCCGCAGCAACCATCACGAACATGAGGTACATGATCCAGAACACTGGTTGCTTAACCATTTCCATTGGACGGAAATCTTTACGAGTCTGCGCAACAGCAGCCTTAACTGCAGTAATAGCACTCTTAATTGGCTTGGAAAGGAATAGACTTAACAAGACAACGATTGCGCCTTGACCAATACCAAAGAACCAGAAAGTTTCTTGATAGCCTTGTTCAGCAATCATTTTTGCAATTGGAATTACGGTTAATGCAGAGCCCGCACCAAAGCCCGCAGCTGTAATACCTGCAGCCAAACCACGACGATCTGGGAACCATTTAAGCGCATTACCTACGCAAGTACCGTAAACAGCGCCAGCGCCAACACCGCTAACTGCAGCAGCCGCGTAGAGCATAGTTAGTGTGTCTGCATGGGAATTCATGATCCAGCCAAGACCGCACAAAAGACCGCCAACAAAAACCACTGGGCGAGGGCCAAATTTATCTACGAGATAACCTTCGATTGGTACCAACCAAGTTTCAGTCAATACGAAAATAGTGAACGCAACTTGGATCGCTGCGCGACCCCAACCAAACTTAGCGTCGATTGGGTTTACAAACAAAGTCCAACCGTATTGCAAGTTTGCAATCATCGACATACAAACAACGCCGATTAGTAGCTGAAACCAACGACCTCCTAAAGGTCCTGCAGTTTTCTCGCCGCTCATCCTGAATCTCCTATTTTTTACTTTTTTATAAATACTCATCACGCCCAAAAATTTGGGTTATGTGATTTTTAAGCATTTACACATTGGAATACTTGACACTAATCAAGATTCACTCAAATCCCCACTAGTGATTACCCTTGCCTTAAACCTATGAAATATAAGCTTTACAAGGGCAAATCAATAGATGTGCGGATCTACAGACGAGTGACGACAGAAAGCAAAAAAGCCACCCGAAGGTGGCTTTTGAAATGCTGTAATTTTTTAAATTACATGCCGCGGTAAGCGCCGTCAAAATCATAGTGACGAGCAGGCTTGTCTTGGCTTGGTTTGCTTTCAGAAAAAAGCTGGTTAATCATATTCAATAAAACAGTCATTTGAATCTCCTTAAGGGTTAGTACCTAGATTATAACCCTAATACTATTGCGGTGCAACAGGCCAAAAAAAACAGGAAAAAGTGTAGTAAGTCTCTGTTTTTGTAGGGAATTATCTCAATTTAGGGGGAATGCCCCAGTGACACCTGCCGAACTGGGATTGGCGTGGCAAATCCTTTTTAGCGGAAGCGATCTAGCAGCTTTTTACTAACTTTATCCAATTGCGTAGAGTCTTTGATGAGAAATTGCAGTCCGTTGGAATCGGCAATAAGCAATGTATTGCCAGCAATTCGACGAATATCTTCCTCACCCTTGAGGCGAATTCGTGTTGGACCTCGATCCGTTTCGATATCCCAAATACTAGGAGTGGCGAACGTAGAAACCTTAGTGATCTTCTCAATGACTGGCATGAACTCGCGCTCAGCCAGTTCTTCCTCGATCAATCCAAGTTCTGCTTCAGAAATAGCGGTGATATCCGGGAACCAACAAAGCTCTTTTCCAGATTGATTCATGATGCCAATACCCGCAGCAGGTGCAGTAATTGGAAAAGCTCTGACAGGATGAACGCCAATGTGTCGCTCACCTTTGATGTCGATAAAGACTAGACGTCCTAGCGCATCACGCTCTAGCTGATGAGTCGCGCTCATACCCCACCCCCAACTTGCTTAGCAACTTCTTCCAGTCTTTCTTCTTGAGCTTCATCTAGACTTTCACCAATAGCACCGCCTTCAACGAGCTCCGCAGCATGACGCAGCTGGGCTTGATACAGGGTGTAATACGCACCCTGGGCTTCCATCAATTGATCGTGAGAGCCTATTTCTACAATCTCACCTTTATCTAGAACCACTAAGCGATCCGCTTTTCTCAAGGTGGAGAGACGGTGAGCGATGGCAATAGTAGTGCGGCCCTTAACCAAGTTATCCAAAGCGCGCTGGATTTCTTTTTCAGTAGTGGTATCAACCGAGGATGTTGCTTCATCTAGGATCAAAATACTTGGATTAATCAGCAATGCACGAGCAATGGATATGCGCTGACGTTCGCCACCAGAAAGTGATTGACCGCGCTCCCCTACTAAGGAGTCATAACCTAAAGGAAGGCGAAGAATAAATTCATGGGCATGAGCGGCGCGTGCTGCCTCAATAATTTCTTCGCGAGTTGCATCTGGTTTACCGTAAGCAATATTCTCTGCAATCGTGCCAAAGAATAAAAATGGTTCTTGCAATACCAAACCAATACGCTTGCGATAGTCAGCAATTCTGATACTGCGAATATCACGACCATCCAAGGAAATCGATCCTGCGCTCACGTCATAGAAGCGGCAGATCAGGTTCACCAAAGTGCTCTTACCGGAACCACTATGACCTACTAGGCCAATCATTTCTCCGGGAGCAATATCCAAGTCAACGCCTTTAGAAACAGCACGATTACCGTAACGGAAGCCTACGCCACGCAGGGAGATGCGGCCTTTGACTTCACCCAAAGGCGCTGGATTGATAGGCTCAGGAACGCTAGAGACGTGATCCAAAATATCAAAAATACGTTTAGCGCCAGCAGCGGCTTTTTGTGTATGCGAAACAATCCGACTCATAGAATCTAAACGAATATAAAAACGTCCGATATAGGCCAAGAAAGCAATCAAAACACCAACAGAAATTTTCTGGTGCGCAACTTGCCAGATACCAAAACCCCACACCACTAGTAGACCGGTTTCAGTTAGCAAGGTTACCGTAGGAGAAAATAATCCCCATACGCGATTCACGCGATCATTGATTTGTAGATTATGTTTATTAGAATCCACGAAGCGCTTCAGCTCGCGATCCTCTTGGGCAAAGGCTTTGACTACCCGAATGCCTGGAATAGTGTCCGCCAAAATATTAGTTACTTCAGACCAGATGCGATCAATCTTTTCAAAACCAAAACGCAAACGATCGCGCACTATATGAATCATCCAAACAATGAATGGCAATGGTGCCAAGGTAACTAAGGCCAGCAAAGGATCAATGGATACCAGGATGGCCGCGGTCATGGTGATCATCAACACATCGGTAGCAAAGTCCAGCGCGTATAAGGAGAGGAAAACGCAAATACGATCGGTCTCAGCGCCAATGCGGGCAATCAAGTCACCAGTTCTCTTGCCACCAAAGTATTCCAGCGAAAGTTTGAGTAGGTGCTCGAAAGTAGTATTGCGTAAATCAGCACCAATGCGCTCACTCACCAATGCAAGTAAATAGGTCTTCCACCAACCCAGACCCCAAGCAACAATTGCAGCGCCAAACAATGCCAACAGATACATGCTGGCCAAATGAAAATCAATAGGATTGCCGCGCTCATATGGAATCAACACATGATCCATTAATGGCATAGTGAGGTAAGGCGGAATTAAAGTCGCACCCGTAGATAGCAGGGTCAATACAAATCCCAGCAACAATTGTTTCTTGTAGGGCCGTGCAAAACGCCAGAGTTTAAATAGCGTCCAAGTAGATGGCGGTGCATCGTCCTCAGGATCACAAGTCGGACAAGAATCCGAATTCGCGGGCTTAGGACTTAAGCAAACTGGGCAAACTTGCTTGTCATACTCGCTGACCTCACCATTGCTAACTTCTTCACCACGAGTTAATTGCTTAAAACTGGACTGGAAGCGAAGCACTTGGGGATTAACCGCCAAGGTGAAATTCCAGGAACCCAGCAATTTATCGGGGGTTTCTAGGCGTAGATGCCCTACTCCAGCATGATCACCGTGGATTAAATGGGTGTTTTTCTCCAACTTCCAGGAGTGAAATACCTTGCCGTCCATCCAAAATAGACCTTGTTCGTTGAGCAAAAGCAGGCTTTTTTCAAAGCGTAAATCGGCGCCTAAATCGAGCTCAACCCACGCTAACAGGGCTTCGGGGCTCTTTATCGGGGAAGTTTCAGCCTCCAAAATAGCCAGCCAATAGCTAGGTAGCACAGGGGCAAAAGGTAGGATTTGTGGCTTCATTGACCTTAAAAGTATAGTGGAGCTGAATTTTTTAGATTTATTGCTCCTGTCAACTTTAGAGGGTCAAAAGCCGTTAAATTGTCTAAGTAGGCCCTTTTATGAATTTTTGTCAATTTTGTGAGTTTTTCAAATAACTATTAGAAACAGAGAGACTGTCTGACGCGTCAACGCCAAAAGCTGGCGCCGACCATCGCAACACTGCATATGCCCCAATTACTAGATAAATCCATCGAGATTCTGAGCGTTAAGCATCTCCGTGGTCCCAATATGTGGACTTACCATCCCGTAATTGAGGTTTGGCTCGATATTGGCGATTTAGAGGACTACCCCTCTAACCTGATTCCCGGCTTTTATGACCGCCTAGTAAAAGCCCTTCCAAGTCTCGTTGAACATCGCTGTAGTTATGGTGAAACCGGCGGCTTCCTGAAACGCGTTGAAGAAGGCACATGGCCTGCACATATTATGGAGCACCTCACGCTTGAACTACAAAATTTAGCCGGCATACCTGGCGGCTTTGGTAAAGCACGTGACGGCGATAGGCGCGGTGTTTACAAAGTGATGGTTAGCGCAATCAATGAGGAGGTCACACTCACCGCCCTCAAATATGCGCGTGATCTTTATTTGGCCATAGCGCAAGACAATGCTGACTGCGTTGCTCTGGTGCAAACCATCATCGAAAATTTACGTGATCTTGGCGATGATCTTTTGCTGGGTCCAAGTACAGCATGCATTGTGAATGCAGCTGAAGAGCGCGGCATTCCATCAATTCGTTTATCTGAAGGCAACCTGGTTCAACTGGGTTACGGCGCTAAACAACGCCGCATCTGGACAGCAGAGACCGATCAAACAAGCGCAATAGCTGAAACCATTTCTCGCGATAAGGATTTAACTAAGAGCTTGCTACGTAGCGCTGGAGTTCCAACGCCTGAAGGCAGAACTGTTACCAGTCCTGATGATGCCTGGGAAGCGGCGCAAGATATTGGCTTACCTGTAGTGGTTAAGCCGATCGATGGCAATCATGGCCGCGGTGTATTTATCAATCTCTATACCCAACAAGAAATTGAAGCCGCTTACGCTGTTGCGATTGATGAAGGTAGCGAAGTGTTAGTTGAGCGTCATATTGTTGGTGATGAGCATCGCTTACTAGTTGTAGGCAACAAAGTAGTTGCTGCGGCAAAAGGTGAAACCGTATGGGTCACTGGTGATGGCAAACATACCGTTCATGAGCTCATTCAAATACAGATTAATTCTGATCCCCGTCGCGGCACTGCGGAAGAACATCCTCTTAATCCTGTGCGCATAGATTCTGCAGTAGAGCTCGAGCTGGCACGTCAACAATTAAAGGGTGATAGTGTTCCTGCAATAGATCACAAAGTACTCATTCAGAGCAACGGCAACGTGGCATTTGACGTCACTGATTCAATTCATCCTGATGTTGCCAGTCAAGTAGCCTTAGCTGCTCGTGTCGTTGGTCTTGAAATTGCTGGCGTTGATTTAGTGGCTCAGGACATTAGCAAACCATTGGCAGATCAAAACGCTGCCATTGTTGAAGTCAATGCTGGTCCTGGCCTGCTGATGCATCTAAAGCCTGCCAGCGGCAAACCACAACCCGTTGGCAAAGAGATAGCAAATCACCTCTTCCCGCCTGGAGTGGATTTCCGCATTCCAGTAGTTGGCGTCTGTGGTGAACGAGGCAAAACCCCTGTCGCCGAAATGATTGCCCATTTCTTACGCTTAACTAATGTGTATGTTGGACTGTCTTGCAGTAAAGGATTGTTTTTCGGCAACCGCGCCATTCCCAATTCCAATGCATCGAATTGGGAAAATGCCCGACGCACTCTTCTGAATCGTGCAGTAGAAGCGGTGGTGATTGAGAACAATCATTTGTCAATGTTGATTGAAGGCTTAGCTTACGATCGTTGCCAAGTTGGCGTAGTTCTCAATGTCGATCCAACAGCCAACTTCCCGCAGTACGCTATTTACGATGAAGATCAAGTCTTTAGTGTCGTTCGTACTCAAGTTGATGTCGTTCTTCCAACAGGCGTTGCCGTACTCAATGCCGATGACCTAATGTGCGTGCAAATGGCCGAGCTTTGTGATGGTCAGGTGATTTTCTTTACTGAGAATTCGGACTCTGAGATTGTCAAAGCCCACTTAACAAACGGTGGTCGTGCCGTTGTCATTGGTAAACAGCAAATTACCTTGAAGTCTGGAATGCTGGATCAGAAATCTATTCCTGTGCCGCATCACTCAGAAGCCAACCACTCTACTCCTTGGAAAACCATGAATTTAGGTGCAGCTATAGCAGCAGCCTGGGCTCTGGAAATTCCATTTAACGTTATCGAAGCAGGCGCAGAAACGTTCGTGCCTGACGCCACTACTGCTACAGGGGCTTAATTGGAAATTACCCGTATTCGCATGTTGCGCGGCCCAAATTTATGGAGCCGCCACACCGCCTTAGAAGCGATTGTTTCTTGTGATGAGTCTGAACGCTCAATCGACTCTATCCCTCAATTTGAAACCAAGATTCGCGAGCGCTTTCCTCAGCTAGGGAGCATGCGTCGCGGTGGCCACAATGAAGTGCTTTCTTTAGCCCATGCTCTTGAGCATGCAGCGCTTGGTCTTCAAGCTCAAGCGGGTTGCCCCGTTACCTTTAGTCGCACAGTGCAAACAGTCGATGTTGGTGTTTATCAAGTGGTAGTGGAATACACCGAAGAAGTCGTGGGTCGCATGGCTTTCGACTTTGGTTTTGCTTTGATTCAAGCAACACTCAACGATGCGCCATTTGATCTCGCTGCCGCCCTCTCAGAGTTAGAAGCTCTTTACGAAGACGTTCGCCTTGGACCAAGTACTGGATCCATTGTTGATGCCGCAGTACAACGTAACATCCCCTACCGCCGCATGACTGAAGGCAGCATGGTGCAATTTGGTTGGGGCAGCAAACAAAAACGTATTCAAGCTGCAGAGACTAGCGATACCAGCGCAATTGCTGAAGCGATTGCCCAAGATAAAGAACTCACCAAGAACTTACTTGCCGCTGCTGGCGTGTCAGTTCCTATTGGCGAAGTAGTTACCACCGCTGATGATGCTTGGCGTGCCGCTCAAAAAATTGGCGGTCCGATTGTTTTAAAGCCGAAAGATGGCAATCAAGGCAAAGGCGTTGTTGCCAACATTCAAACTGAAGAAGAAGTGCGCGCTGGCTTTGTTGTCACTCAAGCCTTTGGCCGTGAAACGATTGTTGAGCGCTATCTTCCTGGTGCAGACTATCGCCTACTCGTCGTTGGCAACCGCCTCTCGGCCGCTGCTCGGCGTGAGCCAGCACAAGTAGTTGGTGATGGCAGTCACACCGTTGCCGAACTTGTTGAAATCGAGAATAAAAATCCATTGCGTGGTGATGGTCATGCAACAGCATTAACCAAAATTCGCTTTGATGACATTGCCATGGCGCATCTTGCAAGCTCTGGTCTTACCCCACAATACGTGCCCAAGACTGGCGAACGCGTTCTGCTCCGCAATAATGCCAATCTCAGTACAGGCGGAACCGCTACTGATGTTACCGATGATGTACACCCGGATGTAGCAGCGAGCGCAGTCGCGGCCGCCCAGATGATTGGACTTGATATTGCTGGTGTAGACATCCTTTGCGAAAATATCTACAAGCCATTGGAACAACAAGGTGGCGGTATTGTTGAAGTCAATGCTGCGCCTGGTTTACGTATGCATCTCAAGCCATCGTATGGCAAAGGACGTCCTGTTGGCGAAGACATCATCAATATGATGTTCCCACTAGGTGAAGATGGCCGCATTCCAGTGGTAGCGGTTACCGGTACAAACGGTAAAACCACTACCGTTCGCTTGATTTCTCATTTATTAAATGAAACTGGCCTACGTGTTGGTATGACAGGAACTGATGGTGTTTACATCAATCATCGCCTTATCGATACCGGCGATTGCAGCGGGCCTAAGAGTGCCAGAAATGTCCTGATGCATCCAGATGTTGATGCGGCTGTACTTGAAACTGCTCGTGGTGGAATGCTCCGCGAAGGTCTTGGCTTTGATCGCTGCGAAGTTGCGGTTGTAACCAATATTGGCGAAGGTGATCACTTGGGCCTTAATTACATTACCAGCGTTGAGGATTTAGCCATTCTCAAGCGCGTAATTGTGCAAAACGTTGCCCCAACTGGTGCCGCAGTGCTCAATGCGGCAGACCCAATGGTTGTGAAGATGGGTGACAAGTGTTCTGGTCGAGTGATTTTCTTTGCCCAAAATCAACATCACCCAGTTATTGCCGCTCATCGCGCCAAGAATAAAAAAGTTATTTATTTTGACGGCACCTATATTGTTGCATCCAAAGGATCACGTGTGATGTATCGCTTCCCCATTAGCGAAATTCCCCTGACCCAAAATGGCGTACTAGGCTTCCAAATTGAAAATGCCATGGCTGCGATTGGCGCAGCCTGGGCCCTTGGTCTTGATGCAGAAAAGATTGCTCGCGGTTTACATAGCTTCGAAAGCGATCCGAATTCAGTGCCGGGGCGGTTTAATCAATTCCAACACAATGGTGCCACCGTCATTGCTGACTATGGTCACAACCCCGATGCTATGCGCGCCCTTACTAGCGCAGTTGAGGCCATGAAACCCAAGAAGAGCCACGTGGTTATTAGCGGTGCGGGCGATCGACGTGACGAAGATATCCGTGATCTAACCCGTATCTTGGGCAACTCTTTTGACAACGTCATTCTTTATCAAGATGCCTGCCAGCGTGGTCGTGAAGATGGTGAAGTATTAAAGCTATTGCAAGAAGGCTTAGTTGGCGCAACTAAGGCAAAGCAAGTTCAAGAGATACATGGTGAATTTAAAGCGATTGATACCGCACTTAACGATCTTGCTGCTGGCGATATCTGCTTAATTCTGATTGATCAAGTGGAAGAGTCTCTTGCCTATCTTAAGCAGCAGGTAAGACCTTAATAACTACTTCTGCCAATAAAAAACCCAATCAATCGATTGGGTTTTTTATTATGAAGTGAGATTACTTATGCGTGATAGTGCATGATGCGATCAATCTCTTCTTTAGAGCCCAGCATTACAGAAACACGCTCATGCAAGTCAGTTGGCTGCAAATCCATAATAAGATCAGTGCCATTGGTGGAGGCACCACCCGCTTGCTCCACTAGAAAGCTCATTGGATTCGCTTCGTACATCAAGCGTAACTTACCCGGCTTGTGTGGTTCACGTTGATCCCATGGGTACATAAACACCCCGCCACGAGATAAAACACGGTGCACATCCGCCACCATGGAAGCGATCCAACGCATATTGAAGTCCTTGTCACGCGTCCCACTAACGCCAGCTAAGCACTCTTCAACATAACGACGAACTGGGTCAGCCCAGTGGCGCATATTGGACATATTGATTGCAAACTCTTTAGTCGAATGAGAAATCTTGACCGCATCCTTGATAAGCAAAAACTCACCAGTCACCTTATTCAAGGTAAACATCACCACACCATCACCCAAGGTCAAGGCCATCGTAGTTTGAGGGCCATACACTACATAACCCGCAGCAACTTGATGACGTCCTGACAATAAAAAGTCAGAGGTCTGTAACGGTGCATTCGGGTCTTGTTTCTTGAGAACAGAAAAAATAGTTCCAATCGACACGTTCACATCAATATTAGATGAGCCATCCAGTGGATCAAACAGTAGCAAGTAGTCACCTGTGCCCTGGACTGGAACTGGGAGCTCCATTTCTTCTGAAGCTAAACCTGCGAGCGATTTACAACCTTTAACGCCATCAATTAATAGATCGTTAGCAATGATGTCGAGCTTTTGCTGAACTTCACCCTGTACGTTGCCGGTGCCAGCAGAACCCAACAAGCCAATCAAGGCGCCCTGCGCTACTTCATGACTGAGAGTTGAGCAGGTATTAACAACCGCGATCAGCAAATCTTGCAATCCAGCCGGGATAGCAACGCCAGCTGGCTTCGTGGAGGTCAAATATTGCTTGAAATTGATATGGGTACTTGAGGACAAAGGTATTTCTCCAGTTTTTTCCAAAGTGGTCTGTATTGGTCTATTTGGCTCTATTTTGCCTTGTTATGAAAACCATTAGTTACCCAGCGCCTTTCCAATCACTTCCCTTACATCGGGAGAGAGTGTTGGGCATGCAGAAACCCGCTCTAGGGCGGCTTTCATATGATCTTGGTACGGCTGGGCAAACAAACGCCAACGATCCAGGGCTCTGGCGAGACGAGCCGCTACTTGTGGATTAATAGGATCTAGAGCTAATACACTATCCGCCCAGAATTCATAACCACTGCCATCCGCCTGATGAAAGCTAGCAGGATTGTTGGCGCAGAATGAATGAATCACGCTGCGAACTCGGTTTGGATTGTTCAATTTGAATGCAGGATGCTCGCGGAGATTCTTCACCTCAGTGAGGGTGGAATTAAGACCGTCAACTGGGGGACGACTGGATTGCAAGCCAAACCACTTATCGATTACTAAAGCATCATTCGCAAATCGATTGTAAAAATCAATTAAGCAATCTTTAGCTTGTTTTGCGCCGTGCACCACTAATGCGGATAAGGCTGCATAGCGGTCAGTCATATTGTCAGCAATTTGATATTGATTAGCTGCCATTGGCGCCCACACTGCTGGCGCCGCCTCAAGCAACATGCTCAATGCTAGATTTTTCAGGGCACGCTTACCAGCATCTACCCCATCAGACTTAAATGGTCCAGGTGTTTGCATCTGCTGATACAAGGCAGCCCACTCAAGTTGCAACTGTTTGGCAATCTCTTTACGGAAAGCGCGTCGCGCTGCAAATATCTTCTGAGGATCTACGCTCGTGCATTGCTCATACAAATAAGACTCTGCAGGCAGTGTTAAAGCCAGATCCTTAAAGGCTGGATCCAAATTAGGGTCTAGCAAGATATTGCGGTACGCTTCAATCAGTTTTTCATCAGGCAAACGATTATTTAAAATCATTTGCATAGCCAACTTCTGACCAGCCTCCCAACGATTAAATGCATCATCATCGCTTGAGAATAAAGTGAGAAGATCTGCCTCGGATTGCTTGAAATCTAAGTTAATCGGCGCAGAGAAGTTGCGATTAATCGAAAGCACTGGTCGCTCTTCAATATGGTTAAAAGTCCAAGTTTGAGTTTCTTGCGTTAATTCCAATAATTGTTCAGCCTGTTCATTCGCCTTTGTAATTAATCGCATCATCAGTGGAATATGAAAGGGCTTCTTCTCCGGCCGGCCTGGGCTAGGCGGGCAACTTTGCATCAGCGTCAGCTGGTACTGCTTTGTAGCGGCGTCATAGTGCTCTTGCACCTGAACTCTGGGGGTGCCTGCCTGGCTGTACCAATTCTTAAACTGAGTCAGATCCTTGCCATTAGCATCAGCCATCGCGGCTAAGAAATCATCGCAGGTAACCGCCTGACCATCATGGCGCTTAAAGTAGAGATCCATTCCTTTGCGGAAGCCGTCTTTACCCAAAAGAGTTTGATACATCCTAACAACTTCCGAACCCTTCTCATAAACAGTAACGGTATAGAAGTTATTGATTTCTTGGTACTCATCTGGACGAATCGGATGCGCCATCGGGCCCGCATCTTCAGGAAATTGCAATTGACGAAGCAATCGAACATCTTCAATTCGCTTTACCGCCCTACCGGATTCACTACCCATTTGATCAGCAGAAAACTCTTGATCTCTAAATACTGTCAAACCCTCTTTCAGGGATAGCTGAAACCAATCCTGACAAGTGACACGATTACCGGTCCAGTTATGGAAGTATTCATGGGCAACGACACTCTCAATATTGGCAAAGTCTGCATCTGTCGCAGTCTCTGGCTGGGCAAGAACAAACTTGGTATTGAAAATATTCAAACCCTTGTTTTCCATTGCCCCCATATTGAAGTCACTTACCGCCACAATCATGAAGCGCTCTAAATCCAACTCCAATCCAAAACGCTTTTCATCCCAATGAATAGAGGCTATTAGGGAGTCCATGGCATGTCGAGTCTTCTTGAGGTCATGCGGCTCAACCCAGATCTGCAGTAACTTCTTAGCACCGCTGCTAGTGGTGATGGTCTCTTCAATACATTCCAACTTACCAGCAACCAAGGCAAACAAATAGGAGGGCTTAGGAAATGGGTCTTCCCAAGTAGCGCTATGCCATCCATTAGGTAGTTTTTCTGTAGTTAGTAAGTTGCCGTTGGATAACAGCACCGGGCACTCTACTTCGCGTGCACGCAATGTCACGCGATAACGCGCCATCACATCCGGGCGATCCAAGAAGTAAGTAATCTTCCTGAAACCCTCTGCCTCACATTGAGTGAAAAAGTTCCCATTAGAAACATACAAACCCATCAGAGTAGTATTTTTTTCTGGGATGCAAACGCAAATAATTTCTACGACAAACTTTTCTTTACCTTCATTTGGCAGCGAATGAATCGTCAGTGTTTCTGGTGTTAACTCAAAATGGCGATGCGCTTCACCATTGATGCGCAAACTGACAAACTCGAGTTCTTGCCCAACTAAAACCAATGGGGCTCCTGGCTTAAAGCTTTTGCCTGGCAAAACCTCAATACGACTTTTCACAATGGTTCGCGCTGGATCCAGAGCGATATCGAGCTCGACGTGATCGAAGGTGTATACAGGTGGGAGGTATTCGAGCCTACGAAAGCTCTGGGGGAGATCAGTTTTCATGAACCTATTTTAAGTCTAGGCTGGCAGACTGGTT
Organism: Polynucleobacter sp. AP-RePozz3-80-G7; assembly: GCF_018882145.1. Taxonomy (NCBI): domain Bacteria; kingdom Pseudomonadati; phylum Pseudomonadota; class Betaproteobacteria; order Burkholderiales; family Burkholderiaceae; genus Polynucleobacter; species Polynucleobacter sp. AP-RePozz3-80-G7. Next base: position 79,991 of record NZ_JACVPC010000003.1, on the reverse strand, counting down.
GTCTCGTTATCTCAGGCCCATATTAGGGTGGCCAAGCCAATAGCAATAAAAGTAACTGCCGCCACTGCATGAACCCACTTAATGGGCATACGTTTCGTGAATTTCTGACCAATCCAGACGGCAGGGGCATTTGCCAGCATCATCCCCAATGTGGTGCCAACCGTTACGGAGAATACGTCCTCATAACGGGCGCCTAAGGCAATGGTCGCAATTTGCGTCTTATCACCCATCTCAGCCAAAAAGAATAAGCCTACCGTGAGTAAAAATACTTGGAGAGCCCTATCGGCTACCTTAGAACCAGCCGCATCATCAATATGATCTGGTACTAGTAACCATAAGCCGATTCCTAAAAAGCTCAAACCCAAAATCCAACGCATCACATCCGGTGACACTAGGGTGGTAAGCCAATGACCCAATAAGGCAGCACAAGCATGATTAGCAATAGTGGCAATAAAGATGCCTGCAATGATCGCTAACGCCTGCTTGGGATAGCGAGCCGCTAGCATCAATGAAAGTAATTGGGTTTTATCGCCCATCTCCGCTAGGGCAACCACCCCAGCAGAGAGGGTTAAGGCTGAAAAATCCATAAATGATCTAGGTCCAATAGGTTTTGCGTATTAGGGATAGTTTAAATCCTAGCCCTCACTAGACCCACTCATTTTGGATATATATGGCTACGCCACTAAAAGCTCCTCGGCTATTGCATAGTCCAAACCTTGAGCCATCGCAACAGGTTTGGATGTCAGCATCCCTTTGTGCACACTCAAACCATTGCGCAAGTGATGATCAATTGAGAGCGCTTTCATGACTCCCCGGTTTGCCAAAGCCTCAACAAACGGATAAGTCGCATTGGTTAAAGCAAAGGTAGATGTTCTTGCAACTGCTCCGGGCATATTGGCAACGCAATAATGAATTACACCGTCCGCCACGAAGGTTGGGTCCGCATGCGTAGTAGGCTTGGATGTTTCAAAACAGCCGCCTTGATCAATGGCAACATCCACCACAACCGAACCAGGCTTCATTGTTTTAATCATGTCATGCGTAACCAACTTGGGAGCTGCTGCACCAGGTAGCAAAACCGCTCCAATCACGACATCAGCTTCACATACCTCTTGTTCAATCAGTAAACTGTCAGAATAAAAAGTTCTCACTCGATTGCCATAGAACATATCGATCTGGCGTAAGCGATCAATATCACGATCAAAGATGCAAACATCAGCCCCCATGCCAACCGCTATTTGCAAAGCATTACGGCCCACCACTCCACCACCCAGAATGACAATCTTTGCTGGCGATACACCAGGAACACCTGCCATCAACACACCTAAGCCACCATTGGTCTTTTCTAAATGGGATGCAGCTGCCTGAATAGACATGCGGCCAGCTACTTCACTCATGGGCGCCAATAGAGGGAGGGCGCCATTCATAGCAGTCACTGTTTCATAGGCAATACAGGTAGCGCCTGATTGCAACAAAGCTTTTGTCTGCCTTGGATCTGGTGCTAAGTGTAAATAGGTAAACAGAATTTGATCCTCGCGCAACATGGCACATTCTTGCGCCTGAGGCTCTTTGACTTTCACAATCATCTCCGCCCTTTGAAACACTTCTGCTGCACTATTCACGAGGCCGGCACCGGCAAGCCGATAAGACTCATCCGTTAAGCCAATTTGCTCGCCAGCACCTCTCTGAATCAGAACAGAATGCCCCTGTTTACAAAGTCCACTGACATTACCGGGGGTTAATCCAACCCGGAACTCATTATTTTTAACCTCTTGAGGTACGCCAATAATCATTGCCTTCTCCTATTATTTAAAGTCACGTTGGTTTGCTGTTTTGCGATGTAGGCCCACGACATAAAACATTGCGAGATACACGCCCAATAAACACGGCCCCACGATGAGTGCGATCCGTGCATCCTCATGAAAGCCCATCAACACCACCACCAATCCGATAAATGCCAGAGCAAACCATGAGGAATACGGCCACCAAGGAGCGCGATACCGTAATTCTGCCACTTGGGATTTGGACAGCGAGCGACGGAATTTGATCTGTGTAATCAAGATCGCGATCCAAACCATTAAGCCAATAAAGGTCACTGCAGCCATCATGTATTGAAAGGCTTTGTCAGGTACAAAGTAGTTCAGTACTACACCTGACATGCAGACTCCGACTGTGGTCATCACCGCACGATGAGGAACGCCGTACCTAGAAAGCCTTGAGAAGGATCTGGGAGCGTAGCCGTTAGACGATAAGGAGTACAACAAGCGTCCACCACTAAAAATGCCGGCATTACAAGAAGAGAGCGCTGCAGTGATCACGACAAAGTTAATTAAGCCTGCCGCTTCTCGCAAACCCAGCCTCTCAAACATTACTACAAATGGACTGCCTTGCTGCCCAACTTGATTCCAGGGAAAGATAGCCAAAATAACCAAGATGGCACCCATATAGAAAATGAGAATACGCCAAGCTAAAGAATCAATGGCCATCGGAATGGTTTTTTGTGGGCTCTCTGCCTCGCCCGCAGAAAGACCAATCATTTCTATACCAACATAAGCAAACAAGACCATTTGCAATGACAACAACATTCCGCCGATACCATTTGGAAAGAAGCCGCCGTGTTGCCATAAATTATTCAGGCCAATGGGCTGCCAATCATTCGTAAAGCCAAACAAGATGACTGAACCTCCAAGCGCAATCATCGCGACAATCGCAACTACTTTAATAAGCGCAAACCAAAACTCAAACTCTCCAAATACCTTTACTGCAATCAGGTTGATTAAACCCATCATCACGATAGAAGAAAGTGCCCAAATCCACTGCGGGGTTTCAGGAAACCAAATGCCCATATAGATGCCAACCGCTGTAACTTCAGCAATTCCAACCACAATCCAATAAGTCCAATATCCCCAACCCACCATATACCCCGCTAGTGGACCCACATACGTATTGGCGTAGGCTGCGAAAGAACCGGCTACAGGTTCATGCACCGCCATTTCACCAAGTGTCCGCAGAACAATGAAGGCAACAATGCCTGCCAGCAAATAACCCAGAAGAATAGACGGACCTGCTATTTGAATTGCGCTAGCTGACCCCAGAAATAATCCAACGCCGATCGTTGAGCCTAAGGCCATCAAACGAATATGCCGTACTTTGAGGTGACGTTTTAAGCCAGATTGTTCAGTCTGCAAGGGAGACCTCCTTTCGATTTGTCATTGGCAACTTGCCAACGGAGCAAAGTCTAGGGAGGACTGGTGATCAGTACTAGAGGAGGAAAATTACTAAAGTGATAAATTAAATAAATCTATTTAGGAAAATATTAAAATGTCTTTGAAATCAACGCAGAGTTTGAAATAAATTATTTCTGATTGCAAAAGAATCAGTAATTTCCTACAGGGAATCCCCTTAAGGATTTACGGCAATTTTTGAGAAAAATTTACTGCGCAGAGATGAGATTCAGAATTTCTGCTGCAGCTGCAAGCCCACAAGCAGCCGTTACCATCACGGTAGAGCCATAACCCATGCAGGCGAGGCCTCCGCTGGAAGCCCCCGCTCGTGGTTCATACGAGTAGATCGCGCGAATGCCCATTTTTTTCTTGAGATTTCTAGAGAAACCATGATCCTGTCTTAACCCTTGGCGAACCTTAGCCAATAAAGCATCTTGTTCGGTACGAGAAAGATCTTCGCAGCGTACTGATGTGGGGTCTGACTTGCCACCAGCGGCGCCACACATGACTAAAGCACGATTATTTTTCACGGCCCACACTGATAAAGCAATTTTGGTTTGTACTGAATCAGTCGCATCCAATACCAATGCATTTGCTGGAATGAGTCGATCTAAGTTTTCTGGCTCTAAGAATTCATCGTAAGCAGTCAACTTGATCTCTGGGTTAATTTGCAGAATGCGCTCCTTCATCGCCTCGACTTTTGCTTTACCGAACTGCCCTTCTATAGCGTGCAGCTGTCGATTGGTATTGCTTTCGGAGATATGATCAAAATCAATAATGACAAGGTGTCCAATACCAGTTCGGGCTAAGGCCTCTGCTGCCCAGGACCCAACTCCACCTAGACCAGCCACAACAACCGTTGCATTCAGAAAGCGCTCGCGCAGTTCTGGCCCATAGAGTCGTGAGACCCCGCCAAAACGACGATTTTCTAAACTGCCTTCTACCTTGTCTTCTGCCATAGCTTCTCTTTATACTGAATAAATGGACCCCATTGCACAACTTCGCAAAAACTATACCTTTGGTCAGCTCTCAGAGACCGAGGTTCCCCAAGACCCGCTTCAGCTTTTCAAGCTTTGGTTTGATCAAGCTGTGAAAGCAGAATGTCCTGAACCCAACTCAATGACCTTGGCAACGGCTAACCAGGCTGGCAATCCATCAGCCCGTATTGTCTTACTAAAAGGCGCAGACCAAAATGGCTTTACCTTTTTTACTAACTACGAGAGTCAAAAAGGCAAAGACTTGGCCATCCGCCCTCAAGCAGCCCTCCTCTTCCATTGGCATGAATTAGAGCGCCAGGTACGTATTCAGGGTGTTGTTGAGCGAGTTAGTGCAGCTGAAAGTGATGAGTACTTCCATTCTCGCCCAGCCGCTTCCAGAATTGGTGCCTGGGCCTCGCCTCAGAGCGCCGCCATCCCAAACCGTGAATTCTTAGAAGAAGCGGAAAAACGTTTTAAGACAGAGTTTGGCAATACCCCTCCACGTCCAGAACATTGGGGTGGTTACCGCCTGCGCCCCAATGAAATTGAATTCTGGCAAGGTCGCCCATCTAGATTGCATGACCGCATGCACTACAAACTAGCAGGTGCCAACTGGCGAGTGAATCGCCTAGCGCCCTAGAGACCTTTAATCCTCAGGAATACTGCGGCGCTATGAGTGATTTAAATTTCGCTCTAAATTTAGCTAGCTTAGGTGCAACTACCGCCATGCAATATCCTTGATTGGGATGCTGCTGAAAATAATTCTGGTGATAGTCTTCTGCAGGATAAATGGTTGGTGCAGCATCGATCTGCGTCACCACTGGATTGGCATAGATTTTTGATTCCTCAAGTTCTTGCACTACCTCGTGCGCAATCTGGGACTGCTCTTCACTATGCGTAAAAATCACTGAGCGATATTGCGTGCCATGATCATTGCCTTGATAGTTCAAGGTAGTCGGATCATGAATCACGAAAAGGATTTCCAATAAATCCCTAAATGAAACAATTTGCGGATCAAACAAGATATCGACAATCTCGGCATGGCCTGACACACCCGTGCAAACAGCCTCATAAGTCGGATTGGGTCTAGCGCCACCGGCGTAGCCAGAAACCACAGACCGAACTCCTGAAATTTGCTGGTAAACCGCTTCCAAACACCAAAAACAGCCCCCACCCAAGGTTGCACGCTCTAAAAGGGGTTCTTTTTTATCTAAATTTGTTTCCATGGCTTTATCCTAATGCCTTATTCCAATACCTGCCAACTATTAATAGACTATGAATCGCTTCACTATCCAGCTCGATGAAATGAAAGCAGCTTATGCTGCAGAACCAAACCCTACTCTCGAAGTGAGACTGGATCGAATTGCCCGCATTGAAAAAATGATTGAGGCAAATGAAGAAAAAATCTGTAAAGCGCTCGAGGCTGACTTCGGAGTACGCCATCCAGTGGAGACAAGGCTTGCTGAATGCCAGATGATCTATCAGGCATGCAAGTACACCCGCAAGCATCTCAAAGAGTGGATGAAGCCAGAGCAAAGAGAAGTTCCATCCCATATGGGCGCTTCACAAGCCTGGGTTGAAAGTCAATCGCTTGGCATAGTTGGCATTCTGAGTCCCTGGAACTATCCGGTTCAATTAGCGCTCATTCCAGCAATCGCCGCTTTTGCTGCTGGTAACCGTGTTTGGTTAAAGCCTTCTGAACGAAGCTCACGCACCTCTGGATTTATTGCCAGCTTAATTCAAGAATATTTTCACCCTAGTGAGTTCTGCGTCACTACTGGTGGCCCAGAAGTAGCTGAGCAATTTGCAGCACTGCCTTTTAATCATCTTTTCTTCACTGGCTCGGGAGCTATTGGCAAAAAAGTGATGCGTGCTGCCGCAGAAAATCTGACACCAGTCACTCTGGAGCTTGGCGGTACAACGCCCGTTATCATTGATAAGAGCGCAAAACTCAAAGATGCTGCTGCATCCATTGCTTACGGCAAATTACTGAACGGCGGTCAAACTTGTATTGCCCCAGACTATGTTTTGCTAGAGCAAGGCATTCAAGCAGAATTTATTCAAGAATTACAAACTGCAGCTCAAGTTCAATTTAGCAAACCAGAAGAACTAACAGGCCCGATTGATGGGCGCCAATTGGAATACTGGCAACACCTAGTCAGCGATGCGCTTGACCGTGGTGCAAAAGTGATTCCTTTACTCAATAACCCTGGTGCTGGTGCAAGACCGTTTGAACCTATCGCATTGATCAATGTTCCGCCAGAAGCCCGCATTCTTCATGAAGAAATCTTTGGGCCCATACTGCCGATCGTGACTGTTGCAGATACCTCGGCAGCGATTGCTTATGTAAACAACAAACCCAATCCCTTGGCTCTATATTGGTTTGGCAAAGACAAAAAGAATATGAAGCGCGTTTTACATGAAACGTGTTCTGGTGGCGTCACTATTAATGACACACTCCTACACATCACCATTGAAGACCTTCCTTTTGGTGGAGTGGGAGCGAGTGGTATGGGGAGTTACCACGGCAAAGCAGGCTTTGATGCCTTCAGCCATCAAAAGTCGATTCTGGAAGTACGCGGCTTTTTTGGTTTAAACCTTTTCAAGGGAACTAAAACAGCGCGTCCTCCATATGGAAAAGTGACTGAGTGGCTTTTGCGTTACCTCAAATAAAGAATCAAACAAGTAATACTTGAATGACTAAGCTCATTAGATGAGGGCTTTATCTCTCCATTTGCTAATTAAGTCGGGAAAACCCTTGTAATCGAGTGCTGAAAATGCCATAATGGGAGGCTTTTTAAAGCAATTTGATTCATCGCCCCCCAGCTCTATTTCAGCGATTAGTTTAGAAGTCATAAACACAACAACGCTGCCGCTTGTCTGATGGTCGATGCCTTTGACCATCGCACCCTATAAAAAACCATGGGTGCAACATACGGAGACATCCCTTAAAGGGGATGTGTAATAGCATGACTTTTTCTAAAGAAACTAATCATGAGTCGAAAGACTCAAAGAGCACTGGAACTGAGTTCCAGAATTTTGCCCTAGCGGCATCACTCCTTAAAAACGTTGCTGAACTGGGTTATACCCAAGCCACTTCCGTGCAAGCTCAGGTTATTCCTGCGGCTTTAGCTGGTGGTGACTTATTGGTCAGCAGCCAAACCGGTAGCGGTAAAACCGCAGCCTTTTTATTGCCTTTGATTAATCAACTCATCGAAGACAACCCGAACAACTCACCGGTACCAGGTCGCGCACAACCTAAAGTGTTAGTGCTCTGCCCTACTCGTGAATTGGCTCAACAGGTATCTGCTGATGCAGTGAACTTAGTTCGTGGCATGAAAGGTATCCGTATCGCAACTGTGATGGGTGGCATGCCATACGGCAAGCAGATCCAGGCATTAAAAGGTGCATTGTTAGTTGTTGCAACTCCAGGTCGTTTGCTCGACTTGTGCGATAGCAAAGCAATTCGCTTAGACGATGTTAAGCAACTCGTTATCGATGAAGCAGACCGCATGCTCGACATGGGATTTGCTGACGACCTCGAGGCAATTGATAAGCGTTGCGCAGGCCGTAACCAAACTTTGATGTTCTCTGCAACTTTCGCGCCAAAGATTATGTCTTTAGCAAACGAGTTAACTACAGATGCCAAGCGTATTGAACTTGCTCACGCAGGTGAAAAGCACGCCAACATTGAACAGAAATTACATTGGGCTGACAGCATGTCACACAAGCATAAATTGCTCGAGCACATTTTGGCTGATGCCGATTTGGATCAAGCGGTTGTGTTTGCAAGCACTCAGATTGAGAGCGAAAAAATTGCTGACACATTGCGTGCCAATGGCTATGAAGCAACTGCCCTACACGGCGCAATGCCTCAAGCTGTGCGTATGCGCCGTCTCGAGTCTTTACGTAAAGGTCACACCAAGATTTTGGTTGCGACTGACGTAGCGGCTCGTGGTATCGATGTGCCACGTATTAGTCACGTGATTAACTTTGGCCTGCCAATGAAACCAGAAGACTATACGCATCGCATCGGTCGTACAGGTCGTGCAGGTCGCAATGGTGTTGCTATCACTTTGGTTGAACATCGTGATCGCGCGAAGATCCGCAATATCGAACGCTTCACACAGCAAGATATCGTTGCTTCAGTCATCGCCGGTCTTGAGCCACAAGCCAAGCCAAGCTTTGGTGGTGGCGGTGGCCGTTCTGGTGGCGGTCGTTCTGGTGGTGGCGGTGGTCGCTCTGGTGGTGGCTTTGGTGGTGGCAATCGCTCTGGAGGTGGTGGCGGTCGTTACGGCTCAGGCGCTCGTTCAGAATCTCGCTTTGGTGGTGGCGGTTCAGGCGGCGGCAATGCTGGTGGTCGCTCAGACGATTCACGCCCAGCACGCTCTGCTGATTCACGTCCTGCGCGTTCTGCTGACTCACGTCCGGCACGCTCTGGTGACTCACGTCCAGCAGGCGGACCACGTTTTGCTAAACCAAAGGCCGGCGGTCAACGTCGCAGCTTTAGCGGTAGCTAAAAATGATTCACCGCAATCGTCTCCGTTCTGCATGGAATCGAGTCGGTTCCGGTGAAATCCATCGGGCGCCACGCGAGTGGCAACCTTGGCTAAGCGATACCGGGTCTCTCACCCAAAAAATTGAGAATGCAATTGGGCAAAAGCTAGAAATTCAGGTTTTGCGTGATTGCCCTCAATCACTCAATAGCGACGAAAGTCGCTATTTTCATTTCAAGCTCAGACGCTGCAGAGTACGTGAAGTACTACTCTGCTCAAATGGCATTGCCTTGGTTATGGCACACAGCGTCATTCCAACACTCAGCTCCAGCGGCAGTAATCATCAGGTCTTGCGATTAGGCACTAAGCCATTGGGTGCGGTCTTATTTAGTAAAACTCGCAAACAATCTAAGGCAAAGCCGCCGCGCGATATTGCGCGCCTTGATAAAAGGAGTGAATTATGGAAAAAGTGCTCTAAGCACTTTGCCGGCTTGAGTTCGCCATTATGGGCACGACGTACCCTCTATCGCTTAAAAGGTCATCCTATTTTGGTAAATGAGATTTTTTTGCCTGCCTTGTTACAGACTGCAAAGCGTTGATTATTCGCCTTTACTTTTAGATTGTCAGCCAAGCTAAAGTTGACTTGATCAAAGCCTCATCACCCGGCTCACTTGTAAAGACTTCACCAAACCCAATCATTTCCGCCGCATCCGCAATATTATGATGTGGGCATAGTGCACTGGCGACATTGAGGCTTTGCGTAAATTGGTCTTTCATGACTTCGCCAAGATAGCGAACAGCCTCAGAGGAAGTGAGCAACCAAAGTGATTTACTCAAATCCATTTCTCGCACCAGTTGCCAAGCAGGATTATCAATACCCAAGGGCACACGTGTGTAGGTTGAAATAGCCTCTACAGTGGCGCCTGCCTTTTTTAGCGTATCTGCCAGCCAATCACGGCCACCCTCACCTTTAAAGATCACTACTTTTTTACCCTGCCAATTCCATTTCAGGGATTGAAGCTCTTTCCACAAACCTTCAGAGTCCCAGTTTTCATTATTTCCTGGAATGATGATGGGAGTGGGCTTGTCTTCCGATCCGACACCATGATTTTTCAGGGCAAAATGACTACTGCCACCCATTACACCAATGGGAATAATCTTCTTAGAAAAGTCTTGCCAATCTCGCTCCAATAAACGCATCACACTCTCGATGGCATTAGGACTTACAAAGATGGCAAAATCCGCGTCACTCAGGGTGGTAGCAATATGGTCAGCTAGATGTTCGTCCGACCTGGGAACAATGGTTAGCAAAGGCAAAGAGAGAATTTCTGGAAGACTACGCTTTCCTACTCTACTTGCCTCGATTGCTTTGGTGAGCACTTCAATCAATTGACGAGCCTGACCACTAGGTCTCGTGACAATGATCGTTTTAGTACTCATGCTCAATAGCTACTTTTTCTCTATTTTCTATGTATTACTTAGAAATTTTAGGAATTAAGTCGGCTGCGCCCTGCGCCAGCAAGTCCTTTGCCACTGCTAGTCCTAGCGCCTCTGCGTCTTCAACTGATGTCACCTGAGCGCTGCCATTGGCTAAGCAAATAGCCTTGCCATCAACACTCGCTACAAAAGAGCGAATATTCATTTGGTTCTGATCCCATATGGCATGGGCAGCTAACGGTACCTCACATGAGCCGCCGAGTTGACGAGACACCATACGTTCAGCAGAAACAGCCAATAAAGTTGGTAAATCATTTAGTGGAGCAAGCCACTGTTTGATATTGGGATGCTTGCTTACAGTTTCGATACCTAAGGCGCCCTGACCTGCAGCAGGTGTGTAAGGATCATATGGCAAAAATGCACGGATGCGGGACTCCAAACCTAAACGCTTTAAGCCTGCAGCCGCCAAAATAATGGCTTGATATTCACCGCGATCTAACTTGCTCATACGGGTATCTAAGTTACCGCGTAATGGCTGTATGACTAAATGCGGAAATTTTGCGCGCAGCACTGATTCACGTCTGAGGCTTGAGGTACCCACAATCGCACCGTGTGGTAAATCCTCAAAGATTGCATAGTCATTGGAAACAAAGGCATCGCGCGCATCTTCCCTGGCCATGACACAAGAAAGGTCGAATCCCTCGGGCATCACCATTGGGACATCTTTTAAAGAATGCACCGCTAAATCGGCTCGTCCATCCTCAAGTGCTGTTTCCAGCTCTTTTACAAAAAGGCCCTTACCACCCACTTTAGAGAGGGCTCGGTCCAAAATCTGATCCCCACGGGTGGTCATCCCCAAAATCTGGACATCGCAGTCTGGATAGAGCTTTTTAAGGCAATCCCGGACATGCTCAGCCTGCCACATGGCCAGGCGACTTTCGCGGGAGGCAATTACGAGGCGCTTTGGAGCGTCAGATGGGGAGGAATTCAGGGTTGGGGACATAACATTTAAAATAATTAAAGACCTACACCAATATACTGTGTTTATGAGCTCATCAAATAATTCCTTAGCCAACAAAGCCCAAGCTTGGTCGGCCCGTTTTGCAGAACCTGTCGACGAACTCGTTCAGCGTTATACCGCCTCTATTGGCTTTGATCAACGCTTTGCAATGGTTGATATTGCCGGCTCCTTAGCCCATGCTGAAATGCTGGCTACCCAAAAGATTATTAGCAGCCAAGATTTGGCCGATATTCAAAGGGGCATGGCTCAAATTAAGAGTGAAATCGAATCAGGGCAGTTTAATTGGCAATTAGCACTAGAAGATGTGCACCTGAACATCGAAGCGCGCTTAACAGCATTGGTAGGCGATGCTGGCAAGCGTTTGCATACCGGTCGTTCACGTAATGACCAAGTAGCGACTGATTTGCGCCTATGGTTGCGTAGCAATGTTGATGATATTGCTGTCACCCTTAAATCTCTCCGTCTTGCACTATTGGATTTAGCTGAAAAGCATGCTTCCACGATCATGCCAGGTCATACGCATTTGCAAGTTGCGCAACCGATTACTTTTGGTCATCACTTGATGGCCTACTATGAAATGTTTAGTCGTGATGCCAGTCGCTTAGTAGATTTGCGTGCTCGTTTCAATCGCCTGCCTTTAGGTGCAGCAGCATTAGCTGGCACCACCTATCCGATCGATCGTGAACAAGTGGCTAAGACCTTAGGCTTTGATGGTATCTGCAATAACTCATTAGACGCTGTCTCTGATCGTGACTTTGCGATTGAGTTCTGCGCCTTCTCATCAATTTTGATGATGCACGTATCGCGCCTGTCTGAAGAGTTGATCTTATGGCTGAGCCCACGCTTTGGTTTCATCGATCTACCAGATCGCTTCTGCACTGGCAGCTCGATCATGCCGCAAAAGAAAAATCCGGATGTTCCAGAATTAGCCCGTGGTAAGACTGGCCGTGTATATGGCGATCTGATTTCTTTGTTGACCCTTATGAAGGGTCAACCACTGGCCTACAACAAAGATAACCAAGAAGATAAAGAACCTCTGTTTGATGCAGTAGATACTGTGCAAGATACCTTGCGTATTTTTGCTGACATGGTTCCGCATATTGAAGTGAAAGCAGAAGTAATGAAGAAGGCTGCTGAAGAAGGTTTTGCAACAGCAACCGACTTGGCTGACTATTTGGTTAAAAAAGGTTTGGCTTTCCGCGATGCCCATGAAGCAGTGGCCCATGCCGTTAAGGCCTGTGTTGGCAGAAACTGTATGCTTACCGACCTCAGTCTTTCTGAGTTGCGTTTTGCATGTGGTTTAGATAACCGCCCTGAACTGATTAGCGATGATGTGTTTGCATTACTCACCGTTGATGGATCAGTGCAATCACGCCAACATGCTGGTGGTACCGCCCCGGAGCAGGTTCTCGCTGCTATTAAACGGGGTCGCGCAGACCTTTAAAGTGCATGGGGTTTTGGTCCAAACTCTCTGCGGGGATTGACTACGTAAACCAGCTTCTGGGCAAGGCAGCCAGCATCATGATTTTGCTGTCTTGTGTCGTTTCAGCACTCAATGCCCTGCTGCGCTATGGATTCGATGTCAGCAACAACTGGCCATTAGAACTTCAATGGTATCTCTTCGCTGCTGCAGTTATGCTCGGCACGTCTTACACACTCAAACGCAATGAACATGTCAGGGTAGATTTAATTTACTCACAACTTTCTGATCGCGGGCGCTTGTGGGTTGATCTTTTTGGCTTGGCATTCTTTTTAATGCCAGCCTGCCTCTTATTTGCTTGGCTCTCCTGGACAACACTCTTTTACCCATCATGGCTGGTAACGGAGCATTCACTGAACTCTGGTGGCTTAGCACGTTACCCCATTAAGTTTGTAGTACCCTTTGGGTTTTTGATGCTGAGCCTGCAAGGTGTGTCAGAAATCATTAAGCGTATCAGCGCGTTACAGGGTAATACAACCCTCCCCGCCGAAGATCTCCATTACGAAAAGCCGATGCAATGATTCCATTAGAGTGGATGCCACCCTTGATGTTTGGTGGGCTGATTGTCTTTATGTTAATCGGCTTCCCGGTTGCATTCTCTTTAATGGCTGCGGGATTATTTTTCTCAGCCATTGCGATTGGCGAAGGCTTCTTTGGCCTCCCATTTTTGCAAGCTATTCCGCAACGCATCTTTGGTAGCGTGCTCGCCAATGATCTACTGCTAGCCATTCCCTTCTTCACTTTCATGGGCGCTATTTTAGAGCGCTGCGGCCTCGCAGAAGAAATGCTCGACTCGATGGGCCAACTGTTTGGGCGCGTTCGTGGCGGCCTTGGTTACTCCATCATCATCGTTGGCTTTATCTTGGGTGCCATCACTGGCACTGTCGCTGCTCAGGTGATCGCTATGGCAATGATTTCTTTGCCGGTGATGATTCGTTACGGCTACAACATGCGCTACGCTACAGGCGTTTTAGCGGCCTCTGGAACGATTACGCAGCTGGTGCCCCCATCATTGGTATTGATTGTGTTGGCGGACCAACTTAAAACACAAAGCGGCAGTGCAGATGTGGGCAGCATGTATCTCGGCGCATGGGGTCCATCGCTTTTGCAGATCGCCCTCTTTGCTCTATATACATTCTTCCTGAGTCGTGTTCGCCCCGACTATCTGCCGCCTGTACCTGAAAGCGATCTCACACTTAAAGGCTGGGCCCTTTGGAAAAAATGCCTCCTAGGAATCATCCCATCAGCGGTCCTGATCTTCCTGGTTCTGGGCACCATCATGACTGGTATTGCCACCCCTACAGAATCGGGTGCTATGGGTGCAATGGGTGCACTTCTTCTCGCTTGGCTACGCCGTGCAAGCATTCCTAATCTCAAAGGATTGGTACAAGAGGCTTATCAAAACACCATGCGTATTACTGCCATGGTGGTTTTTATTCTAATTGGATCTACTTGCTTCTCTGTCGTCTTTCAAGGAATAGATGGTGGCTTCTGGGTAGAAGAGCTTTTCTCCAATCTTCCTGGTGGTTGGATTGGCTTTCTGATCGTCGTTAATTTATTTGTTTTCTTCCTAGCTTTCTTCTTAGACTTCTTTGAAATCGCCTTCATCGTGGTGCCGATGTTGGCACCAGTAGCAGTGAAATTACTTTCACCGGTATTGCTCGATTCCATGAATGGCAATCCTCAAGCAGCAGCCAGTGCAGCACTAGTGTGGTTTGGGGTCATGCTCTGTGTGAATATGCAGACTTCTTTTATGCATCCGCCGTTTGGTTTTGCCCTTTTCTACCTCAGAGGTGTAGCACCGAAAGAAGTGAAGAGTAGTGATATCTATTGGGGTGCCCTGCCTTGGGTAGGTCTACAGCTAGTAATGGTTGTGCTGGTGATGGTATTCCCGGCCTTAGTTACAACTCTCCTAGATAAGCCTGCTGCTGTAGTTCAAAGCCAAGACTTTAATTTCACCGGGGAAGAAAGCAAGCCCGATACATCCACAACCAAGGTAGATGAGGATGCTCCGGTGACGTTTCAGCTGGATAAGCCGGCAAAATAAAACGCCCCGCAAGTACGAGGCGTTTTAATACAAAATATGAGTTGATTACAGAGTAATGTCGCGCTCTTGCCTTACGCAATCCACGTAGTACTCGCTCTTACCATCGATGCTAGCTTTAACGAGTCCATGGATATCCGTCTCAAATCCAGGGAACTTCTCATTGAAGTCTCTAGCGAAGTAGAGGTAGTCAATGATGCGTTTGTTAAAGCGCTCCCCCGGAATCAGAAGCGGAATGCCCGGAGGATAAGGAGTAACCAACATGGCAGTTACACGCCCCTCCAATTGATCCAGCGGCACACGATCTACTTCTTTGTGTGCCATCTTTGCCCATGCCTCTGAAGGCATCATGGCAGGAACCATATCTGAGGTATACATCTCAGTAGTCATGCGTGCCACATCACGACCCTTATAGAACTCATGAATTTGTTGGCAAATATCTTTTAAGCCAACGCGCTCGTAGCGTGGGTGTTTGGCGACAAACTCAGGCAATACCTTCCACAAGGGTGCATTTTTATCAAAGTGATCCTTGAATTGCTGTAGCTCGGTTACAAGCGTGTTCCAACGGCCTTTAGTAATGCCGATCGTGAACATGATGAAGAAGGAGTAGAGACCGCACTTCTCTACGATTACGCCATGCTCAGCAAGATACTTAGTCACAATACTTGCAGGAATGCCCATAGAGCCAAAGTTACCTTCGATATCCAAACCAGGCGTAACCACTGTAGCCTTAATAGGATCAAGCATGTTGAAGTCTTTGGCTAATTTGCCAAAGTCATGCCAAGCAGCAGATGGCTCCAAGATCCAATCAGAGCGCTCGCCAATCCCCTCCTCCGCTAAGTGATCCGGGCCCCAGACCTTGAACCACCAGTCAGCGCCAAACTTATCATCCACCTCGCGCATCGCGCGGCGGAAGTCCATTGCTTCAGCAATAGACTCTTCAACTAGCGTCGTGCCGCCAGGAGACTCCATCATGGCCGCAGAAACGTCGCATGAAGCAATGATGGCGTACTGAGGACTGGTAGAGGTATGCATTAAGTAGGCTTCATTGAAGCAATCACGATCCAACTTAGTATCTTCAGCATCCTGTACCAACACCTGTGATGCCTGGGATAAACCAGCCAGTAACTTGTGGGTGGACTGAGTTGCGAACATCAAACTCTTCTTTGTACGCTTACGATCCGAACCAATGGCATGCATGTCTTTATAGAAAGGATGGAAGGCGGCATGCGGCAACCATGCCTCATCGAAATGCAAGGAGTCTACCTTGCCATCCAGCATCTCTTTAATCATCTCAACGTTATAAACAATGCCGTCATAAGTACTTTGTGTGAGCGTCATAACACGTGGCACGACATTCTTGTCCTTAATGAACGGATTTGCATCAATTTTCTTCTTGATGTTTTTCCACTCAAACTCTTCTTTCGGGATTGGGCCAATAATGCCCAAGTGATTACGAGTAGGCATCAAGAAGATAGGAATCGCGCCCATCATGGTGATGGAATGAATCACAGACTTATGACAATTACGGTCAACTAGGACCACGTCGCCAGGAGCAACCGTAGAGTGCCAAACAATCTTGTTTGATGTCGATGTGCCATTGGTAACGAAGAACAAATGATCGGCATTGAAGATGCGTGCCGCATTGCGCTCGCTCTGCAGCACTGGGCCCGTATGGTCCAGAAGTTGACCCAGCTCTTCCACGGCGTTACAGACGTCAGCGCGCAACATATTCTCACCAAAGAACTGATGGAACATTCGTCCTACCGGGCTCTTTAAGAAAGCAACACCACCAGAGTGACCTGGGCAATGCCAAGAATAAGACCCTTCAGAGGCATAGTTAGTTAACGCACGGAAAAATGGAGGAGCCAGAGAATCCAAATACACCTTGGCTTCACGAATAATATGACGTGCCACGAATTCTGGAGTGTCTTCATTCATATGAATGAAACCGTGCAACTCGCGCAAGATGTCATTGGGCATATGACGTGAGGTACGTGTCTCGCCATACAAGAAGATAGGGATATCTTCATTACGTTTACGCACTTCAGTAATAAAAGCGCGCAAGTTATTTAATGCTGGAAGATCATTATCTTCAGAGTCAGCATCAAACTCCTCATCATCAATAGAGACGATGAATGATGATGCACGAGAAGCTTGCTGAGCAAATGAAGTTAGGTCACCATAGCTAGTTAAACCAATAACTTCCATGCCTTCATTCTCAATCGCCTCAGCGAGGTCACGAATTCCCGAGCCCGAAATATTTTCGGAGCGGAAGTCTTCATCAATAATGATGATTGGAAAACGAAATTTCATAAAAACTCCCCTGCTAATTTATCCGAGACATTCGGAACCCACTTCTCAAAGTTGGCTAAATCTATTATCCGGCCGCCGTCTGGCGAAACCGTGACTATATCGACAAAAGTCGCATTTTGCTGCACATCTCTTGGTAAGTAAACATGGCGGGCATAGACTTGATTGGCTAAGCTCTCGTGATACCCCGTAAAGGTAATCAAAAGGTGCCAATGGCCATTTAATTCCGCTTTACCCAAGAAATCTTTTAGTGGACTTGCCTCATCTACGCTATGCATCGCCGTCCAGGTCAAGGAAAAGACTGGACTCTCGGAGCGATGGAGCTGCAATTCAACGGATCGACGATAGCGCTCACCCTCGGTTGTCATACTTTCTGCAATGAGCCATAAGCGTAACTGCGCCTCCACAATATGGGAGCTGCGATCATTGGCTACTCGGAACTTCAATGTCTTGATGCCGTCATGATTACCAACCACGGCTACTTTAGAGAAACGTATACCTGCAGTAGGCCTGGTAAAGCGCGCAAAGGCCAGACCCGTAGTTAATGCGGAGTACACAATCCCAAAAAATGCTTCAAACGTCACAATCGCATTAGGCCAACTACCAACCGGAGTCATTCGGCCATAGCCGATAGTTGCCATGGTTTGCACACTAAAGAAAAAGACGTCTAACAGAGAGTCTGATCGTGAATTAGTAATCGCGCCATCCCCACATGCGATATATGCAAAAGCAAATAAAAGGTTTGTGCCGAGATATACAAAGACAACTAGTAACATAAAGCTAGTCCAGGTAGTACCTAGCAGCCAATGGTAGAAATTATTCTCTGGTCGCGCCATTTCTGAGCGCGAGAGCGAAGCGCGATATTCTTCTAGATTAATCCGCGATGGACGGCGATTAAATAGAAATTTACGCACTGCCGTAATGGCTTAGGTCTTAGGCAGGGTAACGCCCTGCTGACCTTGATACTTACCACCGCGATCTTTATATGATGTGCCACAGACTTCGTCACTCTCAAAGAAGAGTACTTGTGCACAACCTTCACCCGCATAAATTTTGGCAGGCAATGGTGTGGTGTTTGAAAACTCTAAAGTGACATAGCCTTCCCACTCAGGTTCAAATGGAGTGACGTTCACAATAATGCCGCAGCGAGCATAAGTACTCTTACCAACGCAAACGGTTAATACGCTGCGCGGAATCTTGAAGTACTCAACCGTTCTTGCCAATGCAAAAGAATTTGGTGGAATGATGCAAACATCACCCTTGAAGTCGACGAAGGATTGTTCATCGAAATTCTTCGGATCAACAATGGTGCTATTGATATTCGTAAAGATTTTGAATTCGTCTGCACAACGAATGTCATAGCCATAACTTGAAGTGCCATAACTAACAATTTTGTTGCCGGCGGCGTCTTGGCGAACTTGTCCAGGCTCAAATGGGCTGATCATGCCTTGCTCGCCCATGCGGCGGATCCAGTGGTCTGATTTAATAGTCATGACCGAATTGTAAAACCTTCGCCCTCACCTACCGACGAATTTATAGGGGTTTTTGGCTAAAAACGACCCTCTCCGGGGCGTTATAGATCTCAAAGTGTTTGCCAGAGCAGCGAGAGAGGATGGTGAGATTGGTTTTACGCGCCAGCTCCAGACCCATCAAGGTCACGCCCGAGCGGGTCAGAAGGAAAGGAATACCCATCTGAGCCCCCTTGATCACCATCTCCGAGGTCAGGCGCCCAGTAGTAAAGAAAATCAAATCCTTGCCAGGTTTATTGGCCAACCACATCAAACCAGAAATCGAGTCAACCGCATTATGCCGACCCACATCCTCAATGAAGTGGAGGAGGCGTACACCTTCATTGCCGTCTCGCTCAAAAACTGCACAGGCATGAACCGAGCCGGACTTCTTATAAATCGAGTCGTGAATCCGAATGGAGTCAATCAAGGCAACTATTGCCTCCTGGGATAGCGCCGGACCTTCGGGAAGCTGAATCGTATCCATCTCCTCAATCAAACCACCAAACATGGTTCCCTGACCGCAACCTGTCGTTACTACCCGCTTGCTCGTCAGGGCATCAATATCTACCGTACTCCGCCGGGTTTTAACAGCGGCTGAATCGGTCTCCCAATCAACCTGAATACTTTCAATGTCATCAGAAGACTCCACAAGGCGCTGATTACGCAGGTAACCTAAGACCAATGCTTCTGGGGCACTCCCCAAAGTCATCAGCGTCACCACTTCACGCTTATCCAAATATATGGTTAAAGGGCGCTCCCCAGGAATATGGGTAGTTTTAAGGCGTCCCAGCTCATCCAAGACCTCGACCTCGTGCACCAAGGGCACGGAGGCACAAGACATCTGAATGGTTGGTTTTACTGCCATAAAATACTCTCTAAGGTCGGGCGAAACTCAATTTTATCGGGGTTTAAGAACACTCCGCGGAGCTTTACTTTAACCGCAGACTAAAATCACTGCATTAGCCAGCATAATTGAGTGCTGCACCCTATTTAACCTTCTTACATTCTTATTTAAGTCCGCATTACATGAGCAGTTCTCAACGCCGCCTTCTTGTTACCTCCGCACTGCCGTATGCTAATGGTCAGATCCATATCGGCCATTTGGTGGAATACGTGCAGACCGATATTTGGGTGCGCTTTCAGAGAATGCGTGGTCATGAGGTTCACTATGTTGGCGCTGATGACACACATGGCACCCCCATCATGTTGCGCGCTGAAAAAGAAGGCATCACCCCTAAAGAACTCATTGCTAATGTTTGGAAAGAACATAAGCGCGACTTTGATAACTTCCTCATCTCGTTTGATAACTACTACACCACAGATAGTCCCGAGAATGAGAAGTTAGCGCAAAGTATTTATCTCAAGCTGCGTGATGCTGGCTTGATTGAGAAGCGTGCGATTGAGCAAGCTTACGATCCTGTTAAAGAAATGTTCTTACCGGATCGCTTCATCAAAGGCGAGTGCCCTAAGTGCGGCGCTAAAGATCAGTATGGTGATAACTGCGAAAAGTGTGGTGCAACGTATTCACCTACTGATTTAAAGAATCCTTTCTCAGTAGTGAGTGGTGCAACACCTATTAAAAAGATTTCGGATCACTACTTCTTTAAGCTGTCTGATCCACGTTGCGAAGAATTCTTACGCGACTGGACGCAAGTTAAAACACCGCTGCAGCCCGAAGCTCGAAATAAGATGAAAGAATGGGTTGGCCAGCCTGGCGAAAGCAAGCTGGGCGACTGGGATATCTCCCGCGATGCCCCGTATTTCGGGTTTGAGATCCCGGATGCACCAGGTAAGTACTTTTATGTGTGGCTTGATGCCCCGATTGGCTATTACGCTAGCTTCCTCAATTACTGCCAAGCTAAAGGCCTTAATTTTGATGAGTGGGTTAAGCCAGATACTACTACCGAGCAATACCATTTCATCGGCAAAGATATTCTGTATTTCCACACCTTATTCTGGCCTGCTACTTTGAAGTTTGCCGGTTATCGCACGCCAACCAATGTATTTGCTCATGGCTTCTTAACGGTTGATGGCGAGAAGATGAGTAAGTCACGCGGCACTTTAATATCCGCCAATAGCGTGATTGAGTGCGGCTTTAATCCTGAGTGGTTCCGCTACTACTTCGCAACTAAGCTCAATGACAGCACGGAAGATTTAGATTTAAATCTTCAAGACTTTGTTGCACGAGTGAATAGTGACTTACTCGGTAAGTACATCAACATTGCAAGTCGTAGCGCAGGCTTCTTAGTGAAGCGATTTGATGGCGTAGTTTCTGATGAAGCGATGAGTAATCCACTACTCAAAGAGATTGCTGGTGCTAGCGAAAAAATTGCTGAACTCTATGAGGGACGCGAATATGCAAAAGCATTGCGTACCGTGATGGAGTTGGCTGACAAAGTTAACGGCTTTGTAGATGAGAACAAGCCGTGGGAAATCGCTAAAGATCCAGAACGTGAAGCAGATTTACAGCGAGTTTGCAGTATTACCCTGGAGGCATTCCGGATGATGAGTCTGTACCTTAAGCCAGTGATTCCTCATGTAGCAGCTGGAGTTGAAGAATTCTTCTCCTTGCCACCCCTTTCCTGGTCAGACATTAATACCCCGCTTTCCAGTAAGAACCCTATCAAGCCCTATAAGCACCTCATGACCCGGGTTGAAGCCCCTCAAATTGAGGCTTTGCTGGCTGCAAACTTGTAAAAATAGCCCTAAAAAGCACCTATAATGGCAGTTGTAGTCCCTAGATAACTTTTCGGATTAATTTCATAAGTTATTGAATTTATTGAGTATTTTAGGAAATGCCATGGCAAGATATCAATCTGAAATCACCCAGTTCTTAACTGAACTCAAAACAGAGCATCCAAACCTCGAAGCCGAACAGCAAGCTGGTCGCGCCCTGCTTTGGGATAAAGAGCCATTAAGCGTTGAAGACCAGCGCCGCGCAAAAGCTGCAAAACTCAAGCAACGCGCCTACGTGTATTCGAATGACTGAGCCTAGCGCACAGCCGATGTCGGATTTACTAGATAGCACTCCATCAGTTACCGATGGAATGTCGGCTGCTTTCGCCAAGCTCTATGGCGAACCGCTTTTCAAGCTCCCTACCGATCTTTATATTCCACCAGATGCTTTAGAGGTTTTTCTAGAGGCATTTGAAGGTCCATTAGATCTATTGCTGTACTTGATTCGCAAACAGAACTTCAATGTTCTCGATATTCCGATGGCACAGGTTACTCAGCAGTACCTGAGCTATGTTGATCAAATCCGCCATCACAACCTTGAACTGGCAGCCGAGTATCTACTCATGGCCGCCATGTTGATTGAAATTAAGTCTCGCATGCTCCTGCCAATGAAGAAGGCAGATAGCGAAGAAGAAGTAGAAGATCCGCGCGCAGAATTAGTGCGTCGCCTCTTAGAGTACGAGCGTATGAAGTTAGCAGCGCAAGAGCTCGATCAGATTCCACAGCAAGGGCGTGATTTCCAAGTAGCACACGGTTACGTGGATACCACCGTCGCCATTGCGTGGCCAGATGTCAATGTAGAAGACTTGCAAATGGCTTGGCGTGACGTTTTACATCGCGCCAAACTCACTCAGCATCATACGATTACTCGTGAAGAATTATCCGTTCGTGACTTTATGACGCGCATTTTGCGCCGCCTACAAAGCACTAAATTTGTAGAGTTTGGTGAATTGTTTGAAGACGCTATCAAGTCTGGTAAAGGTGTTCCTGTGGTCATCGTCAACTTTATTGCAATGCTTGAACTCTCACGTGAAGCTTTGGTAGAAATTACTCAAGCTGAGCCGTATGCCCCAATTTATGTGCGTCTCGCCTACACACCTGTTGCATGAAAATCATCAGTGACATTCAAGAGTTACGTGACCATCTAAGAGGTCAAAACCGTGCCTCGTTTGTTCCAACGATGGGTAACCTTCACGAAGGCCACCTCTCGCTGATGCGCCTAGCAAGACAACATGGTGACCCTGTAGTAGCCAGTATCTTTGTGAACCGCCTGCAGTTTGGTCCTAACGAAGATTTCGATAGCTACCCCCGTACTATGCAGGCGGATATTGATAAGCTTGAAAAAGAAGGTGTGTACATCTTATTTGCGCCTACCGAGCGCGATCTTTATCCGCAGCCACAAGAATATCGAGTCGATCCACCGCAGCAGTTGGGCGACATCCTTGAGGGCGAGTTCCGTCCAGGCTTCTTCAAGGGGGTTTGTACTGTTGTATTAAAGCTCTTTTCTTGCGTGCAGCCCAAGGTTGCCATATTTGGTAAAAAAGATTATCAACAACTGATGATCATTCGTCAGATGGCTAAGCAGTTTGCCCTACCAGTCGACATTATTCCTGGTGAAACCATTCGTGCAGAAGATGGCCTTGCCCTCTCCTCTCGCAATGGCTACCTCTCAGTTGAAGAGCGCGCAGAGGCTCCAGAACTCATGAAAGCTTTAAAAGAAGTTCGTGAACGCGTGCTGCAACTCAACAATCGCAACAGTCAATCCATCTCTGAGATTGAAAAAGCAGCGGTTGCCTCTTTAGCTAAACGCGGTTGGCAACCGGACTATATCGCCATTCGTCAACAAAGCGACTTAGCACCTGCAAGCAATGAGCAACTGCAAGCTGATGAGCCCCTCGTCATTCTGACAGCAGCTAAGCTGGGTAAAACGCGTTTGATTGATAACCTCGAAATCTAAGTCTTGGGGTCGGTCGAGATATTGATCAAGCCCTTGTAAGGATCTCAATAGCTTTGATGTTATGTGCAGAGTGACCAAACCCTCTTAACAAGCTGTCACGCTGACCAATTTCAAAATCTGCAAATTCAAATCCGGGTGCTACAGCACAGCTAACTAAGCAAAACGAGTCTTGATGTATAGGTTTGGCAGCAAACCAAGTATTGGCCGGAATAGTGGCCTGCAAGCATTTCGAATTTAGCCCCAGTTGAATGGTTTGAAGTTCTTTGTTTTCATCAAAAAAGTGGATGATGACATCGCAGCCGCTATGAAAGTACCAAGTCTCATCCGATTTAATGCGATGCCATGATGAAAAGTCTTCACCCGCCAGAAGATAATAAATACTGGTATAGGCGCTCTTATGTCCCGCGCCATCAGCACTAACAAGGGTTGGCGATCGATACATTTCTCGATAAAAGCCACCCTCAGGGTGCCGCAGAAGCTTGAGAGTCTCAACTAAGGCATTCACTGTTTGCATATGTCTCTATCGAGCTCTATATATTTTTGCAGCAGCATTTTGCTCGATGACTTTTTTCTTAAAGGCTGCTATCAACGCTTTCTGATTCAGGCTTCTACGAGTCTTAAACCAGTAGAAGAAACCAAGCAGCACAAACCATAATGGCAAGAAGTACAGCGCAATGCGTGTGTTCTCATTCAGGCCTAGAGCGTAGATGACAATAGCAAAAAATATAAATGCAACATAAACCATCGTTTTACCCAGAGGAGTCTTAAACTTCGACTCATCATGAACTTGGGGTAAACGCTTGCGATACGCAAGATAGGCAAACAAAATCATCGACCAAATATAAATAAAGAGAATAGCTGTTACGCTACCAACCAATTCAAATGCGCTCATCATGGACTGTGTGGTTGTCAGTATGAGGGATGCCGATAGCACAAGCCCCGTTCCAAAAAAGATGCCTCCAGTAGGAGTCTTATGGGAAGATAACTTTCCAAAGATGGATGGCGCATGATGATTCTTTGCCAGGCCATATACCATGCGCGATGTGGCGTAGATGCCGCTATTGCTCGATGAAGTAGCCGAACTAATCACCACTCCGTTGATCAAGGATGCGGCACTTACCATTCCCACCAGCGAAAACATACCCACAAAAGGACTTTCGTCAGGAGAGATATCCACCCAAGGAGTCACCATCATTAAAACCATGACAGTGCCAATATAGAAAATCATGATGCGGAAGGGAATTTTATGAATCGCATCCGGCAGCATTCGCTCTGGATCCTTTGTTTCTGCCATCATGGTGCCAATGATTTCCATGCCAGCAAATGCGAAGATGGCGGTCTGTAAGCCACCAAGTAAGCCCGATACCCCATTAGGAAAAAGTCCTCCGTAGGACCATAGGTTACTGATATGAGCGGTAACCCCACTCGGAGAAACAAAACCGGTAATGCATAAGTAAATCCCTAGAGCAATCAGACTAATAATGGCAATGACTTTGATGATAGCCAACCAAAACTCTAGCTCCCCAAATGCTTTAACACTAAGAATATTTAAGGCGAGCAATAAAAGCACAATAGAAAGAGCGGATATCCAAGGGGGTAAGTTAGGCCACCAGAAAGCAATATAGCCAGTAATCGCAATAATCTCAGCAATCGCAGCAACGATCCAAGCAAACCAATACGTCCAGCCCATAAAAAATCCTGCTGACGGCCCCAGTAAGTCTTCAGAAAAATCAACAAAGGATTTGTAATTGAGGTTCGATAGGAGCAACTCTCCCATAGCTCGCATCACAAAATATAAGATGCAGCCAATGATGGCATAAATCAAAATGATGCTGGGGCCAGCAATCGATATGGTCTTTCCAGAGCCCATAAATAAGCCGGTGCCAATACAGCCACCGATAGCGATCATTTCGATTTGTCGCTGACCTAAACCGCGCTCTAATTTATGATGACTTTCCATACAAATCCAATTTCTGGTAAAACAAATTTAGCTGAATTCAGTTAATCGGCATTAGCACCCGTCGCTCAATCATTCTGGCAACCAAGACAATAATGGAAACTAAGAGTAAATACACCAAAGCGGTGAGTAAGTAGGCTTTGAAAAACTGAAAATTAGTGGAAGCTAACTCCTGCATTCGAGCAAAAAACTCGGTGTACTGAATCAAAAACGTAATCGAGCTATCTTTGAGGTTGCCTATCACTTGGTTGGTTAATGCCGGCACTGAAGTACGCAACACTTGCGGCAGAGTAATCAAGCAAAATACCTGTGACGGCCTAAAGCCTTGTGCCCTAGCGGCCTCTAACTGAGTCTTATCCAGGCCATTAAACGCCGTCTTTAGATATGCAGCATTGTAAGCAGCCACATTTAAGGTAAATCCGATCACTGCAACTGTGAAAGGATTCAATCGAACCCCCCACTGTGGAAGTCCGTAATACATTAAGAATAAAAGCACGATCAAAGGCATGCCGATAAAAAAGGAAATGTAGCTATTAATGGCATTGCGGATAAGGACATTTTTACTGAGCGTCAGATAGAAGACAAAAACACCTAATAAAAATCCCGTAACACTAATAACAACTGCTAATTGGAGGGTATTAGAAAGTCCAGCCAATATGAGCGGCATCTGCTCAAGAAGGTCACGCTCAAAACCGCTCCAAGATCCTGCCATGACTACTCTCTCTTACCAAAAAAAGCTCGTAGCTCTGGGTCGGAATGATTATTCGCAAGAACATCAATACGCTCATCTGCACGAATAACACCCCTATCCAAAAATAGCACCCGATCTGAAATGGCGCTTGCCAAACCCAAGTCATGAGTTACACAAATCATGGTGATTCCATTGCGATGCAGGCGATTTATGAGATCTCCAACATCGCGAGACATGATGGGATCGAGTGCTGAGGTTGGCTCATCCAACAGCAATACGGCTGGGTCCATCGCTAAAGCTCGTGCAATAGCAACGCGCTGCTTCTGTCCACCGGATAATTGAGATGGGTACTTACTTTGATGGGACGTCATCTCAAATCGAGACAACTCATGTAAAGCCTTCTCATTGGCTTCTTTAAGCCCCATACCCTCTAATTTACGCAATGCTAATGTGACATTTTCTAAGGCAGTGAGATGGCTATACAAAGCAAATTGCTGAAACACAAAGCCAATTTGCTTGCGTAATTGCCGCACATCTACATTGGGGCCCAAGATCTCATTACCCTTGAACTGAATTGATCCGGAGGTAGGCTCTACTAAGCGATTTAAGCACCTCAAGAGGGTTGATTTTCCGCTTCCAGAAGAGCCCATCAGGACCTTCACCTCACCTTGCTGCAAGTCTAGGTTAATCCCAGAGAGAACTAAATGACCCTCAAATTCCTTAGCGAGGTCTCGAATGGAAATCACCGTCATACAGCAACTTCTTTCATGTCTGGAATCTCATAATGTTTTTGAATCAACTGAACGCCGAATAATAAGATCCGATAAATCACAAAATAAAGAACTCCAACCATCAGATAAACATCAATTCCCTTTAGGGTGTTGGCTGTTAATGTCATGGCTTCCTTAGTGATTTCTGGAATACCTACGGTATAAGCAAAAGGAGAATATTTCAGCACGGAAGTAAATTCATTGACCATGCCGGGAATGGAGAAACGGAGCATCTGTGGAATTTCAATATATCGAAGCACCTGGATACGACTCATGCCCATTGCCCGTGCAGCAACTATTTCAGCTGGATCGACAGAATTAAATGCCCCACGAAAGACTTCCGTTAAGTAGGCGCCGCCTACCAAACCCAGACTAAGCGCCATCGCCATTAAGGGTGGCGGCTTAATACCTGTCCCAGGAAGACCAAAGTACACCATGAATAGGAGAACGAGTACTGGAACACCACGAAAGATGTAGGTATAGATATCAATTAGAAAAGAAACGCTTCTGATAGAGAGTCTATGTAGGCTAGAAAGGAGTAGACCGACAACAAGGCCGGTCATACTACAAACCAATGTCACGATAACGGTGTAGACAACACCCTTACAGAGTTCTAGCAGAATACCTAAAAGACTCATGACGAACTTTTACTAGAGGATTACTTCATCCACTTATCTAAGATCGCTTGAATTTTTTCTGGCCCTAACTCCGTTAAGTACTTATCAAAGTCATCACGTAACTTGGAGCCCTTGGCAAAAGCAAATCCCAACTTATCGTAACCCTTGAATACATAGGCACTTTCCAATGGAAGCTTTAGCTTGTTTTCGTAATTTAAGAACACGGGCTCTTCAATAAATGCTAAATCAATATTGCCATTCTGCAGATCAGTTACCACCTCAGCATATGAGGGATAAAGCTTTACCTTACTCAAAGAGTAGTAACCCTTAGGTTCCAGCTCATTTCTGATTAAGTCATCATAGGCCATACCACGCGGGTAGCCAATCGAATATTTCTTGAGTTGATTTAAGTCCGTAATCTTAATGTTCTTACTTTTAAGACTTACGAGATGCCAAGAGTTATCGTAATAAGGCTGAGAAAAATCCATCGCCTCTTTGCGCTTATCCGTGATTGAGATGCCAGAAAAGGCAACATCGGCTTGACCGCTTGAAACAGCACCAAGCATTCCCTGCCAATCATAAGGAGTTACTTTTAAAGTGCAGCCACGGGATTTGCAATAGCCCTGGAAAATATCCATATCGACGCCAACAATCTGACCATTTTGATCAAATAGCATTGGTGGTGACGCAGGCGATACGGCTACCTTAATTTCACTTGAATTCGTCCCCTTAGAGCAGGCAACCATTCCTAGGCTTAGGGCACAAATCAGTAATAGCAAAAATCGGCGTTTCATAGACAAAATCCTTGTAGTAAAAATCGGGGCAATTAAGCTTAAAAATATTCCGTAAATCTGACCAATAATGCACCAAGATCAGAAGCGGCACAATGAAAAGTATTTCATCAAAAGGTATTGGCAGAAAGGCTGTTTGCAAATGATGATTCTTTGGCAGGAATTGCAGAACATCACAATTCATGCCGTCATTGGGTTGTTTGCCAACCGATCTAAAGAATAAAGAACCGCCCTACTTCTAGATTCAGCTCTTTAGCCAATTCAGCACCAGTGACTTTGCCCGCAGCACCTTTAGCCTTCAGGACTTCAATCTGTCCACCGTGGCAGGTTACGAAGAAAGAATCTAGCGTGATTTGGGTTACTTCACCAGGCTTACCTTTAACGGCACCAAATGTAGCAGCTACGTGTTTGTGGCAATCGAAGATCTGCACTTTTTGCTCGCCAAACTTTGTCCAAGCACCTGGCGCTGGATTACATGCGCGAATCAGGTTATAGATTTGACTAATATGAGTCGCCCAATGAATCTGTGCAGCATTCACATCAAACCAGCCTTCATAGTTGGCCTGTGATTCATCTTGAACAACTTCTTGATGCTTACCTGCAACTACAAGATCAGCAGCCTCTAGGAGGGCTTGTACACCGATCGGGAATAAATGATCAAAGTAGATCTTGCCTAAGGTGTCATTGGGTCCAATGGCTACTTCTTTTTGCAAAATGACTTCACCTTCATCCAAGCCATCGGATGGGCGGAAGATAGTTAAACCTGTTTTCTCTTCACCTAATGCGATTGCCCAATTGATAGCGCTTGGACCGCGATATTTAGGTAGCAAGGATGGGTGATATTGGATGGTGCCATGCTTTGGAATCTTACAAAGCTCTTGCGGCACAAACTGAAGCACATAAGCCATTACACAGATATCGGCATTGGCGTCAATCATGGCTTGGGCAGCCTCTGGACCCTTCAGTGAAGCAAACTGCAAGGGGGTTAAGCCCCTTGCTAACGCAGCTTCTTTTAAGACTTCGGGTTTGCTTGATTTGGGATTATCGGGTGGGCAGAAAACAGCAACCACTTCGTCGCCGTGATCTAAAAAGGCTTCTAACGCCGCCTTACCAAAATCCGCACTCCCAATCAAAGCAACACGCATCTTAGATCACCTTCTCGTGACGTAATGCGATCAATTCATCGGTTGAGTAACCGAGCTCACTGAGAATCTCATCAGTATGCTCTCCAAGTAAGGGTGAACGCTCTACGTCAGTTGGACTATCGGACAACTTAATTGGGTTGCCAACAGTAAGGTACTTGCCACGAATTGGATGATCCACCTCAACCACTGTCCCAGTCGCGCGTAATGCAGGCTCTTCAGCAATCTCTTTCATGGACAGAATTGGACCGCATGGGATGTCATATTTATTAAGAACATCCATGACTTCAAACTTCGTCATCGTCATAGTCCACTTTTCGATCTCACCGAAGATTTCCATCAAGTGCGGCAAGCGTGCCATTGGCGATGCAAAACGCACATCGGTAATCCAATCTTCACGACCGATTACTTTACAAACAGCTTCCCAAACTGGGGCTTGTACGATCACATACATATAGGCATTTGGATCTGTTTCCCAGCCCTTACACTTAACGATCCAACCAGGCTGACCGCCACCAGAAGCATTGCCGGCGCGGGGTACGGCGTCACCAAACTCACCATTCGGGAACTGTGGATATTCTTGCATCAGACCAACGCGCTCTAAACGTTGTTGATCACGCAACTTCACGCGGCACAAATTCAATACGGCATCTTGCATCGCCGCTAATACTTTCTGACCACGCCCAGAGTGAGTGCGTTGGTATAGAGCTGTAACAATACCGAGCGCTAAATGCAAGCCTGTTCCGCTATCACCAATTTGTGCACCGGTTACCATTGGAGGACCGTCATCAAAACCAGTAGTTGATGCAGAACCACCAGCGCACTGCGCTACGTTCTCATACACCTTGCAATCTTCGTATGGACCAGGGCCAAAGCCTTTTACGGAAGCCATGATCATCATCGGATTGAGTTCCTGAATGCGCTCCCAAGAAAATCCCATGCGATCAAGCGCGCCTGGTGCAAAGTTCTCAACTAATACGTCGCACTCTTTAATGAGACGCTCTAGGATTTCTTTACCCTTTTGGGTTTTGGTATTCACGGTAATGGAGCGCTTGTTATGGTTCAGCATCGTGAAATACAAACTATCTGCATCAGGAATGTCACGCAATTGACCGCGTGTTGCATCGCCTTCACCGGATTTTTCTACTTTGATGACGTCTGCACCAAACCAAGCCAGCAACTGAGTGCAGGTTGGGCCTGATTGAACGTGCGTAAAGTCGAGGATTTTGACCCCTTCTAGTGCTTTTGCCATGATTTAAGTCCTAATAAGAATGAAATATTGAATTAAAGCAATTTTACCAGTGGGAAATGGGAGAAATTGAGGCGTGCCCGTTTTTTGGGCATGGATTCCGTCTAAACCTGCATTTACTCTTGTTAGGGTCTATGTACGGCTAAGTCTGGGGATTTTCAAGATCAGAAAGGCGCTTTTTAAGGGCCCTTTCTTCGGCAAAACGCTCTGACTCATCCCGAATGACGGCAACCACTCCGTTAGCCTTCCCCGAGGCGTCAAAGAGCATGCCTACAGTAAAAGCGATCGAAAGGGTTCTACCATCCTTATGTTTGGCTGGAACTTTTAATAGCGAAGCGCCATAGCGGGTTGTACCAGTCTTCATAGAATGGCTATATCCCTCATTGTGTTTTTGACGTTGGCGTTCAGGAACGATGAGATCTAAAGTATTCCCAAGAGCCTCTTGCTCTGAATAGCCGAAAATGCGAGTAGCTGCTGGATTCCACAGTACGATCTTTTCATGGACATCGGCAACCACAATCGCATCCCCTATGCATTCTACTAACTGGTGCAAATCAATATTGGTGTTCATGTGATCAGTCTATAGAGTTTTTGAGAAATAAAAAAGGCGCTCACTAGGAGCGCCTTTAAATTAATACCAGTGTTACTTGTTATTAAACTGCTTTGGCTGTGTGTAACTTAGCGATGTCATCAGCGCTATAGCCAAGATCAGCCAATACTTCGTCAGTGTGCTCACCCAATACTGGTGATGGACCAACTTCGATTTCCAAATCAGAGAACTTGATTGGGCTACCAATAGTCAGGTACTTACCACGTACTTTGTGGTCCACTTCAACGATAGAACCGCTCTTACGCAAGTCAGGTGAGTTAGCCAATTCTTTCATAGAGAGAACTGGAGCACATGGAATATCGAACTTGCGGAGAATGTCCACAGCTTCGTACTTAGTCTTGTCTTTGAGCCACTCTTCGATGGTTGCGAAGATGTCAAAAATCTTGTCTTGACGGGCTTCAGCTGTCATGTACGCTGGATCAGTTGCCCACTCTGGCTTACCAATCGCACGAGTAATCGGCTCCCAAGCGTGACCTTGAATTGTGAAGTAAATGTATGCGTTTGGATCTGTTTCCCAACCCTTACATTTCAACACCCAGCCTGGCTGACCACCACCACCAGCGTTACCGCCACGTGGAACTACGTCAGTAAATGAACCGTGTGGGTACTGTGGGTACTCTTCCAAGTATCCAATCTTGTCCAAACGTTGTTGATCGCGCAACTTCACGCGGCACAAGTTCAATACAGCGTCTTGCATTGAGCAAGATACTTTTTGACCTTTGCCAGTTTTTTGACGCTGCATCAATGCAGTCAAAATACCAATCGCCAAGTGCATACCAGTATTAGAGTCGCCCAAAGCAGCAGCAGAAACAGTAGGAGGACCATCCCAGAAACCAGTTGTAGAAGCAGCGCCACCAGCACACTGAGCTACGTTCTCATACACTTTTAAGTCTTCGTATGAGTGGCCATCGCTAAAACCTTTAACAGAAGCCATGATCATTTTTGGGTTCAATTCTTGGATACGCTTCCAAGAGAATCCCATACGATCCAAAGCGCCCGGACCAAAGTTCTCAACCATGACGTCAGAAGTTTTGATCATCTTCTCTAAAACTTCTTTACCTTCTTGAGTCTTAGTATCCAAAGTCAAAGAGCGCTTGTTACCGTTCAACATTGTGAAGTACAAAGCATCTGCACCTGGAATATCGCGCAATTGGCTACGAGTTACGTCGCCAGAACCTGGACGCTCAACCTTGATTACGTCAGCGCCGTACCAAGCCAACAACTGAGTACATGCAGGGCCTGCCTGTACGTGTGTGAAGTCAATAATGCGAATACCGTCTAATGGTTTAGTCATGTGTGTTTCTCCTTAAGTCTTTCTTGTTTACTTCAAATTTAGCTCAAAAATATTAACTTTTTATTACCGTTTTTTAATATCTTATTTCTTAGCAGCTGCGGTGGATGGGTTTAAGTTCGTTAAACGTCCACTCTCAGTACCTGCAGTTTCATCAATAACAGCATTGATGAGGGCTGGTTTACCGGCAGCAATCGCTTCTGTTAACGCTGCTTCTAATTCTGCTGGGGTAGTTACGTAGTAACCAACACCACCAAACGCTTCAATCATTTTGTCGTAACGAGCATCTTTCACGAACACAGTTGGTGCAACATCAGCACCACCAGTTGGGTTAACGTCAGTACCGCGGTATACGCCGTTGTTGTTGAATACAACAGTCGTGATTGGCAGGTTATAACGGCAAACTGTTTCCAATTCCATGCCGCTAAAGCCAAATGCGCTGTCGCCTTCAACTGCAACTGTTGGCAAGCCGCTAGTAACGGCCGCGCCAATTGCATAACCCATACCGATACCCATAATGCCCCAAGTACCAGAGTCAAAACGCTTACGCGGCTTGTACATATCAACGATTGCACGGCAATAGTCGAGCGTATTTGCGCCTTCGTTTACCAAGTTCACATCTGGGTTCTTCTTAATCACATCACGAATCACACGTAACGCGCCATGGAAGTTCATTGGGCTTGCTTCTTTAGCCAATGTCTCTGCCATTTTGGCTAAGTTCTTATCCTTCTTCTCAGTGATCGCAGCAATCCACTCAGCGCTTGGCTTAGGAACTACAGAGATACCCTTTAAGAGTTCACCAACACATGAACCGATATCGCCAATCAATGGGGCAGCGATTTGTACGTTGCTATCCACTTCGTTTGCTTGAATATCAATTTGAATAAATTTCTTAGGCTCTTTGCCCCAAGTTTTACCTTTACCGTGTGCCAGCAACCAGTTCAAACGCGCACCAACCAACAACACTGCGTCAGCTTCAGCCAAAACAAATGAACGCGCTGCAGAAGCAGATTGTGGGTGATTGTCTGGCAACAAACCTTTAGCCATAGACATCGGCAAGTAAGGGATACCTGATTTTTCAACTAAGTCACGAATCTCTTTATCGGCTTGAGCATAAGCAGCGCCCTTACCCAAGAGAATCAATGGACGCTTAGCGCCCTTCAACACATCTAATGCACGAGCAACTGCATCAGCTGCTGGGATTTGACGTGGAACTGGATCAATTACTTTGAAAATGGATTTCTTTGCTTCATCAGCAGGCATAGTTTGTGCAAGCAACTGAGCTGGCAAGTCTAAATAAACGCCACCTGGACGACCAGAAACAGCAGCACGGATTGCGCGAGCAAAACCAATGCCGATATCTTCAATGTGATTAATACGATATGCAGCTTTGCAATATGGCTTCGCTGCGTTGAGCTGATCCATCTCTTCGTAGTCGCCCTGTTGCAAGTCAACGATTTCACGTTCGCTTGAACCAGAGATCAAAATCATTGGGAAGCAGTTCACAGTTGCATTAGCAAGTGCTGTCAAACCGTTCAAGAAACCAGGAGCAGAAACAGTCATACAGATACCCGGCTTTTGCGTCATATAACCAGCAATAGCAGCAGCATTACCTGCGTGTTGTTCATGACGGAAGCCGATAAAACGCAAACCTTCTGCTTGCGCTAAACGGCATAAGTCAGTAATTGGAATACCAACGAGGCCGAAAATAGTATCGAGGTCGTTTGCTTTCAGGGCGTCAATGACGAGGTGAAAGCCATCGGTTAATTGTGTGTTTTGATTATCAGTTGTCATAGAAATTTATATAGAAATTGCGGGTTTGCTCTTCTAGAGCCAATGCAATTTAGCTTTCGCTAACGTCTCCAATGTAGTTATAAATCGCATAACGGGTTTTGTGTCCCGCTTAGGCTGAGATGAATATTAGGCTTGGGGAAGAGGTTCATCATTGACTTCGGTCAATTTCCCCCTAAATCCTGTAATTACGGGCGGTTTTGCCCCTTAAACAAAGAGCTCTTTATGCTTCGTTTTAAGGCGACTTAGGGTCTCAGGAGAGAGATTGAGGTAAGCCGCTAACTCCTTCTTTGGAAGAAGCTCGAATAAATCCTCATATTTACGCAAGAAACGCTCTACCCGGCCTGGAGCATCGAGCATATGCAAGGTAATGGTGTGTGCCATGATTTCACTCATCAGGCGCATCACCTCAAACTCAAAGCTCTCTTTGAGAGGTTTGTGCTCCTCCAGGAATTCAGCCCACTTCTTCATGGGCATCCGAGCTACACGCGCCTTAGTGACACACGCAATACTGTATGGGGCAGCGGTTTTTAAGCGCCATGCGGCATAGCTGGTTTCAATATCTTTTTCGATAGCAAAACGCAAAATCATCTCTTTGGCATCCGCGCTCGAAACAATCCGTTTCAGAATGCCATCCAAAACGAAGTACTGCTCCATCTGGTGATCACCTTGATGCAGCAAGATTTCTGATTTTTTGAGGTCTGCAATTTCTAAATGGCGCTCTAAATCAGCCATTGCCGAGGGATCCAAGCTTTTTAAGACCGAGTTTTGACTCAACTGCAGACGAATCAGGTTTTTTTCGGGATGCTTATCTAATACGGTCATGAATCCTTGCTCCAAGACCCTCTATTGTAGGCTTTTTTACCCCTCAAAGCCTTGAACCCCCACTTGGCGCACTTCAAATCCGCTAGAATGATGAGGTCATGGTGCTTTATTGCAGTGCAATAAAGTTAAACGGGAAACACTAAACGTGTGCTGCCCCCGCAACGGTAGGTAAATGCGTCTTTTCTAGCGGTCAAAGACGTCAGGAGTCTGACAAAGCCACTGTGCGCGTCAATCGCATGGGAAGGCCAGATTCTGATATTTACTAGCCCGGATACCGGCCAAGACAGGTGGAATTTTGCGGACGGGGACCTTCGCGCGCCAATAAAGCGCTTAGTTTCTTCATACTGCGCCCAATTGACGCCTGAACTCTTGCAAGTGAAATTCTGTTCGACCCAGCTTACGGGGAAGTGAGCTAGGCAATCGATGACAGAAAGTGGATCATGAAGCAGCAGTTCAACAACAAAAAAGCCGCACTCCTTTTGGGTGCCCTCATCAGTATTAATGCCTTCGCACAAAACAACGCACCAATAGTTTTAGCAAGTGTAACTAGCCCACTTAACCCCATCATCGTCACCGCAACGCGCATGCCAACCAAAGCGAGCGATGTATTGGCTGATAACGTTTACATTGGCCCTGAAGAAATCGAGCAAGCCGGACAGACGAGCTTGGTTGAATTACTGCAACGACAAAAGGGTGTGACCATTTCTAGTTATGGAACAGGCGGATCCAATGCCAGTGTTTTCTTAAGAGGCACTACTAATAATCAGACTCTGGTATTGATCGATGGCGTTCGTATTGATGATGCAATTAATGGCGGCACCAACTGGTCAGTCATCCCACTGACGATCATCGATCATATTGAAATCGTATTTGGCCCTCAGAGTAGTCTTTATGGCTCTGATGCCATCGGTGGAGTTGTGCAAATCTTTACCAAAAAAGGTGATGGGCCCGCTAAGGTAGG
Organism: Polynucleobacter sp. AP-RePozz3-80-G7; assembly: GCF_018882145.1. Lineage (NCBI taxonomy): Bacteria > Pseudomonadati > Pseudomonadota > Betaproteobacteria > Burkholderiales > Burkholderiaceae > Polynucleobacter > Polynucleobacter sp. AP-RePozz3-80-G7. The sequence continues at coordinate 44,100 of NZ_JACVPC010000003.1, read as the reverse complement.
CGCTTCTTTTGGATATGGCAGTTACGGCACGAGTATTAGTGAAGCCAGTATTAATGGATCTACTCAAGACGATCAAAAAATTCGCTACTCGCTTGCCGCAAGCCAAACCCTCTCTATGGGCTTTAATACCATCGCACCTAACAATAAGGATGGGCTTACCGCATCAGGCAGAACGGGCTACGCTCAAGACAGCATTACTGGCAGACTATCCCAGGAGTGGAGTAAGGGACAAGAGTTTGGATTGCAGTTTTTAAATAGTCGCCTGAATAACCAACTGCCCGGGTTTGATCCGCAAGAGTTTTTATATCAACAAACTCAAAATCAAGTTTCTCAATTGGGAACCTATTCCCTCTACTCTAAAAATCAAGTGATGGAAAACTGGCGCAGCCTCCTGCAAGCATCCGCACAAACAGGAACCGCACTAAACCATGCTCCTGGCACACCAGATAATCCAGCATACGACAGCACCCTGAATCAAAGACAAAATATCTACACCTGGCAAAATGATTTCGCTATTGGCGCTGATATTTTGCAAGTATTAGCGGAAAGAAAAACCCAAAAAGTTTCCAGCAATCAATTGGACTACAACAACGGTGACTTCAACAACTTGACAGCGCCCTACCCTTTTTTGGGCTTTAGTCAAACCCGTAACACCAATTCAGGTGCTATTGCTTATCAACTGAAAAGAGAAGCGCACTTAGCTAACTTCTCACTCCGCAATGACAGCATCACAGGTTACGGACCACAAACTACAGGCGCAGCAGCGTACGGCTACTTCTTCACCAAAGAATGGCGTGCGAACATTAACTATGGAACTGGCTTTAGAGCGCCAACATTTAATGACCTCTACTACCCAGGATACGGAAATACAGCCATCCTTCCTGAGAAAAGTAAAAATACTGAAGCAGGACTTCATTACGAAAAACCAGGTCTTGATGGGCATGTCGTGGTCTTTAGTAACTCCATCTCAAACTTGATTCAAGTTAGCAATTCTGACACGTGCCCGGTGGGAACGGGCATCTTTGGCTGTGCATCCAACGTGGCAAGCGCCAAAATTACTGGTAGCACTTTGAGCGGTACCGTACAAATGTCCTCACTCAGCTTAAAAGGCTCCTTCACACAGCAAAACCCAGTAAACGAGAGCACTAATAGCACTCTGATAAAACAAGCTAAGCAATACGGCAATGTGGCAGGTGAATATCTTTATCTCAAATTAACTGCCGGGATCGGGGCCACCTTTTCCGGAAGAAGGGATGATTTTCAGGGTGCGAACACCGGCATGGGCGGCTACACCATCTTTAACCTCTATGCCAACTATGATTTAGAGAAAGACTTTAGCGTCTTTGCCCGCTGGAATAATGCCTTAAATAAGACTTACCAACTTAGTTATGGCTATAACACCCCGGGCTCAAACGTATTTGTAGGACTACGTTACGCCATGAAATAAGCTCTTTTTTCAGACTACAATGCCAGTATGAGCGAGACCCCCCCTCTTTCCACTGGCGACCTAGCCTTAGGTATGGATGCGCTATGCGCATCCATCAATCGAGTGGCTGGAAAAATTCAGGTTATTGCTGAAGCTGTGCAAAGCATTAATCAAAATCGAGTGCAGCTTGAGGGTAAGATTGATGAGGCACAAAAGCGAGTTCAACGCATCTTGAGTCGCCTGCCAGAACAAAGCGACGGTCGCCAACTCAATCTACTTGGCGAAGCTATCCCACCAAATAACCCTGAGGATGACAATGAGCCAACAACGCATTGAGGTAAGTCTTGCCGGTCAGAAAATTACTCTGGCAACTAGTGCCGAGCATGAGCCATTACTCCGTGCAGCGTGCGTCTTGGTAGATGAACAAATTCAACTGGCTATTAATGGTGGTAACCGCAGTATTGAAAGAGCGAGCATGATGGCCGCACTCAAAATTGCTGGCGATCTTATTACCTTACAAAAAAATCCATCACAGCAAAGCAGTTCTTCCAATGTCAGCACAGATGAAGTTACTCGCCTACAGGGTGAGATTCGTGCACTTGAAGACCAGGTAGATGCTTTGATGCAAACCCTTTCCCTGCCTGGTTCGCCAAGGCCAATAGTTCCTTGAACCGATGCGCAAGCATCCGGAACGATCTTTACCTTGTGGGCGCGAGCGTTTTGCAAGTTCACAGTGCCAACTTAGACTTGGTTACTCCCTGAGCCTCTTAATGCACCCGAAACAGAGTAGCCGTTCCACCTTGAACCTTAGGGTTCAGGATGACGGCCTAGCGGCTAAGGCGGGGAATTCATGTTACTAAACGACATCTTGATGTTGATGTTGTGTGGTGCCATCTCTGGCTACCTGGCAGGACTGCTGGGTATTGGTGGCGGTATGATCCTGGTGCCCTTCATGATCTTGGTTTTTAATCATCTAGGATTTAGCCAAGAAGTGATTGTGCACATGGCCATTGCAACAGGCATGGCCACCATACTGTTTACAACCACCTCCGCAATTTGGGCGCATCACAAACATGGCTCGATTGATTGGAAATTAGTTTCTTATTTAAGTCCCGGAATGATTTTTGGTGGATTGGTTGGTGGCAGTGAATTATTCGAAGCACTCAAGACCTCATGGCTCTCACTCTTCTTTGCCGTCTTTATTGTTTACACCTCAATCCAAATGCTGCTCAATAAGAAGCCTAAAGCAGGTAGAGATTTGCCTGGGACGCTTGGTTTATTTTCTTTTGGCACCTTTGCTGGAGCTCTTGCAAGCTTAGTAGGCGCAGGCGGGGCATTTATTACTGTGCCATTTATGCTTTGGTGCAATGTCAAACCGCATACAGCGATGGCTACTTCATCTGGCTTGGGTTTTCCAATTGCAGCAGCAGCAACTATTGGCTATATGTATGGAAGCTGGGGCAATCCTAATCTTCCGGCAGGCTCTCTGGGCTTTGTTTATTTACCGGCGGTTGCGTGCATTGTGACGGTCAGTATCTTTACTGCACCCTTGGGTGCAAAGATGGCCAGAAAACTCGATATTGCTCAGCTCAAACGAGTTTTTGGCATCATGCTTTTTTTCCTTGCAGCCTTCATGTTTAATGAAAGCCGCAAGGCATTCGGCTTCTAATTACGCCGTGTACTGCTGACGCAAAATATTCTTTTGCACCTTACCCATAGCATTACGAGGTAAATCAGCAACAATCTCTACGCGCTTTGGAATCTTAAAGTTTGCAATTTGTGTTTTCAAAGTAGCAATCATTGCTTCTGCATTGAGTTTTGCTCCGGCCTTAGGCACTACTACTGCCATCACTGCCTCACCAAAATCAGGGTGCGGAATACCAATCACAGCACTTTCATCAACACCAGTCATGTCATCAATGAAACTTTCGATTTCTTTCGGGTAAACGTTGTAGCCACCAGAAATAATCAAATCCTTGCTGCGGCCAACAATGCACAAGTAATCATTTGGAGCTTTACCACCATTGGCATCGCCACCCCAACGACCGACGTCGCCAGTTTTAAACCAGCCGTCTTTGGTAAATTCTTCAGCAGTCTTCTCAGGCATACGCCAGTAGCCAGCAAATATATTCGGACCCTTCACTTGAATACTGCCGATCTCGTTTACTTTGCATGGCTTATTATCTTCATCAACTACACGCACCTTAACGCCAGGCAATGGCAGACCAACCGAACCACCTACGCGCTTGCCTTTGTAAGGATTGGAAACCAACATCACCGTCTCACTCATGCCATAACGCTCAAGAATAGGCTGGCCAATCACTTCTTTGAAGGTATTAAATGTTTCTGTCAGCAAAGGAGCTGAGCCGGAAACAAATAGGCGCATATTGCTTGCTACTTTTTTAGTAAATCCTTTGTCAGCCAATAGACGTACATAGAATGTAGGTACACCCATCATCACTGTGGACTGTGGCATGTGCTTAATCAGCTGTGCCGTATCTAAACGTGGCAACCAAATCATCTTGCTGCCATTAATCAATGCGCCATGCGCCGCCACAAACAATCCATGAACGTGGAAGATAGGTAAAGCATGTAGCAATACATCGCCTTTTTTCCAGCCCCAGAACTTTTGCAACACTTGTGCATTGCTGCCAAGATTCTTATGAGTAAGCATTGCGCCTTTACTGCGTCCTGTTGTACCAGAGGTATACAGAATCGCTGCAAGATCATCATCTTTTGCTGGAATAGTCTTGAATTTGTCGCTCAGATTTCCTGCACGCTCTAATAAGGTACCCGTACGATTCTCATCCAGCGTAAATACATGCTTAGTGCCAGCCTTGGAAGCCACCTTAGAAACCCAAGAGAGATTCTTGCTGCTGCACACAACCACTGCGGGCTCAGCATTCTCTAGGAAGTACTGGATTTCAGCTGACTGATAAGCGGTATTCAGCGGCAAATACACATAGCCCGCACGAATCGTTGCTAGATAAAGAAAAAGTGCTTCAGGAGACTTCTCAACCTGCACTGCAACCCTGGCTCCTTTTGGAAGCTTCAGGCTAGCAAGTAAATTGGCAAGCTTGGCGGTTGCTGACTCAAGGTCACCCCAAGAGTAATAAAGACCGTCGTGCGTCTCGAGAGCGCACGCTTTTTTATCCTTTGGAAAACCTTTTTCCAATACTGAATACAAATTCATGAAAATATTCCTTGATTTCTTAAACTAGAGGCGCACCCATTACCCAATTAGATAATCCAGTGGCGATTTCTGGGAATACGCAAAGCAATACAACAGAAAAAAGCATGATGAATACAAATGGCATCACGCCGTAGATGATTTCACGCAAGGTGATATCAGGGGCAATATTCTTAATAACGAAAATATTCAGACCAACTGGTGGATGAATTAAGCCCGTTTCCATCACAATAGTCATCACCACGCCAAACCAGATTAAATCAAAGCCAGCGGCACGCAGAGGTGGCAAGAAAATTGGCGAAGTCATCAAAATAATTGAGACGGGTGGCAAGAAGAATCCTAGAACGATCACCATCAGTAGAATGGCCCCCAATAACACCCATCTAGAAGTATTTAGATCAACAATTGCCTGTGCAGCAGACTGACTTAAATGCAAATAACTCATCACATTTGCAAATAAGAGGGACATCCCAATGATGAACATCAACATCGCGGATTCGCGGATCGTGACATCTAACAAGGGATATAAATCCTTGAAACGCCACATCTTATAAATCACTGCAATTAATAAAAATGCAAAGACTGCGCCCAAGCCCGCTGTTTCAGCAGGCGTTGCATATCCTCCGTACAAGGCTACCATTACACCAATCAATAAAACTAAGAAAGGCAGCACTCTAGGCAATGAGCTCATTTTTTGCTGAATGGTGTAGGTTTGACGCTCCAATATGGGCGTAGAAACCTTAGTGACAGCATAAGCTTCGTAAGCGCTGGTGTACTCTTTACGGAAGCGATAGACGGTGTATGCGGAAAAGAATATGACCAGCATGACGCCAGGGCCAATGGCCGCCAAGAATAAGCGCCCCAATGATTGCTCTGCTGCCACAGAATATAAGATCATGGTGATTGAAGGTGGCAATAAAATTCCCAAGGTGCCACCAGCAGCAATAATGCCTGCTGCAAAACCTGGAGAGTAGCCGCGCTTACGCATCTCAGGAATTCCTGCGCTACCAATCGCAGAACAAGTTGCAGGGCTAGATCCGGCCATAGCAGCAAACAGCGCACAAGCAAATACGTTCGCAACTCCTAAGCCGCCAGGTATCTTACCCATCCATACATGAAGAGCATCATACAAATCCTTGCCCGCGCGTGAACGGCCAATAGCGGCGCCTTTCAAGATAAACAATGGTATGGACATCAAAGTAATGCTGGACATTTCCTCATACACGTTCTGCGCAACCGTATCTAATGATGAAGCAGGCATGAAGAAATACATAAAAATAATTGCAACAATACCTAAAGCAAAAGCAATTGAAATCCCTGAAAACATAATCACAAGGGTTACAAAAGCAAATAAAAGACCAATGGTAAGAATAGACATATTAGTGACCCCCACTCACAACATCAGTAGTGATCGTTTTTCTGATGAAAATTTGTAGAAATAGTTGAAATGTGAGTAATGCCATGCCAGCAAACATCATAGAATAGGGAATCCACAAAGGAGGAGCCCAAGTGGAGTTGGTTACTTGACCATCTACCCATGCTTCCTGAAGCAAATCCCAAGTTTTCGTAGAAAAAAAGGCAAAAAATAGGCAGGAAATCACATCAATAACAATTCCGCGTACTTTATTAACTGGGTGAGGCAACAGGCCCTCAATTGCGGAAATTCCTATATGGCCACGTCTCTCTTGCACATATGAACTGCAGAGAAAAGTTACGCCCACCAAGCAAAATAGAGCGGCCTCATCTTGCCAGTCGTTAGCCGTATGAAATAAACCACGAGACATAACGCTGTAACTCAGAATGAGGGCCGCAGCCATCAGGGCGAGTGAGCCCAGTAACACCAAGAATTTATTCACTGCCGACATCACCCTGTCGGCAGCTTCTAGAATCAACATCATTTTATGAAAGCTTTTCTGCCGAGCGCATCATTGCAGCACAAGTTTCATTACGCTCCGAGAATTCTTTCCAAGCAGAATTCTTAGCCACTGCCTTCCATTTATCAACTACCGACGTATCCATTTCAAAAACCTTGTTGCCGGCTTTAGCAAATGCAATGGATGCATCAATATCATCCAACTTGGCCTGTTCGGTACCAAATTTTTCCATATCCACCCCAACCGCCATAATGACGTCGCGTTGTTTTGGTGTTAAAGAATCAAACACCGTTTTTGACATCATGAGTGGCTCTAACATATACCAATAGGATTTATTTTTGGCGGAGGTAAAGTTTTTAGTTAACTCCGCAAGCTTGAATGACATTAAGCTTGCTGATGATGTGTAGGCTGCCTCTAGTGAGCCGGTTTGCACGGCCTGATAAATCTCATTCGAAGGAATCGAGGTCATTACGGATGCACCGGCTGCCTTAAGCATGGCATCAAATTCACGACTGCCACCCCTCACCTTAACGCCCTTAACGTCGTCCGGAACCACGATAGGACCAGAACGTGTAGCAACGCCACCAGCCTGCCACACCCAACTAACAATCACAATACCCTTGGACTCCATGACCTTATTCAAGATCTTACCAACTTCAGCATTTTTCCATTTAGCGCCCTGTTCATAACTAGTAACTAGCGCTGGCATTAGACCAATGTTAGCCTCAACAACCTCTCCACCCGCATAAGGCATTGGGTAGAAACTAAAGTCAAGAGCGCCTTTGCGGAGAGCGCTAAATTGAGCATTTGTTTTCATTAATGAGGATTGCGGATAAACGTCAAACTTCAATTCGCCGTTTGTTTTTTTAGTGACCTCTTCACCGAACTTCTTGCATAAACGATCACGGAAGTCTGTGCCACTTGGAAATTGGTGAGAAATCTTTAAACTTTTAGCGCCTGATTGAGCAAACGCGCTCAGATCGTAACCAGCAACGGATGCTCCAGCCGCACCCAGCAACAATGTGCGACGCAATTGAGAAATTTCTTTTGAATCTGTCATGCTCATCTCCTAAATGACTATTATTTTTCTACTTACTACTGTGGGTACTGCCAGTTTTGTAGCCGCTGGCTTCTTCATGTTCCATTCTAAAGCGAATACTCTGTGAATTCTGCTTTAGAGCCTCCTCTACTAAATTTCTTGCTTAGGGCTGCATTAAACGACCAACCGCACGGGAATAATCAATTTCACCCCGGGTAAATCGCTCATGATTCTCCTCAACAGCCGAAAGATCATATAAATAATTAACCATAAGTGCCGCGGACTGTCGCAAACCCTTGCGAGAGAGGTCTCCAGCCCAGTTAATTTGATGAAGCTTGGCGCCGTTGCCCAAGTGAAATTTGGCAACCGGGTTACCGTTACGGCCAGCAGAACCTAAACCCAAGTAAATACTTGCGAGGCACAGTAAAGCGGCTTTTTCTTTTTCAGTAGCATTGTCTGGATGCCAACCAGTACTTAAACGCTCAGACCAAGAGCGATTAGAAAGCCCAAGAACTTCCAAGGATTGCTCACGAGCTGTGCGAACTGCCGGCTTAAGTTGGGTGCCAGTCTTTTCACCGCCAACATCTGCGCCAGCAGAGACCCAGTCAATGAAACCCGGGATTGGTGAAAGGGTTACAAATGTTTTAAGACTTGGGAACTCTGCATGCAATTGCTCTGCAACCCGCTTAATCAAGAAGTTACCCATTGAAACACCACGCAAGCCTGGCTCGCAGTTACTAATGGAATAAAAAGCAGCCACTTTGTATTGTGAAGTTTGATGAACGGTCTCTGCCTTTTTATCTACCAAAGGCGTAATCACAGCGGGGATTTCTGGCAATAGCGCTACTTCAACGAAAATCAAAGGTTCATTTGGAAGCTGCGGATGAAAGAACGCAAAACATCTGCGATCAGGCTGCAAGCGGCGGCGCAGGTCATCCCAACCATCAATTGCGTGTACAGCCTCATGCTGAATGAGCTTTTCAAGAACTTCGGCGGGCGACTTCCAATCCACCCGATGCATCTTTAAAAATCCTGGGTTAAACCAAGAAGATAAGAGGTGACGTAAGTCAAAATCAACTGCTGTTAACTCTGGCTGCTTTTCAAGTAATTGCAACAGGTCACGACGCATACCTACGAGCGCAGCAGTTCCATTGGTTGCACGGTTAAGTCGACGAAACAATTCTTGCCTCGGTGGCTCAGTCACACGCTGTAATTTAATGTAATTGCGAGCACTCGCCTCTGCTGAAAAATTTTGCGCGGCAGCCATGACCGCAGCGGCATCGGGATTTAGCTTTTCAAATAGAAAATTGAAAAATTTAGAATGCTGATCTTTGGAGAGCTTGCGATAGTTATGGATGACATCATCGGCCATGCTGACAGCATTCGATTCACCGCGCTCAGAAATGAGTCGATTGACCGCGCCTGTAACGCGGGAAAAGTAACGGGCTTTTGCTAGCTTTTCAAGCATGTGTATCTCTCAAAGAATTCAACCCAAAGGGTAGCGGGTTGATTACTAATGTATAGCTGAGCCATACCTGAATCAATTAATGAAAGTGTATATTCATTAACTTTAAGTTAATGAATTAGAAAAAGTGTTTAGACGGGTTTAGGGATTATTGCGATGCAACATGCGGGTTTCAGCCGCTAGAGCAAGGATGTTGGGGTTTGATTCATTAGCCTGGAGGTACATTAGGCCGATATGCTGCGTCACCTGATATTTTGGCAATAATGGGGTAAATTCAATCGCATCACCCATTAATGCCTTCACCCTGCCGGGCAACAAAGATCTTCCCAGGTCCCCTGAGACCATATTCATGAGAGAAAAGATATCGCCCACCTTCATGACTACATTGGGGGCAAATCCAGCCAACTGGAAAGCCTCATAAAACCCTGAGGTGGTGGCAAAACCATCTTGAAGGGTTAAAAATTTCTCATTTTGGTACTCAGATAAATCAATATTAGCTTCGGTTGGCTTATTGTTTTTTGAGGAAGCCAAAAACAACTGATCCTCAAAAAGGGGGACTACCTGGACACCCTCCGGAAGATCTCTTGTGGGAACTGCCATGACTACTGCATCTACATTTCCCTCGCTGAGCCTTTTCATCAAATCCTCGTTAGATCCTAGATATAAATCAATATCTAAGTCGGGTCTACGAATTTTGGTACCCATGATAACTCTAGGAATAATATTGGCCGTCAAAGAGTACATTGACCCCAGACGAATTTGCCCACTCTCGACACCGGCTTTGGCTCTCGTCTTTTTTAATACACGGTCTACGTCAGCCAATAAATCGGCACTTGCTTCAGCCAAATAAATAGCTGCTGGCAAGGCCTTTAACTGACGTCCATCTTTTACAAATAGAGCGCACCCTATTCCGGACTCCAGAGAATGCAGCGCCTTATGAATACTGACTGAACTTAAACGCAACTCTTCTGCTGTTTTTGAAAGACTACCGGTCCGAATAAACGAGCACAGCACCTCTAATTTTCGAAGTGTTAGCTCTTCATTCAGCATGAGCTAATTATTGACTCTTTGATTTAAATGCAGCCATGAGATAGAGGCCAAAGAACATCATTGGCACACACAACCACTGACCCATCGATAAACCTAAGCCTAGAAGGCCCAAGAAGGAATCGGGCTCACGCGCATACTCAGCCAAGAAGCGGCAAATACCGTAACCCAACATGAAAAATCCAGATATCTGGCCAACACGTCTTGGCTTACCCGCATAAATCCAAAGCGCAATACCCAGGAGCACACCCTCACCAAGCAGTTGATAAATCTGTGATGGATGGCGTGGCACAGAATCCACTAAAGGAAAAATCATTGCCCATGGAAGATCGGTAGGTCTACCCCATAACTCGCCATTAATAAAGTTACCCAGACGACCAAAAGCCAAGCCAAAGGGAACTAGTGGAGCGACCAAATCACTCACCACAAAAAAAGTGGTCTTATGCTTTTTAGCAAACCAGAAAAGTGCAACTAGCACCCCTAATAAACCACCATGAAAAGACATGCCACCTTCCCATATTTTAAAAATACTCAAAGGGTGAGTTAAATAGAAGCCTGGCATATAAAACAAGGTGTAGCCCAAACGACCACCTAACACTACGCCAAGAACGCCGGCAAACAGAAGATCCTCAAGATCTTTATAGGTCCAACCCAGGGCTTGATAACGAGGTGATTTAATGCGTAAGCGACCCAAAAGCAAAAATTGAACAAAGGCCATCAGATACATCAAGCCATACCAATGAATTGCAAAAGATCCAATACGAATTGCTGCAGGGTCAAACTGTGGATGAATCAACATAGTTCTTAGCTTTTGGATTGGTCAAAGTTATGTAACTCATGGCCTAACTCTCGGTAGGCTTTAAAGCGCTCGCGCCCTGCCAAACGCTCTGCTTCACTCACCGTGACCACCTCAACAATTCTGGGAAAGCGCGCAACCAAGGCCGGTACATCAGCAGGCATACGCATTCCTAAATGAATCATGACATCAGCATGAGGAATGTTATTAAGGGATGAAGATGCAAAGTCATCAGTTAAGACAATGGGCGTTTCTGCTGCGGCCTCATCCTCAATAAAACAGTGCGGCAAGAAATCGGTACTGCTAAACGCCCAAAGAAGGTCGTTCAACTTTTTCAGATCTGCTTTCTCACCCACCATCACAATATTGCGGACTGGCTCACCTTCAGGCGTAGCACTCCAAATCTTACGCGTAAGGCGACAAGCGTATTCCAACTTATCACTCACATTGCTATGAAAATCAATTCGAGCCATTCAATATTTATCCGAGATCTAAGGTGCTTACTTGTGCTCGAGCAAGAAATTCACCAAGAGCGGCACAGGACGACCGGTAGAGCCTTTGGCGGCACCGCTTTTCCATGCGGTGCCAGCGATATCCAAATGAGCCCATTTATATTTCTCGGTGAAGCGAGACAAGAAGCATGCCGCTGTCACGCTACCAGCGGGACGACCACCAATATTAGCCACATCTGCAAAATTGGATTTGAGCTGTTCATGGTAAGCAGCATCCAAGGGCAAACGCCAAACCGTATCCAAAGAAGCATGGCCTGCTTTAGTCAATTCACTTACCAAGTTCTCGTCTTCAGAAAACAATCCGCTATGTACATGACCCAAAGCAATCACGCAAGCGCCAGTTAAGGTGGCAACGTCGATCACTGCCGCCGGCTTAAAGCGCTCTACATAAGTCAGCGCATCACAAAGAATTAAGCGGCCTTCTGCATCGGTGTTGAGGACCTCAATAGTCTGCCCAGACATACTCTTCACAATATCGCCAGGACGAGTTGCTTGGCCTGATGGCATATTTTCACAAGTAGGAATGACGCCAATCACATTCTTCTTTAATTTCATCAAAGCAACGGAGTACATCGTACCGATCACTGAAGCTGCGCCACACATGTCGTACTTCATTTCATCCATAGCTTCGCCTGGCTTTAATGAAATTCCGCCAGTATCAAAAGTGATTCCTTTGCCAACAAGAACAATCGGGGCCTCTCCTGCTTTACCGCCTTGATGCTTCATCACAATAAATTGTGGCGGGGTATCAGAGCCCTTAGCCACAGATAAGAATGAACCCATTCCCAAGGCCTCAATTTGTTTGAGCCCAAGTACATCCACTTTTAGAGCGGTCTTTTTACTTAAGCCCTGCGCAGCCTTACCGAGGTAAGTTGGTGTACAGATGTTTGGAGGAAGATTACCCAAATCCTTCGCCAGGTTCATCCCCTCTACCATCGCGACGCCTTGCTCTACTGCAGGCTTCAGCTCTTTAGCACACGCATCGTTACCTGCAAAGACGAGATGCTTAAATGTGTCTGCTTTATCTTTTACTTTGAATTTCATTGCTGGTTGACGCACGCCAAAACGATAAGCTTGGTCGCCAGCGTATTGAACAGTTAGGCGAACCTCTTCGGCAATGAAGTCAGCTTTGTGTGCAAGCGCAAAGCTTGGTGTAAACCAAAGCGCACTTTCAACTGATCCGCCACTTAAAACCTTCAAAGCTGCGCGAGCAACTTTGGAATAAGTAGTCAAACTCCGTTCGCTAGCAAGATGCACATCGCCCAAAGCCACGAGTAATACTCGTTTTGCCTTAACCCCATTGGTGGACCAAGATTTTTCTGCGCGTAGCATGCATACGGAAGCTTGCGTGGAATCTAAATCCCCAACCAGATTGGCATGATTGACTGAGCCTCCGAGCAAAAGATCTAGCCCCGGCAAAAATCCTACTTTTGCCTTTGCGTCTTTAGCGCCTGAGAAACTATCAAAATCCGCCTTGGAATACGCCAAAACCAAGCAGTCGGTATTGTAGCTAAGCAAGGATTTGAGGCTAGATTTCTGGAGTTTTAGACTCTGAAGGTCTGCTTGAGGGAAAATCTTGGTGCTGAATTGAATTGTCATAATCTATTACAGTGTTTTGGTCGATTCAAAAGGGGGTAATCTGCTAATTTGGGACGTTTATCCATTATCCTCCGACATGAGAATAACTTCCCTTACCTGCAGCAATATAAGCCATTTACAAGCCCAATAACCCTTCATATCCAGACCTATAAATTCTCATGATTTTTAACCAGGCCCTTCGCCGCGAACTCAGTTTTACGACTGGCGGGGTCTTTTTGGTCTTAGTCACCATTATGGTGACCACCTTGGTGATCCGAATTTTGGGTTATGCCGCTAACGGGGCGGTCAATCCAAAAGATGCCCTGGTGTTGATTGCCTTGGCTACCCTGGGTTATCTTGCTGTTCTTTTAACAGTCTCCCTATTTGTCGCAACCTTAATTGTTCTGGTGCGCTGGTACAAAGACTCAGAAATGATTGTGTGGTTTGCTAGCGGCCTAAGCATTACCAATCTTATTCGCCCCATCATGCAATTTGCCACGCCGCTCATCATTGTGATCGCGCTCCTGGCTCTTTTTGTGTGGCCCTGGGCTAACCGAGAATCCACTTTAATTAGCCAACGCTTTCAACAACGTGATGACGTATCCATGGTGAGCGCCGGACAATTCAAAGAGTCCGCAAAAGCAGAACGTGTATTTTTTATTGAAGAGCTCGATGTTGATAAAAGCGAAGTCAAGAATATCTTCGTGGCTGATTCCAAGAATGGTCGGCTGAGCATTGCAGTTTCCCAAACTGGTTTTATTCAAAACTCTGCTGGTGGCGAGAAATCCGTTGTGCTTCATAGCGGTAGACGCTATGAAGGGCAACCCACTCAGCCTGATTTCAGAATTCTGGAATTTAACGAATACAGCACCAAGATACGGAGTAAAGAATCATTGGCGCCCCCACCACGCGATCGCGAGAAGACGATCACCGAGCTTTTAGATGACCCCAATCCAAACTCTACCAGCCCCAATCGTGCTGAGTTACTTTGGCGTATTGGCTTGCCATTAATGGCATTGGGTTTGGTGCTGATTGCAATTCCGCTTGCTTATGTAAACCCTCGCTTGGGCAATTACACTGCGATGTTTTATGCGGTCTTAATTTATTTAATCTATAGCAACTTACTGAACCTGACGCAAAATTTTGTCTCACAAGGCAAGGTCAGTGTATTTGTTGCTATTTGGCCTATTCATTTGCTCGCCCTATTAATTGCGATAGCTTTAATTCGCAATCGCATTAATCCTTCTCTAAAGTGGTGGCGCCGTCAATTGCCTGCCTCTATGGCCGCCAAATGAAATTGCTCTTTCCTTTTATTTACGAGCGCTATTTAGCCAAGCAGATTTATGCTGCTTTTGGCTTTATCTTGTTCGCCTTGGTAGCTTTGTTTTTGTTCTTCGATATCTTGAGCGAGTTAGGGTCCGTGCAGGGAGGCTACACGCTTCCTCTAGCGCTACTTCATGTACTTCTGAAAGCCCCAAGCCGCATTTCAGAAATCATCCCCATTGCAGGCTTGATTGGCAGTATCTATGTATTTGCAATGCTGGCTAGCCAGTCTGAGTTCACCATTTTGCGTATCGCTGGATTAGACGTTAAACGTGGGCTCATTACTCTCACAAAAATTTCACTTCCATTAATAGCGCTCACACTCATCATGAGTGAATGGGTTGGCCCTTATTCCGAAGCAAAGTCTGACCAGATTCGCATGAAGGCTATGGGCTCAGCCTATACGTCACAATTTAAAACGGGTGTTTGGGTAAAAGATCGGCTACGCGATGAGGATGGCAGCGGACCCGTGCGCCCAGGAGTGCGCTATGTCAACGTGGGCAAAGTTGACAAAGATAATGAGATTCAAAACATCCGTATGTATGAGTTTGATGATACCTATCATCTTCTCTCAATCCGTAGCGCAGCCTCCGGACAGTTTGATGAGACTGGCATTTGGGTTCTAAATGATGTCACCGAAACTCGCTTTAAAGAATCAAAGCAGTCCGACCCACTGAACCCCGTTTTTTCTGCGCAAACTTTTACGCACCCGATTCTCACTTTGGAATCGGAGGTCACGCCCCAAATTTTGAATGTTCTTTTAATTAGTCCTGAAAAAATGTCGATCATGAGCTTGGGTCGCTTTATCTCCCACCTTCGTGAAAACAAACAAGATGCGCAGAGACATTCCATCGCCTTCTGGAAGAAAGTGGTTTATCCCTTCACTATTTTTGTGATGCTCGCGCTAGCACTTCCCTTTGCATATCTTAAGGTTCGAGCAGGTAGCGTGGGTATTAAGGTGTTTGGCGGAATCATGCTGGGCATGAGTTTCCAGCTATTTAATTCCCTCTTCTCTAACGTAGGGCTTTTGGGCTCTTGGCCAGCGCTTCTAACAGCACTTACCCCGCCTTTGCTCTACTTCCTTTTGGCGCTATTCGGGTTGCGCTGGGTTTCCAAGGCTTAATACTCATAAATCATTTAGAATTTGATTCCTATATCATTGCTGATATATAGACAGGAATCCTCATGAATCTCCACCAATTTCGCTTTGTGCGTGAAGCCGTTAGGCAAAACTTCAACTTAACCACTGCTGCTAAAGCCTTATTCACCTCTCAACCAGGGGTTTCTAAAGCAATTATTGAATTGGAGGATGAGTTAGGCGTGGAGATCTTTCGTCGCCATGGCAAGCGGATTCGCTCCTTGACGGAACCAGGTAAACGCATTTTGAGCTCGGTTGAACGCATCCTTGATGAAGTGGAAACACTGAAGAGAGTGGGTAAGGATTTTGCTAGTCAAGATCAAGGTAGCCTCGTTATTGCCACTACCCATACACAAGCGCGCTACGCACTTCCTAAAGTGCTGACTGAATTTACTAAACGCTTTCCAAAGGTAAAGGTGAGTATTCAGCAAGGTAACCCAGGTCAAATTGCAGAGCTACTCACACATGATCGTGCGGATATTGCCATCGCTACTGAAGGGATTGCGAATACTCCGGGTGTACTGGCTTTACCCGGCTATCAATGGCAGCACGTACTCATGGTGCCGCTAAGCCACCCCCTTCTCAACCAGGCAACACTTACTCTAGAAGAGATTGCTAAGTACCCAATCATCACCTATGACAAAGCATTTGCTGGTCGCAGCAAGGTTGATGCAGCCTTTGCGCAAAGAAACATTGCGCCCGATATTATTTTGGAAGCGATTGATGCCGACGTCATTAAGACTTATGTAGAAACGGGTATGGGCATTGGTATTGTTGCGGGTCATGCTTATGACCCGGATCGAGATCGCAATCTTAAAGTGATTCCTGCAGGACATCTATTTGGCAACAATGTCACCCATCTTGGCGTCAAACAGGGTGCTTACTTGCGCTCATTTGTTTACACCTTCATTGAACTCTTCTCACCAACGCTCACCAAGAAAATTGTTGAGCAGGCGATGAATAACGAATCCGAGACTTACGAAATTTAAATAATCTGGGAATGCTCAAGGACTGAAGAGTCTTTGAGTGGTGCCTCGGGGCGGACTCGAACCGCCACGCCTTGCGGCACCGGATTTTGAGTCCGGCACGTCTACCAATTCCATCACCGAGGCAGGTGTTTGCAGTGGAAATTCTGCTTACTTTGCTACTTTGTTACTGCTGAGACATGAGAGTGTAACAAAAAATGGTTAGTTACCCCCTACCTTGGGTCTAGAACCCCTTAAAATGAGGTCTTCTAGCCAAATTATTAAAAGGACTTACCCGTATGGCCGGCCATTCGAAATGGGCCAATATTCAGCACCGCAAAGGTCGTCAGGACGAAAAACGCGGCAAGATTTGGACCAAACTCATTAAAGAAATTACCGTAGCCGCCAAATTAGGTGGCGGTGATATCGCTACCAACCCACGTTTACGTCTGGCTATTGATAAGGCCAAAGACTCCAATATGCCGAACGATAACGTGCAAAGAGCGATTCAACGCGGCACTGGATCTCTTGAAGGCGTGAACTACGAAGAAATTCGTTATGAGGGTTACGGCATGAATGGCGCCGCCATTATTGTGGATTGCTTAACCGATAACCGCACTCGCACCGTCGCTGAAGTTCGTCATGCTTTTAATAAGAATGGCGGCAATATGGGCACCGAAGGTTCTGTTGCATTTTTATTCAAGCATTGTGGGCAGATGTTATTTGCTCCAGGCACTAGCGAAGATCAACTCATGGAAGTAGCTTTAGACGCTGGCGCCGAGGATGTAATTACTCATGACGACGGCTCTTTAGAGGTGTTGTCTCCTGTTCCTGATTTTTCAAACGTACAAGATGCCATTAGTAAAGCGGGCCTCAAGCCTGAGCTGGCAACCGTTGCAATGCGCCCTGAAACCGAGATTACTTTGGAAGGTGATCAGGCTGAGAGCATGCAGAAATTGTTAGATGCGCTTGAGAATTTGGATGACGTTCAAGAAGTGTTTACGAACGCTGCTCTTTAATTGACTTTGCATATATAAAAAATTTACTGCATTTTTACTTCATTAATACTGACAAACTATCGTTATGAAAATTCTCCTAATTGGATCCGGCGGACGCGAACATGCTTTAGCCTGGAAACTGGCTCAATCCCCACAAGTCCAAACGGTTTATGTTGCTCCTGGTAATGGCGGTACAGCTACTGCTAAACAAACTGCTGCAGGCATTGAGAACTTACCGATCACTGGATTACAGGAGCTGGCTGATTTTGCCAAGCGCGAGAAGATTCACTTAACCGTTGTTGGACCAGAAGCGCCACTTGCTGCTGGCATCGTGGATGTATTCCGCAATAATGGCTTGCGTATTTTTGGCCCAACTCAATTGGCAGCTCAATTGGAGTCTTCTAAAGACTTTTCTAAAGCCTTTATGAAGCGTCATGGCATTCCAACAGCCGATTACCAAACATTCTCTAGTGCACTTGAAGCGCATGCTTATATTGATGCTAAGGGTGCGCCGATTGTGATTAAGGCCGATGGCCTTGCGGCAGGTAAAGGTGTTGTAGTTGCAATGAGCCTTGAAGAGGCTCATGCCGCAGTTGACATGATGTTGGCTGATAACAAATTAGGCAATGCAGGCGCCCGCGTTGTGATTGAAGAGTTCCTAACCGGTGAAGAAGCTAGCTTCATTGTTCTCGTGGATGGCAAGAATGTTCTTGCATTAGCCACTAGCCAAGATCACAAGCGTTTACTCGATGCTGACCAAGGGCCGAATACTGGTGGCATGGGTGCTTACTCCCCCGCACCAGTTGTTACCCCAGAAATTCATGCACGTGCATTGCGTGAAGTGATCATGCCAACAGTGAAGGGCATGCAAGCAGATGGCATTCCGTATACAGGCTTCTTATATGCGGGCCTCATGATCACGCCTGATGGCAAGATTAAGACTTTAGAATTTAACTGCCGCATGGGCGACCCAGAAACACAACCGATCATGGCTCGCCTGCGCAGCGACCTTGTCAATGCACTAGATCATGCAGTTGACGGCACGCTCAATGAAGTTGAGCTGGAATGGGATCGCCGCACTGCCCTAGGCGTTGTGCTTGCGGCCCACAATTATCCCGACACCCCGCGTGCTGGGGATGTAATTACCGGCATTCCGGCTGACACGGCAGATCAAATTACATTCCATGCTGGTACAAAATTGCAAGATGGCACAGTAGTGACCTCCGGTGGACGGGTGATGTGCGTTGTTGGACTTGCCGATACCGTACGTGGCGCCCAACAAAAAGCATATGAAGCCATCAACCATATACATTTTGACGGCATGCAATATCGTAAAGATATCGGCTACCGCGCAATTAAGTAAATCCATCAAGTTAGAACGCCCTTGTCAGATCAACAGACCCACATCGATATCACTACCTTAAAAGAATATTTTTTAGGTCTGCAAGATCGCATCACAAGCGCCATGAGCGCTTTGGATGGTAAGGTCTTTGTTGCAGATGAATGGCATAAGCCCGAAGACAGCAAACTCAAAGGCTATGGTCGCACCTGCATTTTGGATGGCGGCAATATTCTGGAAAAAGGGGGTGTGGGCTTCTCCCATGTCCGTGGTGATCAAATGCCTCCATCGGCATCTCATCATCGCCCAGAAGTCGCAGGTCGCAGCTTTGAAGCGATGGGCGTGTCTTTGGTATTCCACCCGAATAACCCTAAAGTACCCACCACGCACATGAACGTCCGTTGCTTTATTGCGCAAGCACCTGATAAAGAGCCCGTATGGTGGTTTGGAGGCGGCTTTGACCTCACGCCCTATTACGGCGTTGATGAAGACTGCAAACACTTTCATCAAACCGCTAAAGATGCCTTAGACCCTTTTGGCGAGGAGCTCTACCCTCGTTTTAAAAAATGGTGCGATGAATACTTTTACTTAAAACATCGCGAAGAGCCGCGTGGTATTGGCGGCGTTTTCTTTGATGACTTTAATGAGCTTGGGTTTGAAAAGAGCTTCGCTATGACTCGTGCAGTGGGTGATGCATTTATTAACGCTTACCTACCAATCGTACAGCGCCGCTATCAAGATAGCTTCACCCTTGATGAAAAGTCTTTCCAAGAATATCGCCGCGGCCGCTATGTGGAATACAACCTGATCTTTGATCGCGGGACTATCTTTGGTTTGCACTCTGGTGGCCGCACCGAATCTATCTTAATGTCGATGCCGCCAGTAGTTCAGTGGTGGTACAACTGGCAACCCAAGCCTGGCAGTCCTGAGGCTAAGTTGTATGACTATTACCTCAAGCCACGAGATTGGCTAGCTTGAGCGCTATAAAGAAAATTGGCATTCTTGGAGGTACATTTGATCCTCCGCATGTGGGTCATTTGAAATTGGCTACACATTTTGCAAAGCTACTTCACTTAGATGCACTACTGCTTATTCCGAGTGGTCAGCCATGGCAAAAGGGAACCGGCATTACTCCCGCAGAAATACGCCTGAAGTTGACTGAAGCTGCGGGCATTGATTTAGCGCGCGCATTTTTATATCTCAAGATTCCCACTCAATTAGGCATTGATCGTATGGAGATTGACCGCGCTGGGCCAAGTTATGCGATTGATACCGTTAAAGCCCTACGTGAGCGCTTTGGAACAAGCGCTAACCTAACTTGGCTGATGGGAGCAGACTCTCTTGTTGCTCTGCCTAGCTGGAACTCCTGGGAAAAACTGAGCCAGTATGTGAATTTTGCGGTGGCGACTAGGCCACACCATGATTTAAAGCTAGAAATAAGCTCTGAAGTAGGTCAATTTTTGGAGACCCATCAAACATCAGGCCCCGATGCCCTTGAAAATAGCGCTGCAGGCCTCATATACATCGATGAAAGCTTGAATATTGATCTATCCTCAACCGCATTACGAGAATGCCTCAAATCCAGCTCACGGAGCTCTATTGCATCCGAGCAAATTCCAACCCACACCCTAGAAATCATTACAAATCTGGGCTTGTACCAGTAATCAAGCTAAGATCACCCTAAATAGAAAAATTATTCTCGAGAAAATATGGACTTACGTAAATTACAACGCGTCGTGATTGATGCCCTAGAAGATGTTAAAGCACAAGATATCCGCGTGTATGACACCACTAAATTAAGCGAGTTATTTGATCGAGTGGTTATTGCCACTGGTTCTAGTAATCGTCAAACCCGCTCTTTAGCTATGTCGGTTAAAGAAGAGGTGAATGCTAAAGGTGGAGAAGTCATTTCTATCGAAGGCTTAGAAACCGGCGAATGGGTATTGGTTGATTGTGGCGATATCGTCGTGCATATTTTGCAACCGATGCTGCGCTCTTACTATCAGCTTGAAGGCATGTGGGGTGCTAAACCTGTACGCGTGAAATTAGCTGGTGATAAAGGTCTTGTTAAGGCCAGCGAATCCGAAGACGACGAGTAGTCTCGTCGTCACTTGCGACAATGCGGCTCACCATCGTTTCTGTTGGTCATAAGATGCCTGATTGGGTTGCCACGGCAACTCATGACTACATCAAACGAATGCCTGCGGATTGCAGCATTGAAATCAAAGAGATCAAACCTGATCTCACACCCGCAAAAGAAGCCGTCAAAATTGCAGCAGCCATTCCCAAGGGATCCAGAGTGATCGCTTTGGATGAACGAGGCAAAGACCAAACCACTCAGAATCTTGCCACTCAACTGGCTAGCTGGCGCCAAGAAGGCTTTGACATTACCTTTTTAATTGGTGGTGCAGATGGCTTGGATGCTGGCTTAAAAGCAAGTGCGCAAGCTATGTGGCGACTCTCCAGTCTTACCTTGCCTCATGCCATGGCTAGAGTCATGTTAGTAGAGCAGCTTTATCGAGCATGGACTATCCTGCAAGGCCACCCCTATCATCGCGAGTAATCCGTTGCACTCTTTTATTTATCTCGCTTCGCAAAGTCCTCGCCGCCAAGAGATCTTGAGGCAAATGGGTGTTCGCTTTGAAATGCTACTGCCAAGTCCCGGTGAAGATAATGAGAGCATCGAAACACCTCTCCCACAAGAAAAAGCACGCACCTACGTACAGCGCGTTACCTTGGCAAAAAGTGCTGCAGCACTCAGTCGATGGGAAAAAAGCGGCTTACCTTGGGCGCCGATACTCTGCGCCGATACCACTGTAAGCCTACCCAATCATCCCAATGGTGAAATTCTGGGTAAGCCAGTTGACGTAGCAGATGCCACCCGAATTCTGACTATGCTCAGCGGCAAAGTACATGAAGTACTCAGCTCGGTAGCGATAACCATGAGCCCCGATGAAAAACCCATACAGCTTGTACAGATTTCTCAAGTTCAGTTTGCTGTTTTGTCGAAAGAGCAGATTGACAACTACATCGCCAGCGCCGAACCCTTTGGTAAGGCTGGCGCCTATGGCATACAGGGCTTGGGCGGATCTTTTATTCCCTCAATTCAGGGTAGCTATAGCGGTATCATGGGTCTACCTATTTATGAAACGAAGCTTTTACTAGATCGTGCCCAAGTTAGCAGCATATGAATGAAGAAATACTAATTAATATCACCCCGCAAGAAACGCGCGTTGCTTTAATTCAGCAAGGAGCAGTTCAAGAGCTACAGATTGAGCGCACTCGCCAACGCGGTATTGTGGGGAATATCTATTTAGCCAAAGTGGTTCGTGTACTACCAGGCATGCAATCGGCATTTATCGAAATTGGTCTTGAGCGCACAGCATTTATGCATGTCGCTGACATCACACAAAATAATCCTCAAGCACAAATTGAAAAATTATTGTTTGAAGGTCAAACGCTATTAGTGCAAGTCTTAAAAGATCCTTTAGGAACTAAAGGCGCGCGCTTAACAACTCAGTTGAGTATTGCTGGACGCAATTTAGTTTATCTACCTCCAGCAGGTAGCGATACTGCTACTGAAAAATATATTGGTGTTTCTCAGCGGATTGATCAACCTGAAGAGCGTGATGCCATTAAGGTACGTCTTGCAGGCCTAATGGCTGAAGACGAAAAAGGCGGCATCATCGTCCGTACCAGCGCTCAGGATGCATCCGATACGGAACTTCAGCATGACATGCTTTACCTACGCACCACCTGGGAAAACATTCATGCTGCCATGAAACACAATCCAGCACCAACCCTACTCTATCAGGACCTTAGCCTAGCTGAGCGGGTATTACGCGATGTTGCCGGAGAAGACACGACTCAGATCCGCGTGGATTCGGCTGAGAATTTCGAGAAGCTCAAAGCTTTTACAAACGCTTATATGCCCAACCTTCTGGGCAAACTGACCCTACATCGTGGCGAGCGCGCCCTGTTTGACTTATTTGATGTTGATGCCGAGATTAATAAAGCACTAGGTCGCCGAGTCGATCTCAAGTCTGGCGGCTATCTCATGATTGATCAAACTGAGTCCATGACTACGATTGATGTAAACACGGGTAGTTACGTCGGCGCACGCAATCTCGATGACACCGTCTTTAAAACCAATCTAGAAGCGGCCCAAGCGATTGCACGCCAACTCCGTTTGCGCAATCTAGGCGGAATCATCATTATTGATTTCATCGACATGCTGGGCAAAGACCATCAAGAATCAGTATTGCATGAACTCAAACGCAATCTTGAGCGCGATCATGCGCGCACCTCAGTGAGCGACTTTTCCGCATTGGGCTTAGTGGAAATGACCCGCAAGCGGACACGGGAGTCATTGGCCCACATCACCTGTGAGCCCTGTGCCACTTGCCTGGGCAAAGGTGAGATTAAAACCGCCCAAACGATTTGTTATGAGATTTTGCGTGAAATTGTGCGAGAGCATCGCCAGTTTAATCCGCGAGAATTTCGAATTGTGGCTGCGCCAGATGTAATTGATTTATTCCTAGAGGAAGAGAATCAATTCTTGGCGCAGTTAGGGGATTTCATTGGCAAGCCAATTACCCTGCAAGCGGAAGGTAGCTTCCGCCAAGAGCAATACGATATTGTTCTGAGTTAAGTTTTCTGAATTAAGCGTTAGAGAATTGGATGCGATGTAAGTTCGCATACAAGCCATCATGCTTAATGAGATCCTCGTGCGAGCCATTCTCGACAATCTTGCCATGCTCCAGAACCACAATTCTATCGGCATGTTCAATAGTAGATAAACGATGTGCAATCACTAAGGTAGTTCTATTCACCATTAAGCGCTCGAGCGCTTCCTGAACCTGACGCTCAGATTCAGAATCCAATGCTGAAGTTGCTTCATCCAAAATCAAAATTGGCGCATTCTTATATATTGCTCGGGCAATAGCCATACGCTGGCGCTGTCCGCCAGATAAGCGATTACCGTTATCCCCCACCATCGAATCAACGCCCTCAGGCAACTCTTTGATCAGCGCGCTCAGATTGGCAGCCTCCAAAGCCTCCATGACACGTCCGCGATCAATGCCATCATGATCGTTAGCGCCATAGGCGACGTTGGCAGCAATCGTATCGTTAAAGAGAATGACATCCTGACTTACAAAGGCAATCTGGCGTCGCACATCAGCCAACACAATATCTTCAATAGGAATGTCATCCAAGAAAATGTGGCCGCTGGTCGGCTTATAGAAGCGTGGCAATAAATTAACGAGCGTAGATTTACCGCCACCTGAGGGACCAACGAAAGCTACAACCTCACCCGGTTTAATGTTGAGATTGATATTGCGCAAAGCATCTTTTCGCCCTACATCTTGTTGATATGAAAAGCCAACATCATCAAAACGAATAGCGCCTTTTGCCTTATTGAGCGACTTCATGTTTTGCTTACGCTCTTCATCCTCTTCAAAAGGTTGATCCATCAATCCAAAAATCATTTCCGCAGCAGTAAGGCCACGTTGTAGCGGCTGATTAATATCAGCCAAGTGCTTAAGTGGTGAAATCACCAACATCATGGCGGTAATAAAGGCTGCAAACCCGCCGACAGTCGTGCCTTCGGTGGCAGATTGCATCAACGCGATTACTAGCACTACGGATAAGGCCATAGAGGCAATCAGCTGAGTAATTGGCTGATTTAGCCCGCCCGCCACAGCAGACTTCAAAGCAAACTGACGTGCACGTTCAGCCTTTTGCTTAAAACGATTCGCTTCGTACTCTTGAGCACCATGAACTTTAACTATCTTGTATCCCGCAGCTGCCTCTTCTACAATATAAGCAAGCTCACTGGTGAGTGTTTGCTGTTCTCTATTGAGCGATCTTAGGCGACGATTAATTTTGCTCATGATGAATGCAATCACGGGAAAAATAAACAGAACAACCAATGTCAATTGCCAGTTTAGGTAGATGAGATAACCCATTAAACCAATTACAGTGAGTGAATCACGAACTAAGCTAATTAGCATTCCACCCATGATGGAAAGAACATTATTTACCTCAAAGACAACGGCATTAATCAGATTTGATGCGGAGTTCTGTTGAAAAAAAGTGGTCCTTGCATGCAACAGTGTTTGAAACATTTGCTCACGCAATTTTAATAACACCGCATTAATTACGCGAGTTAATAGATAGTTGGATAAAAATTGAGCCAAACTACGAACCAAGGCCAAGCCGACCAAAAAAACAGGGACTTGCCAGAGCTTGCTATTGAGCTGACCAGTGAACCCGCGGTCCAACAAAGGTTTCATCAGAGCCGGAATGGAGGTTTCGGCGCCAGCCACCAAAGCCATGGCTAAAAGTGATCCAATAATCAAGCTGTAATGGGGCTTGAGGTAGGTAATTAAGCGATTTAGGGCGGTGCGGTCTTGAGCATTCATATAATGAATTATGCCCACCTTATCAGTCATACTCATCACCCGCAATGAAGAGGCCAATTTGGACGATTGTCTGGCCTCTCTGGAGGGGATCGCCCAGCAGATCGTGGTTGTCGATACCAATAGCTCTGACTGCACCCTAGAAATAGCCAAAAAGCATGGGGCAAGCATTTCTCAGCCTGTGGATTGGCCCGGGTTTGGACCCCAGAAGAACCGCGCCCTGGATTTAGCTACCAGCGAATGGGTTCTATCGCTGGATGCCGATGAAAGACTGACTCCGGCTCTCAAATCGGAAATTCTGACAGCGATTCACCATAGTGCCCATGTGGATTGCTTTGCCATCCCCAGACTTTCTTGGTATTGCGGACGCTTTATCCACCACTCTGGCTGGAGCCCGGATTATGTCGATCGTTTATTTAAACGCGGTACCGCCCGCTTCTCGGATGATTTAGTTCATGAGCGCCTGATACCGAATGGCCAAGTCGCCAAGCTAGAGAACCCCATGTTGCATTACAGCTTCATGAATTACTCTCAAGTCCTTCAAAAGCTAGATCGCTACTCCACCGCTTCCGCAGAGCAAGCATTTGCCAGAGGTAAAACCAGTAGCCCCCTCAAGGCAGCCCTGCATGGCGCTTGGGCATTTTTCCGTACATATGTTTTGCGTGCGGGATTCTTAGACGGCCCCCAAGGATTTGCATTGGCAGTATCCAATGGTCAGGGAACCTATTACCGCTATATTAAGTTGTGGCACCTGAATCAGGAAACCAGTAAATGATTTCGATTTTGCTGGCTACCTATAACTGGCCACAAGCACTCAAGCTTTGCCTAGAATCTCTAGCCACTCAAACTGATCAGAACTTTGAAATCATCATTGCTGATGATGGCTCTACTGAGAGCACAAAACACCTCATTGAATCCATTAAAGCCTTACACCCGGCCTCTATTACTCATCTTTGGCAAGAAGACCAAGGCTTTCAGAAAACCAAGATTCTTAATAAAGCAATCGCTGCAGCCCATGGCGACTACCTGATTTTCTTGGATGGCGATTGCATTGTCCAGCCAGACTTTGTAGCAAAGCATCGTGCGCTGGCACAAAAGGGGTACTTAGTTACTGGCAGCAGAGTCCTGCTAAATGAAAGCCTCACCACCGAATTGCTCACTTGGCCTCAGTGGAATTTTGAGCGATTTTGCTCTAACCTCATTAGCAAGCGCTTGAGTGGCGGCATCAATAAATATTGGCCCCTCAAAGTAAAGCTAGGCAATGGCTCTTGGCGCGACTATAAAAAATTTGTTTGGCGTCGCATTAAGGGTTGCAATATGGCTTGCTGGAAGGCCGATGCTGAAGCTATTAACGGCTTTGATGAAACTATGACCGGCTGGGGCCATGAAGATGCCGATTTTATCTTCCGCTTACAACACCATCGTATTCGCCGCAAGTCAGGCTCATGGTCTACTGAAGTCTTCCATCTCTTTCATCAAACCCATGATCAGAGTAACGCCGCTGAGAATGCTCGACGGGTTCGTGAGAAGATCTTGGCTAAGGCCCTTTGAGCATGCGCACTGCCATGACTGCGTACTCCACACTTAAACCTAAAAAGGTTTTATTTATTGCCACGAGGCAAATTGGAGACGTATTAGTAACAACACCCTTAATTAGCAAGGCTAGAGAGCTTTGGCCTGATGCGGAGTTTCATTTTTTGGGGTATCGCGGCAAGTTAGAGATGCTTCATGGCAATCCCGACATTGCTGAAGTGATAGAAACTTCAGATCGTCCCGGTTTTGGTGAATACCTCTCGCTCTTTAATCGCCTGTTTCAACGCTATGACTTAGTTTTTGTTACGCAACCTAGTGATCGCGCCTACCTGTATGGCTTAGTAGCAGCCTTTAAAAGAGTCGGTGTTCTGGGTGGTCATCCTCAAGGCAAAGATGCGCAAGATCAACAAAAGCGAAGTAAGAGTGAGAAGCAAAATACCTGGAAGAAATTCATCTGTATGCACACAGTGGATGTTGACTACTTTCAGCAGCATGTCATTACCGAAAAACTGCGCCTGCTAGAGGTCTTTTTTAAAAACCGAGCTGAATTATTTTCCAAACCGATCACAGTTACTCCGCCTACAGGAGAGCCCTTAACGCCGGTCATTACAAACGAACTTAAGCAACCTTATGTTGTTGTACACCCAGGACCCTTAACGGCCTATAAGCGCTGGCCCCTTGCGTATTGGCAAGAGCTCATCACCTGGCTCGTAAAGCAGAACTTCCAGGTAATCCTCAGTGCTTCACCCGCCAAGCAGGATGTACAACTCAATCACGACATCATTTCTCTGCTAAATGAAGAAACTAAGAAAAAAGTGGTTAATGCTGCTGGTAAATTATCCATTCCGCAAGCGGGCACCTTGATTCGTGGTGCTGCTTTGTATATCGGAGTTGATACTTCAATCACCCATCTAGCAGCAGCATGCAACACACCAACCATTGCCCTCTTTGGCGCCACCCCACCAACGAACTTTGGGCCATGGCCCAATGGTTTTATTGGTGAACAGCCATATCAATTGCGTGCTCGCACCCAAACCGTTGGCAGTGTCACCATCCTGCAAGGCCCTGGTGAATGCGTGCCTTGCCGTAAAGCAGGATGCTTAGATAAGGCCGATAGTTATAGTGAGTGCTTGGACTTACTAGAACCTCAGCAAGTCATTGAGGCGATTCAGAAAGCATTACCGAACTAGATCAACCAATACGATCAGTGATACTGAATCTGTACAGGATCTTTTTGCTTAGAAGCTAGGATTTGATTTAGTCCGTGCAAGCAAGCATCGTCTGGATAAATACGCAACTCTTCTGGGAACTGCATCAAGCATGCGCCCCCACTGGTAGTAACGGCAGCCGTCAGCATTAAGCCTTTCATACCATCATTCGATCCCGGCGCAGCAGGGGCAGATGCACCAAGCTTAGGATCACGCACACGATTAGCCATAAGGTAGGGATTAATTTGGCTACGGAGCATCTTGATATCAATTGCGTTATCAATGCAGACATGAACATTGCGAGCAAAACGCATACGCGCACCCGTGATATCCATCACTGCCTCAGACACAATGCGCATACCGCCTGAGAACTTATCAGGCGTCACATTGACCTTGGCAACCAAGAGCTCATCTTCTTTTAGCCAAGAGCGATTAGGCTCGTAGACTTCGCTATACAAAGTGACTTCGAGGGCAGCAGAGCCATCATCGATAGTTGCAATCATCATGCGACCGCGTTGCCCAGTCAGCATTCGTGCTGAAGTGATAATGCCGGCAATGAGTTGATCTTTACCCTCTGTTACCTTAGCTAAAGGCTGCCGGATAAAGTGAGAAGTCTCATCGCGATAGGCGTCAAACATGTGCCCCGTTAGGCAAAGACCTAAGGCATTCTTCTCTTCTTGCAAACGCTTCTTCTCAGACCAGATAGGCTCGCGCACTAACTCTGGAAGATGGCGATCCTCTTCGCCAGCTGCCTCAAACAAGCTCACCTGGTGAATCGATGCCTCCGCTTGCTCAGCAGCCTCAATCGCTCTAGCTAAAGAGGCAAGCAAGGTAGAGCGAATGTCATACAAATTTCCGCCCGCAGGAAGAGAGTCACGATACAAGCTATCAAACGCACCAGCACGCATCAGCGCTTCAATAGCGCGGCGATTGACTTGTCTACGATCCACTCTTGCACAGAAATCAAACAAATCTTTAAATGGCCCGCCACTTTCACGCGCCTTCACGATGGATTCAATTGCTGCCTCACCAGTACCACGCACAGCACCTAAGCCATAACGAATGTGGCTGATGGATGAATCTGGAGCTGCATCGGGTGCGCGCAATGGCGTGAACTCATAAACACCAGTATTGATATCAGGAGAGAACACCCGAATGTTATTGACTAAGCAATCGTCATACAGAATTTTCACCTTATCGGTGTCATCCATCGCGAGTGATAAGTTGGCCGCCATAAATTCAGCTGGGTAATACGCTTTGAGCCAAGCAGTTTGATATGCCAAGAGTGCGTATGCAGCAGCATGGGACTTATTAAATCCGTAGCCAGCAAAACGCTCCATCAAGTCATAGATCTCATTTGCCTTTGACTCGGTAATGCCGCCCGCTTTTGCACCATCACTAAAGATTTTGCGATGCTGAGCCATCTCTTCAGGCTTTTTCTTACCCATCGCACGACGTAACATGTCGGCACCACCTAGTGAGTAGCCACCAATCATCTGCGCCATTTGCATCACCTGCTCTTGGTAGACCATAATGCCGTAGGTCTCACGAAGAACAGGCTCAATTCGGGGATCTGGATACTCCACTTTTTGACGACCATGCTTACGTTCAATAAAGTCTGGGATCAAATCCATTGGGCCTGGACGATACAACGCTACCAAAGCAATAATGTCCTCAAAGCGGTCAGGCTTGGCTTCACGTAGCATGCCTTGCATACCGCGGCTTTCTAGCTGGAACACGGCAACGGTATTGGCGCGCTTGAGAACATCAAATGCTTTTTCATCATCGAGCGCAATCTCACCGATATTCCAGTCTCTGCGATCAGCGTGTAATGCTTTAATCCAACGCTCTGCTGCTGCCAAAATAGTAAGCGTAGTCAGACCCAGGAAGTCGAACTTCACCAAGCCAATCGCTTCTACGTCATCCTTATCGAACTGGCTAATAACGGAGCTACTGTCTTGATCTTTACTTTCTTGCGTATAGAGCGGACAAAAATCGGTGAGACGCCCTGGAGCAATTAATACGCCACCCGCATGCATACCGACGTTACGGGTCATACCCTCTAGCTGTTGCGCCAAGGAAAGTAGTTGACGCACTTCATCTTCATTCTTTTCGCGCTCGGCTAATTGCTTCTCTTCCTTCTTAGCCATCTCAATGGTCATGTACTGACCTGGCTTATTCGGAATGAGTTTAGCGATACCGTCTACGAAGTTATAACCCTGCTCTAATACGCGCCCTACGTCACGAATCGCCGCTCTCGCAGCCATCGTGCCAAAGGTAGCAATCTGACTTACCGCATCTTTGCCGTATTTATCTTTTACATACTGAATCACACGGTCACGACCATGCTGACAGAAGTCGATATCGAAGTCGGGCATCGATACCCGCTCTGGATTTAGAAAGCGCTCAAAGAGTAGGTTGTAACGGAGCGGATCCAAATCGGTAATCCCGAGTGAGTAAGCCACTAAAGAACCAGCACCCGATCCGCGACCAGGGCCTACAGGCACGCCATTATTTTTAGCCCAGTTAATGAAGTCCGCCACAATCAAGAAATAGCCTGGGAAACCCATTTGAGAAATCGTCTTGACTTCAAATACCAAACGATCGTGATAGCGCGCCATTTCTTTTTCGCGCTCTTCTACATCCGGGAAATTGCGCTCCATGTGGCGCTTCAAACCAATTTCCGATTGCTGCAAAAGGTAGTCATCGAGCGTAATACCAGGAGGCGTAGGGAAATCTGGTAAACGCGGTTGACCTAATACCAATGAGAGATTGCAACGCTTGGCAATTTCAACCGAGTTCGCCAATGCGGCTGGCAAATCTGCAAAACGTTTTTCCATTTCCTCTTGGGTTAGGAAGTACTGCTCGTCATTAAACTTTTTGGTTCGACGTGGATTGCCGAGTAACTCGCCTTCAGCAATACAGACCCGGGCCTCATGCGCAGTAAAGTCGCTCTTTTGCATGAACTGCACTGGGTGTGTTGCCACCACTGGCAAATTTAACTCGCTGGCCAGATGACAGGCAAGTTGGAGTTGTTTTTCATCTTGAGGATTACCACCGCGCTGGACCTCGATATAGAAAGACTTCGGAAAGAGTTTTTCGTAGCGTCTAGCAACAATCTTCGCTTGATCTTCTTGCCCACCCAGTAGCGCGATGCCGATTTCACCCATACGTGCGCCAGAAAGTGCAATCAAGCCATAAGAGAGTGTGCGCTTGGCAGCTTTATCCTCTGCTTTTGCAGCGGGCTCACTAAACCAAGCGGCATCGACTTCAGCGCGACCACGGGATTGATTGTCGAGAGATGCCCTACTGAGCAACTCACATAAATTGAGGTAACCGGAATGATTTT
Source organism: Polynucleobacter sp. AP-RePozz3-80-G7 (assembly GCF_018882145.1). Lineage (NCBI taxonomy): Bacteria > Pseudomonadati > Pseudomonadota > Betaproteobacteria > Burkholderiales > Burkholderiaceae > Polynucleobacter > Polynucleobacter sp. AP-RePozz3-80-G7. The sequence goes on along the minus strand of NZ_JACVPC010000003.1, from coordinate 12,898 downwards.
GTACCAAGAGCAATAAGCGATGAGGCTGATCTGGATCCTGAGGATTGCTCACCCAAACATCCGCCCCAGCAATGGGCTTGATCCCGCCAGAACGGGCGGCAGTATAGAACCGCACCAAACCAAATAAATTACTTAAATCGGTAATTGCTAACGCACCCATCTCATCTTTGACGGCAGCAGCCACCGCATCATCAATGCGCACGACTCCATCCGTAATCGAAAACTCGGAATGGACGCGGAGATGTACAAAACGGGGTGAAGCCATGAGATGATTTTAGCTGTGTCGACATTCAAAAACCCTCCACCCCCAACCGGCGGCTATCGCGGGCGATTCGCCCCCTCGCCTACTGGTCCGCTACATGCCGGATCCCTGGTTGCTGCCCTGGGAAGCTGGCTAGATGCCCGAAAAAACGGGGGTAAATGGCTGCTCAGAATCGAGGATTTGGACACCCCAAGGTGCCTCCCTGAGGCAACCAGGCAAATTCAGGCTCAATTGCTCGCCTGCGGCCTTTCTTGGGACGAGGAGGTCGTTCAGCAATCTCAGCGCCAAGAGGCTCATCAAAGGGCTTTAGAACGCTTAAATGGGCTTCAATGCCTGTATTCCTGCACTTGTTCAAGACAAACCATTGCCAATGCCCTGGCCAAGCTCGGAATAGAAACTTCCCGAAACCAAGAAATGGTCTATCCCGGCACCTGCCGCCCCGCTACCTTAATTAGCAATCACGCAGAATCTTTCGGGGAATTGCAGCGGGCTTGGCGGATTGCCCTTCCCCAAAATTGCCATATTGAATTTAGGGATTTAGCTCTAGGCTCTCAAAACCAAAACCTCAATACAGAAGTGGGTGATTTTGTAATACGCAGAACTGATGGCTTATTTACTTATCAGCTAGCTGTAGTGGTTGACGATGCCGAGCAGAATATTACACACATCGTTCGTGGCAAAGATTTGCTGAGTAATACTGCAAGGCAAATTTATCTACAAGAGATATTGGGATACAAGCGGCCAGAATATCTTCACCTGCCACTGGTGCTGGATGAGCACGGTGAAAAACTCAGCAAGCAAACTTTAGCCACCCAAATCAATACGCAAGATGCAAAGCACTCGCTGATAGAGCTACGTAAAGCGGCAACACATTTGGGATTGCAGAATTTGCCGGATGGCGAGAATGTCACTATTGCAGAGTGGCTGCTTGCAGCCACTCATGCATGGCCTACTTTTTCTTAAAGCCGCCGAGTAAAGCGCCAACAGCGGGCTTAGCAGGGGTAATGCCCGCCTTCTTCTCTTCTGGCTTAGCGGGATCTGCAGAAGCTGATGGTGCTGCAGATGGCTCGTAAGGCTTGTAGAAAAAGGGGTCAGACATTTTGGCTGGTGCACTGTAAGAACTTCTAGATCCACTGGAGCCGCCATAACCACTAGATGAAGGGCGGCTTTGTGAAGGTTCACCTGCTGGTAAAGGCTGCACATCCAGCTTGCGCTTCATTAGCTTTTCGATATCGTCAAGCAAACGCTTTTCACTGGCATCCACCAAAGCAATCGCATCACCTTTACTACCAGCACGACCCGTACGGCCAATGCGGTGAATAAAATCTTCTGCGTTGTAAGGCAGCTCGTGATTAATCACGCACGGCATATCGGGAATATCTAAACCTCGAGCAGCCACATCGGTTGCTACTAATGCTTCGATTGCGCCAGATTTAAATGCGTCCAAAGTTAAAGTACGCTCACCCTGACTCTTGTCACCATGAATCGCGCCCGCTTTAATACCGTCACGCTCTAAGGCACGAGATAACTTTGCACAGCCTAAACGACTATTGGTAAAGATGATGCATTGGCGTGATAAGCCAGCACGAGTACGTGCTTCAAGGACTTTGACAATCGCGCGTTGCTTATCGGCAGAGGAAACCATGTGCACTACTTGTTTCACCGTATCAGCCGCAGCATTTTGACGTGCCACTTCAACCGTTACCGGAGTACGTAAATAACTTTGTGCCAGTTTCTTAATTTCTGGTGAGAACGTTGCAGAGAACAACAATGTCTGTCTTTGCGCAGGAATCAAATCAATGATGCGCTGTAGGTCAGGCAAGAAACCCATATCAAGCATGCGATCGGCTTCATCTAAAACCAAAATCTCCACTTGGGAGAGGTTGGCCACTTTAGAGCCAATGTGATCAAGCAAACGTCCTGGAGTGGCGATCAAGATCTCTACGCCATTACGCAGTATTGATACTTGTTCTTTCATATCCACGCCACCATAAACAACGGCAGCGCGTAAATCAGTGTGTTTGGAATAGCTTGCCGCATTCTCGGCTACTTGCACTGCCAGCTCACGGGTCGGAGTGAGAACCAATGCACGGATTGGATGACGTGCTGGCGATGCGCTATTACTGGCGTGACGCAATATCTTTTGAATAATCGGCAATACAAAGGCAGCTGTTTTACCAGTACCAGTTTGTGCTGCACCCATTAAGTCACTGCCCGCCAATACATGCGGAATAGATTGCGCTTGAATCGGAGTAGGAATGGTGTAACCCTGCTCAAGAACCGCTTTTTGAATTTTCGGATCTAAACCAAAGTCAGCAAAAGTGATTGTTGCCGCAGGGGCAGCAGCAGCGCTAGTAATATCAGTAACGCTAGGGGTAGCGGTGTCGCTAACCCCTGAAGAATTTATTTCAGTAGCAGTATTTGTCAAGGTAACTTACAGGATGGCCGCAATGCCAGCCTTAGCGGTTTCAGCATCCTCGGTCGATTTAACGCCGGAAACGCCGACTGCGCCGATGGTAAACCCATTTACATCGATATTGACCCCACCCTCCAACATGCCCGAAATATGTGGGGCAGATAAGAAAGAGGTGCGGCCGTTGTTAATAATTTCTTCATAAACGCGACTCTCACGTTTACCCATTGCAGCTGTACGTGCTTTTTCTTGTGCAATGTATGCAGATACCGGAGCACAACCATCACGACGAATCAAGCCCAACATATGACCGCCGTCATCACAAACGGCAATCGTTACAGCCCAATTATTGGCAGCCGCATGATTATTTGCTGCGTCCAAAATCTTTTGAGCATCAGCTTGAGTGAGGTAAGGTTTAGTCGCAGTCATGTTTAATCTTTCTATCTCGAATATGGTGTATTTATTTTATGCACTTCTATATAAGTACTTGAATTATAAGGGGTGTAACCAGATTGAACCTGAGGAATCTAGCTCCACCCACCCTAATTTGCTCTAAGTTGCCCTAAGTACTTCTTATTTAAGGAACTCTTGGGCTGCAACGACTCCGCTGGCCTTCGGTTTGTAACCCATAGAGCCCAGACTCATCTCTACCCCACTGAGGGCGGCCATCAAGCTCAATTCATTGCAATCGCCTAAATGGCCAATGCGAAATGCCTTGCCTTTGATCTTGCCTAAACCCGTTCCCAAGGAGAGGTTAAATTTCTCCAGTGCATGTTTACGCAATACGTCAGCATCCATACCTTCTGGTGTCGCGATACAAGTAAGCACTGGTGAATAGCAGTCTTTATCTTGACACTGAATTTCTAGACCCCATGCATTAACCGCTTCACGACAAGCAGCAGCTAAACGTTGGTGACGTGCAAAGATCGTATCCAATCCTTCGGCCATCATCATGTCCATGGCTTCATGTAAACCATACATCAAATTGGTGCTGGGAGTCGTTGGCCAATATCCATTTTTATTAGACTCTAGAATCTCATCCCAAGCCCAATACGATTTATGTATTTTGTTTTTTTCACTAACTTCAATTGCACGCGGTGATAAAGCATTAAAGCCAATTCCAGGTGGCAACATCAAGCCTTTTTGTGAGCCGGAGATAGTTACGTCCGCGCCCCATTTGTCATGTTCGTAATCGGCTGAACCCAAGCCGGATACGCTGTCTACGAGCAATAAGGCAGGATGCTTTAAGGAATCAATTGCTTTACGAACCGCTGCAATATTGGAGGTAACGCCAGTTGAAGTTTCGTTATGCACAACACAAACTGCTTTGATCTCATGACCAGTATCTTTGCGCAAACGCTCTTCAATCAGAGATGCATCTACACCCCAACGCCAAGAATCTTGTCCGGCTTTACCAACCACTTCAACGTCTAAACCAAGACGCTTACCAAGTGCACGCCACAAGTTTGCAAATTGACCAGTTTCATAGAACAACACTTTGTCACCAGGATTGAGAACGTTGACTAATGCACCTTCCCAAGCACCCGTTCCGGATGCGGAATAAATAATGACCGGTTGCTCAGTTTTAAAAATCTTTTTGATGCCATCCAACACCTTGAGGCCGAACGCACCAAATTCTGGACCACGATGATCGATAGTTTGATAGCTAATGGCGCGCAGTACGCGTGGGGGCACAGGACTTGGGCCAGGGATATGTAAAAAATGGCGTCCTGATGCGTGGTTATCAAGTTTCAACATGCTTTGTCTCACTTTTAAAGTGTTTATAGGTAGTAATTTCTGTTGATAGTGTATGACAATTTTTAGTAAATTTCCATTTTGTATACAAATTATTTTAAATAATCATCAGAATAAAGCCTAAATTAAGCATTTAAAGGCTGTATTTATACCTTAAGATAGTTTATTCTTATTTTGTATACAAATTAATAAGCCAATAGCTTAACTAAGGGTTGATCCATGACCGCAATAGAACAGCCAAATTCACAAAATTTGCATGAAGCGACTTTCGAGAAGCTGAGATCCCTCTTGGTTGAGGGCAAGATTGCCCCTGGCAGCAAATTGAATGAACGTGAACTGGCTGAGAGCCTCAACGTCTCCCGCACACCCATTCGGGAGGCGATTCGCCGTCTAGCAGCCGAAGGTTTGGTAGAGCTGATCGCCAATCGTGGTGCGATTGCTGTGCAACTCAGCCTTGCAGATGTTTTAAATACGTTTGATGTCATTGCAGACCTCGAGGGATTTTCTGGAGAATTGGCTGCCAACAATATTAGCGATGCCACCCTCTCTGAATTAGAAGCCCTCCAATATGAAATGATGGCCTCCTATGCGCGCCGAGATTTATCGAGTTATTACAAACTCAATTTACGTATTCATCACTTGATTAATCAGGCGGCAAACAATCCTGTTCTCTCCAAACTCTTTACGCAAGTCAATGCGCGCATTGAAGCATTACGCTTTCGTTCCAATCAAGATGGCGTTAAGTGGGAAAAGGCTGTGGAAGAACATCAAGAAATGCTCGATGCCCTTAAGGCAAGAGATGGTGTCCGCATGCGCAAAATCATGATCCAGCACGTCAGAAATAAACGCGATGTGGTTGCTCAATTACTCCAATCAGAATCCCCGTTAGAATCCGCCAAATCATGAACAAACCCTTAGATCTTAAAGAACTCATGGTTGATCAAGCGGCTTTAGCGGCACGTCTTCGCAAGGAGACTTCAGGTGAGGTGATGACTGATAGCGCCAGTCGTGGCCGCTATGCAACCGATGCCTCAATCTATCAAGCCATGCCGGTTGCAGTCTTTGTGCCGAAGACTGCACAAGATATTGCTAGCGCGATTCAGATTGCAGCGGAGATGGGTGTACCCGTTCTACCGCGTGGAGGCGGTACTAGTCAGTGCGGTCAAACTACTGGCGCAGCACTAGTTATTGATAACACCAAATACTTCAGAAATGTTTTAGATCTCAATCTGGATCACGGTTATGTTGAAGTTGAGCCAGGCATTGTCCTAGACCATCTCAATGGCTCACTCAAACAACACGGTCTTTGGTATCCAGTGGACGTTTCTACTGCTGGACAAGCGACGATTGGCGGTATGGCCGGAAATAACTCTTGTGGTAGCCGCTCAATCGCTTACGGCAATATGGTGCATAACGTTTTAGGTATTGATGCTTGGTTAGCAGACGGCAGAGTTGCTAACTTTAGCGATTACGCAAGCAGTACTGGTGCGGCAAAGCAGTTGGGTGGTTTTGTTAAAAACCTAGCCACCACTCTCCAACCAGAAATCGAAGCACGCTTTCCTAAGGTGTTGCGCCGTGTTGCAGGATATAACCTCGATATCTTCCACCCTCAAAGTGAACTACCTTATACCCAAGATGGCAGCGTCAACCTTGCGCACCTTTTAGTTGGTAGCGAAGGCACCCTTGGGTACTTTAAGTCCCTCAAACTCAAGCTCGCGCCTTTGCCACAACATAAGGTGCTGGGTATTGTGAACTTTGCTAGCTTTTATAAAGCTATGGATAGTGCTCAGCATATTGTGAAGTTAGGTCCAACTGCTGTTGAGCTGGTTGATCGCACCATGATTGATTTAGCGCGTAGCAATCCCAGCTTTAAGAAAACCATTGAAACCGCCTTAATTGATCACACAGCCCAGACTCCGGAAGCCATCTTGTTGGTAGAGTTTTCTGGTGGGACTCATGCACCATTACTTGAGAAGCTAAAAGCCCTACAAGAACTCATGAGTGATTTAGGTTTGCCAGGATCTGTTGTACCCATGCCTGATGCTTCTTTGCAAAAGAACTTATGGGAAGTGCGCAAAGCGGGCCTCAACATCATGATGAGTCTCAAGGGTGACGGCAAGCCGGTGAGCTTTATTGAAGACTGTGCTGTTCCACTAGAGAGTTTGGCTGAATATACCCAAGCCTTAACAGATGTGTTTTCTAAATATGGATCACGTGGTACTTGGTATGCCCATGCTTCTGTTGGCACCTTGCATGTGCGCCCTATTTTGGATATGCGCAGAGATGGCGCCCAGAAAATGCGTGCGGTTGCTGAAGAAGCTTCCGCCTTGGTACGCAAGTACAAAGGCGCCTATAGCGGTGAGCATGGCGATGGCCTCTGTCGTGGCGAATGGATCTCTTGGCAGTTTGGCCCCAAGATCACTGAAGCCCTCGCACAAATCAAACACGCTTTTGATCCAAAGGGATTATTTAATCCAGGCAAGATCATTAATCCACCTAAGATGGATGATGCGAGCAACTTTAGATTTCCGCCAAGTTACAAAGTCATTCCTCTACAGCCTGTATTAGATTGGTCTGCTTGGAATGTGCAAAACGATGCTATTACAGAAGCAACTACTGCCCCTGGCACAGGCGGTGACCCAGCCATGGGCTTAGCTAAAGCAGTGGAGATGTGTAATAACAATGGCCACTGCCGCAAGTTTGATGCTGAAGTGATGTGCCCTAGCTATCGCGTAACGCGTGATGAGAAACACCTCACCCGTGGTAGAGCAAATACCTTGCGTCTAGCGCTTTCGAATCAACTCGACATCAAAGATGAGGCCTCACCGCTCGGTAGCGATGCGATTAAAGAGGTGATGGAGCTATGTGTGAGCTGTAAGGCTTGTCGTCGCGAATGCCCTACTGGCGTAGACATGGCGAAGATGAAGATTGAGTTCCTCTCCGCCTATAAGAAACGTGTTGGACACTCGTTACGGGATTTAGCGGTTGCCTATTTACCTAAATACGCCCATACGATTAGCGCTATTCCATTCTTGCCAGCATTACTCAACTTGCGCAATCACATTAAACCTATTGCAACACTCCAAGAGTGGGTCATGGGTATTTCTGCACAAAGAAGCTTGCCGAGCTGGAAAAGCAAGACCTTCTGGAATCAGAAAGCAGCAAACTCTTATGAGTACACACCAGAGCAGCTTGCTAGCAACCCTGATGGCAAAGGGATAGTTCTGTTGGCAGACACCTTTAACGCCTACTTTGAAGATGAAAATCTCCAAGCGGCATTAAAAGTACTCAATGCTGCTGGCTATCGCGTGCATATTCCGCACAAGAGTCAAACAAATAAAACAAAGCAAGCTAATAACAATGAAAATGGCTGCTCTAAAGAATTTTGCTGTGGCAGAACCTATTTAGCTGCAGGCATGGTCGATAAGGCAAAAGCCACTCTCGGTGAATTGGTTGATCACCTCGCGCCATACGCAGCTAAGGACATCCCAATCATTGGTTTAGAGCCTTCCTGCTTATTTACCTTGAAGGATGAAGCCTTGGTGATGGGTTTTGGTGACAAAGCAATAAGTGTTTCTAAGCAAGCGCAATTACTCGAAGAGTTTTTATCTAGCGAAGTACGAGCAGGCAAGCTCAAATTGAATCTCAAAGCGGCCGATAAGTCAGTGCTTTTTCATGGTCACTGCCATCAGAAGTCATTTGCTGCAGTGACCCCTGCAATAGAATTACTCAAGCTCATTCCTAATGCAGAGCCTAAATTGATTGAATCTTCTTGCTGCGGTATGGCCGGTAGTTTTGGCTATGAAGCCGAGCACATTGAAGTGTCTAAGCAAATGGCAGAAGCTAGTCTTTTGCCTAGTATTCGAAAATCACCAGACAGTTGGGTGGTAGCCGATGGCACTAGTTGTCGCCATCAAATTGCCGATGGCACCCAACGAGAGGCTGTGCATATCGCCAGAATTTTGGCGGCGCATCTATAGGAGAAAAAAGAGAATGGAGCGGCGTATTTTTATTTAACGAATGACGCCATAACCCACCATTAGCAAAGTTCCTGTCAGCAAGGCAGGAACCAAACGCTTGGTGGGTTTAGAGATCATCACGCCGATAGCTAAAGCACAAATCAGCGCTCGTATCCACAAAGGTACGGTTGCCATCAGGCCGAGCGGCATCACAATCAAACGAATAGTTAAAGCAGCAACCATCGCATAGGTCACAGCAGCCAGCCAGCGGAAGATCTCGCTATCTTGGTTGATGCTTTGCGATAGCAATACACCGATCGCACGACAGAAGTAGGTGCCCAGACAGGCGCCCACTAAGGCAATCCACAAACCCCATCCAGAGAGGGCGTTAGTCATGGTGTTGATTGTGTCTATCATCCAAGCACCCCAGATTTTTTGCGCAAGAACTTACGGTCAATAAAGTAGGCGATGGTTCCGGAGACTAATCCTGCGGTTAATAGGCTGGTATCGCGATCAACTATGAAGAAGATGGGGCCAAAGATACAACCTAAGCAAATCGCAATACGGTTAATCCAAGGCTTTACTTCAGTAAATGTCAGTAAGAAAAACAAGGGATTAATAAATACCAATCCTAAGGTGACTGGTTTGGGCACCATACCCGCCAGGTAAAAACCCAGAATGGTTCCCGGAATAGAAATCAACCAGCATAGCAATCCCAAGCCAACAAAATAGCTAAGGCGATGCTTCACTTCAATCGCATGAAACTCGCGCATGGAGATAGCCCATGCTGTCATCGCTAATAGATGAACAGAAGCATATAGACTGCGATTGCGATCTTTTTGGTGGAACTGAGGAAAGAGTGTCACCGTCATCGTAATGAAGCGCGTGGATGTCAGCGTGACAGCCAAAGCGATAGCCACAACAGATGAGCCGGTAGTAGCCATCTCGAGCAAGACCACCTGCCCCGGTAATGCAAACATAAAGAAGGAAGTAAAGGTCGTAAACCAAACATCAAAGCCGTTGGTTTTACCCATTGCTCCGAAGCCCACCATGCCAGCAAAGAGCACCATTGCTGGAGCGCCCGCTGCATCCCGGATACCAGACCAAAACGCATCGCGTGAATTTTTAAAGCGCTCTGCCGCAGACTCTTCTAGCGCGATTTCGCTGGGATCAATATAGGGCTGGTCTGCGGATGACATAACTTAATTGTAAGCTTTATAGGACTTCTAAGCCTTCAGGGCCCATTTAATATGCTCAGCTACTAGAGCATCAGCTTGGGCAAGTGCCTCACTTAAAGCTGCGCGTATGGCTGACTTATCAGCTTCGACTACCTGATTACTTGCTAGCCCATTACCCATTGCTACAGCCAAATTACGACGCCAGCGGCTATAACCAATTCTGCGAATGGCACTGCCTTCATGTCGCCGCTCAAATTCCGCTTCAGTCCAGGACCACAGGTGCAAAAGTGATGCCTGCCCCAAGCCATGGCGTCTGGCAAAGTCTGGTAACTCAGTGCGTTTAGCAAATTTATTCCATGGGCAAATCAGTTGGCAATCATCACAGCCATACACACGATTACCCATCGCACTTCTAAATTCAACTGGTATGGCTTCAGGATTTTCAATAGTGAGATAAGAGATACATCTACGTGCGTCTAATTGATACGGCGCAGTAATAGCTTGAGTAGGGCAAATATCGATACAAGAGGCACAGGTACCGCAATGCTCTTCAATCTCTTGATCCAATGGAAGTGGTACATCCACCAAGATCTCACCCAAAAAGAATGTCGAGCCAGATTCTCGATTCAGTAAGAGCGTGTGTTTGCCGCGCCAACCTAAACCCGCCTTACGTGCCAACTCTACTTCCATCAGCGGAGCCGAGTCTGTGAACACGCGATAACCTAATTTACCAATGCGCTCTTCAATGAGTAGGGCAAATTCTTGCAAACGATTACGAAGTACCTTGTGATAATCACGCCCTCTGGCATACATCGAGACCACTGCTTGAGTGGGATCTTCCAAGCGTTGCCACTCAGTATCGAAATCAGTTTCGGGCGGAAGGTAATTCATGGACACACAGATGACGCGCACGGTACCGGGAACTAAGAGCTCGGGATTGGAGCGTAATTCAGCATGGCGTTGCATGTATTCCATATGACCGTGACGACCCTCAGCCAGCCATTCCTGCAAACGTTCTGTTGCAGGCCCCAAATGAGTGTCGGTAATGCGTAAGCCATCAAATCCTAAGGATGCAGCCTGCTCCCCAAGCCAATCACGTAGATTGGACTCATCTAAAGATTGAGGACTAGTAGATAAAGGCATATGGAATACAGAATGTAGCGCAATAATTGAATAAACTAGGGGAATGGCTCAAACACAGGCAACCACAGCAATTCCGCTCACTGCAATAGATCTCTATTGTAGGCAGGAAGCCGATACCGCCTCTCTTGCTAAGCATCTGGCTGCCAGTTTTGAGCACTTTCTGACTAATCAGCCAGGTTCCCATTTAAACATCTCTCTAGAGGGTGATCTTGGTGCTGGCAAAACGACCTTTGCGAGATACCTCATCCAGGCGCTAGGTCACGAGGGCAAAGTAAAGAGTCCTACCTATACTTTGTGCGAGCCTTATCCGCTGCAATTAAAAGAGCAAGCAATCACTGTTCATCACTTTGATTTGTATCGCATGCGTGATCCCCTGGAATGGCAAGAAGCGGGATTTGCAGAGCATTTTGATGTCCCGGGTATTTGCTTAATTGAGTGGCCAGAAAAAGCAGAGGGCACTTTGCCTGCATTTGATATTCAGATTCAGTTAGCTGCTGGTGCGGATGAAAATGAGCGCATCATCACAATCAATGTTTTATCTGCGCAAGGTAAAACCTTGGTTGATGACATACAAGCGTCTCGGTAAGAGCTAAGCAGTTAATGAGTAATCAAAAAATCAATCTCTCCAGAAGGCAACACCTCAAGACTTCTGCGAAGTTCTTAAGCTTTGCTCTTTTGCTGACTGAGCTTGATATTGCTTGGGGTGCCAAGATATTAGGTGTGCGTGTCTGGCCTTCTGAGGACTACACTCGCGTTACCCTGGAATCTGATAAGCCGCTCCCGATTACGCAGCAGATTTTGACGAATCCAGATCGCTTGGTAGTTGATGTACAGGGATTAGAGCTAAATCCGACTCTTAAAGATTTGGTAGCTAAAGTAAAGCCAAATGATCCGTATATCTCGCAAGTTCGGGTTGGGCAGTTTCAACCAGGGGTTGTGCGTTTGGTATTTGACTTAAAAGAACCGATCAAGCCGCAACTCTTTACGCTTGATCCCATTGGTGAGTACAACTACCGCATGGTGTTTGACCTCTACCCCACTACGCCACCAGATCCATTAATGGCTTTAGTGAGAAGTAGCGCCAAGAAAGAAAGCGCCCTGGAAAAATCCAATGAAGAGGTGGATCTCATTGCACAGTTCGCCACCAAGAAAGAAAAAGAGCTGACTAAAACTCCAGCAGCACCAGTTGCGCAAGCTATTCCAGAACAGAAGGATCTACCAGCACCTGCTAAATACAAGCGTTTGATCACAATAGCCATAGATCCCGGCCATGGCGGCGAAGATCCTGGCGCCATTGGCGCAGCAGGCTCACGAGAAAAGAATGTCGTACTCGCCATTGCCAAAAGACTCAAAGACAAGATTGAAGGCGAAGCCTATATGCGCCCTTTCTTAACTAGAGATGGCGATTACTTTGTACCACTGCATGTCAGAGTTCAAAAAGCCAGACGTGTTGAAGCGGATTTATTTGTATCCATTCATGCTGATGCTTTCATTGAAAGAAATGCCAAAGGTGCATCCGTATTTGCACTTTCCCAAATGGGAGCCAGTAGTACTGCTGCCAGATGGATGGCCAATAAAGAAAATGCTTCCGACTTGATTGGCGGCATTAACATCAAGACTCAAGACAGGCAGGTTGCTAACTTGCTATTAGATATGTCGACTACCGCCCAGATTAAAGACTCCTTACAGGTGGGCAACTCCATCTTGAGGCAAATTGGTGGATTTGCACCTTTACACAAAGGCAAGGTAGAACAAGCCAGCTTTGCTGTTTTGAAGGCTCCAGACATCCCCTCAATCTTGGTTGAGACCGCTTTTATTAGCAATCCGCAGGAAGAAGCCCGATTAAACGATGATGGCTATCAGGACCGAATTGCAGAGGCGATTTTGAAGGGAATTAAGGACTATTTTTCCAAAAATCCACCGGTTGCCAGACGGATAAATTCATAAGTCACTTGTAAGTACAAGGGTTGAGGGGCAGCCCCCGCAGACCTGAGGATGGCAAACAAACTTCTTGCTATAATTTATGGCTTAACTGGGTCGGTAGCTCAGTCGGTAGAGCAGCGGACTTTTAATCCGTTGGTCGCGAGTTCGAATCTCGCCCGACCCACCAGTAATATCAAGGCTCTCAGGTTAACGCTTGAGAGCCTTTCTCTTTATATTCACCATAATATTCACCAATTGGTGAATA
>NZ_JACVPC010000018.1:0-377 GCF_018882145.1 Polynucleobacter sp. AP-RePozz3-80-G7 | reverse complement strand
CCTAAGGTACCTACTGTGCCAGCATTACCGATTTGTAAGGTAGCACCACTGTTGATGGTGGTGTTCACATAACTGTTAGTGCCAGTGAAGGTGGCGGTGTTCTGACCTGCTTGAGTGAGGTTACCAGTACCACTAATGGCATTAGCGATCGTGATCGCATCAGAGCGATTAAGGATCAAGGTACCGTTATCGGTTACGGTGCCAGTGCCTAAGGTACCTACTGTGCCAGCATTACCGATTTGTAAGGTAGCACCACTGTTGATGGTGGTGTTCACATAACTGTTAGTGCCAGTGAAGGTGGCGGTGTTCTGACCTGCTTGAGTGAGGTTACCAGTACCACTAATGGCATTAGCGATCGTGATCGCATCAGAGCGATT
>NZ_JACVPC010000017.1:0-399 GCF_018882145.1 Polynucleobacter sp. AP-RePozz3-80-G7 | reverse complement strand
CTGGCACAGGCTCCATTGCTACTTCAAGCAGCCTGATTAATAACGCGACCTTCGATATCAGTGGCACCACCTCTGGCGCCTCGATCATCAGCCTATCGGGTAACAGCTCTGGCTCGGTCGTATTAGGTAGCAAGACTCTGACCATGACTAACGCAGCTGATACTTTTGCTGGTGTGATCAGCGGTACGAACGGTAACCTCGTGATCTCTGGTGGTACTCAAGTATTAACGAATACCAATACTTACAGTGGTACAACGACGATTAACTCTGGCGCTACCTTACAAATCGGTAATGCTGGCACAGTAGGTACCTTAGGCACTGGCACCGTAACCGATAACGGTACCTTGATCCTTAATCGCTCTGATGCGATCACGATCGCTAATGCCATTAGTGGTACTG
>NZ_JACVPC010000002.1:0-365263 GCF_018882145.1 Polynucleobacter sp. AP-RePozz3-80-G7 | reverse complement strand
CTAAGACTGGCGCAGGCACTTTAGTCCTAACCAATAGCGCCAATGCTTACACTGGCAGCACTACCGTATCAGCCGGCACTCTGTCCTTAACTGGCACAGGCTCCATTGCTACTTCAAGCAGCCTGATTAATAACGCGACCTTCGATATCAGTGGCACCACCTCTGGCGCCTCGATCATCAGCCTATCGGGTAACAGCTCTGGCTCGGTCGTATTAGGCAGCAAGACTCTGACCATGACTAACGCAGCAGATACTTTTGCTGGTGTGATCAGCGGCAATACCGGTAGTGGTGGCAACCTCATCATCTCTGGTGGTGCCCAAGTACTCTCCGGCAACAACACCTACACTGGTACTACGACGATTAATGGTGGCGCCTTGTCTCTAACTGGCACTGGCTCGATTGCCGCCTCCAGCAGCATCATTGACAACGCAAGCTTAGATCTAACTGGTACTACATCTGGCGCCTCCATCATCAGCTTGGCTGGTAATGCTTCCGGATCCGTATTAATAGGCGGCAAAACATTAACCATTAGCAACGCTGCTGATACCTTTGATGGTGTGATCAGCGGCACTAACGGCAATCTGGTTTTATCTGCCGGTACTCAAGTATTGACAGGTCCTAACACCTACACCGGTACCACTACCGTATCAGCAGGCACCCTCAATGTCATCGGCACCCTGTCTGATTACACAGCAGTAACCGTTGCTTCTGGCGCTACTTATATTGTTGGTGCTAATGACACCGTCGCTTCGATTGCTGGCGCCGGTAATATCACCTTAACTGCAAACCTCACTGCAGGCTCTACACCAGACACTACCTTCAGTGGTGTGATGAGTGGTGCAGGATCCTTTACTAAAGTAGGTTCTGGCACCTTAACCTTGTCTGGTCCTAACACCTACACCGGCGGTACTAACATCAATGTCGGTACAGTTGCGCTAGGTGCGAATGATGTCTTGGCTGATACTGGTGCAATCAATGTTGCTGGTGGTAGCTTGGCCATGAGTACTTATAGCGATACTGTCGGTGCCATCAACTTATCTAGCGGCTCTATCTCTGGCACTTCTGGTGTTCTGACTGGATCAAGCTACGATGTGACCAATACAACTGGCACCACAACGATCTCAGCTATCTTGGCAGGCACTGCAAACTTAGTGAAGAGTGGGGCGGGTACTTTAGTACTTGGCAATGCGAATACCTACACCGGTACAACGACAGTATCAGCAGGTACCCTCAATGTCATCGGCACTCTGTCTGATTACACAGCAGTAACCGTTGCTTCAGGCGCTACTTATATTGTTGGCGCTAATGACACCGTCGCTTCGATTGCTGGCGCCGGTAACATCACTTTGACTGGTGACCTCACAGCAGGCTCTACACCAGACACTACCTTCAGTGGTGTCATGAGCAGCACTGGATCCTTCACTAAAGTAGGATCTGGTACCTTAACCTTGTCTAATGCCAACACCTACACCGGTACCACTACCATATCTGCCGGTACCCTCAATGTCATCGGCACTCTGTCTGATTACACAGCAGTAACCGTTGCTTCTGGTGCTACTTATATTGTTGGTGCTAATGACACCGTCGCTTCAATCGCTGGCGCCGGTAATATCACCTTAACTGCAAACCTCACAGCAGGCTCTACACCAGACACTACCTTCAGTGGTGTGATGAGTGGTGCAGGATCCTTCACTAAAGTAGGTTCTGGCACCTTAACCTTGTCTGGTCCTAACACCTACACCGGCGGTACTAACATCAATGTCGGTACAGTTGCGCTAGGTGCGAATGATGTCTTGGCTGATACTGGTGCAATCAATGTTGCTGGTGGTAGCTTGGCCATGAGTACTTATAGCGATACTGTCGGTGCCATCAACTTATCTAGCAGCTCTATCTCTGGCACTTCTGGTGTTCTGACTGGATCAAGCTACGATGTGACCAATACAACTGGCACCACAACGATCTCAGCTATCTTGGCAGGCACTGCAAACTTAGTGAAGAGTGGGGCGGGTACTTTAGTACTTGGCAATGCGAATACCTACACCGGTACAACGACTATTAATGGCGGCGTTGTCTCTATCAGTATGGATAGCAATTTAGGCCAAGCACCTGGCTCTGTAAATACTGCGGCCCTGGTATTTAACAGCGGTACGTTAAATACTTCCTCAACATTTACTCTAAATGCTAATCGCGGTATTGCTTTGTTGGGTAGCGGAACAATTGATGTCGATGGTTCTAGCGCCTTAACTTACAACGGAATCATGTCAGGCTCCGGATCATTTGCTAAGACTGGCGCTGGTACATTGATACTAGGCGCAAGCAATACTAATACCGGTATCACAGCGGTCTCTGCAGGTACCCTTGATGTTAAGGGGGCTCTAGTAAATGCTGCAGATTTGGTTGTTGCTGCTGGCGCTAGTTATATCGTTGACCGAGCTGCCGCGCTTAATACTATTACCGGCTCCGGCACTGTGGTGCTCGCTACCAACCTAAGCTTAGGTGGCGGAAATACAAACTTTGCGTTTGATGGATCATTTACTGGATCTGGAACTTTGACTAAGGTTGGCTCTGGATCAATGACATTAAATGGTGCAAATACCTATTCAGGTAATACTGCGCTCAATGCCTCACAGTTGATTTTGGGTAATGCAAATGCTCTCGGTGCAGGCGCATTGATATCTACTAATGGCGTATTGAGCTTGGCTTCAGGCGTGACATTGTCAAGCTTGACAATTAATGGCTCAACTATAATTTCTTCAGACATTAGAACAACTGGCGCGCAAACCTATAACGGTAATGTGGTGGTTTCTCCTAGCGTTTCAGGCGCAGTCACTCTTACTACGGCTAATGCTCCAATTACTTTCAATGGTTTGATTGATAGCGCTGCAAGCAAAGCCAATACGCTCAATGTCAATGCCGGCACAGGAATTGTCACTATTGGTAATAGCGTTGGTTCTGTAGCGCCGTTAGCGAGCTTCGTGATTACGGGCTCAACGATTAATCTCTTGGCGGACGTATTAACCTCAAGCCAACAAATTTATAACGGCTCAGTAGTTGTTGGAACTAATGGTAATGACGGATTCTTGTACACAATGTTCCTGGCTCAAACCCGTCCAGCACTGAATTTCAAGGTGCTTGATACCGCACATACACGTACCTTGATTTCTTTAGATCCATTGGTTGAATTTAACGGAACACTCAACCCAGCATCTGCTGCGCTGTACTCCTTAATGGTGGCTGCAATCTACCCTGGATATGTTAACGGCGATCTTACTAAGATGCCTGTGGTTAGCTTCAATGGCCTAGTGGGCAATATCTATCCGTTCTACTCTGCAAATATCCAGACGTTGCAGGCAGGGGATCTCTTTGCACTCACACCTGCTACAGGTGTCATTAATGTCACAGGTGGTGTTCAGACTACTGCGAATCAAAATTACAGCTCCGCACAAATTGCCTTGACTGCAAATCCAACGCTGAATAATGTGGTCTTCAAATCAATGGCTGGCGGTAGCGGCAATATTAACTTCGATCTCTCGAAGATTGACGGTAAATTTGATATGACAGGCAAAGTTGCGGTAGTTATTGATGCGAAGACCAACTTTACTGGTAGCGGCATCGATCTATTGGGAGTGAGATTCCCGGTTGCCGAAGCAGAAGCTGCCGCCGCCTCATCTTCAGGTGGTAACTTAAGTAATGTTCTCAAGGTGGCCAAGCTTACTTCGCTAGATGGTAGCGCTTCTGGAGATGCGGAAGTGACAGTTGAGATGGGTGAGGCGTATTCAGGTAAAAAAGAATGTAAATCTCAAGACGATAGTGAGCTTTGCCAATAGTGCCCAATGAAAATAAAACAATTAAACGCCTCCTACTTAGCCTACGATGATCGACTTCTGTTTCGGTTTAATACCGATGAAAATACAGAGTTCCGATTTTGGTTTACTCGTAGAGTCACACTATTCATTTTGGCAGCTACACAGCATTTGATTGTCAAAAAACTAGAGCAGACTCATACGCCCCAGGCTGCAAAAGCAATTGCTGAGTTTGGTAGTGATGCGGTACATGTCACGCAAGATCAGGATCAAAAGGGATCCGAGCCATTTCAGCCGGCAGATAATTTTCCATTTGGCGCAGATCCATTGCTAGTAATGGATGTTAAATGTAGCCTAGAAAAAGAGTTGCTTGAAGATGTCCTGTCACTTGAATTGATCTTGCCTGGCGGCGCTCATGTCAATCTAAAGCTGGCTGGATCAATACTTCATGGAATGTGTTCATTACTGAATCAGCTTCGCGAGCATGCATCATGGGGCAATGTACCCCCAGTGGTAGATCAGGTCTCAAACGAACAGGAGAATAAAAAAGAGGGCGCTAAGCCCTCAGTGCACTAGCTTCTAATTGTTCAATTAAAAGGGAAGCTTAGCTTCCGGCTTAGCGGCCAACAATACAGCCTTAAACTCCGCCTGAATACGCGCGATAGCTTCTTCACTATCCGCCTCAAAGCGCATCACAACTACTGGTGTTGTGTTTGAAGGTCTGGCCAAACCAAAGCCATCGGCATATTCCACACGTACACCATCAATCGTATTGATGGATTCAGAAGTAGGGAACTTGGCATTGGCTTTAATGGATTCTAGTAATTCAAAAGGCTCACCTTCAGCGCAGGCAAGTTGTAACTCAGGCGTGCAAATGGCATTTGGCAAATCATTGAGCGTCTGATTAGGATCTTTCTCTTTAGAAAGAATCTCTAGCAAGCGTGCGCCGGTATAGAGTCCATCATCAAAACCAAACCAACGGTCTTTAAAGAAGATGTGACCGGACATCTCGCCAGCAAGTGGAGCACCAGTTTCTTTGAGCTTGGCTTTCACTAAAGAGTGACCTGTTTTCCACATTAAAGGCTCACCGCCATGCTGCTTTACATAAGTTGCAAGGTTGCGGGTGCATTTGACGTCATAAATAATCTGGCCACCTGGATTGCGTGAGAGCACATCCTTAGCAAAAAGCATCATTTGACGGTCTGGGAAAATCACTTGACCATCTTTTGTGACAACGCCCAAACGATCAGCGTCACCATCAAAGGCAAGGCCTAATTCATTATCGGTAGTCTGTAGGTTCTTGATGAGATCTTGCAAGTTTTCAATATGAGCAGGATCAGGGTGGTGATTCGGAAAATGACCATCTACTTCGCAAAAGAGTTCTTCTACTTCACAGCCTAAAGCTCTAAACAGTTTTCCTGCAAATGCACCGCCAACCCCATTGCCGCAATCCACCACAATCTTCATAGGACGAGCCAATTTCACATCACTGACAATTCGCTCTAAGTACATTGGGAAAATATCAAAGGTGCTGCGTGTACCTTGACCACTAGCAAATTGCTTGGCTTCAATACGCTTACGTAACGCCTGAATCTGATCACCATAAATCGCAGCGCCTCCCAGAACCATCTTGAAGCCGTTGTAATTAGGGGGATTATGGCTACCGGTAATCATGATGCCGGATTTTGGTTTTTTGCCATTGAGCTCTTGGTTGGCGCCAAAGTACACCATAGGTGTGGCAACCATACCTAAGTCAATGACGTTAATGCCGGTTGATAGTAGCCCTTCAGTCAAGGCATTAATCAAGCTAGGGCCAGATAAACGACCATCGCGACCGATGACGATTTCCGTTTCACCGAGTTCACGCATCTCGGTACCAAATGCTTGGCCAATCAATTTAGCAATCGATGGATCCACTGTTTCATCAATGATGCCGCGAATGTCATAAGCTTTGAAAATGGAAGGAGAGAGTTGCATGAAGACCTTTAAATTAAAGGAGGCGCAGGGCGCTCAATAGATTAATTGGAATACAAAAATCAAGAATTTAGGAAACTAAGCATTTAAGAAATTGATGCGAGCAGCAGTAATCGCATCAATACTATCGTCCGCATCAATATGGTCGGAGCCGCTAGCAAGGGCTTTCTCAATTGGTTTGGCAAGAACCTTGCCATATTCAACACCGGGTTGATCAAAGCTATTGATATTCCAGAGAGCGCCTAGAGTCGCGGCACGGTTCTCATAAAGGGCCAATAAAGCCCCTAAATAGAAGGCATTTAGTTCAGGAAGGAGTAATAAGCTGCTTGGGCGCTTACCTGGGTAAACATTATTCGGATTGCTATCGGTCTTGCCATGGGCTAGAGCCTGGGCCTGGGCTAAACAGTTAGACAGCAAAATACGATGATGTGCAACAGCCTCAGGAAGGTCACTCATGGGCTTACGAACCGCAATGAAATCAATCGGAATGATTTCAGGGCCTTGATGAAAGAGTTGAAAATAGGAGTGCTGCGCGTTACTGCCGGCGCTACCAAACACCACTGGTGAAGAATGTTTAACCGGTTTGCCATCCTTACCAATACTTTTGCCATTACTTTCCATATCGAGTTGCTGTAACCACTTTGGAAACCAATCCAAAGCATCTGCGTACGGAATGGCAGCATAGGCTTTAATGCCGTGCTTCTCTTGTTGGTAGAGCAAGGCTAAAGCCATGATGACCGGCAAATTGCCTTCTAGAGGCGCATTCTTAAAATGTAAATCCATCGCATGCGCGCCGGCTAAAAATTCTTCGAAGGTCTTAAAGCCGTATTGCAGGGCAATCGGCAGGCCAACTGCGGACCAAACAGAGTAGCGACCGCCAACCCAATCCCAAAATGGGAAGATGTGATCTTCTTCAACGCCAAACTCTTTGGCTGCTGCCACATTAGCGGTAACTGCAAACAGGGTTTTGTTAATTTGGCTATTCGTACAGCCAGAAGCTTTCAGCCAAGCCACGACTGCCTTAGCGTTCATGGTGGTTTCTAAGGTGGTGAATGACTTGGAAACAACAATGACGCGAGTGCTATGCGGAAGCGCACGATCCAGAATGCGGGCTAATTCAGCGGTATCGATATTGGCCAAGAAATGCATGCGCATACCGCGGCTTTCAATATCGGGCACATGCGCTAATGCTTCAATTGCTAAGCGTGGCCCAAAGTCTGAGCCACCAATACCAATATGAATGACATCGGTGACGCCAATCCATTTATTGCAGAGCGCATCAATTCGGTGCCACACATCAATAACTGCTGGCATGACATCCTGACCATCCAAGATGACAGGAGATTTTGAGAGATTGCGGAGTGCCGAATGAAGTGCGGGGCGATCTTCACTTTGATTAATATGTTTGCCAGCAAATAAATCCGCAATAAATTCTGGAAGCTTAGTCTTACGGGCGATATCAAATAGAGCGGCCCAGCTTTTTCCATCAATACCTTGATAGGCAGTATCGAGAACCACATCCACGGCAAAATGAGCGCCATTGGGCATAACGCCAGGGGGGCTTTCGGTGGACTTAAGATTGTCAGAATCAGGCTTTAAAGACATCTCTAGATTTTATCAAGAAGGGGCTCAAAATCCCCTAAAACACTGAAAATGTTAGGATTTCGGTATATTCAATGTCATTAAGTAGTCATAAATAGAAAAATAAGCAATAAAGATAAACCAAATACAGGTGGAGATAGATGGAGCAGGTTGATTGCGTTGTGGTGGGTGCCGGAGTTGTCGGATTGGCTGTCGCCCGCGAAATGGCGCTTCAGGGCCGTGAAACCATCTTACTTGAGCGCGAGAGTTCTTTTGGAACTATTAGCAGCGCTCGCAATAGTGAGGTTATTCATGCCGGCATTTATTACCCACAAGATTCTTTGAAGGCCAAACTTTGTGTAGAGGGTAATCGGCTGCTCTATGAGTACTGCCGCAGTCACCAGGTAGCTACTCAACCCTATGGCAAGCTGATTGTTGCGGCTGATAATGATCAAATTAATGACTTACAAGCGATCTTATATAAAGCGCAAAAAAATGATGTTCCTGAAATTCAGATGATTTCAGGGGAAGAAGCAAAAGCATTGGAGCCAAATCTCAAATGTGTTGCCGCAATACTCTCAACTACCACAGGTATTGTTGACAGCCACGGCTATATGCTCTCACTGCTCGGAGGCTTTGAGGATGCGGGTGGTATGGTTGCCTACCAATCACCTTTAATTAGCGCAAAGCCAATCGGAAATCATGCTGAGGGCGGTTATGAATTAACCATCGGCAGTGTTGATGGTGCTGATGGTATGCAAATCAAAACTAAGCATCTCATCAATTGCGCTGGCATGAGTGCGCCAGCGATTGCGCAAAAGATTGAGGGCTTACAGCATGATCAAATACCCAAAGCCTATTTTGCTAAAGGCAATTATTTCTCGCTCTCTGGCAAATCGCCATTTAAGCATTTGATCTATCCCATTCCAGAGCCTGGTGGCTTAGGGGTACATCTCACTTTAGATATGGGTGGTCAGGCAAAGTTTGGACCTGATGTGGAATGGCTCGACATCGATTCTGAAGAGCAAATTGATTACACGGTCAACCCAAAGCGAGGAGAGGGCTTTTATGAAGCTGTCAGACGCTATTGGCCGGATTTGAAAGACGGCTCCCTTCAGCCCGATTATTCGGGGGTGAGGGCAAAGATCGTGCCGCCAAATGCTCCTGCAGGCGACTTTTGCTTCAACACCCCTAAGGATCATGGACTCCAGGGCCTCTTTAATCTATATGGCTTTGAGTCCCCTGGATTAACCTCCAGCCTTGCGATTGCCAAGCATTTAGAAGGGCAAATCAAAAGTTCTTTATAATCTGATGCTTGAATCAACCGTGATTCACAGTAAGCAGAATTAAAGGAAGAGTGGCAGAGCGGTTGAATGCACCAGTCTTGAAAACTGGCGAGGATGAAAGTCCTCCGTGAGTTCGAATCTCACCTCTTCCGCCATCTTTTTAAAACCCCCCTAAGGCCTTTTTTCATTTCATGCACCGGCACGCAAGCCTGGCACGTATTCCAGCATTAGCCCCAAGTCTAATTCCCGCTTTATGAGTAGGGTATAATTTTCAGAATTTTTAAAAATAAAAGCACTAATTTAGTGCAAATAATCTGCATCTGAAAAGTAACCGGGGAATTGTTGGGTATGCGTAAGAGAATTAGTATTGCTTGTTTTTTGTTGGCAAATGGCATGGCAGGAACCGCCTATGCTGGCGATATCACCTTTACCAACGCAGACTTCACGAACGGTTTAACTGGCTGGTCTCAAGGCGGTGGCACATTCACCTCACCTCTTTCTGCTCCATACATCATGGATCCATCCAACTATACAACTGGAACATCAAATAACACGGTTATCACGTCATCTGCAAATGATCCTTTAGTCCCCGTAACCATGACATACCTCGGTCAAAACTCAGTAAGAGTTAATGACAGAGTTAATAACAGATCTATCAGCACTATTAGTCAAACAGTAACTAATTATGGAATGACACCCATCTCTAGTGATGGATTGACGCCTGCTGTTGTAGCGGGATCTGTTGCCACTGTTAACCTTGCGTGGTCTGCCGTTTTGCAATCTGCCCCACATGCTGCCAAGGATACAGACGGCTTTACTTTAAGAATTTATGATGAAACCACAAGTACGGTGGTTAAGCTGGTAAGTTATAACGCTGCAACTACAGCCTCCCTTTTTAGAGCTAGCGGGTCATATCTTTACTCGGGTTGGCAGGCTGAGTCTGTTGCCGTAAGAGCTGGAGATACCATTACAGTGAGTATGCTTGCGACGGACTGTGATGCCGGCGGTCATTTTGGCTACGTTTATTTAAGTAGCTTTGGCACTACTCCTGTTGTCGGTTTGGCCCCACTTGGGGGAGGGGTATTTGGCCCTTCAATTCCTGATATTGTTAGCTCAAATAACGGCTCTGGTTCTTATAACTTGGTTTCAACGGTTGCTTCAAATACCTTTACCAATAGGTTTGATGGCGGCACTTTACACGTCGATCAGACGAACCCGACAGTTACGAGCGCCTTTAGTATCAGCGCAAACAAAGGCTATATTGACCAGAATGGCAATAAGGCCACCTTCACTGGCTACATAACTGATGATGGTCAAGATATCGGTAGATTAATAATTGTCAATGGTGCAGGTGGAACAAGTGGCAAGATTACTCTTACAAACACCACCAATGACTATTCTGGTGGCACTGAAGTTCGCTCTGGTGCAACATTAAGCATTGCTAATCCTAACGCCATTGGTACTGGTGGATTGGCTTTGATTGGAACGTCAACTGTCCCAGCTATTTTAGAAACAACTGCTGATATGACTATTAGCGCGCCTATTACAGTTGCATACGACCCGGTATTTAGCGTTGCCTCTGGTACTACAACTACCGTTTCTTCACCAATTACTAATGGTGTTGATTTGGGTACGGGTCTTACGGTTGCTGGTGATGTCGTAGTATCTGGTGGCGGTACCTTGGCCCTCACAGCTGCCAACACATACACTGGCCTTACTGCGGTTGATGCGGGTTCCACTTTAGCTCTTCAGGGAGCTGGCTCCATTACCCCATCATCAGCTTTAAATAACAACGGTACTGTGAATGTAACTGGTGCGAATGGCAATGTCGCTTTGGGCGGTACATTTACTCAAGCCTCAACTGGTAATTTGTTGATGAATATCTCACCAACGAACAATCAGAAAGTTTTGGTTACTGGTGCTGCAAGCTTAGCCGGTGGATTATCTCTGGCGGCAACTGCTGGAACTTACGCGGCTGGTAAGTACACATTGATTACTGCTAATGGTGTGAGCGGAAAGTTTGAAACTTTCAGCACAACGCTGCCTACCTATACTCGCTTAGGTTATGCATTGGGTTACGATGCAAACAACGTGTATTTGTACCTCACTCCAAACGTATCTGACACGCAGCAATCCTTAGTAAATACTGCTGCTGCCTTGCAAAATACCTATACCTTGCAGAACTCAGTACTTGCCAATAGCTTCTACTATGACTGCAATCTCTTTGATGTAAATAATATTTGCGTATCAGCCGGTGGTCGTAACACTGCTATTCAGGCAGCTAATGGTCTGAATAACACCAGCGCTTTATTGATCGCTTCCTATCGCTTGGATGAGAACAACTCTCGTATCGGTGCTTATGCCGATCAGAACCTTTCTGTAAACAATGCTGGCAGCACCGTAAACCTTGGCAACAACACGCCATTAATTGGCTTGTTTGCTGCTTGGAACCAACGCCCCGATGGCACTGGCGCGGAAGTAAAGGCTGGTATTGCTTATGGTCAAAAGAACACCACAATTACACGTCAAGTAGTGGGTACTTCTGAGCCAGGCTCTGGTTCTTCTCAGCTCAATAGCCAAGGTGCTCAACTGACTGCTAAGTATGGTTTTGGTGTGATGGAAAACGTTATTGTATCCCCTTACATTGGTATGCGTTATACCCAAAACAATATGGGTGGCTACTCTGAAGCTGCAAGTCCTTCAGTGACTTCACCGTTAACTTATAGCGCCTTAAATACCAATGCGACAACTGCTTTGGCTGGAGTAGGGGCTTCTTATCGCTTTATTCCTCGCGCCACTGTATTTGGTAGTGCTGGCGTTGAAACAGATACCAACACAGCCAATGGCACTTACGCTGCTACAGGCCTTACTGGTTTAACTCCAGTTAATTTCAATCCAAATCCTGTTAAGACTCGCCCAACAGCTACTATTGGGGCAACCTATGATGTTGAAAAGAACCAAAGAATCGGCATTACTGGTATCTATCGCCAAGAGCCATTCCAGGCAGTTTCATCAACTACTGTGATAGCAACTTATACAATAGGTTTATAAAAAGCACATTAAATGTTATCTAGAAAGCCACCTGCGGGTGGTTTTCTTTTCACTAGAGATACAAATTATGAAAACTCCATCCATTAAGTACTTCATATATCTATCGTTGGCCTGTTTGGCTAGCGTGGCAGTAGCCCAAAGCTCGAATAGCGTTCTGGTGACGGTTAATGGCGTCAAAATAACCTCGGGACAACTTGATCAATTTATTTCTCTGGCCATGGCCCAGGGCGCCCAAGACAATAAAGAGCTGCGTGAGAACTTTTTGAATGACTTAGTGGTCCGCGAGGCAATTGCTCAAGATGTAAGAAAAACAGGTCTGTTGTCCAAGGGAAATAATGCGCTAAAACTCAAGATCGCCGAGCAAGATGCCATCATGGGGCTTTGGTTTGCCCAATACCTTGCAGAGCATCCTATTACTGAGGCAGAAGTTCGAGCTGAGTATGAAAAGCAGGTGGCAGTTTCAAAAGATCCGAGAAACGCTAAGGAGTATCAAATTTCGCAAATCGTTCTTTCTAACGAGGCTGAAGCCCAGCAAGTTACCTCTGAACTCAAAAGAGGTGCCTCATTTGATAAGTTGGCCAAAGATAAGTCGATAGATAAAGCAACCGCTCAAAATGGTGGCTCAGTAGGCTGGATTTTACCTTCACAGCTTTCATCGCCTATGAATGATCTTGTTGTTGGGCTTGGTAAGGGTGATGTTATCTCCAAGCCAGTACAGGTTGGCTCCGTATGGTATGTCGTTAAGGCGAATGACATAAAACCGTTTGTGATGCCAAGTTTTGATCAGGCAAAAGTCAATCTTTCACAGGCTTTGCTACAAAAAGAGCGAAGAGATGCTATCCAGTCTCTCATGAAATCTGTAAAAGTTACGCCTGGTGTTCAATAGCCAACTTTTAGTAATTTAATGGCAAATTAGTGCGCGGCTTGCGCTAAGCCAGATAAGAAAAAGCCCAGCAAACACTTGCTGGGCTTTCCTCTTTCTGGCTAATAGAAATGAGCTTTTAAGGAACATTCATAAAGCTACTGCGTTACTGTATTACTTCTTAGCTGCCGGTGCGCTTACTACTGCAGCAATGGCTTCTGTGTAAACCACTTTTACTTGATCATTTACTGCGATATCTTTCAACAAGTCAGGATTCTGAACCTTAACCTTGAAAATATTTCCTTGTGGGCCCTTTAAAGAAACGATATTTTTAGCTGCATCAATCGCTTCAACATTAGCGGTTGCAGTAATGGTTTTAGTAGTAATCATGCCTGGCTTATCGCCTTGTGGGGCAGTTGTAGTGCTAGTGCTAACTTGTTCGCTAGTTGTGCCTGGATTTTTTACCTTAACCAACTCAATAGCTACAGCAAGTTCATAGACAACGTCGAAATGGTCGCCCACTTTAATTTCTGCAAAGTTCTTTACTTCAGGACCAGCAACGATAGAGGTTTCACCATCTTTGTTCTTGAGGGTAACTGTGCGAGTTGCAGCATCAATTTTAGTCACTTCGCCATCATAGATAAGCGCGGATTCTTGAGCAGCTACGCCAGCAATCGGAGCTTTTGGTTTTGTGAGGTAAAAGTAGCCGCCAACTGCGATTGCAGCAATGACGATAGCAATGATAATTTTTTTCATAATAATTTGATCCTTAAGGATGTTGAAAGAGCATCACCATTAAGTGGCGATGCGGAAATGAGTAAATACCAGTAAGTTAGCATTTGTAACTATTGTATTACCCATATTAGAAGCTGGCAGCCAAGCCAATGGAGGTTCCGTGCACATTTTGACCAAATTGGTAGCGAAACACCACTCTGATGCGAGTAAAAATAGGATCAGATGCGCTACGATCTAGTTCAATGCCAGTACCTACAGAAGATAGGGAGTTAAATCCCAGAGCCCCTCGTAAGTCGCCTAGGAATTCGGTATGCGCCACTTCAAATACCGCTCGTAATGGTCTATCTAACAATGTAATTGGGGTTGGGATACGACTGCGAGCCCAAAGCGCCAGACTTTGCGAATCAGCTGAACCTTGAACTGCAGTAGAGGTGTCAAATGTTTGCACCGGAATATTGGTGTAACGCAGCTCTACATCAATTTCTTGATCGGGTTGGTAGTTCTCATAGTCCAGCATGACCGACCCGCCCAGACCATACGAGTTCATACGGCCGCCATTGAGGAACTGTAAGTCAACGCCTTTCTGATTTTGAATGACTCTAGATGCAATCGAAAGGTCGCTTTCTAAATGCCCCAGCATGACATTGGCAATTGGGCGGAAGCGCAATTCATTGGTGATCGGAAAATCCCAACCAATACCGCCGGTACCTGTGATGCTGTTCCAATGAACTGGTACCGTAACGGATGTATTAGCGATTCCATCAGTAAACGTTGGGTTATATCGATTAACTGCTAAGGTCCCCTCTAAATACAGAGGAAAGTTTGCGCTAATTCGATCACCACCTCCTAGAGAAATCATTTGCAAGTCAGAATTATCGCCACCATTGTTACGGATCGACAACGATCCTGTTGTCACATCCGGTGTGAGTGAATAACCCGTAATCGTCATAAAAGCATCAGCGCGCTTTTTGAGGTAGTTGTTAGCGGCGTTATAAAAAGCCGATTGGGCATGAGCAAAGCCAATCCCAGCGACTAATAGGGTGACAAAGAAAAGAAGCTGGGATCTACTAAAAAGCTGCATGACACGCATTTTAGCGAATCAATTCAGTAGATGTACCATGGCAATTATGAAGCTGCTCATTTCTATTTACTTCTTTATTCTGGCCGTTATTCAGATGGGCCTATTTTTTGGAATCTATCACTATTACCGCTCTCAGAACCTCCTAAGACCCAGTTTGTATTGGATGTCCTCCCTGCTAGTGAATGTGGTGGGGTTGTTTATTTTTGGGACGGGAATTATTACCATCCAAAATATTGCTAATCCAGAATTTAATTTCACTGTAGCAAATACCTTCTTCTATATAGCAACGATGCTGCAAGCATTATTTTGTCAGTCACTCAATCATGAGGTTTCTAAACGAGTAAAGATAGCTGCCTCAGTTTCAGTCCTCATTTTTATTGCCGTATTTGATTCCATGCGTCTATATGGATCTTTTGAAAGTCGCACTGCGGTAATGGCGGGGCTTGCTAGTATTTTTTATTGCTGGCAAATATATGAGCTAGGCAAGAAGAGAAAATCTTCTCCATCCAAGCAATTGGTTTATATGCAATATGCCAATTTTGCTGAAATGTTTTTTGCTTTAGGGCGATTCCTCATTATGGTCGCCTCGGCCTTCACGATCCGTCAAGTTGATCAAATTCCTCATCTTCTGATTCTGTTTACCATTGCTCAGCTGGTGATGAATACCCTATCCTACATTGCAATTGGGGGTTATTGGGCCGAACAAATCACCATTGCCAATATCAACGCAACCAATGAGAGTCAATCTACTAAAGCGCTATTACAGGAGCGAGAAATCTTAATTGCTTCACTGCTAAAGGCTAATAAAACCGCTAGTACTGGTGCTTTGTCGGCCTCTATTGCACATGAGCTCAATCAGCCATTAGGTGCCTCCGGTCTGAATATTCAGTTTTTACAAAAGAAGCTATCGGAAGGAGAATTGAATCCTAACTTACAGGGAGAAGTTTTGGATTCTTTGTTGGCAGACAATCAGCGTGCAGCAAGTATTATTCGCTCCCTTAGATCGGTATTCGCCGATGAAAAGATGGCATCTACCAAAGTTAACCTTGCTGAATTAATTGATTTAGTGCTTACCATTGCTCGCCCAGAAATTGTTAAGCAGAATATTCAGATGGTTCTTAAGTTAGAGGAAAACTTGTTTATCACCGCTAATAAGGGAGAACTTCAACAAGTGCTATTGAATTTAGTGATCAACGCAATTGATGCATTGAACTTGACAGAGAATTCAAATAAATTAATCACTATTCGAGGTCAGCACAGCGGCGCTGGTGTTCAAATTTCGATCTCAGACACAGGTTCAGGTATTGATGAAAATGTTCAGGCCCACATGTTTGAGCTGCTTTCAACTACTAAGGGTTCCGGTATGGGAATTGGCCTTTGGCTATGTAAGCATATTGTAATGAGGCACGGGGGATCTATCTGGTTTGAGTCATTCCCTGGCAAAGGAACAACGTTTTTTGTTGGTTTACCTGTTATTGCGGCCTACGCAATCTCATTTCCTGAGTAGACTGACATTAGCTGTAGAGCTAATTGCCATTGATTAGCTCAAACATATCATTGAAGTAATAAAACACTCTTACTTTAGGCTCTTATGAAAATCAAACTCACACAGTTTTCGGTAGCGGCAATATTAATGACCTCTGGGTTGGCAATGGCGGCAGGGGGTGGTGGTGTAGTGGCGGATCCAGGCGCTATGCAGGGGAAGCATTTCGATTCAAAAGGTAAGGCGCCATCAAGCTATACCGTTGAACTGCAAAATGGATTACGTAAGACGCTGCCTTTCGAAGATCAGCGTGATTTTGAGGAATCCAAAAAAGGTTTCATAGCAGCGCCTGCTTATAAAACCATCATGGCTGATGCCGGCAATCTGGCATGGGACATGGGTAGCTATGAATTCCTTCTGCAAGGCAAAGACTTTGATAGCGTGCATCCTTCGTTACAACGTCAAGCCATTCTCAATATGGGTTACGGCTTATATGAAGTTGTACCAGGAAAAATTTATCAGGTTCGTGGCTTTGACTTAGCCAATATCAGTTTCATCAAAACAGATACTGGTTGGATAGTTTTTGATCCGCTAACCGCTAAAGAAACTGCACGCGCAGCCCTAGAGCTTGTCAATGAGAAGTTAGGAAAACGGCCTGTTGTAGCAGTCGTATATTCGCACTCACATGCAGACCACTTTGGTGGTGTGCGTGGTGTAGTTGATGAAGCGGATGTGAAGAGCGGCAAGGTAAAAATCATTGCACCAGCTGGTTTTATGGATCATGCCATTGCTGAAAACGTCTACGCAGGTAATGCTATGACCCGCAGAATGTATTTCCAGTATGGCGTGTTATTGCCTCGCAGCCCATTTGGTCACGTCGACCAATCCATTGGTAAAAATACTGCCGCTGGTAATTTAGGGTTGATCGAGCCTAACGTCTATATCAATCAACCTTATGAAAAAATGACGGTGGATGGCGTAGAAATGGAATTCCAAAACACACCAGGCACTGAAGCTCCTGCGGAGATGAACACCTATTTCCCGCAATTTAAAGCATTCTGGGCAGCAGAAAATATCACCGGTACCATTCATAACATATACACCTTACGCGGTGCCTTAGTTCGCGACTCACTGGCATGGTCCAAGAACATTAACAATGCTTTATATCGTTATGGCACCGAGAGTGAGGTCATGTTTGCATCGCATACCTGGCCACGCTGGGGTAATGAACGTATACAAGAGGTGATGCGTACCCAACGAGATAGTTATGCTCACCTGCATAACGAAGTGCTCCATTTAGCAAATAATGGCGTCACTATTAATGAAATCCAGAATGTATACAGGCAGCCTGAGAGTCTAAAGAGGCAGTGGGCAGCCCATAGTTATCACGGCTCTGAAGAGCACAATAGTCGCGCTGTAATCAATCGCTATCTTGGGTACTGGGATGCTAATCCAGCAACACTAGCGCCACTATCTCCAAAAGATTCAGCACCACTGTATGTGGAGATGATGGGTGGCTCAGCCAAGATCATGGCCAAGGGTAAAGAGCTTTATAAACAGGGCAAATACCGTGAAGCGATGGAAATCGTCAATAAATTAGTCTATGCACAACCAAACAATACGGGCGCCAAAGATTTACTGGCTGATATTTTTGAGCAGATTGGCTACCAAAAGGAAAGCCCCAGTATGCGCAATAGCTTCTTGGGTGCGGCCTACGAACTTCGTCACGGCATGCCATCAGGAGCTTCGCCAAAGTCTAATGGCCCAGACATGATTAAAGGGATGACAACCGAACTCTGGCTCAACGCTTTGGCTATCAGCATGGACAGCAAGAAAGCGGCGGACATGAACTTTGTAATTAATCTCTCTACACCAGACAATGGTGAAAAATTTGTGATTGAGATGAGTAATTCTGCTTTGACCAACATTAAAGGTCAGCAAGCCAAGAATCCAAATCTAACCATCACCCTCAATCGTAGTGATCTTGAGCGGGTGATGGGTGGACAAACGACGTTTGAAAATCTGCTGGCTGAAGGTAAGGTGAAGTTCGATGGTGATCGAAAATCATTTGATCAACTCAGAAGCACCTTGACAGTCTTCGTTCCTGATTTTGAATTGATGCCAGGTACCAAGGGTAAGGCTGCTCCAAAACCAGCGACTCCCGCTAAAGATCCATTCTCAGCCCAGGAGATGGCTATTACTGGTGGCGAGTAACTAGTATGTAGGCCTTCCAGTAGTTGCAAAAGACTCTTCGGAGTCTTTTTTGCTAATTCTTTTTAGTACTCTTTTGATTCATCAAGGCGCAAACTAAGGTGCAAATGCGCCACCTGCATCAAGAGACTTCAGTTCATCACCCGCGATACCAAGCTCAGCAAGAAGCTCGCTGGTATGTTCACCCAATAAAGGAGGGTGGCGATACACCTGTTGTGGCGTGCCATTCATTTTGACGGCGAAACCAATATTGGGCACTTTGCCTTCTATGGGATGATCAACCTCCATCCGCATCTTACGATGACGGCCATGCTCACTATCAAATGCCTCAGGATAGGTATTGATGGGGCCTGCAGGGATGCCTGCGGTCAACAAAGTGTCAACCCATTCATCCGCACTTTTAGTGGCAAATGTTTTCTCAAGCTCAGAAGCCAGCTCTAAGCGATTGGCTAAGCGCAGTGGATTGGTTTTAAAACGGGCATCTTCAAATAATTCAGGGCGTTCAATCTTGTCGCAAAGTAACTTCCAGAGTTTTTGATTCGTAGCGCCCATGACAAAGTAACCATCAGCAGCTTTCATAGCCTGGTAGGGGGCGCTCATATGATTAGCTGTGCCAAGTTTGTAGGGCTCAACTCCGGTACCCCAGTATTGAGCGGTATCCCAAATGGAGAATGCCAAGGCCGAATCAAAGAGTGAGGCATCTATAAATTGACCTTCACCACTTTTGGTTTTGCCGATGTATGCCGACAATATTCCATATACCGCAAAAAGGGCGCAGCCAATATCAGCTACCGGAACACCAGCTTTAACAGGAGGGCCATCTGGATAGCCTGTGACGCTCATGACGCCAGACATTGCCTGAGCCATGAGATCAAAACCAGGGCGATCTGCCCACGGACCAGTTTGGCCAAACCCAGAAATACTGGCATAGACCAAACCAGGATTGATGTCTTTTAAAGAGGCGTAATCAATCCCTAGTTTTTTCATAACACCAGGGCGATAGTTCTCTACCAAAATATCTGCAGTTTTGACCAACTCAAAAAACACCTTCTTGCCGGCCTCAGTTTTGAGATTTAAGGTGAGACTGCGTTTATTGCGGTTCATGTTCAGAAAGCCCATGCTGTCTGAACCCTTCATTTTGAAACCCATTGCGCCACGTGTCTGATCACCGGTACCGGGAGGCTCGATTTTGATGACATCAGCACCAAGGTCTGCCAAGAGCATGCAGCAGTAAGGGCCGGCCATGACTTGGCTGACGTCAAGCACACGTACTCCTGAGAGAGGTAGCGGCCTTGATCCATCACGCGCGCTATTTAAAGCGGCATTTATAGGTGTTTTCGTCATTGTCTCGTGGCTTCTTATATGTTTAGAATGAGCCTCTAATAGTATCAAACACAATAAAAACAATTTTGGAGACTTTATGTTGCTTAAATCGCCTCAGCGGGCTGTTCGTAGTTTGCTCGCCATTACGCTGGCTACGAGTTCGTTCTTTGCTTTAGGACAGCAGTCTTACCCAACAAAACCAATCCGATTGATCGTGGGTTTTGCACCAGGTGGCGGTACCGATATTGTTGCTCGAGCCCTGGCTCCAAAAATGGGTGAGATTCTCGGTCAAAGCGTGATTGTTGAAAATAAATCAGGTGCAGCTGGCACTATTGCAGCCGATCAAGTTTCCAAGGCGAATCCGGATGGCTACACCTTGCTGGTAGGGCACTCCAATTCCAATGCGATTGCACCATTTGTGCTGACTAACGTTCAATACAATCCCGCAACGGATTTCACACCCATTACTTATTTGGGATATGTACCGAACGTTTTAGTAGTGAAGGCTTCATTGCCTGTGAACTCAGTCTCACAATTGATTTCTCTTGCTAAAGCAAATCCAGGTCAGATGACTTATGGTTCGTCTGGTATTGGCAGTACTCAACACTTAGCAGGCGCTTTGTTTGCCAAGATTGCTGGTATCCAGCTCAATCACGTTCCTTATAAGGGTAGCGGTCAGGCCATCATTGATTTGCTGGGTGGTCAAATTACGATGAACTTTGATACCTTGCCGCCGAACTTGCAACAAATTAAAGATGGCAGCTTGAAGGCTTTGGCTATCTCCACCCCAAAGCGATTGTCTATTCTTCCAAACGTACCTACGTTTAACGAAGTGGGTATTACAGGATTTGATGTCACTAACTGGTACTCCATCATGGGTCCAAAGGGTATGGATCCAGCAGTAGTGAACAAGATTGACCAGGCTGTTAAAGCCGCCATGGCCGATCCACAAATTAAAAAGACACTTGATTCACAGGGCTTGCAACCTGAAGGTCCTGCAACGCCTGCTGCATTTAGTTTGTTCTTGGCTGGCGAACTGGCTAAATACCAGCGTTTAGTAAAGAGTCTGAATATTAAAGCTGAATAAACTCTCTATGAGTGATTCCGAAAAAGGGGGCAATGTTGCTCAAGTCGTTTTAGAGACGCAGGGTAACATTGCCTACATTACTTTTGATCATGTAGCAGCTCGCAATGCAATGACAGCAGGGATGTATCAAAGCCTGAAGTCGATCTGTGAAGATATTGTCAAGAATCCAGAGATGCGAGTAGTCATCCTGCGCGGCGCTGGTGGCAAGTCTTTTATATCCGGCAGCGATATAGCGCAATTTGCTAGTTTTAAAGAGGGGCAAGACGGCATTCGCTATGAAGAGGGGATTGATGATTACCTAGGCCCGCTTGCCACCTTGCCTATTCCAACAATTGCTATCGTCGATGGCATGGCTGTTGGTGGCGGATTAGCAATAGCCAGTTGCTGTGACTTCCGAATCTCAACTCCCGAAGCTAAGTTTGGCGTTCCAATTGCGAAAACGCTTGGCAACTGTTTGTCTGCTGCAAATGTCGCTTGGTTAGTTGCCCACTTGGGAATCAACATTGTTAAACGTATGCTGCTTCTCGCGGAAATGATTTCAGCTCCAGAGTTACTAAAGCAGGGATTTCTATTGGCAACATACGAACAAGATCAGTTAGGGCATGAGGCCGATGTTCTTGCAGAACGATTGAGTAAATTGGCTCCCATCACCCAAAAATCAAGCAAGCTAGTATTAGCAAGATTAATAAAAAATAATCTGCCCGATTGCAATGATCTCATCAGTGAAACCTATGGCAGTCATGATTTCAAAAACGGAGTCGCTGCTTTTTTAAAGGGCGAGCCACCGATTTGGACTGGTAACTAGCACTCAAGGCAAGTCAATCCAAAAACATCTCTTGAAGATTGTTGAGGTAGCGCATTCCTAGTGGAGTGGCTTTCAGCTGACTAGGATTCTCATCTAGCAGCTGCTTATTGCTAGCCTCTGCCAAGGCTTTGCTTATCACGTTTAAGGGTAGCCCAGTTCTCTCGCTGAAAGTATTGGTGGCAACGCCATCGGTCAGCCTTAGAGTATTGAGCATGAATTCGAAAGGCAGATCCTTAGCTTCAAGAACCCTAGATTCAATTAATGCATTGCCTTTAGTTTCCATTGCTTGCATATAACTTTCTGGATGACGCTCCCTTACTTGGCGAGTAATCTTGTCTGGAAAAGAAATCTTTCCATGAGCACCTGCGCCAATGCCAATGTAATCACCAAAGCGCCAGTAGTTCAGATTATGTTTGCACTCTTGGTTTTTCTGAGCATAGGCAGAGACTTCATAACGGTTATAGCCTGCCTTGGTGAGTAAATCTAAATTCTGCTCAAAGATGGCATCCACTTCATCATCGCTAGGTAATTGCGGAGGAAAGTTTGCAAAGTAGGTATTTGGTTCCAGCGTGAGATTGTAAAAAGAGAGATGAGGAGTTTTAAAAGAAAGGGCCATCTCAATATCCGCTTTAGCCAACTCTAAAGTCTGCATTGGGAGTCCGTACATCAAGTCCAGATTCACCGCTTTGAAGTGTTTCAGGGCAATTGCTATTGCACGCTTGGCTTCCTCGCCATTGTGTATACGTCCCAGGGCTTTGAGCTGTTCATCCTGAAAGCTCTGAACTCCGATCGATACTCGATTAATGCCTGCCTTTGCAAATCCTGCAAATTTATCTGCCTCAATGGATCCTGGATTTGCCTCCATCGTAATTTCAGCATCGGGCTCAAGGTTCACTCGAGCGCGAACGGCACAAAGCAGTTGATCCATGCCTTCGGCAGATAGCAGGCTTGGCGTTCCGCCACCAATAAAGATGCTGTGGACTTGACGCCCCCAAATATTAGGAAGTTCGGTTTCTAGGTCAGCAATTAGTGCATTGATATAACGCTGTTCGTCAAACCCAGCCTTACTAATACCCTCTTTAATTTGATGTGAATTGAAATCGCAATAGGGACATTTCTTTTCGCACCAAGGAAAGTGAATATACAAAGCCAAAGGAGGCAATGCAGTCAGCGTTACTTTGGTGGGGCTTGAATTAAGCACGGCTTTTGAGTTGTGCAATCAGTTCACGTAGTGCTTGACCGCGATGACTGATTGAATTCTTTTTTTCTGGCTCTAGCTCAGCAGCAGTACATTGTTGCTCGGGCAAAAAGAAGTGGGGGTCATACCCAAAACCATTGTTACCAGATGCATGATCAATAATTTGCCCATACCAACGTGCTTGAACAATGATGGGTTCAGGATCATTTGCGCTATTTACGAAAACCAATGCGCACACATAATGCGCGCCTCGATCTGCCTGATCTTTTAAATCTTGAATGAGTTTTCGATTGTTCGCAGCATCATCACCTTGCTCACCCGCAAAGCGAGCCGATAAAACGCCAGGCTGGCCATTTAGAGCATGAGCACAAATTCCGGAGTCATCAGCTAATGCCGGTAAGCCTGATGCAGCGCTTGCATGCCTTGCCTTAGCAAGGGCATTTTCAACAAAGGTGAAGTGAGGCTCTTCTGCTGAAGGAATGCCTAAGTCACATTGAGGAATCACTTGAAAGTTCAATGGAGTTAACAGCTCCTGAAACTCTTTTACCTTGCCGGCATTGTTAGATGCGAGAACGAGCTTTTGCATGTTGATCTTTATTTCAATGCATCACTTTGCATTTGGGTGAGTTCTTGAATACCATGCTCGGCCAGATCCAGGAGTGCATTGAGTTCCCCTCTAGAAAAAGCGGCGCCTTCTGCTGTGCCTTGAACTTCAATCATTCCACCTTTGCCAGTCATGACCACATTCATATCGGTATCGCAAGAAGAGTCTTCTGGGTAATCCAAGTCCAGCACAGGAACGCCTTGATAAATACCAACAGAAATTGCAGCAACGCTATCGATTATTGGATCCTTACTCAGGGCGCCACTTTTAAGAAGTTGGTTTACCGCATCTCGAGCTGCAACATAAGCGCCCGTAATTGATGCAGTACGCGTTCCACCATCAGCTTGCAGTACATCGCAGTCAAGATGAATTGTTCTTTCACCTAATATTTTTAAATCAAAGACGCTACGCATGGCGCGACCAATGAGACGTTGGATTTCTTGGGTGCGGCCTGATTGTTTGCCTCGGGCAGCCTCACGATCGCTGCGAGTGTGGGTAGAGCGGGGGAGCATGCCGTATTCAGCAGTAACCCAGCCTTCGCCAGAACCCTTCTTATGCGGTGGCACCTTTTCGAGAATGCTGGCAGTACACAGTACCTTGGTATCCCCAAAGGCGATCAATACTGATCCTTCAGCATGTTTGGTGAAGGCTCTAGAAATGGTAACTGGGCGCAAATCGGTGGGCTTACGGC
Organism: Polynucleobacter sp. AP-RePozz3-80-G7; assembly: GCF_018882145.1. NCBI lineage: Bacteria > Pseudomonadati > Pseudomonadota > Betaproteobacteria > Burkholderiales > Burkholderiaceae > Polynucleobacter > Polynucleobacter sp. AP-RePozz3-80-G7. The sequence continues at coordinate 341,488 of NZ_JACVPC010000002.1, read as the reverse complement.
CGCTAGGGCGGGCATTATTGGCTGGGCTTGTTGTACTCATGGAAATGGGGTCCTGTGGGTTTTAGTCTATTTCGGGTTTAGTTCAATAATGAATCTACAATGTCCATATGATATCGAGCATGACTGGTTATGGCAGCGCTTCTCGCCAAGTCTCCCTAGGAGCTGGTGTAGTTGCTGATCTGCAGGTGGAATGTAGGGCTGTTAACAGCCGCTTTCTGGATCTAGGATTTCGTCTTCCGGACGAGTGTCGTGGGGCAGAGCCTGCCTTGCGAGAACTGGCTACCCAAAGCCTATCGCGCGGAAAAGTCGAATTTAGGGCGGCATGGCGGGTCAATAGCGCAGCAGCAGGTGCCGCCAAAAGCAATCCTCATGCACTTGGGGCCATTAATAAAGACCGCTTAGACGCTTTGTATACCCTGCAAGAAAAAGCCCAAGATGCATTTCCTAAAGCCCAAGAGTTGAGCATTGCTGAAGTGCTGCGCTGGCCAGGCGTTGTCTCTGAGCCGCGGGGCGAGGAAGATAGTTGGATTACTGCTGCAGTCGAGGCTGGACGAGCTGCTCTCGCAGCGCTGATGGAAAGTCGTCACGCGGAAGGTAAGGCCTTGGTTGGTGTACTTATCAATATCACTGGCAAGATGCGTGACATCGTGAAAGTGATTGAACCTAAAGTTCCAGAGTATGTTGCTCAGTACCAAGAAAAACTCACAGAGCGTCTCGCTGAAGCGCTAGCTGCTCAAGAAAAAGCCAAGGCAGGCGCTGAACTGATGGAGCGCATTCGTCAAGAAGTTGTGCTCTATGCAGTGCGCATCGATGTGGCTGAAGAGTTCGCACGCTTAAAGACCCATCTTCAGGCAGTAGATACCGCGCTTGCAGGCAAAGGCCCTGTTGGTAAGCGTTTAGATTTTTTGATGCAAGAGTTAAATCGCGAAGCCAATACCTTAAGCTCAAAGTCTGTATCAGGGGAGTGCACACAAGCAGCCTTAGAACTCAAGCTTATGATTGAGCAAATGCGTGAGCAAGTTCAAAACCTCGAGTAATCCTTACTATTGATTTATGACTAACTCCACTCCGACACCATCCTACCAAGGCAGCATGTTGATGATTGTTGCGCCCTCAGGCGCAGGAAAATCCTCTTTGGTAAATGCCTTGCTTAATGACGAAGCTGGACTGAAGTTATCTTTATCAACCACCACACGCACACCACGACCTGGTGAAGTGGATGGCAAGGATTACCGGTTTCTGGCAAAAGAAGATTTTTTGCAAGAACGTGATCAGGGACATTTTTTAGAGTGGGCAGAAGTCCATGGTCATTTTTATGGCACCTCAAAACCTTGGATTGAATCTCAAATGCAGTCTGGCAGTGATGTCATGCTGGAGATTGATTGGCAGGGTGCCCAACAAATTCGGAAGTTAATACCCTCTGTGCAGTGGATCTTTATCTTCCCGCCATCCATAGAGGCTTTAGAAGAGCGTCTACGTAAGCGTGGTCAGGACGATGAAGCAACGATTCAACGCCGCTTGGCGGCTGCCCATGTAGAGCTTCTGCATGCTCATGAGGCAGATTACATCGTGGTGAACGATTCTTTTGACCAGGCTTTGGTCGATTTAAAGCACATATTAGCTTCCAGCCGGCTGCGCTCTGGCCCCAGTATGGCCAGAAATCCAGCACTTTTGAAGCGTCTCGGGGTCTAATCAGTTATCCTATAGGTATTGAAGCTAAATTAAGTGAGTCCAGCATGGCACGTATTACTGTAGAAGATTGCCTTAAAACTATTCCAAACCGTTTTGAACTGGTTTTAGCTGCGACATATCGTGCTCGCCAATTAGTACAAGGTCACTCCCCACGTGTTGAGTCCAGAGATAAAGCTACCGTAGTTGCATTGCGTGAAGTGGCTGCTGGTGTGACTGACCGTGACATGTTGACCAAAGTACCTCTGTAATTAAGGAGTTCCGGTGTGGAGCTCCCTTTAGGACTAGCCAATACATCGGAAAAAGTAGGAAGCATCTCGTCTAAGGATGCTTCGCTTGACTCTTCACGAGATTCAGCTCAAGCACAGTTGTTGGATACGATTTCCGACACACCAATTCAAAGTGGTAAAAAATCCATCATTGCGAGTTTGTTGGCGCAATCGAGTCGTCATTTGTTCGGTCCGACATCTGCGCCGATACTTCCGCTCAAACACCAAGTAGTTTCTATTGAGGGATTGCTATCTAAGCTTTCCTATTTGAAACCCGAAGAAATTGCACAGGTTAAAAAGGCATTTCAGTTTTCTGATGCTGCTCATCTAGGTCAATACCGTCATAGCGGCGAACCTTATATTACCCATCCAGTTGCTGTAGCCGAACTATGCGCAACGTGGCGCTTGGATGCGCCATCCATCATGGCCGCATTGATGCACGATGTGATTGAAGATACCGGCTGCACTAAAGCAGATTTGGTTGAAAAGTTTGGCAATAAGGTGGCAGAGTTGGTTGAGGGCTTAACTAAACTCGATAAATTAGAATTTCAAAGCCATGCTGAGGCTCAAGCAGAGAGCTTTCGCAAGATGTTCATGGCCATGGCGCGTGATGTGCGTGTCATCTTGGTCAAGCTTGCTGACCGTACCCACAATATGCGCACCCTGGATGCTGTACCCATGGAGAAGCGCCGTCGTGTAGCTGCTGAAACAATCGAAATCTACGCACCAATCGCTCATCGTCTAGGATTGAACATCATTTATCGTGATCTACAAGATCTCAGTTTCCGCTACTCCATGCCCATGCGTTTCCGAGTTATTGAGGGCGCTGTAAAGCGGGCGCGTGGCAACCGTAAGGAAATGGTTGAGAAGATTTTGCAGGCATCACGCATGGCCTTTGCTAAGGCCAATTTAGAGGTTGATCTGCGCGGTCGTGAGAAGACGCTCTTTAGCATCTATACAAAGATGCGCTCAAAGCATTTAAGCTTTTCGCAGGTGTTGGATGTATATGCATTCCGGGTTACCGTACATTCCATTGATGAATGCTATCGCGCACTCGGTATCTTGCATTCTCTATACAAGCCCATGCCAGGGAAGTTTAAGGATTACATTGCCATTCCTAAATTAAATGGCTATCAGTCTTTACATACCACTTTATTGGGACCATCTGGAGTTCCAGTAGAGTTTCAGATTCGCACAACCGAAATGCATGCGGTAGCTGAGGCTGGAGTAGCTGCGCATTGGGCCTATAAAGACGGCTCCCCTGATATGAGCGAGGTGCAAAACAGAGCCCACCAATGGCTGCAATCCTTGATTGATATTCAGGATAGCAGTGGCGACTCTCAAGAATTTTTAGAACACGTCAAAATCGACTTGTTCCCAGATGCAGTTTATGTATTTACGCCAACTGGGCAGATTAGGGCCTTACCTAGGGGTGCAACTGCTCTAGATTTTGCATACTCTATCCATAGTGATCTGGGTAATACCTGCGTAGCCGTCAAAATCAACGGCCTGCAATTACCTTTGCGTAGCGAGCTTAAGAATAGTGACATTGTTGAAGTTATTACTTCAGCAAGCTCACAACCTAATCCTGGTTGGCTTGCGTTTGTGCGCACCGGCAAAGCGCGCGCCTCCATACGGCATTCCCTTAAAACAAAACATTATTCTGAATCACTTCAACTAGGCGAGCGTCTTTTAGCAAATGCTTTACGTCAGCAGGGCGTTGACGCTGCCTTATTAAGCCCAGAAATTTGGGAAAAGCTAACGCATTGGACGGGCGACAAAACCCGCGAAGAAGCGTGCGTCAATATTGCTTTAGGTAGGCGCTCTCCACAAGAGCTGGCAATTCGTCTCAAGATTTTGATTGATGATGAGGGTGGCGCAGAGCAAATGCGCTTGGGTGTTGCTGATTGGGTTGCGCCTAATCAAGAGACAAGTCACCATCATCAACGTCAAGCCATCCTAGTCGATGGGCGTGAGGGTAATTCGATTCATTTCCAAACTTGCTGCCATCCCATTCCAGGCGATAACATCATTGGTTATCTAGGTAAGGGTGAGGGATTACAAGTTCATACCAACGACTGTACAGTGGCATTGCGCATGCTCTCAAAGGATAGTGATAAGTGGGTCGAGGTTGAATGGGGCAAAGATCTGAATCGTGAGTTTGAATTGGACCTAGCAATCGATACGCGCCAAGGTAAGGGTGTTTTGGCTAGGGTGGCGAGCAGTGTTACTTCTGCAGACTCCAACATCATGAATGTATCCATGGAAGATCGCTTCAAAGAAGATTCGGTCACCATCCGCTTTACGATCCAGGTTTATGACCGATTGCATCTTTCTAAGGTGATGCGCAGTTTGCGCGCCAATCCAGATGTCATGCGCGTAACCCGTACTCGCGCTGTTTGAACCCTATAAGTATTGAACGTCTAAGATTTCAATTTCAGCGGGACCGGTGGGTGTTTGTATAAAAACACAGTCTCCGATCCGAGACTTGATTAAGGCCTTTGCTATAGGTGAGACCCAGCTGACATGCCCTTTATCCAGGTCAACCTCATCAACGCCCACAATTGTGATTAAGGTCTTCTTATTGGCGTCAGCTCCCTCCAGGGTTGCGTAGGTCACAGTAGCCCCAAAGAACACCTGCTCAGCGTCATTTTCTCCTGATTTTCGAGCTGAATTATCAACCACCACGGCAAATTCTAGGCGTTTATTCAGGAAGCGGATCCGCCTATCAATCTCCCTAAGACGCTTTTTCCCGTAGATATAGTCCCCATTTTCAGACCGGTCACCGTTGCTCGCGGCCCAGTGCACAACCCTGACAACCTCCGGTCTATCAAGGTTTAAGAGCTGAAGGAGCTCGGTCTTAATGCGTTCGTGACCAGCGGGGGTGATGTAGTTCTTCTCTTCCATGGCATAATTATGGCTGTTGCGGCTGTAGCTCAGCTGGATAGAGTACTTGGCTACGAACCAAGGGGTCGTGGGTTCAATTCCTGCCAGCCGCACCAACCTTTATGAGGGCCTAGTTGAAAGACTGGGCCCTTTCTCTTTTTAGGCTTTTCTCAGATCTTTCACAGAGATACCTTATAGTCTGCTTATGAGCACTTCTGACACCATTTCTGCCGTTTCTGATGCCTCAGTGGCCATTTGGTCTCAGGTGGATGCCAATAACGCCAAAGTGCTAATGAGTGGCAATGTAAACGTCTATTCCTTGGGCGGTGTTTGGACTCAAATCCGCGATTCTCAAGATGTGTGGCTCAAGCAGGGTGATGGCAAAAGCAAGTCCCTAACTTTCGATGCAAGCAAAGTCACTTTTTTAGATGGGGCTGGTATTGCATTTCTGATTGGGATTGAAGAGGCGCAAACAACAGCGGGTGCAAAGTTTAATGTCGTTGGTTTAGATCCTCGCTATGAACCTTTGCTAACTGAATTCAATCCGATCGGCAATTTATTTCCAGTTCCAGTTGTAAAGCCCAAAAGAAGTTTTGTGGTCAGCACTGGAATGGCAACCCAAAATTTAATTGATGATGCTGTTGGATTAATTTCATTTACTGGACATCTTGCGGCTGATTTAGCTTGGTCTATTCGTTACCCCAAGCAAGTGCGCTGGGGTGATTTTGTAAATGCTGCAGTGCAGGCGGGTATTGCAGCATTGCCCATCGTTGGGTTGGTGGCGTTTTTGATTGGCGTCATTCTTTCTTTCCAGGCTGCTATTGGCATGCAGCAGTTTGGCGCAGTATCCTTTGTTGGTCCGCTGGCGGCCTTGGGTATTGTGCGAGAAATGGGCCCATTAATTACCGCCATTTTGTTAGCAGGGCGTTCCTCAGCAGCCTTTGCTGCCGAGATTGGCACGATGACTGTCAATAGCGAGGTAGATGCGCTGGTATCTGGCGGCTTAAGTCCAATTCGTTTTTTAGTTGTGCCACGTGTTCTGGCCGGTATTTTGGTTGCGCCTATTTTGACTTTGTTTGCTGACATCGTCAGTATTTTTTCCTCAATGTTGACGATGTTGATCTATGGGATTCCTTTTATTAACTTCTACAACGGCATGCTATCGGCTGTAGACATTGAAGATATTGGCTCAGGTTTAATTAAAGCGACGCTTTTTGGCGTGGTTGTTTCAGCGGTTGGTTGCCTGCGTGGCATGCAAACGGGAAATGGTGCGGCTGCAGTTGGTATTTCAGCTACTAGAGCAGTCGTCAGTAGTATTGTTTTGATTGTGCTAGTTGATGGTATTTTTGCCTTCATTTCCTATAAGACAGGTTTCTGATGGACACGCCAAATAAATCACAATGCGCAATTGATGTTCAAAACCTCACTGTAGGTTATGGCTCTAACGTCCTGATGCAAAATCTGAATTTCACGGTGAATTATGGAGAAATTTTTGTAATTTTGGGTGGTTCAGGTTGTGGCAAATCCAGTTTGTTAAAAAACTTGTTTGGTCTTTATCAGCCTTTGTCTGGCGATGTTCTGATTGAAGGGCAAAACATTACCACTGCTGCTGGAGCTGAGCGCCAGAAGATCATGACAAGCTTTGGTGTGATGTATCAACAAGGCGCATTGTTTGGTTCCATGAACCTGCTCGATAACGTGACTTTGTTTATGCAGGAATATACCCAGCTAACACAAGCGCAAATGGATTTACTGGCGCGCTGCAAGTTGGATTTAGTCGGTCTGTTGCCTTATGAGTCTTATATGCCCAGTGAAATTAGTGGAGGCATGCAAAAGAGGGCGGCGATCGCTCGCGCCATGGCACTGGACCCCAAAATATTATTCTTAGATGAGCCATCTGCTGGCTTGGATCCTATTACGTCGGCCGATCTCGATAGCACGATCCAGGATTTATCGAAAAACCTAGGCATCACCTTTGTCATCGTATCCCATGAGCTTGCTAGCATCTATGCCATTGCTGACAAAGTAATCATGTTGGATAAAGGTGCTAAGGGAATCATAGCTGAGGGAGATCCAAAAGTATTGCGCGATACCAGTAAAGATCCACGGGTGCATCAATTCTTCAATCGTATTATGAGCAAGGACGCAGCATGAGTAATAACTCAAATCCCAATTATTTTCGCTTAGGCGCCTTTGTGCTCGCCGCAATTGGTGTACTGATTGCTGTGATCCTCATTTTTGGCGGAGGTAAATTCTTCCAAAAATCATTTATGGTCGAAACCTATATCAAGCAGTCTGTAACTGGCTTAGACGCTGGGGCGGCTGTGCGGTTTCGCGGAGTCAAGATTGGTCAGGTCACATCGATCGGCCTATCCGGTGATATCTACGAAAAAGATTTGCCTTTTCATGATCGTCGCCAGTATGTTGTTGTCAGAATGCAAATTTTTGGTGACAAAGTAAATGAAGATCAAATTAGTGAGTTTGTAAAAAATAATCTACGTGCTCGCGTAAAGTCAATGGGTATTACTGGGGTGAACTATATCGAGTTTGATTTTGTCGCAAATGCCTCTCTTACTCCGCCACTTCCTTATTCTTGGAAGCCTGCATACTCAGTTATTCCATCTCTACCGAATCAAGCGGATGAAATTATTTCGGGTATTCAAAGGCTGATTGGCGCTCTCAACGATATGAATATCGATGGCACCCAGAAAAAATTGGATGCCTTGCTAGGCAATCTCAATGTGCTGATGGCAGGCGACGGCAAAGGTAATGAAGGCGTCATTGAGTCTGTTAAGCAGTTGAACGTCATCATGGCTCGCATTAATAAAGCAACCGATAAAGAAGAGATCGGGGTTCTGATGCGTGAGTTGGTGGCGGCTACTACTTCCTTGCGTCAGACTATTACTAGTGTTCAAGGCGATACTGTGTTGACGATAGAAAATATTAAGCAGGCAAGCGAAAACTTAAACGAATTTAGCCGTATTGCAAGCCAATCACCATCAAGCCTCATTTGGAGTGAACCACCAAAGAAAATTACACCTAATAGCAGTGTAGGTCAGTCTGGAGCCCAGAAATGATCAAGCGTGTCTTATTGAGCTTTGCCATCATGGGATTAGTCTCTTGCTCCTTGCCCACTAGACCCCCAGTTGGGCCCACTACCTGGATGGTATCCCCAGATAGAACTGCGGCACCGCGTCAAGCTCGCACAGATGTTTGGTTGAAGATGGGTTCTGTATCAGTTACGCCACCCTATGATGGCAGATCTTTAGTCTACCGTACTGGTGATCAACGTTATGAAAAGGATTTTTATAACGTCTACGCAACCATTCCCGCTGAAATGATTGGGAATGCTGAACGCCAATGGATGAACAAGGCCAATATTTTCTCCTCAACGGTAGGTCAAAGTAACAGCTTCTTTCCTTACTATTATTTACAAGCAACTGTAGAGGAATTCTATGGGGATTATCGTAAGCAGCCAGAGGCGGTAGTGAGTGTTGAGTTTTTCTTGAGCGCTACTAGCGCCGGCAAAGTAAATCCCTTGATTGGTGCAAACCGCTATACCAAGCGCGTAGCCCTCAAAGACAATACCCCTGAAGCACTGGTATTGGGCCTGCAAGAAGCACTGGCTCAGATTTTCCAGGAGTACGAGGCCCAACTTTATAAATACGCCGGCAATTTACCAAAACCTTTAGGTCAGTAACTTTATGAAATCCACTCCAGTAAGTATGATCAAAATCGTTGGCGCAACATTACTGATTGCCGCAAGCGTACTTGCCCCGGCACACGCAGATACTTTCCCCAATAAACCTATTCGCTTAATCGTTCCATTTGCGCCCGGTGGAAGTACAGACATCATTGCGCGAGCTGTTGGGGATGCTTTGGGTCGTCAGCTAGGTCAACCGGTAATTGTCGAAAATAAAGCAGGTGGTGGTGGCTCTATTGGGGCATTGGAAGTCATGCGCTCACCGAAAGATGGTTACACCATTGGTATGGCTACCGTTTCTACCACAGCAGCTAATCCAGCGATTAACCCAAAGATTGGCTACGATCCCATTACGGACTTCACGGCCATCAGCAATATTGCTGCGACACCAAACATCATTGCAGTAAATCCATCATTCCCGGCAAAGGATTTCAAAACCTTTATGCAGGTTTTGAAAGCTAATCCTGGAAAATATTCTTATTCAAGCTCTGGCACTGGTGGCATTGGGCATCTTCAAACCGAACTTTTCAAGAGTTTGACTGGGATATTTATTGTGCACATTCCTTATCGTGGAGCTGGTCCTGCGTTAGCCGACACAGTGGGCGGTCAGGTTTCGATGATCTTTGACAACTTGCCATCGTCCTTGCCATTCATTAAAGACGGTAAGCTAGTGCCGATTGTGGTGGCTGCACCTAAGCGCTTAGCTCAATTGCCGAATGTGCCCACTTTTGCTGAAGTGGGTTTAGCACCAGTTAATCGCATGGCTTATTACGGTCTATTGGGCCCTGCAGGAATGCCAAAAGATATCGTGGACAAATATACCGCTGCTTTACAAAAAGTAGTGACCGATCCTGCGGTTAAGAAGCGTATTGAAGATACCGGCTCAATCATTAATGTGAATGGTTCTGAAGCGTTTGCAAAAGAAATTAAAGCCGAGTACACCGTTTACAAAGAGGTGGTTGCCAAGCAGAAATTGCAGTTAGATTAAAAATATAAAAAATTAGTTTTTGGAGACGAGATGGACTTAGGGTTAAAAGGTAAGGTTGCGTTAGTGATGGCTTCTAGCCGTGGCTTGGGTCAGGCAATGGCAGTGTCATTGGCCAAAGAGGGTGTAAAGGTAGCTGTTACTGGTAGAAATGCTGAGGGCTTGAGTGAGTCCGTCAAATTGATTGAAGCTGTAGGCGGACAGGCTTTGGCACTTAATTGGGATCTATCTGATTCTTCAGTGATTGATAGCTTGGTCTCAAAAGTGGAGAGAGAACTTGGCCCCATCGATATTCTGATTAATAACACTGGTGGACCACCGCCAACACCAGCAGCCGGTCAAGATCCCGCGCTCTGGCAAAAGAGTTTTAACGATATGGTTTTATCGCTCATTGCCATTACGGATCGTGTATTGCCTGGCATGCGCGAGCGTAAGTGGGGTCGTGTTATTACTAGCACCACTTCAGGTGCTATTGCCCCAATTAAAAATTTAGCCATTTCTAATACTCTTCGCGCAGCCTTGCTTGGGTGGTCGAAAACATTGGCTGCAGAAGTGGCTGCCGAAGGTATTACTGTTAATGTCATCATGCCTGGAAGAATTGCAACCGATCGTCTGCGTCAGTTAGATGAAGCGCGTGCAAAGCGGGAAGGCACCAGCTATGAAGATGTTGTTAAAGCTAGCTTAAGACAAATTCCAATGGGTAGATATGGCGATCCCAAGGAGTATGGTGATGCCGCTGCATTTTTAGCTAGCCAAAATGCCTCATTTATTACTGGTACCGTCGTGCGTATTGATGGCGGACAAATACAGGCAATTTGATTAAATCATTTCTTCGTTTCTTGGGTGGTTTGAGATGTGAGTTGCGTTCAAGCGAGTTAGCTTGGCTATTCGTTGCTTTAACTCTTTCGGTAACAGCCCTATCTAGCGTCAGTTTTTTAGCGGATCGAATGCAAAAGGCATTTGCATTCGATGCTCGCCAACTCCTAGCTTCCGACTTGCTGATTGTTTCTGATCAGCCTTTACCTAATCTCTTTTTAGACAAGGCTAAGAATGGAGGTCTACAGCAAGCTCAGACGATTGTGTTTCCGAGTATGGCAACTGTGGGTTCACACAGTAAACTCGCTTCAATTAAGGCGGTAAGCCCTCAATATCCTCTGCGTGGCGCTTTGCGCGTGCAATCCAAGTCCCAAAACAAGATATTGACTGCCGGACCTAAGGTAGGAGCAGTGTGGGTTGACCCCGCCATGTTAGCAAGCCTACATGCAAATGAAGGCGATTCTATTCAGCTTGGTCTAAAAGTCTTTGTGATTGACGGAATTTTAGAGCGTGAACTCGATCGTGGGGCCGGGTTTATGAACTTTGCACCTCGAATCATGATGCCCATGTCTGATCTTGCTGATACAGGACTCATTGGCCTTGGTAGCAGAGTAACCTACAGATTGTTATTGGCTGGTTCTGATGAGCAAATTCATTCTTATGGCGAATGGGCAAGTCAATATATTGAGTCCGAGAGTCTTAAGGGTATTCGCATTGAAACTCTGGAGAATGCGCAACCCCTGATGCGCAAAACACTTGAGCGCGCAGATCATTTTCTTTCCTTGATTGCTTTATTGACTGCGATGGTAGCTGCTGTTGCTATAGCTTTATCGGCTCATCGCTATACACGCAAACAGGCGAATTCCTGCGCTGTTTTGAAATGTCTTGGAGCCAGTTCCACCATGATCCTTAGGCGACAAGGACAGACTCTTCTAGCACTTGGTTTTATCGCTGCAATGATGGGCTCTATTTTGGGTTACCTTGGGCAGCAGGTTTTAACTCTTCTCTTGGGAAATCTAGTATTCACTGAATTACCGCCCGTCTCTTTTGGACCTGTCCTTTGGAGTGTGCTGGTAGCTTGGTTCATATTATTTGGTTTTGCTGGCCCAACAATACTCAGTTTGGTAAAGGTATCCCCAATTAGATTGATTAGAAAAGAGTTTGATGGCATCGGCATTTCCACTATTTGGACTGCTGTATGTGGATTGGCCGCGGCATTGATATTGATTATGCTTGCAGCACGTGATTGGAAGCTTGCCTTATGGACAAGTTTGAGTTTTGGAGTTTCCATCATCCTTTTCGCCTCTGTATCTTGGGGAATCTTAAAGCTGCTTTGCAGGATACGCACCCAAGGTTTTTCTCTGGGATTTGTTACTCTTGCTCAAGGGCGAAGAGCAGGTCTTGCGGTGGTGCAAATTACAGCGCTCGGTATTGCATTGATGGCGCTCTTATTGGTGCTGCTCTTGCGAGCTGATTTCTTAAGCGCTTGGCAAGGCAACATACCGAGTGATGCGCCTAATCGCTTCATGATTAATGTTCAAGATGATCAGAGGCGGGGGCTTACAGAGTCTCTTCAGAATGCAGGCGTTTCAGCTCCGCAGTTTTATCCAATGGTGCGTGGCCGCTTGATTGAGGTGAATGGCAAAGACATCACGCCTAACGACTATGTAGAAGAAAATGCAAAGCGTTTAATTGATCGAGAGTTCAATTTATCCTATACCGACCAGTTGCCATCAGGCAATCAAATCCTAACGGGCAAGTGGATTGTGGGCGATGCGCCGCAGATTTCGATGGAAACCGGCATCGCTAAAACCTTGAAGCTGAATTTGGGCGATCAGTTAACCTTTGAGGTTGCCGGAGAAAAAATTGTTGCCCCAATTACCTCCTTGCGAAAGCTTGACTGGGGTTCCATGCGCGTGAACTTTTTTGTCATCATGCCGCCTGCTCAGTTGCAATCATTGCCGCAATCTTGGATTACCTCTTATTACCAATCGCCCAAACAAGAATCTTTGGATTTCGATCTAAGCCAAGCCTATCCCAATTTAACTATTGTGGATGTCTCAGCCTCGCTGCAACAAATACAGGAGGTATTGAATAAGCTCTCCTCAGTATTGGGTTTGCTATTGGCATTTACGATTGCAGCAGCGTTCTTGGTTTTAATGTCAGCTATCGCAGCCACGCAAGATGAGCGCTATAAAAATGCGGCTCTATTAAAAGCTTTGGGCGCCTCTCGAAATACCTTAGCTAAGATTGCGAATATTGAATTAGTCATGATTGGCTTGATAGCAGGGCTCCTAGCAGGCCTAGCCTCTGGTGCTGCAGCTTGGGCTTTGGGCTATTTTGTGATGGAGATTCCATTTAATGCCTTTGGTGAAGCCATATTAATGGGTGTCGCATTTGGAATTTGCGCTTGCCTTGCATCTGGATATCGCTTTCAGAGAAAAATTCAGAAGGCGACTGCAGTGGAATGTTTACGAGAAGCCTGATTTAGAAAATCAAGATGCAGCTGTTAATTCAAGGTAACGAGGTTTTTTGGTAGCTCAACCAATCGTGTGGCAGCCAAACGGTCTGGAAGGCTTTGTCGATATAGAAAACTCTGACGATCTAAATAAATACTGAGCGGCCAAATTAACAAAGCTACGGTAAATAGCATCTCAATGATTTGCCATTTCTCTAAATGAAATGCCCATTGCAATAGTACGCAAGGAATAAGCCAGAGCGAGCCATAGACATAACGCCAAAAGGCTTGTCGTTTAGTGAGATTGAAACCGCCCCGTCCTACAAGGCGAACCCGCCATGTTTGCATGGCGAGAGTTTGACCAGAGTTAGTCCAGTACCAAGCAAAATAAATCCCCAGCACGGCGTAGAGATATAAAAATGTCAGCCAGCCGGGTAATGAGATACCAAATAGCATCCCTAAGCAAAGATTAGGGACTAGAAAAGTAAATGCAATGACGCCGAGTAATACGAGCTGTTCATAGAGGCAGCAAGACACTCGTCGCCAAAATTGAGGTGAGGGTAAGGCGTCTAATTCAGCAGGTGTCATGCGACCGCTTAATAAGGAGAGCCGGCTTCTGCATTAGATCCAGTACCTTCTGCTGGCGCAGGTGTGCTTGGAGCAATGACGGCGGCGGGGAGGGCAACCTTAGGTGAAATAGGATGCTGCTGAAGTGTCGGGGCATTAGCGGCAGTAGGCTTTTTCTTGAGTTCAGATTCAGCTAACTTCTTCTTTTGCTCATCACTTAATTTTTGGTAGGCATACCATGCTTCTGCTTTTTTCTCGGCAGGGAATTTTAGGCTGGTGAGGTAGTTTTCGCGAGCAATGCGACGATCTTTTTGTGAAAGATTTGACCAACTTGTCATGCGGGATTGTAGGCGCTCTTGATCTTGAGTGCTCATCTTGGGGTAAATGTTGGCAACCTGAATCCATTTTTTGCGACTATCGGGCAACATGTAATCCCAGTCGCTTTCTAGCGGCGCAAGAATTTGCTGTTGCACCGGCTTTAAACCATCCCAAGTGCCATCAGGTTTTTTTTCAGGAATGGCCGTAGCCTTTCCGTGCGGGGCGCTAGGCACTCCTTGTGCTAGTGCTGGGCTCACCTGAGTGGCGCAGAAAAACGCCACTAGGGCTGCGCCACAAACTTGACATGTTCTGGTTCTCATAAACATCAAACAAGTCAAGATTATTTACTGCGTACTAAGTCGGATTGGCTATCAGGTTCGGAGAGAGAGCCGTTTTTGAGGAAGGCCATAAATCCACTGTCTGCATATGCATCAGGAGGCACATCGTCAGACAAAAGAGCAGCATCAACTTCTGCGATGTCATTAATACGAGAATCATCTTGCCACTGGGCAATGCCAATCAGGCCAAATACGAGGACCACCAAAGGAGCAATCCAGCCTACGGTATCCCAGAGAGTATTAGATCCAGAGGTCCAATTACGCGATGAACCAGCTAAAACTTGTTTTTGAATGCGTACTTTCTCTGGTTTTCTAACTGAAAGGGCCTTCATACGTGCTGCATATAGACGATCTTTTAGGTGCTTGGGAATGCTCTGAGTACCTTGACGAAGCAGGGCAGCGCTAGCCTGGCCAAATTGGTCGACTTGAGTCTGGGTAAGTTGGTCATCAAAGTGTTTCACAGCGTAATTCCTTTTAATTTCAATGCTTTAGCTAATGTCTGGGTGGCTCTAGAGCAGTGCGTTTTAACGCTTCCTTCACTGCAACTCATTGCTTTGGCCGTCTCAGTAATGCTTAGCTCATCCCAATAACGCATCAGGAAGGCTTCTCGTTGACGTACAGGCAATTTAGATATTTCTGACTCAAGGGCCTGTAAAAGCTGACTTTTTTCAAGCTTATGCGCCCCATCTTGGTGAATTTCACTGTCATCAGGGGCTGAAAGGGACTCCAAGGGGTCAAAATCATCGCCTTCATCGGTCTTTTTGCCCATATTGGAAAACAAGGTGACCCAGGTATTTCTAACCTTTTGCCTTCTAAACCAATCATGAATCCGGTTTTGCAGAATTCTGGTGAATACTAAGGGAAGCTCTCCTGCTGGTCGATCACCGTATTTTTCGGCTAATTTGATCATGGCGTCTTGCACGATATCCATCGCAGCATCATCGTCACGCACGGCGTAAACAGCCTGCTTAAAAGCGCGCTGCTCAACACTACTGAGAAAGTCGGATAGTTCTTGGGCTGATGCCATGCAATGGATTAGACCTGAATCTGTAAGAATTGAGTCATTTTAGGGGATTGCTATAGAATATAGGGCTTACTACCTAGAATCTCATTCAAGAAGTGGTTTTTTCCGGTAGCAGCGCCGTTCGAACTCAGGCCAAAAGCAAGAGATAGAGCAGACCAAACAATTTTTTGCCGAAAATTGCAAAGGACGAAAGAAAATGAATACAAGCAGCGCCGAATTTTTAGCTACTAAAGCTAACAAAGATACAGCAAACACATATCTCGTAGAGGCGCCTCCAGAAATGATTGGTGCTGAAATGCTCGTGCATGCACTGCACAAGGAGGGTGTTGAATTTGTCTGGGGTTACCCGGGTGGATCCGTTCTCTTTATCTACGATGAAATTTTTAAACAAGATAAGTTCGAACACATTTTGGTTCGCCATGAGCAAGCAGCAGTTCATGCTGCCGATGGTTATGCGCGCGCAACCGGTAAGGTTGGCGTTGCATTAGTTACCTCTGGCCCAGGTGTTACCAATGCGGTGACTGGAATTGCAACCGCCTATACGGATTCGATCCCATTGGTGATTATCAGCGGTAACGTGCCAACATACGCGATTGGTGAAGATGCTTTCCAAGAGGCTGATACCGTTGGTATTACTCGCCCAGTAGTGAAGCACAACTTCCTCGTGAAAGATGTTAAAGATCTTCCGTTGGTTCTGAAGAAGGCATTCCACATTGCGCAGACAGGTCGCCCTGGTCCTGTATTGATTGATATTCCTAAGGACGTATCTGCAGCCAAAGGACCATTTGTTTATCCAGAGACTTTGGAAATGCGCTCTTACAACCCTGTTGTAAAGGGCCATAGCGGTCAAATTCGTAAAGCGGTGGCTTTATTGCAAGAGGCAGAGCGTCCATACATTTATACCGGTGGTGGCGTGATCCTTTCTGATGCTGCTCCAGAGCTCAAAGAGTTTGCTGACTTACTCGGTTATCCAGTAACCAATACCTTGATGGGCTTGGGTGGTTTCCCTGGCACAAGTCCTCAGTTCTTGGGCATGCTCGGCATGCACGGTACTTATGAAGCCAATATGGCGATGCAACACAGTGATGTGTTGATTGCCATTGGCGCACGCTTTGATGATCGTGTGATTGGTAATACACAACACTTTGCAAGTCATCCACGCAAAATTATTCATATTGATATTGATCCTTCCGTTATCTCGAAGCGTGTCAAAGTAGATGTTCCTATTGTTGGTAATCTCAAAGAAGTATTGGTAGAGATGACCGCCCAATTGAAAGCTGCTGGTCCACGCAAGAATGGCGACAAAGTTGCCGCTTGGTGGGATCAGATTAATGAGTGGCGTAAAAAAGATTGCTTGAAGTACGATGAAGCCTCACAAATTGTGAAGCCACAGTATGTGGTTCAAAAGTTGTGGGAGCTCACTGGTGGTGATGCATTTATTACGTCTGACGTAGGTCAGCATCAAATGTGGGCCGCTCAGTTTTATAAGTTTGATCAGCCACGTCGTTGGATCAATTCAGGTGGCCTGGGTACCATGGGCGTAGGTTTGCCTTATGCCATGGGTATCAAAAAAGCATTCCCTGATAAGGATGTATTTGCCATCACAGGCGAAGGCTCTATTCAGATGTGTATTCAGGAGCTCTCTACCTGCAAGCAATACAACACGCCAGTGAAGATCGTGTCCTTGAACAACCGTTACCTAGGCATGGTTCGTCAGTGGCAAGAGCTTACCTATAACAAGCGTTATTCCAGCTCATACATGGATTCTTTGCCTGACTTTGTAAAGTTGGCAGAGGCCTATGGTCACGTTGGTATGCGTATCGAGAAAAAATCTGATGTTGAGGGCGCGCTCAAAGAGGCGATTCGTCTAAAAGATCGTACGGTGTTTATGGATTTCCAGACTGACCCAGAAGAAAACGTTTGGCCTATGGTTCAAGCAGGTAAGGGTATTACTGAAATGCTTTTGGGTAGTGAGGATCTCTAATGCGACATATTATTTCTGTACTCATTGAGAACGAGCCGGGCGCCTTATCGCGTGTAGTAGGTTTATTTTCTGCGCGTGGTTACAACATTGACACTTTGAGCGTTGCGCCTACTGAGGATCCATCCTTATCTCGCATGACTATCGTCACATTTGGCTCTGATGATGTTATTGAGCAAATTACTAAACACTTAAATCGCTTGGTTGAAGTAGTGAAGGTATTTGATTTAAGCGAAGGTCCTCATATCGAGCGTGAGCTTATGATGATTAAGGTGCGTGCGGTAGGTAAAGAGCGTGAAGAGCTCAAACGTACCACTGATATCTTCCGCGGTCGCATCATTGATGTGACTGATAAGAGTTACACCATTGAGTTAACTGGCGATGGTGCCAAGTTGGATGCCTTTATTGATTCGATTGATCGCGCTTCGATTCTCGAAACTGTCCGTTCGGGTGGTTCTGGAATTGGTCGCGGCGAACGCATCCTCAAGGTTTAATTTTTTTAACTGATTACTGCATTAATTACATTTTCAATACAAGGAAAGAGCATGAAAGTTTTTTACGATAAAGACGCTGATTTGTCCCTCATTAAGGGCAAGAAAGTCACCATCATTGGTTATGGTTCACAAGGTCACGCACACGCATTGAATCTAAAAGATTCAGGCTGTAACGTTACTGTTGGTTTGCGTAAAGATGGCGCCTCCTGGAGCAAGGCTGCTAATGCTGGCTTGACAGTAAAAGAAGTTGGCGAAGCGGTTAAAGATGCAGACGTTGTCATGATGCTCTTGCCAGATGAGCAAATTGCTGATGTTTACAGCAAAGAAGTGCATGGCAATATCAAACAAGGTGCTGCTTTGGCGTTTGCCCATGGCTTTAACGTTCACTACGGACAAGTTCAGCCACGTGCTGACTTGGACGTAATCATGATTGCTCCAAAAGCTCCTGGTCATACAGTTCGTGGCACATACGCTCAAGGTGGCGGTGTTCCTCATTTGATCGCTGTTTACCAAGATAAATCTGGCTCCGCTCGTGATGTTGCGTTGTCTTATGCAACTGCAAACGGCGGTGGCCGTGCTGGCATTATCGAAACGAACTTCCGTGAAGAAACTGAAACTGATTTGTTCGGTGAGCAGGCTGTTCTTTGTGGCGGCGCAGTTGAATTGATCAAAGCCGGTTTTGAGACTTTGGTTGAAGCTGGTTACGCTCCTGAAATGGCTTACTTCGAGTGCTTGCATGAGCTCAAGTTGATTGTTGACTTGATCTACGAAGGTGGTATTGCTAATATGAACTATTCCATCTCTAACAACGCTGAGTACGGTGAATACGTTACTGGCCCACGTGTTGTAACTGAAGACACTAAAAATGCAATGCGTCAGTGCTTGAAAGATATTCAGACTGGTGAGTACGCCAAGAGCTTTATCCTGGAAAACAAAGCAGGCGCGCCTACTTTGATTTCACGTCGTCGTTTGAATGCTGAACATGACATCGAAGTAGTTGGTGCTAAGTTGCGCGCCATGATGCCTTGGATTGCTAAGAATAAGTTAGTTGATCAGACTAAGAACTAAGCTACAAGCTAAGCATCTACTAATAGCATTTCAATAAAAGGCTCAGAACAAAGATGATGTATCCGCACCCCATTATTGCGAAAGAAGGTTGGCCGTATTTAGCGTTAGTGGGAGCAGTGACTTTGCTAGTTCACTACTTAGGTGGCATAGCTTGGTCATGGCCTCTTTGGATCATTTTTTTCTTTGTTCTGCAGTTCTTTCGTGACCCACAGCGTATTCCTGCTTTAGGTCGCGATCTTGTTTTATCTCCAGCAGATGGCCGGATTGTTGTCGTTGAAAAAACCAATGATCCGTATGCTGGCCGTGAAGCGCTCAAAATCAGCGTATTCATGAACGTTTTTAATGTGCACTCTAATCGAAGCGCGGTAAATGGCTTGGTGAAAGAGATTCAATACTTCCCTGGTAAATTTGTGAATGCAGATTTGGATAAGGCATCTACAGAGAACGAGCGAAATGCCGTTGTTATCGATGCTAATGGTCAAGTAGTTACTTTAGTCCAGGTTGCTGGTTTAATTGCCCGCCGTATTCTTTGCTACATTCATGTTGGCGATCGCCTCAAAGCAGGTGAGCGCTATGGATTTATTCGTTTTGGTTCGCGAGTAGACATTTATTTGCCGCTCACTGCAGAGCCGCTAGTGAGCGTTGGCGATAAAGTATTTGCAACAAATACAGCCTTGGCTCGTTTGCCTGGTTTGGATTAATTCGAAATATTATTCACTGGGATATTCTTTGACTACATTTCGCCGTCGTGGTCGTATTGACCGTAGCCGCCTCTCTCAGAAACGTCTGACTTCTTCACAAGATCAATGGGCTGAAGACTTAGGTGATGGTATTGATTACGAAGTTGAGGAGTTGCATCCTCAAAAGCCCCGCCTACGCAGCAAGGGCATTTATCTTCTTCCAAACGCTTTTACAACCGCAGCTTTGTTTTGTGGCTTTTATGCCATTGTGAATGCAATGAATCACCAGTTTGAGATTGCGGCAATCGCCATTTTTGCTTCAATGGTATTGGACGGCATGGATGGGCGTGTGGCACGTATGACCAACACTCAAAGCGCTTTCGGTGAGCAGTACGATTCTCTTGCTGATATGGTCTCATTTGGTGTTGCGCCTGCATTGGTCGCTTATGAATGGGCATTAAAAGATTTGGGTAAGTGGGGGTGGTTGGCGGCATTTACATACTGTGCTGGCGCTGCCTTGCGATTGGCGCGCTTTAATGTGAATACCGGTGTAGTGGATAAGAAATTTTTTCAAGGCCTGCCAAGTCCTGCTGCAGGTGCTTTAATGGCTGGTTTTATTTGGTTGGCTGATGACAACAAAATTCCAGTTCGCGATACAGCCATTCCTTGGGTTGCTTTCTTTATCGCTGTCTATGCTGGACTCACTATGGTCTCAAATGCCCGCTTTTATAGCGGCAAGGCCTTGGATGTTCGTTACCGCGTGCCATTTGGCGTAATGGTTTTAATGATCCTGACCTTTGTCTTGATATCCTCAAACCCGCCATTAACGCTGTTTGGTTTATTTGTGATTTATTCCATCTCTGGATATGTAATTTGGGCCTGGGAGCGTCTCAGCGGTAAACGTTTTAGCTAATTCCCTATTTTTGGGGTATATTAATTCCATGTTGATGAATTTCTCGCCTTTAACTGGCCTCCTTCTGCTAGCACTAAGCCTAAGGCTTGGGGCGGGTAAGGCCTGAGTTAATGAGATAAAGTAGAATCATTAACCACCACATACCAGCCCCAGCTAATTGCTGGGGTTTTTGTTTTATGAGTTTGAGTTATCTGAAGAAGTTCAGAATTGTTTAAAACCGGAGAGTAGTGATGAGCGATAAAGTAATCATATTTGATACCACCTTGCGTGATGGTGAGCAATCACCAGGTGCATCTATGACCAAAGACGAAAAAGTACGCATTGCGCGTCAGTTAGAGCGTCTTAAAGTAGATGTGATCGAGGCAGGCTTTGCTGCTAGCTCGGAGGGTGACTTCCAGGCAATATCTGCAGTTGCAGCTGCCGTTAAGGACTCTATTGTTTGTTCATTGGCTAGAGCTAACGACAAGGACATCACACGAGCTGCTGATGCATTGCAAGCAGCAAACGCAAAACGTATCCATGCATTCTTGGCAACAAGTCCATTGCATATGGCCGTGAAATTACGCATGTCTCCAGAAGAGGTTTTAGAGCAGGCTAAGCGTTCCATTCGTTTTGCTCGTAACTTAGCTGAAGATATTGAATTTTCAGCTGAAGACGGTTATCGCTCGGAAATGGATTTCTTATGCAGAGTAGTTGAGGCGGTTATTAACGAGGGCGCATCTACCATCAACATTCCAGATACCGTAGGTTATGCAACTCCCGAGTTATATGGCGAGTTTATTAAGACCTTGCGAACCCGCGTGCCTAACTCTGATAAGGCCGTTTGGTCAGTGCATTGCCATAACGACTTGGGAATGGCTGTTGCCAATTCCTTGGCGGGTGTAAAGATTGGCGGCGCCCGTCAAATTGAGTGCACGATCAATGGCTTGGGCGAGCGTGCAGGTAATACTGCCTTAGAAGAAATTGTGATGGCCTTGCGGACCCGCAAGGACTACTTTGATATGGTCTGCGGTATTGATGCAACGCAGATTGTTCCAGCATCTAAATTGGTATCTCAAATTACTGGCTTCGTAGTTCAGCCTAACAAAGCCGTTGTTGGTGCCAATGCCTTTGCGCATACCTCCGGCATTCATCAAGATGGCATTTTGAAGAATCGCGACACCTACGAAATCATGCGCGCTGAAGATGTGGGTTGGTCAGCTAATAAAATTGTTTTGGGCAAATTATCCGGCCGCAATGCCTTTAAACAGCGCTTGCAAGAATTGGGAATCACCGTTGAAGCTGAGGCTGATTTGAACGAAGCTTTTATCAGATTTAAAACATTGGCTGACCAAAAGTCTGAGATATTTGATGAAGATATTATTGCCATCATGTCTGATTCTGCGGCAGCAGAAGAGGGTGAGCACTATAAATTTATCTCATTGAGTCAGCATTCTGAAACTGGTGAGCGACCTAAATCACGTGTGACATTTCGTATGGGTGATAAAGAGATAAGCTCCGAAGCAGAGGGTAATGGTCCAGTGGATGCCAGCTTGAACGCAATTGAGGAGATTGCTAAGAGTGGGGCTGAGCAGTTGCTCTATTCTGTCAATGCCATTACTTCAGGTACGCAGTCTCAAGGTGAGGTTACTGTGCGCTTGGCAAAAGGCGGTCGTATTGTGAATGGTGTAGGAACTGACCCAGATATCATTGCCGCTTCTGCAAAAGCCTATTTATCAGCTTTGAATAAATTGCATGATCCTACCCAAGCTAAGCTCAATGCACAGATGACCCCTTAATCATTGAGTCATCTGTAAAGAGATTTACTTATTTAAGTCAGTGTTCTTATAGTACTTGGTGCCTTTGCCGGTGATTTCAGCGGCAAGGCCAGAGTCTGTTAGTTGGTACATTAAAACTCCTGGAGCTACTACGGTTGCGTCTTGGTATGCGCCGCCATCTTTTTCGTATTTCGCAGCCGCAGTTACCTGGCCACCGAAAGTCCAACCTGAGTTAATAAAGTCATTCATGGCAGCTTCGGTTTCAAATATAAAAATATTTTGGAACGATTTAATGCCAAGACCCAAGCCAGCCTGTACTTCAGCCATATTCATGTAGACGGGCTTCTTATTTGCTTTGTTGATCACAACGCCGCTACCAGTTCCGCCCCCTGCAATCAGAATTTTCATGCCGAAGTTACTAAAGGTCGCATAGCCAACTGACTTTTCAATAAGCTCCTTTGCTTTTGGCTGCGCCTCATAAAGCTGCTTCAGAATTGCCTGGTTTTTGATCAAAATATCCTGACGTTGCTCGGCAACGGTTTTGTCTTGCCCAAAAAAGGATCCAAATTGGGCATAGGCAGGTTGAAAAAGGCCAAATCCGATGCAGAGAAATGTGACAAGCGGGCGAAATAGTGGGGACATATTTTATAAGTTATTGTTTATTAAAGGAAAAGTGTATTTATTTGGATAAATCTTAGTCTACAGGATAACAAGTTCCATGGGGCAATCCGGTAAATACATGCCGGCTCTGCTACAATTCGATGGCTTTGATTTTTAAAGCTTTTTTTGTTTTATTTTGTTAATCGCACGACACAGATTGGGTGAAAGCTCAAGTGTTCGCAAGTAAGGAGTATTAAAAATGGCAGTTGCTGATATTAAAACGGCGGAAATCGTCAAAGATAACGCGCGCAGCGCAAACGATACGGGTAGCCCTGAAGTTCAAGTTTCATTGCTCACAGCCCGCATTAATGAATTAACCCCCCATTTCAAGGCTAACGCTAAAGATCATCACAGCCGTCGTGGTTTGTTGAAGATGGTTTCACGTCGCCGTCGCCTCTTGGATTACCTCAAAGGCAAAGATTTGGATCGCTATCGCGCATTAATTGAGAAATTAGGTCTCCGTAAGTAATTCTTATCGGTATGCAATGCCATCTATCTTAGGGTTGTTTCTTCGCGGATTCAGTCTTAAGCAGATGGCATGTTTTTTTGGGCGCTTCAAGATTATTTGTGTAGGGGATTGTGTCATTCCAATGAGCTTCTGAAAGTTGATTCAGAGTCTCCCTGGAATGGCATCCCTTGTGATCTTAAATCGCTCCAGTGTTGTCGTGACACTGCTTTATCCCACGACAAGCGCAACTCTCATGTGAGTTTTGTGTGAACAATTTGGAGAAGATCAGAATGACAATGTTTAAAAAAGCAGTAAAAAGTTTTCAATGGGGTAATCATCAGGTAACTATGGAAACGGGCGAGATCGCTCGTCAATCTGGTGGCGCCGTTATTGTTAACGTCGATGACACAGTAGTAATGGGCACAGTAGTGGCCTCTAAGTCTGCAAAGCCAGGCCAGTCTTTTTTCCCGTTGACTGTTGACTACCTAGAAAAAACATACGCAGCAGGTAAGATTCCCGGCGGCTTCTTCCGTCGTGAAGGTCGTCCATCTGAAGGTGAGACGTTGATCTCCCGTTTGATCGATCGTCCATTGCGTCCTTTGTTTCCAGAAGGCTTCTTGAACGAAGTTCAAGTTGTGGTTCATGTGTTGTCTATCAATCCTGATGTTCCTTCTGATATTCCCGCTTTGATCGCGGCTTCTGCAGCTTTGGCTATTTCAGGCATTCCATTTGCTGGCCCAGTTGGCGCAGCACGCGTTGGTTATGCTAATGGCCAATACCTCTTGAACCCAACTCGTACAGAGCAAGCTACTAGCGAACTTGATTTGATCGTTGCTGGTACACAAGCCGCTGTATTGATGGTTGAGTCTGAAGCTAACCAGCTTTCTGAAGAAGTCATGTTAGGTGCAGTTGTATATGGTCACGACCAAATGCAGACTGCGATTAACGCTATCAACGAATTGGTTTCTGAAGCTGGCAAGCCAGAGTGGGATTGGACAGCTGCTCCCAAAGATGAGCCATTTATTGCCAAGGTTACCGCTTTGGCTGAAGCGCCATTGCGCGAGGCTTATCAGATTCGTCAAAAAGGGGCTCGCTCAGACAAGCTCAAAGAAATTACTAAAGAAGTTGTTGCTAAGTTACAAGAAGAGGGTGATGTTGACGCGGTAGCTGTTAACGACATTCTGTTTGAAATCGAGGCGAAGATTGTTCGTAGCCAGATTTTGAACGGCGAGCCACGTATTGATGGTCGTGATACACGTACTGTGCGTCCGATTGAAATTCGCAATGGCGTATTGCCGCGTACACACGGCTCTGCATTGTTTACCCGTGGTGAAACACAGGCACTCGTTGTAGCTACTTTAGGTACTGCACGTGACGAGCAAATCATTGATGCCCTTGAAGGTGAGTACCGTGATCGTTTCATGTTCCACTACAACATGCCTCCATTCGCTACTGGCGAAACTGGCCGTGTAGGTAGCCCAAAGCGTCGTGAAATTGGTCACGGCCGTTTAGCTAAGCGCGCATTGATTCCAGTACTGCCAAGTGCTGAAGATTTTGCATACAGCATTCGTGTGGTTTCAGAGATTACTGAGTCCAATGGTTCATCTTCAATGGCTTCTGTTTGCGGCGGCTGTTTGGCGATGATGGATGCTGGTGTTCCAGTTAAAGCACACGTTGCTGGCGTAGCAATGGGTTTGATTCTTGACGGCAATCGTTTTGCTGTATTGACAGACATCTTGGGTGACGAAGATCACTTGGGCGACATGGATTTTAAAGTAGCGGGTACTGCTAACGGTATTACTGCACTTCAGATGGATATTAAAGTTCAAGGTATTACTAAAGAAATTATGCAAGTGGCTTTGGCACAAGCAAAAGAAGGTCGTTTGCACATCTTGAGCAAAATGCAAGAAGCAATGGGTTCAGTTCGTACAGAATTGTCAGCTCATGCTCCACGTATGGTTTCTTTCAAGATTCATCCAGACAAGATTCGTGAAGTAATCGGTAAAGGTGGCGCAACAATTCAAGCCTTGACTAAAGAAACTGGTTGCAGCATCGACATCAAAGATGACGGTACCGTAACAATTGCCTCTACTTCCGCTGAGGGTATGGCTGAAGCTAAAGCGCGTATCGAAGGTATCACCGCTGAAGCTGAGGTAGGCAAGATCTACGAAGGCCCAGTTGTGAAGTTGCTCGAATTCGGCGCTTTGGTCAATATTCTTCCTGGTAAAGATGGCCTACTGCACATCTCTGAGATTTCAAATGAGCGCGTAAAAGAAGTTAAAGACTATTTGGCAGAAGGCCAAGTGGTTCGCGTGAAATTGCTTGCTGCTGATGAGCGTGGCCGTTTACGTTTGTCATTGAAAGCTGCGATGGCTGATGAAGGCGGCACGATTGCTCCTTTAGCTGGCGTTGCTGTTGAAGCAGCTCCTGCATCTGACGAAACTGCCTAAGCAAGAAGCCTCGGGAGTATCTATGCGCGTAATTGAAATCAAGGAATTTGGCGCCCCAGAAATGCTGGTGCCAACTACTCGCCCTGATCCAGCGGCTCCTGCTGCAGGGACTGGCGAAATTCTGATCAAAGTTCTGGCGGCTGGAATTAATCGACCTGACGTTTTGCAGCGTAAGGGGCATTACCCGGTTCCAGCTGGCGCATCTGATATTCCCGGTCTTGAAGTTGCTGGTGAAATCGTTGGTGGCGATTTGGCTCATGCTGATAATGTTTTTAGCTTAAAGCTGGGTGATAAGGTTTGCGCTCTCGTTCAAGGTGGTGGTTACGCTGATTTGTGTACTGCGCCTGTAGCCCAGTGCTTGCCTTACCCTAACGGGTTTACTGACCAAGAAGCTGCAGCATTGCCTGAAACGTTTTATACCGTATGGAGCAACGTCTTTATGCGGGGTCAATTGGCCGAAGGCGAAACATTATTGGTTCAAGGTGGCTCTAGTGGTATCGGCGTGACTGCAATCCTGATTGCTAAAGCTTTGGGCCATAAAGTATTCGTAACTGCTGGTACGGATGAAAAATGTGCCGCATGCGTAGCATTAGGTGCTGATCTCGCTATCAACTACAAGACGCAAGATTTTGTAGAAGAAGTGAAGAAGGCAACTGACGGTAAGGGTGTCAATGTTATTTTAGATATGGTCACCGGCGCTTACGTGCAAAAAGAAATTGACTGTCTCGCTGATGATGGTCGCATTGTGATTATTGCCATCCAAGGCGGCTCAAAAGCGGAAGTTAGTACCAATCAGATTCTGCGCCGTCGCTTAACGATTACCGGCTCAACATTACGTCCACGCCCAGTTTCATTTAAGAAGCAAATTACCAAGCAGCTTTTTGAGAATGTTTGGCCTTTGCTCAATGCCGGCAAACTGAAGCCAGTCATTTATAAAACGTTTTCGCTAGATCAGGCGGCTGATGCTCATGCATTGATGGAGTCATCCGAGCACGTTGGCAAAATTGTTTTAACAGTTTAGAAATATTCATTATCCCTATGCGACCACTCATCGTTATCGGCAATTGGAAAATGAATGGCAGTCTTGCAAGTAATCAGGACTGGATCAAAACCGTTGCTCGTGGCATGGAGAGTGGCATGCCATCAGGACGTAAATATGCGGTCTGCCCGCCATTTCCGTATTTATCTCAATGCGCACAGTTAATTAAAGAGCATTCTTTGGCTTTTTTGAATCTAGGCGCACAAGACGCATCAGCCCATAGTTCAGGTGCTTATACCGGTGAAGTTGCCGCTTCTATGCTCCAAGAGCTCGGTTGTACTTATGTCATCGTTGGGCACTCTGAGCGCCGTCATATGCATCAGGAGGTCGATGAGGTCGTTGCTGCTAAAGCCCTCGAGGTGTTGGACAGTGGGATGACTCCAGTGATTTGTGTTGGTGAGACTGCTGATGAAAGAAATTCAGGTAGGGCGGAAGAGATTGTTTGTGCTCAGGTTGCAAAGCAGACGGGTGTTTTACAAGACCGGCTTGCTGACTGCTTAATAGCTTATGAGCCAGTATGGGCAATCGGTACAGGCAAAGTTGCCAGCGCCCAAGTTGCACAAGATATGCATCGTGCTATTCGTCTGCAATTGGCTGAATTTAATGAGGATGTTGCATCTCACGTTGGAATTTTGTACGGTGGCAGTGTCAAGCCTGACAATGCTGTTGAATTATTTGCCATGCCAGATATAGATGGTGGATTGGTTGGGGGAGCATCATTGAATCCCCAAGACTTTCTGGCCATTTGTCAGGCATAAATTTTTTATTTGGAGATAAGCTGTGGAATGGTTTAAGACTTTATTGATCGTATTGCAGGTAATTTCAGCTTTGGCTGTCATTCTATTGGTGCTATTACAGCAAGGCAAGGGTGCCGATATGGGTGCAGCCTTCGGCTCGGGCTCTTCTGGTAGCCTCTTTGGCGCTAGCGGATCTGCTAATTTCTTGTCCCATACAACGGCTGTTTTTGCAGCAGTTTTCTTCCTTTGTACTTTAGGAATTACTTGGATTGGCAACAAGAAAGAAGTAAGTCCTGGTGTTCTCTCTGGAACTGTTGCCCCGGCAGCAACGCCTGCCGCTCCAGTAGCCCCAACACAGGACCCAAGTAAACCAGCGGTTCCTAAGTAAAAGAGTAGGCTTTTACAGATTTTCTAGCCCAGAATTTGGGGTAGTGCACTTGTGCAATGCAGTAGAATTGATGAGTTTTGCAAGATGCCGACGTGGTGAAATTGGTAGACACGCTATCTTGAGGGGGTAGTGGCTTAGGCTGTGCGAGTTCGAGTCTCGCCGTCGGCACCAAAAAAGGGTATTGATCAGCGTTTTTTGCTCTAAATCAATGTCTTATGTAGTGGAATAAGTAATAATTTGTTGTTTTTAGGAATTACCAGACAAACGAATCAGGGCTATTTTGAATCTCGCTAATTACTTTCCTGTTCTGCTTTTTATCCTCGTAGGTATTGGGGTGGGATTGGTCCCCATGTTCCTCGGAAAAATCTTGGCTCCTTCGAAGCCTGATGCTGAAAAACTCTCTCCCTATGAGTGCGGTTTTGAGGCTTTCGAAGATGCGCGTATGAAGTTTGACGTGCGTTACTACTTAATCGCCATTCTCTTCATCCTGTTTGACTTAGAAACTGCATTCCTATTTCCATGGGGTGTAGCGCTTCGTGACATTGGATTGCTTGGCTACGCCTCTATGGTGATTTTCCTCTTGGAATTTATCGTGGGATTTGTATATATCTGGAAAAAGGGCGCTCTCGACTGGGAGTGATAGATATGGCATTAGAAGGCGTACTCAAAGAAGGTTTTGTAACCACCACTGCGGACCAGTTAATTAACTGGACGCGTAACGGCTCCTTATGGCCTATGACCTTTGGTCTAGCTTGTTGTGCCGTAGAGATGATGCATGCGGGCGCTTCCCGTTATGACTTGGATCGATTTGGCGTTGTATTCCGCCCATCTCCACGTCAATCCGATTTGATGATTGTTGCAGGTACTTTGTGCAACAAGATGGCCCCTGCATTACGTAAAGTGTATGACCAGATGCCAGAACCGCGCTGGGTTATCTCCATGGGTTCTTGCGCAAATGGTGGCGGCTACTATCACAACTCATATTCAGTTGTCCGTGGTTGCGACCGTATTGTGCCAGTGGATATTTATGTGCCTGGTTGCCCTCCAACAGCGGAAGCTTTGATCTACGGAATTATTCAGTTGCAATCCAAGATCGCTCGTACAAGTACGATTGCGCGGAAGGCTTAAATCATGTCAGATCGTTTAATTCAATTAGCGGCCAACTTAGAAAAAGTTTTAGGTAAGCGAGCTAAATCCATTGAGATTGCATTGGGTGAGGTGACTGTAGTTGTTAATGCGGACACTTATTTTGAATCTGCCATGTTGTTACGTGACGATCCTTCGCTTGCTTTTGAGCAAATGATTGATCTGTGTGGTGTTGACTATCAAGATTTCCGTGATGGAGCGTGGAGTGGTCTGCGCTTTGGTGTTGTAAGTCATCTGCTTTCTTTGCAGCACAACTGGCGTTTACGTGTTCGTGTTTTTGCGCCTGATGATAGCTACCCATTAGTGGCCTCAATTACACCAGTTTGGGCTGCGGCCAATTGGTTTGAGCGTGAGGCATTTGATCTCTACGGCATCCTATTTGACGGTCACGAAGACTTGCGTCGTATTTTGACTGACTACGGCTTCATCGGTCATCCATTTAGAAAAGATTTCCCAATTAGCGGCAATGTGGAAATGCGTTATGACCCAGAGTTAAAACGTGTTGTCTATCAACCGGTCACGATCGAGGCTCGAGAAATTACTCCACGCATTGTTCGTGAAGAGCAGTACGGAGGTTCGGTTTAAGTCATGGCACAAATTAAGAACTACACCCTCAATTTCGGTCCTCAGCATCCTGCAGCGCACGGCGTATTACGCTTAGTGCTTGAGCTCGATGGCGAGGTAATTCAGCGTGCCGATCCGCATATCGGTTTATTGCATCGCGCTACTGAGAAATTGGCTGAAACACGTACTTGGATCCAAAACGTTCCATATATGGATCGTTTAGATTACGTTTCTATGATGTCCAATGAGCATGCTTATGTCATGGCCATTGAAAAATTACTGCAGGTTGATGTTCCATTGCGCGCTCAATACATTCGCGTGATGTATGACGAACTCACTCGTTTGCTCAATCATTTGCTATGGATTGGCTGTCATGGTCTGGACGTTGGTGCGATGGCTGTCTTCTTGTACGCTTTCCGTGATCGCGAAGATATCTTTGATATGTATGAGGCGGTATCTGGTGCACGGATGCATGCTGCTTACTATCGTCCAGGTGGCGTATATCGTGACTTGCCTGATCAAATGGCTCAGTACACCAAGAACAAGATTCGCAGTACATCTGCCATTAAGCGTTTGAATGAAAACCGTAGCGGCACATTATTGGACTTCATTGAGCAATTTACTAATGGCTTTGATGCCAATGTTGACGAGTATTGCAACCTTTTAACCGATAACCGGATATGGAAGCAACGATTGGTGAATATCGGTATCGTGACTCCAGAGCGTGCATTGCAGCTCGGCTTCACTGGTCCGATGCTACGCGGTTCAGGTATCGAGTGGGATTTACGTAAGAAACAACCATACGAAGTCTATGACCGTTTAGATTTTGATATCCCAGTTGGCGTGAATGGCGATTCTTATGATCGTTATTTGGTTCGCATGGAAGAAATGCGTCAATCTAATCGCATCATCAAGCAGTGTGTGGCTTGGCTAAAGGCTAATCCAGGCGCTGTCATGAGCGACAACCATAAGGTTTCCCCACCAAAGCGTGTGGATATGAAAACTAATATGGAGGAGCTCATTCACCATTTCAAATTATTTACTGAAGGCATCCACGTTCCTGATGGCGAGGCTTACTCAGCCGTTGAGCATCCTAAGGGTGAATTTGGCATTTACTTAATTTCTGATGGCGCGAATAAACCCTATCGCATGAAGATTCGTGCCCCAGGATTTGTGCATTTGTCGGCAATGGACGAGATGTCACGTGGCCACATGTTGGCTGATGCAGTAACCATTATTGGTACCCAAGATATTGTGTTCGGGGAGATTGACCGCTAATAAGGCGTGCCAAGGAATATTTAATGACTACGACTCTGCAACTATCCGATAAAACACTGGCTGATATTCATCGCAATATCGCTAAGTATCCTGCTGAGCACAAGCAATCTGCTGTGATGGCTTGTTTGATTGCTGCTCAAACTGAGGTGGGTTGGGTTTCTCCTGAAGTTATTGAAACGGTTGCCCAGATTTTAGAAATGCCAAGTATTGCTGTTGATGAAGTCGCAACTTTTTACAACATGTACAACACCAAGAAAATTGGTAAATACAAATTGGTAATTTGTACTAATTTGCCATGCCAATTAACCCATGGTGAAACTGCAGCAACATACCTTAAAGAGACTTTAGGTATTGGCTACAACGAAACTACCCCATGTGGAACTTTTACCTTGAAAGAGGGTGAGTGCATGGGTGCCTGTGGTGATTCGCCAGTGATGTTGGTGAATGACAAGCGCATGTGCAGTTTTATGAGTAAAGAAAAGATCGATGCTTTATTGAGTGATTTGCGTGCAGAAGGGAAAGTAGCATGACCAGCTTGCACGATCGCCATATCAAGCCTTTAATCCTCGCTGGATTAAATGGAGATAACTGGTGTTTAAAGGATTACGAAAGCCGTGGGGGCTATCAACAATTACGTCGTTTAATTAACGACAAAGTATCTCCTGATGCCATCATTGCCGAATTAAAAGCTTCTTCATTACGTGGTCGCGGAGGCGCAGGCTTCCCAACAGGTTTGAAGTGGAGCTTTATGCCCCGTCAATTCCCGGGACAAAAATATTTAGTTTGCAATAGCGATGAAGGTGAGCCCGGTACTTTTAAAGACCGTGACATCATGCGATATAACCCACACGCTTTGATCGAAGGCATGATCATCGGCGCCTATACAATGGGTATTACGGTTGGTTACAACTACATCCACGGTGAAATCTGGGATGTGTATTCTCGCTTCGAAGAGGCGCTTGAAGAGGCGCGTGCTGCTGGATACCTTGGTGACAAAATACTAGGAAGCGATTTCTCCTTCCAGTTGCATGCATCGCCAGGTTGGGGTGCTTATATTTGCGGTGAAGAGACAGCCTTGCTTGAATCTCTAGAAGGTAAAAAAGGGCAGCCACGCTTTAAGCCACCATTCCCTGCAAGTTTTGGCTTGTATGGCAAACCTACAACCATTAATAACACCGAAACATTTGCCGCTGTGCCATTCATTTTGGCCATCGGCGGTCCGGCCTATTTGGAACTTGGAAAACCCAATAATGGTGGAACCAAAATATTCTCGGTATCGGGTGACGTAGTTCATCCAGGCAACTATGAAATTCCGTTGGGAACCCCATTTGCAGAGCTCTTAAAGCTTGCTGGCGGTATGCGTGATGGCAAAGCTTTGAAGGCTGTAATTCCTGGAGGATCTTCTGCGCCAGTTGTTCCTGGTGTGCAGATGATGGATCTGACTATGGATTACGACAGCATTGCAAAAGCAGGATCTATGTTGGGATCTGGCGCTGTGATTGTGATGAACGAGTCCCGTTGTATGGTCCGCGCCTTAGAGCGTTTGTCCTATTTCTATCACGAAGAATCTTGTGGTCAATGCACCCCATGTCGTGAAGGTACTGGTTGGTTATGGCGCATTGTTCATCGCATTGAACATGGTGAAGGGCGTCCAGAGGACTTGGATTTGCTCAATGACGTAGCTGCCAATATTCAAGGTCGTACGATTTGCGCTTTAGGTGATGCAGCAGCAATGCCGGTACGTGGCATGTTGAAACATTACATGGATGAATTTGCGTATCACGTAGAACATAAGCGCTGCTTAGATTCTGCAAAACCTTTATAAAGATTTAGAGTACGGGATATCTAAAAGTGAGCATGGTAGAAATCGAATTAGATGGTAAGACTGTAGAAGTTCCGCAAGGTTCGATGGTGATGCACGCCGCGAACAAGCTCGGCACCTACGTTCCTCACTTCTGTTATCACAAGAAGTTATCGATTGCCGCTAACTGCCGCATGTGTTTGGTTGAAGTAGAGAAGGCTCCCAAACCTCTACCCGCTTGTGCTACACCAGTAACTCAAGGCATGAAGGTGTTTACGCATTCTGCCAAGGCGGTAGAAGCTCAGCGTTCTGTCATGGAATTCTTGCTCATTAACCATCCATTAGATTGCCCAATTTGCGATCAGGGTGGCGAGTGTCAGTTACAAGACTTAGCAGTTGGTTACGGAAAATCAAACTCACGCTACGATGAAGAGAAGCGAGTAGTCTTCCATAAAAATGTTGGCCCATTGATCTCCATGCAAGAGATGACACGTTGCATCCATTGCACTCGTTGTGTACGCTTCGGACAAGAAGTTGCCGGCGTTATGGAGTTAGGTATGGTTAACCGCGGCGAGCATTCCGAGATCACCACCTTTGTTGGTCAGACGGTAGATTCAGAGTTGTCTGGAAACATGATTGATTTGTGTCCAGTTGGCGCTTTAACCAGCAAGCCATTCCGTTATGCAGCACGTACATGGGAACTCGGACGTAAACGTTCAGTTAGTCCGCACGATAGCTTAGGTGCTAACACTACAGTTCAGACTAAAGCTAATAAAGTCATGCGTGTAGTTGCTCTAGAAAACGAATCCATTAATGAATGCTGGATTAGCGATCGTGATCGCTTCTCTTATGAAGGTTTAAATAGCGCTGATCGTGTAACCACACCTATGGTGAAGCAGGGTGGCC
Organism: Polynucleobacter sp. AP-RePozz3-80-G7; assembly: GCF_018882145.1. Lineage (NCBI taxonomy): Bacteria > Pseudomonadati > Pseudomonadota > Betaproteobacteria > Burkholderiales > Burkholderiaceae > Polynucleobacter > Polynucleobacter sp. AP-RePozz3-80-G7. The sequence continues at coordinate 308,125 of NZ_JACVPC010000002.1, read as the reverse complement.
AGTGGTTAGAAACAGATTGGCAGTCAGCTTTAGATTATGTTGCCCATTCTCTGAAAACAATTTCAGCGGAAAGTGGTCCTGAGTTCATTGGGGCTTTAGCTCATCCAATATCTTCCACCGAGGAATTGCACCTCTTGCAAAAGTTGGTGCGTAGCTTGGGTTCCAAACAAATGGAAACTCGATTGCGCCAAACTGATGTAAAAGCTGCAGCAGCAGCGCCATGGTTGGGTATGCCAATCGCCAAGATCAATGAACTGGATCGTGTATTGGTTGTCGGTAGTTTCTTACGTAAAGACCAGCCTGTATTGGCTGCTCGTATTCGTGCTGCCAGCAAACGCGCTTTGCAAGTATTACGTATTGATGCAGGTGGTGATGACTGGTTGATTCCAAGTAGCGGTATTTCAGTAGCTCCAAGCGCATGGTTGAATGCATTGAGTGAAGTTGCACTTGCTGTTGCAAAAGCAAAATCATTAACAGCGCCAGTTGGCACATTTAATCTAACCATTTCTCCTGCGGCGCAGAAGATTGCCGATAGTTTGCTTTCCGGCGAGTCAAAAGCTGTATTGCTTGGTTCTGCTGCTATTGCGCATCACCATGCTTCTGACTTACACGTCATGGCGCAATTTATTGCTGATCAGACTGGTGCTACTTTGGGCTTCTTACCAGTTGGCGGCAATGCCGTTGGCGCATCTTTAGTGAATGCTAACGGCGTGGGTGTTGAGTCAGTCTTATCTGGCGAACGTCGCGCAGTGATCTTGATGAATATCGAGCCAGATTCAGATTTGCCAAACCCAGCAGCCGCTCGTGCAGCTTTGGCAAAGGCTAATACCGTTATTGCTTTGAGCGCCTATAAGAGTGCTGACTTGATGGAGGTAGCTGATGTCATTCTGCCTACTTCAGTGTTCTCAGAGACAGTCTCTACCTTTGTGAATTTAGAAGGTAGAGTTCAAACAGTTCAACCTTCAGTGAAGCCTTTAGGCGATTCGCGTCCAGCATGGAAAGTTTTGCGAGTATTAGGTGGTCTCTTAGGTTTAGACGGTTTCTTGTTTAATGCTCCTGAGGAAGTGCTAGGAGAAGCATTGGATGATGGTTATTGCAATCGCTTAAATAACAAAGCTATGAGCTCATCGATTGCCAATGGAAATCTGGCACCCTTCAATGGTCTCGAGCGTTTGGCTGATGTCAATATTTATGCTGGCGATCAAATTGTGCGTCGTTCTTCTGCTTTGCAGTCAACACGTGATGCTAAGCGTGGCAACCAGATAGGCTTAAATAAAACCACTTTCGCTGAATTGGGTCTCAAAGAGGGTGATGCAGTTCGGGTTACCCAAGATTCTCATTCTGTTGATATGTCGGCAACATTAGAAGTTAATTTAGCGCCTGGTGCTGTCAGAATTTCTGCTGGCACCATGGCTAGTGCCAAATTAGGGTCGATGTTTGGTCCAGTAACCGTTAGTAAGGCATAAGGGACGAGATGGATAATTTCTTGAACCTCATTACCACTCAAGGTGAGGCTATTTTCGGCTCACTGTGGCCCTTAGTTTGGGCATTAGTGCGCATTGTGATCATCGTATTGCCAATGTTTGGTTGTGTAGCTTACTTAACCCTCTGGGAAAGAAAGTTAATTGGCTGGATGCATATTCGACTTGGTCCAAATCGCGTCGGTCCCCTGGGTTTATTGCAGCCAATTGCTGATGCATTGAAGCTCTTGATGAAAGAGATTATTGCTCCTGCTCAAGCAAGCAAGGTTTTGTACTTCATTGCACCAATTATGGTGATCATGCCTGCATTTGCTGCTTGGGCGGTGATTCCATTTCAGGCAAAGATGGTTTTAGCTGATGTAAACGCAGGCTTGCTTTACATCATGGCTATTTCTTCTATTGGTGTTTATGGGGTCATCTTGGCTGGTTGGTCTTCTAACTCTAAATATCCGTTCCTCGGTGCAATGCGCGCATCAGCCCAAATGATCTCCTATGAGATTGCAATGGGATTTGCATTGGTTACCGTCTTGCTTACCTCGGGTTCATTAAATTTAAGTACCATCGTTACTTCACAAGAGCAGGGCTACTTTGCCAGCATGGGCCTTAATTTCCTCTCGTGGAATTGGTTACCTTTATTACCAATGTTCTTGATTTACTTTATCTCTGGCGTGGCTGAAACAAACCGCCACCCATTTGACGTAGTTGAGGGTGAGTCTGAGATCGTAGCTGGACACATGGTTGAGTACTCAGGTATGTCTTTTGCAATGTTCTTCTTGGCAGAGTATGCCAACATGATTTTGATTGCAGCTGTTGCATCTATCATGTTTTTAGGCGGTTGGTTGCCGATTGTTGACTTGCCAATCTTGCGTGATATTCCAGGCTTCTTCTGGTTAATTGGTAAAACATTCTTCCTCTTATCCTGCGTTATCTGGTTACGCGCCACATTACCGCGCTATCGCTATGACCAAATCATGCGCTTGGGTTGGAAAATCTTTATTCCCATCTCAGTTTTCTGGGTGGTTGTTATCGGCGCGTGGGTTGTCTCCCCATGGAATATTTGGAAATAAGTTGATAAATCATGTTTAAGAAAATTTCCCAATTCCTCGATAGCTTGATGCTAAGAGACATCTTGGTCGGTATGTCTATTACGGGCCGCTATCTCTTCAAGCCTAAAATTACTGTTCAATATCCGGAAGAAAAGACGCCTTTATCCAGCCGCTTCCGCGGTTTGCATGCTCTTCGTCGTTATGAAAATGGTGAAGAGCGTTGTATCGGCTGCAAGCTATGTGAAGCAGTTTGTCCAGCTTATGCCATCACTATTGAAACTGCCGAGCGTGATGATGGCACTCGTCGCACCAGTCGTTATGACATCGATCTCACGAAATGTATTTTCTGTGGTTTCTGTGAAGAGGCTTGTCCAGTAGACGCCATCGTTGAAACAAATATTTTTGAGTATTTCGGCGATAAGCGCGGCGACTTGTATTTCACCAAAGATATGCTTTTAGCTGTAGGCGATAAATATGAAAAAGATATCGCCGCTAACCGTGCAGCCGATGCACCTTACCGTTAATCGAATCGAGCTTAACTAATATGACATTCGATCCATCTACTTTATTTGCCATGTTCTTCTATGGTTTTGCAGGCTTATTGGTGATTTCTGCGCTTCGCGTGATCACTGCTCGTAACCCAGTGCATGCAGCGCTATTTTTGGTATTAGCGTTCTTTTGCGCATCAGGCCTTTGGATGTTGCTCAAGGCTGAATTCTTAAGCTTGGCTCTGATACTGGTTTATGTTGGCGCAGTGATGGTCTTATTCCTCTTCGTAGTGATGATGCTGGACTTAGATATTGAACATTTACGTCGCGATTTCAAAAAGTTTCTGCCAGTCGCCTTCTTGATGGGTGCCGTTATTGTTCTAGAATTATCGATTGTGATCATTCGTAGCTTTATTGGAACCAATGTTCCAGTGCAGCCTATGCCTGAAGAAATGATGGCTAACAATACCCAAGCTTTGGGTATGCTGATCTTTGTAGATTATGTATACGCCTTTGAGGTTGCTGGTGTGATCTTGCTGGTGGCGATTATTGCCGCTGTAGCATTGACATTGCGTAATCGCAAAGACTCTAAATCGCAGAATATTCACGAGCAAGTCAATGTCGTTGCGGCAGATCGCATGCGCATTGTGAAAATGGGTTCAGACATGGCTGCAAAGCAAGATACAAGAGGGGAGAAAAAATGAATATCACTCTCGCTCATTATTTAGTGCTGGGTGCAATCTTATTTGCAACTAGCGTTATCGGAATTTTCTTAAACCGCAAGAACGTCATCGTTTTGCTAATGGCAATTGAGCTGATGCTTCTCTCGGTGAACATGAACTTTGTAGCTTTCTCCCATTATTTGGGTGATATGGCTGGTCAAGTATTCGTATTCTTTATTTTGACTGTGGCAGCTGCTGAGGCGGCTATCGGCTTGGCAATTTTGGTTGTGCTCTTCCGTAAGGTTGACACAATTAATGCCGATGATCTTGACCACCTAAAAGGCTAGTCATGCAATTGACCTTAAACATACCTGTACTTTGCGCCATTCCTTTGGCGCCGTTAGTCGGCTCTATCATTGCCGGTTTCTTTGGCACCAAGCTAGGCGGCAATCGCATTGGTCATGGGGCCAGTCAGTTTGTAACTATTTTGGGTGTAACCATTGCATTCGTGCTTTCCTGCAATGTATTAGTTCAAGTGATGGATGGCTTCTATTTCAATGGAACTGTTTACCATTGGATGCAATTAGGCGAACTCAATTTAGATATTGGCTTCCTGATTGACCCATTAACAGCAACTATGATGTGTGTAGTGACCTTTGTGTCATTGATGGTTCACATCTATACCATTGGGTATATGCAAGGCGAAGAAGGTTACAACCGCTTCTTCTCCTATATTTCCTTATTTACCTTTGCAATGTTGATGTTGGTGATGAGTAATAACTTGTTGCAACTCTTCTTTGGCTGGGAAGCTGTGGGTGTCGTTTCTTATCTGTTGATTGGCTTTTACTTTGAACGCCAGTCTGCTGTGTTTGCCAATATGAAGGCTTTCTTAGTTAACCGGGTTGGTGACTTTGGTTTCATCTTGGGTATAGGTATTCTTTTGGCTAGCACTGGCTCGATGCAATATGACGTGATCTTCTCTCAGAACTCTGCTTTAGCGGCCCAGACATTGCCTGGTACTAGCTGGAACTTGATGACGGTTGCTTGCATCTGCTTGTTTATTGGTGCAATGGGTAAGTCAGCCCAATTCCCTTTACACGTTTGGCTACCAGATTCAATGGAAGGCCCAACGCCAATTTCCGCATTGATTCATGCTGCAACCATGGTAACCGCTGGTATTTTCATGGTGTCACGCATGTCACCACTGTTTGAACTTTCAGATGTCGCGCTGAGCTTTATCTTGGTGATTGGCTCGATTACAGCGCTCTTTATGGGCTTCCTCGGTATTGTGCAAAACGATATCAAGCGCGTTGTTGCATATTCAACTTTGTCTCAGCTGGGTTACATGACTGTCGCATTGGGTGTTTCTGCATATCCGGTAGCTATCTTTCATTTGATGACGCATGCTTTCTTTAAAGCATTGTTATTCCTTGCTGCAGGTAGCGTAATTCTTGGTATGCATCATGAGCAAGATATGCGTAAGATGGGCGGCCTGTGGAAATATATGCCAATTACTTGCTTGATGATGTTATTGGGCAATCTGGCACTAGTGGGAACTCCATTCTTCTCAGGCTTCTATTCAAAAGACTCCATTATTGAAGCGGTAGCTGCAAGTCATATCCCCGGTTCAGGCTTTGCTTACTTTGCAGTCATGGCTAGCGTATTCGTAACGGCACTATATTCATTCCGTTTGTATTTCTATGTATTCCACGGCAAAGCACGCTGGGGTCATGAGGATTCACATGCTCACGACCATCATCATGATCATGCGGAGCAGGGTGACGATCATGCGCATCATGGTTTAGCTCCAGGTCAAAAGCCACATGAATCACCATTCGTTGTGACTTTGCCATTGATCCTTTTGGCAATTCCATCCGTGATCATTGGCTTCTACACAATCTCGCCGTTGTTATTCGGGACATACTTTGGCGACTCCATCTTTATTGACTTAGCGCGCCATCCGGTAATGAAAGAATTGGAAGATGAGTTCCATGGTCCAGTTGCTATGGCAATTCATGCATTCACATCCCCCGTCTTGTTGTTGGTAGCGCTTGGCGTGCTAACTGCTGCAATTGGTTATCTTTGGGCTCCTAAGCTACCAGCAAAAGTTGCTGAAACATTTGCGCCAATTAAGAAATTATTTGATAACAAGTATTACCTCGATGAAATCAACCAAGCCGTGTTTGCTAAAGGTCTAATTTGGATCGGCGGCTTCTTATGGCATCGTGGCGATCAAAAGATCATCGATGGTTTCATTGTTAATGGCAGTGCGCATACAGTAGGGCGCTTTGCCGGAGTAATTCGTCATTTGCAATCCGGTTATCTCTACCACTATGCCTTCGCAATGATTGCGGGCCTAGCAGTATTGTTAGCTTGGGTTTTGTATGCTTACCTGCCTTTTGTTCGCTAGGCCTTTGTTACTTAAGTAGCCACTATGATTCTTTCTTACGCCATTTGGACCCCGATTGTCTTTGGACTCATTATTCTGTTTTATGGGTCTGAAAGATCAACTGCCGGAGTGCGCTGGTTGACGCTTATCGGAGCGGTGCTAAGCTTCATTGCAACGCTTCCATTGTTGATTAATTTCGACATCGCTAATTCCGGGATGCAGTTCGTTGAAAAAATCAGCTGGATTCCGCGTTACGACATTAATTACCACCTAGGTATTGATGGTATTTCTGTTTGGTTTATTGTTTTAACTGCGTTCATCAACATCATTGTGGTGATTGCAGCGTGGGAAGTGATCCAGACTAAGGTGTCGCAATACATGGCCTCATTCATGATCCTGTCAGGATTAATGATCGGCGTATTTTGTGCTCTTGACGCTTTGCTTTTCTATGTGTTCTTTGAGGCGACATTAATTCCGATGTACATCATCATTGGTGTATGGGGCGGTCACAACCGTATTTATGCGGCATTTAAGTTTTTCTTGTACACCTTGCTTGGCTCTTTGCTTACCTTGATTGCCATGCTGTATTTGTACAACGTGACTAATACATTCGATATCCTGGCTTGGCAAAATGCCCGACTAGATATTGTTGAGCAGATCCTTTTGTTTGCAGCATTCTTTATGGCGTTTGCTGTTAAGGTTCCAATGTGGCCATTACATACTTGGCTACCAGACGTCCACGTCGAGGCCCCAACAGGTGGCTCAGTAGTCTTGGCTGCAATTATGTTGAAGCTTGGTGCCTATGGATTTCTGAGGTTCTCTTTGCCAATCGCGCCAGATGCAAGCCAGTACTTAGGCCCATTTGTAATCTTCTTATCTTTGGTTGCGGTGATCTATGTGGGTGCAGTTGCTCTTGTTCAAAAAGACATGAAAAAACTGGTTGCCTATTCGTCTGTGGCTCACATGGGCTTTGTTACATTAGGATTCTTCCTCTTTAGTCCGCTGGGTATTGAGGGCGGTATTGTGCAGATGATTTCACATGGCTTTGTTGCCGGTGCGATGTTCTTGTCCATTGGCGTGCTTTATGACCGCATGCATACCCGTCAGATCGCTGATTACGGTGGCGTAGTGCATCGCATGCCTGCATTTACTGCATTTGCCGTATTAATGGCGATGGCCAACTGTGGTTTACCTGCTACCTCTGGGTTTGTTGGTGAGTTCATGGTGATCTTAGCTGCGGTTGATTACGACTTTGTTATCGGCATCCTAGCTGCTACAGCATTAATTTTGGGCGCAGCTTATTCCTTGTGGATGGTGAAGCGCGTATTTTTCGGTACCGTTAACAATTCCCACGTTGAAGCGTTAAAGGATTTGAACGGTCGTGAGTATTTCTTGATGGCAGTTTTATCTATCTGTGTAATTGGTATGGGCGTCTATCCAAAACCATTTACGGACATCATTCATCCAGCTGTAATTAATCTGTTGCAGCATGTTGCTGTCAGCAAACTCTGAGTAAGTACAAATGCAAGCATTCGACCTTTACGCCATCCTGCCGGAACTTGTTTTACTCGTAGCAACCTGTTTGTTATTGGTTGCTAGCGTTTATGTTCGCGAAAGAGTGTCCTCAACCCCTGGTGTTGAGCAAGACATCTTCCATACTCCGCGAGGTGTTGGTTTTGTGTATTTTTTCTCACTCATTTTGTTGGCTTATCTCATTTTTGCTTTTATTGGACGCATGGGCGATCCAGCGCTTGTAGCAATGAATGGACTTTTTCAGTCTGATCCATTTTCTAACTTGCTCAAGGCATGTTCTTGCATCGCTGTTTTGGTGAGCTTGATTTATTCCAAGCAGTATCTGATGGATCGCGCCTTGTTCCGTCCTGACTTCATTGTCTTAGCTCTGCTTGCTTTGCTTGGCCAGTTTGTATTGATCTCCGGTGCAAACCTATTAACTTTATACCTAGGCTTGGAGTTGATGGCTTTGCCTACCTACGCATTGGTTGCAATGCGCCATAGCAACGAAAAGAGTGTGGAAGCTGGTATTAAGTACTTTATCTTGGGAGCATTAGCATCCGGCTTCTTGCTCTATGGCATGTCGATGCTCTACGGCGTCACCGGATCACTTGACCTTATTGAAATCTTTAAAACCGTTGCCGACCCTCGTATAAACCATTTGGTGATGGCTTTTGGTTTGGTATTTATTGTTGCTGGCTTGGCCTTTAAGTTGGGTGTAGTGCCATTTCACATGTGGGTGCCTGACGTCTATCAAGGTGCGCCTACTGCTGTAACTTTAATGATTGCTGCAGCTCCAAAATTAGCTGCATTTGCATTGTTATTCCGCTTGTTGGTAAATACCTTATTACCTCTATTGGGCGATTGGCAGCCAATGCTGGTTTTGCTTGCAGTTCTATCGCTAGTTGTTGGTAACGTGACTGCGATAGCGCAAACTAATATCAAGCGTATGCTAGCTTATTCTGCCATTGCGCAAATGGGTTTTGTGCTCTTGGGTATGCTTTCTGTTTTTGATGATCACGCTTTTAGTGCGGCAATGTTTTATGCCATTACTTATGTGTTGACAACGCTTGGTACCTTCGGCTTGTTGATGGCCTTGTCACGCAAAGGCTATGACTGCGAAACCTTGAATGGCTTAAAAGGCCTCAATAAGAAACATCCGTGGTTTGCTTTTATTGGTCTGGTGATGATGTTCTCCTTGGCTGGTATTCCGCCTACGGTCGGTTTTGCTGCTAAATTAGGTGTTTTGGAAGCCTTGGTGGATGCAGAGCATACATTCTTAGCTGTAATCGCTGTGATCGCCTCTTTGATTGGTGCTTTCTACTATCTTAGAGTGGTTAAGGTCATGTATTTCGATGAGCCTGAGCATGAGATTGCAATTTCTGGTTCTGGCTTTGCCAAAGGGCTCTTGAGTCTCAATAGCATTCTGGTTTTAGTGATCGGTATTGTTCCTGCGGGTTTAATGAGTCTTTGCTTAGATGCAATGCGCCGCACCTTATTGGGATCCTAAAAGGAATCAACATCTATCTAAATGCTCCGTAAGGGGCCTTTATCATTTCAGGTGCCATCAAAATGACATTCAATTTAGTTAAGCTGGTTTAATCAATAACAGACGGAATATGTACTAAGACCCATGACGGAAAAATCATTTGAAGATCTTCCTGCAGGTGATAAACATTTACGTGAAGAGCGTCTATCTGGCGAGGATATTTACGACGGTATCTTCTTAAAGATGAAACAGGACAAAGTCTCATTGCCGGATGGAGAAACAGCAATTCGCGAGTATTTAACTCATCCAGGCGCAGTAGCAATTGTTGCGATCTTAGATGATGGCAGGGTGCTTCTCGAGCGACAGTATCGCTATCCAATTGCAAAAGCCTGCATTGAAATTCCTGCAGGAAAACTAGACTCTAAAGAAGATCATTTGGTATGCGCGCAGCGAGAGCTTAAAGAAGAAACTGGGTATACGGCAAAAAAATGGAGTTTCATTCGTCGCATTCATCCGGTAATTTCTTACTCCACCGAGTTCATTGATATCTACCTAGCTGAAGATCTTGTTCCGGGAAAAAGCCATCTAGATGATGAAGAGTTTTTGGATGTATTTGCTGCTCCATTAGAGCAATTGATATCCTGGGTTGAGGATGGCGAGATTACGGACGTCAAAACCACGATAGCCACCTACTGGCTTGATCGCTTTCGTAGGGGCTTACTAAAACCGCATCCAATCGAATAGGGTGCATTCAAACCCGATTAAAATAGGGTATTGAATTTATCGTTTTTGCCCCTATATACGTTTTATGAAAGTTTATAACTTATCCTGCCCCCTTGACCATCGCTTTGAAGGGTGGTTTGCTTCGGAAGTGGATTGCCTTGCTCAGCAGGACAAGGGGATGCTTGCGTGTCCAGTATGCGACAGCACAGAGATTACTCGCATGCCCTCAGCTCCGCATATTGGTAAATCATCGTCTACCGAGTTAACTGTATCCAAGTCTGAATCTGAAAGTCTTAGTGGGGGCGTTGTTGCTTTGACTGGTAGCGATCATTCTCAACTTGAGGCTCAAGTACAGGCAGCCTTTTTGAAAGGTATGCGTGAGTTAATGGGTCGCTCAGAGGATGTTGGCAATTCTTTTGCCGATGAGGCTAGAAAAATTCACTATAAAGAATCTCCCGAGAGAAGCATTCGGGGTCAAACTACTTTAGATGAGGCTGAGGCTTTAAGAGAAGAGGGTATTGATGTCCTCTCAATGCCAATGATTCCTGCTCTTAAAAATACACTCCAGTAATTTCTAATTTAATCCTGGCAAATAAAAAAGCGATCCGAAGATCGCTTTTTTACCAACTGCTACCTGATATTACTTAGAGGTAGGCATTACAAACTCCGCCCCCTTAGCAATGCTCTCAGGCCAGCGTTGCATTACGCTCTTTTGCTTGGTATAGAAACGTACACCTTCTTTGCCATATGCATGCATATCGCCAAAGATGGATTTTTTCCAGCCGCCGAAGCCGTGCCAGGCCATTGGCACTGGAATAGGTACGTTAATGCCAACCATACCCACTTGTACGCGACGAGCAAATTCACGCGCAATATTGCCATCGCTTGTGAAGCAGGCTACACCATTACCAAATTCGCAAGAGTTCACCAAGTTCAGAGCATCCGTAAAGTTAGCAACACGCAAGCAGGATAGAACTGGTCCGAAGATTTCTTCTAAGTAAATCTTCATGTCTGGGGTGACATTGTCAAAAAGGGTGCCACCAATAAAGAAGCCATCCTCATAGCCGGGAACTTTAAGTCCGCGGCCATCTACGAGGAGTTTTGCACCAGAAGCTACGCCAGCATCAATATAGCCAGTAATGCGCTCAAGAGCTGCTTTAGTAACGATTGGACCCATTTCAGCATCGAGCTCCATGCCGTTTTTAACTTTGAGTGTCTTAGTGCGCTCGATCAGCTTTGGCATGATCTTCTCTGCCACATCACCAACTAATACCGCTACAGAAATCGCCATACAGCGTTCGCCAGCCGAGCCGTAAGCAGCGCCAACTAAGGCATCAATTGCTTTATCAATATCAGCATCAGGCATGATCACCATGTGGTTCTTTGCGCCACCTAAAGCTTGGGAGCGCTTGCCAAAGTGAGCGCAACGCTCATAGATGTAATTGGCAATTGGAGTGGAGCCCACAAAACTCACTGCTTTAACATCTGGATTTTCAAGTAGGGCATCAACCGCTTCTTTGTCGCCCTGAACAACGTTGAATACGCCGTCAGGCAAGCCAGCCTCCTTGAGGAGCTTAGCCATGAACAGTGAAGCAGAAGGATCTGTAGGGCTAGGTTTGAGAATAAAAGTGTTGCCGCAAGCAATCGCAATCGGGAACATCCACATTGGCACCATGACTGGGAAGTTAAATGGCGTGATACCAGCAACTACACCTAAAGGTTGACGCATAACCCAGTTATCGATACCTGTCGATACTTGCTCTGTGTAGTCTCCTTTGAGAAGCTCAGGAATGCCAGTAGCAAATTCCACAATTTCAATACCGCGTGTCACCTCGCCTTGGGCATCAGTAAATACCTTGCCATGTTCGGCTGTAATAATGGCAGCCAATTCATCGCGATGAGCGTTTAGCAATTCAAGATACTTAAACATGATGCGTGCACGGCGCAATGGGGAGGTTTGACTCCATGACACAAAGGCTGTTTGGGCATTGGCTACAACTTCATCAACTTCTTTACGGCTAGCAAGCGCAACACGGCGTGCTACTGTTCCTTTGGTTGGGTTGTAAACATCAGCAAATCGACCGTCTTTAGGGTTAACTACATTGCCGCCAACAAAGTGGCCAATATCTTCTTTTGATTCAAAGGCTTGAGGTGCGTTCATAATCTCTTGTGGTGAATATTTTTCAGGTTTTGGTTAAAAAAGCCGCTTGGCTAAAGAGCCTGCACGACTTCGCTGTCTCGTTTATTCTGCTTTTTGAGTATTCTATCGCTTTACGGTAATTTTCGTATCTTTGACCTATTTTTGGGCTTTTAAAGGCATTCTATGAGTCTTTTATTTTCAAGCTACACCCTCAATTCCCCGCGGGGACCCCTAGAGCTGGCAAATCGTATTGTGGTTGCCCCGATGTGCCAGTATTCGGCCAATAACGGCGAAGCAACTGACTGGCACCTTATGCACTGGGGTAATTTGCTGAATAGTGGCGCAGCACTCTTCATTATTGAAGCTACCGGAGTAAGTCCGGAGGCCCGAATTACGCCAGCATGTTTGGGGCTTTGGGATGATCGCACCGAGTCAGCCCTTAAGGACAAACTGAGTCGTGCGCGTGGTCTGGCTCCTGCTACACCTGTTTTTATTCAGCTAGCCCATGCTGGTCGCAAAGCATCAAGTGCAACCCCCTGGGACGGCGGACAATTGCTCTCAACGAATCAGGGTGGATGGGAAACTCTAGCGCCCTCAGCGATCCCCCAGTTAGATGGAGAGCGTTTACCTCATGAATTGAGTAAGACTGAATTAAAAAAGCTGATTGATGATTTTGTGGCATCAGCAAAACGCGCAGATCGTATCGGAATTGATGGGATTGAACTCCATGGTGCTCATGGATACTTGTTACACCAATTTTTATCTCCTATCGCCAATCAACGCACGGATGAATACGGCGGCTCATTTGAAAACCGCATTCGCTTTCCATTAGAGCTTTTTGCAGCTGTTCGAGCGGCATACCAGGGTGTGCTTGGCATACGCATTTCAGCTAGTGACTGGATAGAGGGTGGTTGGACTCCTGAAGAGACGGCAAACTTTGCCAAGCAACTTAAACCAATGGGCTGTGATTTTGTACACATTTCTTCTGGTGGCATTTCACCAAAACAAAAGATTGCGATTGGACCAAACTACCAAGTTCCTTTTGCAAAGATAGTTAAAGATCAATCTGGTTTGCCAACAATGACTGTTGGACTCATTACCGAGCCACAGCAAGCCGAAGACATTTTGCAAGCGGGTGATGCGGATCTGATTGCTTTGGCAAGAGCATTCCTATACAAGCCGCGTTGGGGTTGGGAGGCTGCAGCAGCTCTGGGCGGCACAGTTACCGCAAATGAGCGTTATTGGCGTTGTTTGCCTAGAGAAGCCCAGGCTGTTTTTGGTGACGTAAAAGTAGGGCAGCGATAAGTGTTCAAACATTCTGTAAAGCAGAACTTGCCATTGCCTGAAATTAAAGAGCGTGCCGATGCCGCTGGTGTTGAGCATCGTTACTTGGGACCAAACCAAACGGATGGGCTAGTTAAGAAAGAGCTTCCTTTCTGGGCAAAAGCAATTAAAGCGGTAAACATTACTCTTGATTAAGAACTTGTCTAAGCTTGCTCTCGTAGGGTGGGATCAGGTAATGCCAATGTAAATGCCCGGGCAGTGCTCAATAAGAAATGATCTTTACCTGGGCCTGCGATGAGCTGGACTCCTACTGGCAATCCATTGGACCCATTACTTACGTTGATATTGATGCAAGGCAAGCCTAGAAGCGTCCAAGCTCTAGAAAAAAGTGGATCTCCTGTGCCATCTTTAATATTAGGTGCTTCTCCATTTGCACTTGGGGCGATCAAGATATCAACTTCATTATTAAATAAGTCTTCCATAGCCGCCCTTGATCTATTGGCAAGGCTCAAATCTTTTGCATATTGCTCATAGCTAATTTCAGCGCCTTCACTGAGTTGCTTCAGAAGTTGTGGGCTAAGTTTTTTTGCATAATGCACGCGTTCAAAAGTAAGGCTGCGTGACATTTCAGAGATCATGATGCGAGTTTGGGCTTGGGTGAGTCCATCACATGTCTTTGGTAACTTCTGATCAATTACGGTTCCTTTAGCAATCTTCTCGGCAGCATGCCGGGCAACAGCAAGCGCTGTAGCAGTTTCTTTTTGTGCAAACGGCCAGCTAGATGTTTTGCAAATGGCGATGCGGGGTTTGTTATGCAAGACTTCAATTTTTGCTAGTCGATGATCGCCACTCATAGCTGCTACACCAAGCCCTACATCTTCTACTGTTCTACCAAAGCAACCCATGGTGTCGAGTGTTACAGAAAGACTTTTAATTCCCGCAATACTGACTTTGCCATGACTGGGTTTAAATCCCACTACACCACAAAAGGACGCAGGGCGAATGATTGAGCCAGCAGTTTGACTACCCGTTGCCAGCGGGACCATAAAATCGGCTACTGCAGCAGCAGAGCCGCTAGAAGAGCCACCGGGAGTGTGCTTTGGGTTATGTGGATTCGTTGTTAATCCACTCTTAAATGTTGCAAACTCTGTTGTGACAGTTTTGCCTAAAATAATGGCACCAGACTGTCGCATCAGGGCAACCGCTACAGCATCAGCGGCTGGATAGTGGTTGGCATAAATGGGTGAACCATAGGAGGTCGGCAAATCATAGGTGTCATAAAGATCTTTAACCCCAATTGGGAGACCATGTAATAGACCCTGAATGGCGCCTTTATCAAGCTGTTTGGCGCGAGATAAGGCGTTTTCCTTACCCAGGCTTGCCCAGGCCTTAACAACGCTCTCTTTTTGGCCTATGCGGTCTAGGCAGGATAGGAGTAAATCAGTGGCTTTAATTTCCCTCTTAGAGAGGGCTTTGATGGCTTGGGTAGCACTGAGGCTTTCGAGATCTTTCATAGACTCATTCTACTTATGGTGGCGTATGATCGCAATTGATAGTCTTTGTCCCAGATTTAGATAGAAGAGAAGTTAAATGAAGCAACATACAGTCCGTGAGGCTTGGCTAGAAGACGCAGTAAGGCATCTTGAGCCGGTCTTTTCAAAAGCAGGTTATGCAATCCCGCCCGTGAGGGTCTCATGCGGCTTTCCGGCCTCTAGTAGTCCTAGAACGACACTAGGGCAATGTTGGCCGCGTGAGCGCTCAGGCGGTGGCGTAAATGAGATATTCATATCCCCTAAGTTAGAAGAACCCGTACAGCTTTTAGATACCTTGGTTCATGAGCTCTGCCATGCGGTGGATGACTGCTTTAGCGGCCATGGCGAAGATTTCAAGGGAATCGCTCAAACGGTCGGTCTGGAAGGCCCCGCAAGAATGGCTCATGCCACTGAGGAGCTCACTGTAAGACTGATGATGATTAGTCAGGAGCTTGGCCCATATCCCCATCAAGCGATTGTTTTCCCGCCCCCAAGACCTAGCAATGCCAGTCGAAGTAAGGCTAAGTGCGGTCAATGTGGCTTCGAGGTAACTTTACTCAAGAAGTGGGCTAGTTATGGCGCACCCATCTGCCCCAAGGACAATATCCGGATGCTAGAAGCTGTTCCAGAGACAATCGAAAATACCGCTGATTACGATAGTGAATCGGTTGAAAAGGGTAGCAAGAAGGCGCCGGATGAAATTCGTCGCGCTATTAGCTAGTTATTTGTAAAATTCATCATCAACAATAATAAAACGAGACACATTATTTATGAACGCAAAGAAAATATTTAAGAATCCCAAGATTGCTGTTATTCCTGGAGATGGTATTGGTAAAGAAGTGATGCCAGAGGGCGTGCGTGCGCTAGAGGCAGCTAATCGTAAATTTAATCTCGGTATGCAATTTGATCATTTCGATTTTGCAAGTTGTGATTATTATCTCAAGCATGGCAAGATGATGCCGGATGATTGGTTTGATACTCTCATGAAGTACGACGCGATCTTCTTCGGCGCAGTCGGTATGCCTGACATCCTTCCTGACCACGTTTCATTGTGGGGAAGCTTAATTCAATTCCGCCGTGGCTTTGATCAGTATGTCAATTTGCGTCCAGTACGTTTATTGCCAGGAGTGCCATGCCCGCTAGCCAATCGTAAGCCTGGTGATATTGATTTTTTTGTAGTGCGCGAGAACACTGAGGGGGAATACTCCAGCGTTGGCGGAAAGATGTTCCCGGATACCGATCGCGAGATTGTGATTCAAGAATCAGTTTTCACAAGACAGGGCGTTGACCGAATTTTGCAATATGCATTCGACTTGGCGCAAAGTCGTCCTAAAAAACACTTAACCTCAGCCACTAAATCTAACGGTATTGCCATAACAATGCCTTATTGGGATGAGCGTGTAGAGGCGATGTCTAAGAAATTTACTGACGTTAGGACCGACAAATACCACATCGATATTTTGGCTGCTCACTTCGTTATGAATCCAGATCGCTTTGACGTTGTCGTTGCAAGTAATTTATTTGGCGACATTCTCTCGGATTTGGGTCCTGCATGTACCGGCACCATTGCAGTAGCGCCATCCGGCAGCATCAATCCTGAAGGTAAATTCCCGTCCTTGTTTGAGCCGGTACACGGATCGGCACCAGATATCTTTGGAAAAATGATCGCCAACCCGATTGGTCAGATATGGAGCGGGGCGATGATGTTAGATCACCTTGGTTATCCAGAGGCTGGTAAGGCAATATTTAGTGCGATTGAAAAGGTATTGGCATCTGGTCCAGGACATGCGCCCTTGACCCCAGATCTTGGTGGCACTGCTAAGACAGATGATTTGGGTAAGGCGATTGCCGCAGCAATCTAACTAGTAACCCACTAATTAGGCGGCAGCATTTAAAGGACTCCAAACGGGGTCCTTTTTACTTGCCTTAGCAATTTCTGCCAAGATTTTCTCGTGACTTTGGAGCTCATCATCCGATGCGGCCAGCACCATAAGATTGGTTGGTAAAGCTTTGGTATGACCGGTAGAGTCAACGCCTACTGTGTAGTCAATCAAATCAATCGAGAGGTCTTCCTGACCTCTAGTCATTGCTACGTAAACTTCAGCTAGTAACTGGGCATCTAATAACGCGCCGTGCAAAGTACGGTGTTTGTTGCTAATAGAGAAGCGATCGCAGAGAGCATCCAAAGAGTTTCTTTTGCCTGGAAACATTTGGCGCGCATCTAGTAATGTGTCTGTAATCTTGGATGCTAGATTACGAAATGGGGGGCGCTTAAGTAAAGCAAACTCATTATCTAAGAAGCCTAGGTCGAAAGCTGCGTTATGTATCACAATTTCAGCGCCATCAACAAACTCAATTAACTGCTCAACGATGTTTGCAAAAATCGGTTTATCAGATAAAAACTCTCTAGAAAGTCCGTGGACTGCAAAGGCACCAGCATCAATATCGCGTTCAGGATTAATGTAGTAATGGAAAGTTCTATCGGTAAGACGACGACCAACCATCTCCACGCAACCAATTTCAATAATGCGGTCGCCGGTGGCTGGATTAAGGCCAGTAGTTTCAGTATCGAGAATAACTTGACGCATTAGGTGCCCTCTAGAACAGCAGGTGGAATATCCAACGGACCGTTTCCAGCATATTTATCCAGATAGAGATAAATCACCGGTGTAATGATCAACGTTACGAACTGAGAAAAAATCAGGCCACCAGCAACACTAATGCCTAAGGGTTGACGTAACTCTGCACCGGCACCCAAACCTAAAGCAATAGGAATAGCGCCCATCAGCGCTGCAAACGTAGTCATCATGATGGGTCGGAATCGCAAGATGCAAGCTTCACGAATGGCCTTCTCGGGAGACATGCCTTGATTACGTTGAGCATCCAGGGCAAAGTCGATCATCAGAATTGCATTCTTTTTAACAATACCAATCAAAAGCAAAATACCAATAGAGGCAACTATGGTCAGCTCAAAACCAAATAAGCGTAATGTCAAGATTGCACCTATCGCTGCCGATGGTAAGCCAGCCAAAATGGTGAGAGGGTGAATGTAGCTCTCATAAAGAACACCAAGCAAAATATAAATTACACCTAATGCCGAGAGAATCAGTATCAGCTGACCAGATTGATTGCTTTTAAATACTGCAGCATCACCGCCGTAGCTTGTAATGATAGAAGACGGTAAATCAATCGCTTTGGTAAAGGACTCAATTTGTTTGGTTGCATCACCAAGGAAAACATCTGGAGCTAAGTTAAACGAAAGTGTCACTGCCGGAATTTGGCCTTGATGGTTTACGGCTGTTGGTCCAACGGTGCGGGTAAAACTAGCCAGGCTTGATAACGGAATAAGTTTGTCAGTCGCACGACCGCGCAAGAAGATTTTGTTCAGATCAGACTCATATTGACGATCTTCAACAGCGCCCTCAAGGATGACGTAATAGGTGTTTACTGGGGTGTAAATGGTAGATACCTGCTTTTCTCCATAAGTGGAGTAGAGGGCTGATCGGATATCTGCAACACTAACGCCAGCGCTTGCAGCCTTTTCACGATCGATATCGATTTTGACGTTCAAGCCTTTCATTTGAGAGTCGCTGGTTACGTCCCTGAACATCGGATCTGCACGCATTTTTTGCATTAATTTATCGGCCCATTCATTTACACCTTCAAAGCCTACGCTTTGCAGTGTGAATTGATAGCGGCTCTTACTGCTCTTTCCGCCAAGTTGTAAATTCTGTACTGGGCGCATATAGACTTGAAGGCCTGGTATTTCTTTGAACTTATTCCGTAAGCCCTCCATAATCTTCGCCATTTTGGCTCGATCACTTTTGGGTTTGAGAATAATAAATATCCTGCCGGTGTTGTAACCAGAGCTAGCGCCGCCGCCAATGACAGAAATAGAGCTAGCCACATTGGGATCAGTGTTTACCAATTCAGCAGCTTGATCTTGCAGGGCAAGCATGGCTCTAAAGGAGATATCTTCAGAGGCTTCTGTAGTGGCTAATATTTGTCCGATATCTTCCTCTGGGAAGAAACCTTTTGGGCTGCTGATGAAGAGTGCAATCGTAATGACAAACGTGGAAAGTGCTCCCCATAGAACTACCTTACGATTTTTCAGAGCTAGATCTAGGTAGTGAATATAGGTTTTGAGCATCCAATCAAACAGACGATCAAACTTTTTATTGATTGCAAACTCTTTGGCATGCTGCCCTGGTTTTGGTAGAAAGCGACTACAGAGCATTGGGACCACAGTCAGCGATACAACTGCAGAGACCAAAATAGATAGAGAAACTACTACAGCAAATTCTCTAAAGAGGAGGCCAATCGGACCGGCCATAAAGAAGAGTGGAATAAATACAGCTACCAAGGAGATGGAAATAGAGATGATGGTGAAGCCAACTTCTTTACTTCCTTTGAGTGAGGCCTTCAGTGGATCCATGCCTTGCTCAACATAGCGCATGATATTTTCAAGCACCACAATAGCATCGTCCACCACCAGACCAACGGCTAGAGTGATACCAAGGAGTGAAATATTGTCTAGGCTATAGCCCATGAAATACAACAGGAAAAATGCACCAATCAGTGAGATTGGAAGGCTGATAGATGGGATTACAGTGGCTGATATATGTTTTAGGAACAGAAAGATCACCAGAATCACCAGCAAGACTGTCAGTGCTAGTGTGAAATTAACATCATGAATCGCTTCAATAATAGAAAGGGAGCGATCATTTAATAGTTGCAGCTTGATTGACTCAGGCATTTGCTTTTGCAGCTGAGGCAATAAGTCTTTAACTGACTTCACTACTTCAACAGTATTGGCACTTGGTTGCCTTAGAACAGCAACTGCTATGGAGCGTTCGCCATTTGAGCTGGCAAGTGTTTTGACATCCTCATAACTTTCAACAACATCAGCTACATCTTTTAAATAAATTGGTAAGCCATTCTTTTGGCTCACAATTAAATTAGCATATTCTTCTGGTCTGACTAGCTGAGGATTGGCATAGATGGTGATCGCTTGACGTGGCCCATCCAATACTCCCACTGGGCTATTAGAGTTTGCTTTATTTATGGCTAAGGCAATGTCGTCGACAGTCAGGTTTCGATTGGCTAGTGCATCAGGATGAACGCGGACGCGAACTGCATAACGTTTGGCGCCGTAAACCAATACCTGTGCAACACCACTAATTGTGGATAAATTTGGTGAAACGAGATTTTCTGCGTATTGATTGATATCAGAAAGGCTGATTGACGGTGAGCTCATGCGCACAACCAATACAGGTGTATCTGCCGGATTAATTTTGCGATAGGAGGGCGGTACCGTCATCTCTATCGGAAGACGCTTTTGGGCTCGCAGCAACGCAGCTTGCACATCGACAGCGGCCTTATCAATATCTCTGTCATTATTAAATTCGAGAGTAATACTGGTGCTACCGAGAGAGTTGGTAGAGCTAATGACGTTAATTCCGTCAATTGTCGAGAACTCTTTTTCAAGAGGAAGTGCAACTGCAGATGCCATGTTTTCTGGAGAGGCGCCGGGTAAGGAGGCGCTGACAGAAATAACAGGAGTATTAAAACTTGGTAATGCCGCTACCGGAATCTTGACGTAAGCTACTGCGCCAGCTATGACGGTAGCTACAGAGAGCAATACCGTCATTACCGGACGCCGAATACATAATTCGGAAAGTGTCATTTCTTATCTTGGGCTGAAGGAGTTGCAGGGGCGGTCGCACCGGCATTGGCTGGGGCTGCTGGCGATGGATTCTTGGCTTCACGGACTTTGCCACCAGGACGCAAGTTTTGCTTACCTTCTACTACCACTCTATCACCAGCCTCTATACCGGTTACCACAGTTGAGCCTAAATATTCGTAAACCACTTTAATTGGTTTAGCAACAGCTTTGCCATCCTTATCTACAACATAAACCATTTTTCCACGGGCATTAATAATCACCGCTTGAGATGGAATTGCCAAAGCATCCTTCAAGGTATTTGCTACTAAGGATACGCGGGCAAACTGGCCAGGCAGCAAGGTCTTGTCATCATTGGGGATCTGTGCTTTAACGCGGACTGCTGCGATCGATGGATCCACTTGGTTATCAATCACCAAGACTTTTCCTTCATATGTTTTTTTGCCGCTATCACCAACCACTACTTTGACGGTCATGGCTTCTCCATCAAGCTGATTCTCTAGCATGACGGGAATGTCTTTTTCAGGGATAACAAATTGAACATTAATAGGGTTCAATTGGGTAATGGTGACCATAGAGCCTACGCTTGAGGTGGCCGTAGAGCTGGTTGCAGTTGAAACGATGTTGCTGGCTTGAACTAGTGAACCTGGAAACACATTCACGATTCCGGCGCGACCATCAATCGGTGACTTAATGTAATCAAAGGACAGTTGCACTTCTGCGGAACGAGCTGCCGCTTGCGCTGACTTAGCATTGGCTAAGGTGGTCTCTAAGGCTGCTTTAGAGATAAAGTTCTTCGCAACGAGCTCTTTGGCTCTGAGGTATTGCTTTTGGGCATCATCGGCAAGGGCTTTTAGCTTTTCAAAGTTAGCCTTGTCGTTGCGGTCATCCAATGTAAACAGCAAATCGCCGGCTTTAACTTCTTGACCATCTTTAACTTCAATCTTAGCTACGGTATTGGTAACCATTGGTCGGATATCAACAATACTGTTGGAGACGATCGTGCCAGTGGCCTCGATGATGAGGGGAACATCTTTCTTCTCGACTACTACTGAAGTAATCGTTACAGGACCGCCCGATTTTTCAGAAGCGGGGAAGAAATAATCGTAAGCCTTAGAACCCGCGTAAAGAACAATCAGCACCAATAAGATGCGCCACTTAAATTTCACTACAAATGATTTAACGGTTGGATAGTCCAGCTGCTTGATTTGATTTAATCGAGGAGAGTGTTGTTGCCAAAGCGCACATAAGCGAGCTTTGCCGCTGTTTTTAAATTGAATGAGTTTGGCAAATGCCTTATCGAGTGAAGATTCTATTTTTGACACAGTCTCATTTTTCTTGGTTTTTTGTGGGTTTTATGCTGTTTCTAAGCCATTTAGAGCAGGATCATTCTCTCATAAGATGGCTAAAAAGGAGGGTGTAGACGTGCATTCGCCCTAGGGCAAAAACTCCTCAACACCCTTATTGGCTAACTGGTCGGCCAACTCATTTTCAGGGTGTCCGTTATGCCCTCTAACCCAGTGCCAGGAGATCTCATGCCCTGGGAGCAGGGAGTCCAGTTCCTGCCAGAGATCTGCGTTTTTGACTGGATCCTTGCTGGCGGTCTTCCACCCCCTTTTTTTCCAGCCCTCTAGCCATTCCGTTACCCCTTTTTGGACATATTGGGAGTCAGTCCACAACTCAACGGTGCTGCGTTGTTTGAGGGCTTTTAGGGCGAAAATGACTGCAGAAATCTCCATGCGGTTGTTGGTGGTGAGCTTTTCGCCCCCGTGAATATGCTTTTCGTGCCCACCAGATCGCAATACAGCCCCCCAGCCTCCAGGGCCGGGATTCCCTTTACAGGCACCATCGGTATAAATCACGATATGAGGGGGGTGGGGGTGTGATTTGGTATGCGGCATGGCGATAATTTACTTGGTATTGCCTCTTTTGAAGCGTTTTTGGATATTGCTGCGCTCGGCGGCGGGAGTTAGTTGTTGCATGGCCGGTATACGGACAAGTGATGCTGGGCCAATGAGGCGCATTCCTTGTTGGCGCTTAATGGCTGAAACTAAAAAAACAGCCCCAAATATAGGCCACCAACGATTCCCCATTTTTTCAAGAAAATTCATCTTGCCCATCGCAGATTCACCCTGCAGGGGAAATTTATAGCAACCAAAGTGACCTCGGTCCAAAGAGAAGTTAAGTAACTCCAGCCAATCTTTTATGCGGATGAGACTAATAAATTGCCCATCTCTAGGAAGGTAAGGGGTTCCAACCAATCTGCTGAGGTATTGTCTGGCGCCCCATAGGCTTGCGGGGTTAAAGCCGGAAATAATTAAACGACCTTCGGGTCGAAGTACTCGATCGACTTCGCGCAATATTTGATGGGGATCAGTGGCAAATTCCAAAACATGGGGCAGAACAATTAAATCTATACTTTCGCTGGCAAAGGGGAGGTCTGTCGAGTCACCTTCAATTAAATGCCAGTTGTAATTAGTTGTATGAGAGCGACTATCGTTAGAGTGAATCAGGATGGCATGCAAAGGCATGCGATTTTCACTAAGCGTATTTATCTGAGGTAGGCCTATTTGCACTGCATGAAAGCCAAAGACATCGGCAACAATTTGGTCAAAACACCGTTGCTCCCACGCTAGCACGTAGCGTCCAGGAGGAGATTGGAGCCATTTTTCCCATGAGCTCCAGGGAGGTGCAGGTGTCTGAGAGGGTATGGGTGGGGTTGGTATCATGGGTCTATGGATAAGAATACTTTATTGCAGGTTTGGCCCATTCCGGCTTTTGATGATAACTATATCTGGTGTATTCACGATGGCAGCTCTGCTTTAGTGGTGGATCCAGGTGATTCAGCACCAGTTTTGGAGTACCTGAGCACAAATCATTTGACCCTTAAAGGCATTCTTATTACCCACCACCATGCGGACCATACGGGTGGCATTCTCAACTTATTGGAAAGTTTGGGTGCGGATCTGCCTGTTTATGGCCCAGTTGGTGGCAATATTCCAGGTCGCACTAATGTCGTAATGCAAGACGATAAATTTGAAATTGCTTCCCCGCGCATTAGCTTGAAGGTTCTCGAAGTTCCTGGGCATACCTTAAGTCACATCGCTTATTTTGCAAACATGCAGGCAAATGTTGTTGAGCCAATGCTTTTTTGTGGTGACACGTTATTTGCCTCTGGCTGTGGAAGATTGTTCGAGGGGACACCAACCCAAATGACGGAGTCGCTTGGTAAGTTTGCCGCGCTGCCAAAAAATACTTTGGTTTATTGCACCCATGAGTACACCTTATCGAATATTCGTTTTGCTTTAGCAGTAGAGCCCAACAACCTTAATCTACTCTCATGGGCAGAGCAGGCTAAATCTCTGCGAGAGCAGGGTTTGCCCACTCTTCCAACCACTATTGGACAAGAGCTGCAAGTTAATCCATTCATGCGTTGTGATCAAGCCGAAGTCATTGCAATGGCTAAAGAGGTTTCAGGTCAGACATCATTGCCAACGCCTGCACATGTATTGGCAGTCATTCGTGGCTGGAAAGATCGCTTCTAATGCGGGTGATGTATGCAGTATTAGTAATTACTGCTTTGCTGAGTGGTTGCGCAAGTACTGATTGGTCTTCTGACGCACCAACAAAGGCAAATCCAAAAACATCTAAGGCTGCCCGAGTAAATCTCAAAAATCAATCTGTTAGCAAGGTTTATGCACCTTCTGACAATCTGTGGATACGTATCCGTGATGGCTTCGAGATGGAGCCAATGAATAGTCCTTTAGAGATCGAACAGGTTCGCTGGTTAGCTGCAAGGCCGGACTATGTGAATCGCTCGATGACGCGTTCTTCACGTTATTTGTTTTACATCGTTCAAGAGGTAAATGCGCGCAATATGCCTACCGAGATTGCATTACTACCATTTGTTGAAAGTGCGTTTGTAACCAATGCAAAGTCAAATGCAAAGGCAGTGGGTCTATGGCAATTTATGCCTGCCACGGGCAAAGACTTTCGTCTCACACAAAACGTATTTAGAGATGAGCGACGCGATGTTGTGCAGTCAACGGATGCGGCCTTGGATTACCTACAACGTTTGAATAATCAATTCGGTAGCTGGGAACTAGCCTTAGCAGCCTACAACTGGGGTGCTGGCAATATTACAAAAGCACAAAAGCGTAATGCCGCCGCAGGATTGCCTATAGATTATGAGAGTTTGACCTTACCGCGTGAAACTCGAAATTACGTTCCTAAATTGATGGCATATCGACAAATTGTCCTGGATCCACAGGCATATGGAATTGTGCTGCCTGATTTAGAAAATCACCCATACTTTGTCGCGGTTGATGTTGGAAACGATATTGATGTTGCTCTTGTAATTAAGTTGGCCGAGATACCTGCAGATGAATTTCAAATTCTGAATCCATCATTTAATAAGCCGGTAATTTTAAGCAATGCTAACCAGCAAATTCTTTTGCCGTTTGCGCATGCTGAGATCTTTCAAGATAACCTCAAGCAATACCCTAAACCTCTTTCGTCGTGGACTGCTGTTCAAGTTTCCAAAACAGAAAGTGTTGATCAGGCAGCTAAAACTTTGGGGGTGGATGTAGATACCCTGCGCGAGGTCAACGGCATTCCAAGGGGAATGCGTATACGAGCAGGCTCTACCGTGCTAATTCCCAAAACCAGTCGCCGTCCGGGTGATGTTTCAACTGCTATGGCAGAAAATGCCAGTCTCAACCTAGAAAAGCCAGCTCCGCCTGCTCCTAAGTGCCCCAAACCAGCAAAGGGTACAAAAGGGGCTAAATCAAGTAAATGTGCTGCACCCAGCAACCCCAAAAAAGGAGATAAGGGCGCCTCTAAGGGTAATTCTTCTGCAAAAAATGCTGCATCTCAGCATAAATCCGAATCGACAGGGCTTGCAAAATCTGCGAAAAATGGTAGTTCCCCTGCCTCAGCTAGCAGCAAGGCTAGTAAAGGGGTGAGCAAAAGCCAGTAATTTGAGTAACTTTTTAAGAGATCAGGTTGACCATGTCCTACAAAGCACACCACGAACGCTCAATTAAAGACCCGGATGGATTTTGGGGTGAGCAAGCGCAGTTAATACATTGGGAAAAACCTTTTAACAAAGTTCTTAATTACGACAACCCACCATTTGCTAAATGGTTTGAGGGTGGCTTAACCAATCTTTGCTACAACTCAGTAGATCGCCACTTAAAAGATCGTCCAGATCAAATTGCCTTAGTTGCAGTTTCTACAGAAACCAATCAAGAGAAGGCATATACCTTTAAAGAGTTATACGAAGAAGTGAATCGTATGGCAGCAATTTACAAGGCAGCGGGCGTTAAAAAGGGTGATCGCGTACTTATTTATATGCCGATGATCGCCGAAGCTTGTTTTGCTATGTTGGCGTGCGCCCGTATTGGTGCTATTCACTCCGTTGTGTTTGGTGGCTTTGCATCCCACAGCTTGGCATCTCGTATTGATGATGCAAAACCAAAACTGATTGTTACTGCAGAAGCAGGTGCACGTGGCGGCAAAGCAGTTCCTTACAAGCCATTGCTAGATGAAGCAATTACTCTGGCTGAATACAAGCCTGAGAAGGTTTTGATGGTGAATCGCGGCTTAACTGAATTCACCACCGTCGCTGGACGTGATTTAGATTACGCAAGCGAACGCCAAAAACATTTAAATGATGTAGTGCCTGTTGAATGGGTTGATGCAACACATCCTTCTTATATTTTGTATACCTCCGGTACAACTGGAAAGCCTAAAGGTGTTCAGCGTGATACAGGCGGCTATGCAGTAGCTCTCGCCGCCTCAATGAAACATATCTTTACCGGTAATGCTGGTGAGACCATGTTCTGTACGTCCGATATTGGTTGGGTTGTTGGCCACAGCTATATTATTTATGCGCCATTGCTATCTGGCATGGCTACGATCATGTACGAGGGCACCCCATTGCGCCCTGATGCAGGCATTTGGTGGGAGCTGGTAGATAAGTACAAAGTGTCAGTCATGTTCTCTGCACCAACAGCGGTTCGCGTTCTGAAGAAACAAGATCCCGCTTTCTTAACCAAGTATGACCTTTCTAAATTGCGCGCTCTTTTTTTGGCAGGTGAGCCCTTGGATGAACCGACTGCTAGTTGGATTCATGGTGCAATTAATAAGCCTATTGTTGATAACTACTGGCAGACAGAAACGGGTTGGCCAATGCTGGCAATTCAGCGTGGGGTTGAAGTCATGCCACATAAATTTGGCTCACCAGGTGTGCCATCGTTTGGTTACAACATGAAGTTACTCGATGATGCTACTTCCGAAGAGCTGGGCCCAGATCAGAAGGGCGTCATTGCTATTGAAGGTCCATTACCTCCAGGTTGCATGCAAACTGTTTGGGGCGATGACAAGCGCTTTGTCAGCACCTACTGGGAAACAATTCCGGGCAAATTAGTCTACTCCACCTTTGACTGGGGCATTAAAGATAAAGATGGCTATTTCTTCATCTTGGGCCGAACAGATGACGTGATCAACGTAGCTGGACATCGCCTTGGTACTCGCGAAATCGAGGAAAGTATTTCCAGTCATCCGAATGTTTCAGAAGTTGCCGTGGTTGGCATTGAAGATAAATTAAAGGGGCAAGCCGCGATTGCCTTTGTGATTCCTAAAGATGCATCCAATACTGCTACTTTGGAAGCTGAGTGCATGAAGACTGTCGATACCACCTTAGGGGCGATTGCACGACCTGGCCGGGTTTATATAGTTACTGCGTTGCCAAAGACACGTTCAGGCAAGATTGTTCGTCGTGCACTTCAGGCCGTAGCCGAAGGTCGTGATCCTGGTGATATCAGCACGATGGATGACCAGTCTGTACTAGCTCAAATTAAGACCATTATTGAGCAGAGCGCCAAGGCTTAAAACGCCCAACTTTGAACAAATTGCTCCTCCAGCCATTAGGCCGGGGGAGCTTTTTACCTTCCAACCCCCATTTGACTTGATATCCAAGGGTTTACGAGCAAAAATGTTATGATTACAGGGTTCGAAACTTAATATATACCCTAGCGCTTAAAGACACTCACCACCCGCAAAAATATCCCCGGGCTAGTCTTTTTTGGGGTTTTGAGCGTCGGATGGAGCAGGGACTGGAGATGGTTTGTCACCCTTGCTTCCTTCTTTTCCCCCAGCCGTGTTGGCCTTAGCCGACGGCACATTATTTCCCGGTTTTAGCATTGGCGCCTCTGGCGAAACTACTGGCGAAGTCGTATTCAACACTGCATTGACTGGGTATCAAGAGATCATTACTGATCCCAGCTACTCACGCCAAATTGTTACCTTAACCTACCCACATATCGGTAATGTCGGTGTCAATGCCCAAGATGCGGAATCAGATCAGATTCATGCAGCAGGCTTAGTAGTGAAGGATCTTCCAAAACGCGTATCCAATTTCCGTTCGGAAGGTTCTTTAGATGACTACCTTACCAAAGCAGATGTTTTAGGGATTGCTGGCATCGATACACGCAAGCTCACCAGAATTCTGCGTGATAAGGGTGCACAATCCGGCGCTATTGTTGCTGGTAAATTAGGTGATAACTATGAATCCTTAGGGGCGAAGGCTCTTGAGCTTGCTAAAGCTTTCCCTGGCATGTCAGGCCTAGATCTTGCAAAGGTAGTGACTACCAAGAAAGCCTATCAGTGGCGCGAGGCAGAATGGGATCTTCATGGGCCAAATGGCAAGCCTGCTTACAGAACATTAGATACTAGCAAGCCAATTAAAAAGGTAGTTGCTTATGACTTTGGTGTGAAACGCAATATCTTGCGCATGCTGACTGAGCGAGGCTGCGAATTAACAGTTGTGCCTGCGCAAACTAGCGCAGCAGAAGTGCTAGCCATGAATCCGGATGGCGTGTTCTTCTCAAATGGCCCTGGCGATCCTGGTCCATGCGATTACGCTATTGCTGCCGCAAAAGAAATTATTGAAAAAGGTGTGCCAACCTTTGGCATCTGTTTAGGCCATCAAATCATGGGTCTTGCAGCAGGCGCAAAAACACTAAAGATGAAATTTGGCCACCATGGCGCTAATCATCCTGTGAAAGATTTAGATACAGGACGTGTTGCCATCACCTCACAGAATCATGGTTTTGCCGTTGATGCTAATACCTTGCCAAGCAATATTCGCGTAACACATGTTTCTTTATTTGATGGATCCTTGCAAGGTTTGGCGTGGAATGACAAGCCAGCGCTGTGTTTCCAAGGGCATCCTGAGGCCTCACCAGGTCCTCATGACATTGCCTATTTATTTGATCGTTTTATGGAGCTAATGAATGCTACCAAGAAGGAGGGCAAATAATGCCTAAGCGTAGCGACATTAAGAGCATCCTGATTATTGGTGCTGGTCCGATTGTGATTGGACAGGCCTGTGAGTTTGACTACTCTGGAGCGCAAGCTTGTAAGGCATTGCGTGATGAGGGTTATAAAGTTATTTTGGTCAACAGTAATCCTGCAACCATCATGACTGACCCAGAGATGGCTGATGTAACGTACATCGAGCCGATTACTTGGGAAGTAGTTGAGCGCATTATTGCTACCGAAAAGCCTGATGCCATTTTGCCAACCATGGGTGGCCAGACTGCACTGAACTGCGCTTTAGATCTACACCGTCATGGCGTTTTAGAGAAATACGGTTGCGAATTGATTGGCGCTTCACCAGAAGCCATTGATAAAGCAGAAGATCGTCAAAAGTTTAAAGAAGCCATGACCAAAATTGGCCTAGGCTCTGCAAAGTCCGGCATTGCGCACTCAATGGATGAGGCTCATGAGGTTCAGCAGCAAATTCAGAAGCAAACTGGCAGCTCAGGTTTCCCAGTGGTTATTCGTCCATCATTCACCATGGGTGGTTCGGGAGGTGGTATTGCTTATAACCGTGAAGAATTTGAAGAAATTTGTAAACGTGGTCTCGATTTATCGCCAACACGCGAACTCTTAATTGAAGAGTCTCTTTTGGGCTGGAAAGAATTCGAGATGGAAGTCGTGCGCGATCGCAATGACAACTGCATCATCGTTTGTTCAATTGAAAACTTAGACCCAATGGGCGTACATACCGGTGACTCAATTACCGTGGCGCCTGCGCAAACGTTGACGGATAAAGAATATCAAATCATGCGTAATGCATCGATTGCTGTTCTGAGAGAAATTGGTGTTGATACCGGTGGGTCTAACGTTCAGTTCTCGATTAATCCAGTAGATGGTCGCATGATCGTCATTGAGATGAATCCAAGGGTATCCCGTTCATCGGCTTTAGCATCAAAGGCTACAGGTTTCCCAATTGCAAAGATTGCGGCTAAATTGGCCGTAGGTTATACACTTGATGAACTCAAGAATGACATTACCGGCGGCGCAACACCGGCATCATTTGAGCCTTCAATCGATTACGTTGTTACCAAGATTCCACGTTTTGCATTTGAAAAGTTCCCGCAGGCTGATTCCCGCCTAACAACGCAGATGAAGTCAGTTGGCGAAGTCATGGCCATTGGCCGGACTTTCCAGGAGTCTTTCCAGAAAGCGCTGCGTGGTCTTGAGGTTGGTGTTGACGGCTTGGATGAAGTATCCACAGACCTTGATGACATCATTAATGAAATCAATGAGCCTGGTCCGGATCGCATTTGGTATTTGGCAGACGCATTCCGCATGGGTATGGGTCTTGATGAGATCTATAGTGAAACGAAAGTTGATCCTTGGTTCCTGGAGCAAATTGAAGAACTGATCACCATTGAGACTGAGCTTAAGCAGCGCAAGATCGATAGCCTAACAGCCCCAGAGTTACGCTTTGTAAAGCAAAAAGGTTTCTCCGATCGCCGTTTAGCAAAGTTACTCAATGTTGATGCTGCATCCGTTCGTGCTGCGCGCCATCGATTGAAAGTTGTTCCAGTCTATAAGCGTGTAGATACTTGTGCGGCTGAATTCTCTACCAACACTGCTTATTTGTATTCAACCTATGAAGCAGAGCATGGCGAGTGCGAATCACACCCAACCAATAAAGAAAAGATTATGGTTTTGGGCGGGGGGCCTAACCGAATTGGTCAAGGTATTGAATTTGACTATTGCTGCGTGCATGCTGCTTTAGCAATGCGCGATGATGGTTACGAAACTATCATGGTTAACTGCAACCCTGAAACCGTATCGACTGACTACGACACATCAGATCGCTTGTACTTTGAGCCGCTGACTCTTGAGGATGTATTGGAGATTGTTGCTAAAGAAAAACCAAAGGGCGTTATCGTTCAATACGGCGGTCAAACTCCTTTGAAATTGGCTTTAGATCTTGAACGCAATGGTGTGCCAATTATCGGCACTTCACCAGACATGATTGATGCAGCAGAAGATCGTGAACGCTTCCAGAAGCTACTACAGGATCTCGGATTGCGTCAGCCACCTAACCGTACAGCGCGTACTGAAGAAGAGGCTCTCAAGCTTGCTGAGGAAATTGGCTACCCATTAGTAGTCCGACCTTCGTATGTCTTAGGTGGTCGTGCAATGGAAATCGTTCATGATGGTCGCGACCTTGAGCGTTACATGCGTGAAGCCGTTAAGGTATCCCATGACTCTCCCGTGCTTCTAGATCGCTTCTTGAATGATGCTATCGAATGTGACGTCGATTGCATCAGCGATGGTACAGCCGTATTTATTGGTGGCGTCATGGAGCATATCGAGCAAGCCGGTGTTCACTCTGGCGATTCAGCCTGCTCATTGCCTCCATATTCTTTATCCGATGCAACGGTGGAAGAGATTAAACGCCAAACTGCAGCGATGGCAAAAGGACTGAATGTTGTTGGCCTGATGAACGTCCAATTTGCGATTCAAAATGTAGATGGCAAAGATGTCATCTATGTCTTGGAAGTAAATCCACGCGCTTCACGCACCGTACCGTTTGTGTCAAAAGCCACTGGTTTGCAGTTGGCGAAGATTGCTGCACGTTGCATGGTTGGTCAGACTTTAGATCAGCAGGGTATTAAGACTGAAATTAAGCCACCATACTTCTCAGTCAAGGAAGCTGTATTTCCATTTAATAAATTTCCAGGTATAGATCCAATTCTCGGTCCAGAAATGCGTTCAACTGGCGAAGTGATGGGTGTTGGCAAGACCTTTGGCGAGGCTTTATTTAAGTCACAGTTGGGTGCCGGCATCAAATTGCCAAAGAGCGGAACAGTTCTTTTGACCGTCAAAGATAGTGACAAGCCAAAAGCAATTGAAGTTGCTAAGTTGTTGCATCAACTGGGCTTCCCGATGGTTGCGACAAAGGGTACAGCAGCAGCAATTGAAGCGGCTGGTTTGCCGGTAAAAGTAGTTAATAAAGTAAAGGATGGGCGCCCCCATATCGTGGATTTCATCAAGAATGGTGAGATTTCACTTGTCTTTACTACTGTGGATGAGACCCGGACAGCGATTGCTGACTCTAGATCAATTCGAACCAGCGCTCAGGCTAATGGTGTTACTTATTACACGACCATTAGTGCCGCACGAGCAGTGATGGATGGTTTGTTAGCCTCAGAAAATGGCCGACTCGACTCCCTCGAGGTTTATTCCTTGCAAAACTTACATCGGGAGCTCATTTAATCTAAAATTGACTTTTATACGCGCTATTTTGCGCAAGAATTTAAGTTAGGTTAGTTTCATGAGCACAATTCCGATCACCAAGCGCGGTGCAGAACTTCTCAAAGAGGAGCTGCACCGTCTTAAACACGTTGAACGTCCTTCCGTTATCAATGCGATCTCTGAGGCACGCGCTCAAGGCGACCTTTCTGAGAATGCTGAATACGATGCTGCCAAAGAAAAGCAAGGCTTTATTGAAGGCCGCATTCAAGAGTTAGAAGGCAAGTTATCGGCAGCTCAAATTATTGACCCCGCTACTTTAGATGTTGCTGGACGCATAGTCTTTGGTGCTACCGTCGATCTTGAGGACTTAGAAGATGGCACTAAGCTCACCTATCAAATCGTTGGGGATGATGAGGCGGATATCGCCGTTAAGAAAATCTCCATCAGCTCACCAATTGCCCGTGCATTAATTGGCAAAGAGGAGGGTGACGTTGTTGCCGTGCAAGCCCCAGGCGGCAATCGCGAAGTTGAAATCTTGGCCGTCCGATACGTTTAATGCACCATATCCGCACCCAGAGAATATTCAGCCTAATTTCAGGTCTTTGGGTAGGTAGTTTTATTACCATTGGATTTTTAGTTGTGCCTATCTTATTCTCTAGTTTGGGAGATAGACAGGTTGCCGGCATGGTTGCAGCAAATCTCTTTAAAACCACGGCGTATATCGGTGTCGCCTTAAACGTATTTCTAATGGTGATGGCAAATCACCTAGTAAGACATGGTTACGAATATTACCGTATCACCCGCTGGATCCTATTGGGAATATTCTCATGCACTGTTGGGGCTGCATTCATTTTCATTCCTTGGATGGATTCATTACGAGATCAAGCGCTCTATTTAGGCCTGTCAGTTCGCGAGTCTACAAATGCAGCATTATTTGCTCGCCTGCATGGAGTTTCTAGTGCAATCTTTATGATTCAATCGGTACTCGGCCTAGCCTTAGTTTGGCGGTCAACAAAAAACGCCGACTAGCGGCGTTTTTTTATTTCACTTGCCAGAATTAAGAGCCAAGTGACTTTTTCTTAGTGCTGCTCATTCTGACTTTACGCTTCTTAATCGGAGCTGGTGCAGCAACTGCTTTTCTATAGCCGGGAGAAGACCAGCCAATTTTTGATTCCGCCGCTTCAGAGCGCAAAACCCGCTTCTTAGGTGTTGCTGATTTCACTGCCGCAGCACGTGCAAATGGCGCTGCATTTGAAGCGGAGCGACGATCCGATCTTTCGGAAGTGCTAGTACGCACGCCAGCTTTTGCTGGGGCACGATTTGGCTGGCGTTTCGTGCGAGGAGCCTGCAAAGATTTCTTGGTTTGCTTGCTTGATCTACCAAGATTGCTAAAAGCTTCATCCACCATATCTTTTGGTTTCCATAACACGAGTAACTTGCCGATATGTTGAACTGGAGCAGCATTAAGTTTGTCGCAAAGTTCTTCATACATAGCAATGCGTGCTTCGCGCTCATCACCAAAAACACGAATCTTAATTAATCCGTGGTGATTAATGGCCAATTTAGCTTCTTTGATGACAGCAGGTGTTAAGCCATCGCCACCAATCATGACAACAGGACTTAGATCGTGAGCGTCAGCTTTGAGGGATTTACGTTGTGCAGGGGTAATAGTGAGTGCAGTCATGGGGTTGATGATAGAGCATTGAGGGTCTAAATTGCCCTTTTAGCTTGAATTTGCCTGTATTTTGATCGATTCCTTTTGCTTTAGAGCTCAGAAACTAGGAAAATGGAGGGCGAAAGTGGGTAAGTTGTGGCAAAGAATAAATTTAATAAA
This sequence comes from Polynucleobacter sp. AP-RePozz3-80-G7, assembly GCF_018882145.1. NCBI lineage: Bacteria > Pseudomonadati > Pseudomonadota > Betaproteobacteria > Burkholderiales > Burkholderiaceae > Polynucleobacter > Polynucleobacter sp. AP-RePozz3-80-G7. Next base: position 274,297 of record NZ_JACVPC010000002.1, on the reverse strand, counting down.
AGTTGGTTACAGGATCATCTATCCGATCCCTATGTGAAGATGGCTCAAAAAGAGGGCTATCGCGCTAGAGCGGTTTATAAGCTCAGTGAAATTGACGAGCAAGATCATCTTATCAAGGCAGGCATGACTATCGTGGACTTAGGGAGCGCTCCCGGGAGTTGGTGTCAGTACGTCCGCAATCGCCTCACTGAATTTGGTAAAAGCAATCCCAAAATTGAGTCCGGCAAACCGGATGGTCAGATTATTGCCATCGATATTTTGCCAATGGAAGATATAGCAGATGTGAGCTTTATTCAGGGTGATTTTAGGGAAGAAGAGGGGCTTGCTGCTTTAGAGGCGCTTTTACCGATGAGTGCTGAAGGCAAAGTCGATTTGGTTTTATCAGACATGGCGCCAAACCTTTCTGGGGTTGGTGTTGCTGATGCTGCCAGAATGGCTTTTTTAGCAGAGATAGCCCTAGACTTCGCTACTGCTCATCTGAAACCTGAGGGTGCGCTTTTAATCAAATGTTTTAACGGTAGTGGCTATAGCCAGATAGTGGAATCCTTTAAAAAGATCTTTAAAACCGTTGCCTCCCGTAAACCTAAAGCATCTAGAGCAAAGTCTTCTGAGATATTCCTTTTGGGTAGAAACCTAAAACCTCCGAAATAGGCTCTCAATACTGGTTAATACCCCTGTTTTTATAGGGTTTTATCAAATATATACGCCTTTAGCCCTTGAAAAAGGGTGGTAGTAGAATCAAATACTTAGGAAGCAAATCGCTTTAACTCCTGGTTCAATCCAGAAAAGGACTCATTTTGAACAGCAATATGTTCCAAAAAATCGGTGTGTGGCTCATTGTGGGCTTGGTGCTTTTCACTGTTTTTAAACAGTTTGATAAGCCTAAGGACCAAACTCAGGTGACGTATTCCCAATTCATGGATGACGCTAAAGCCGGCAAAGTAAAGCGCGTAGATGTACAAGGTCGTACATTGCAAGTAACGCCTGCTGACGGCGCTAAATACTCCATCATCTCTCCAGGTGATATCTGGATGGTTGGTGATCTCATGAAATATGGAGTTCAAGTTACCGGCAAAGCTGATGACGAACCGAATATGTTGGTTTCTGCTTTGTACTATCTTGGCCCTACCTTATTAATTATTGGCTTTTGGTTTTTCATGATGCGCCAAATGCAAGGTGGCGGTAAGGGCGGTGCATTCTCCTTTGGTAAATCTAAAGCGCGCTTGATTGACGAGAACAGCAATACGGTTACCTTTGCCGATGTTGCAGGTTGCGATGAAGCCAAAGAGGAAGTCTTTGAGATTGTTGATTTCTTAAAGGACCCACAAAAGTTTCAAAAGCTTGGTGGCCGCATTCCGCATGGTGTATTGCTCGTAGGCCCTCCGGGTACTGGTAAGACCCTTTTAGCTCGCGCCATCGCGGGTGAAGCTAAGGTGCCATTCTTCTCGATCTCCGGCTCTGACTTCGTGGAGATGTTTGTTGGTGTTGGTGCATCACGTGTTCGTGACATGTTTGAAAACGCCAAGAAAAATTCTCCTTGCATCATCTTTATTGATGAGATTGATGCTGTTGGTCGTCATCGCGGTGCCGGCATGGGCGGCGGCAATGATGAACGCGAACAAACGCTAAACCAAATGCTGGTTGAGATGGATGGTTTTGAAAGTAATAGTGGCGTGATCGTAGTAGCCGCTACTAACCGCTCTGATGTGCTTGATAAAGCTTTATTGCGTCCAGGACGTTTCGATCGACAAGTGCACGTAGGTTTGCCAGATATTCGCGGTCGTGAACAAATTTTGCAAGTGCATATGCGCAAAGTACCGATTGATCCTGATGTCAACGCCGCCGTTTTGGCAAGGGGCACTCCAGGCTTCTCAGGCGCAGATTTAGCGAACCTGGTGAATGAATCTGCATTGTTTGCAGCACGTCGTAATAAGCGTGCAGTAGATATGAAGGACTTTGAAGACGCTAAAGACAAGATTTATATGGGTCCTGAGCGTAAGTCTGCTGTTATGCGCGAGGAAGAGCGTCGCAACACCGCATATCACGAGTCTGGCCATGCTGTTGTAGCTAAGGTTTTGCCTAAAGCTGACCCTGTTCATAAAGTTACCATCATGCCGCGAGGCATGGCTTTGGGTGTGACTTGGCAGTTACCAGAGTTTGATCGCGTGAACTTGTATAAAGATCGCATGATGGAAGAGTTGGCCATATTGTTTGGTGGTCGTGCTGCTGAAGAGGTGTTCTTGCATTCTTCAAGTACTGGCGCTTCCAATGATTTTGAGCGCGCCACGAAAATGGCTCGTGATATGGTGACTCGTTATGGCATGAGTGATAGCTTGGGTACCATGGTCTATGTTGATACCGAATCAGAAAGTATTTTTGGTCGCAACAGCACCAAAACAGTTTCTGAACTAACCCAACAAAAGGTAGACGCTGAAATACGTACGTTGATTGATAGCCAATATGCCTTAGCTAGATCGATCTTGGAACAAAACCGAGATAAGGTTGAGGCGATGGTTGCAGCTTTACTGGAATGGGAAACCATTGATGCAGAGCAAATCAACGACATCATGGAGGGTCGCCCGCCGCGTGCACCTAAGCCCCCACCCGCAACTCAGTTTGGTAATTCCGCTGGTACCCCTGGCCCTGCTGCTGGCAGCGCTCCAGCCACCGCTTAATTACCCTGTTTAGCTGTGTCTTTGATGCACAATCAAAGCCTTCAAGAGATGCCCACAACTTGGCGTTGTGGGCGTTTTCTTTTTGACTGCTCCAAACGCAAGCGCCCGATTGTGATGGGCATTCTGAATGCAACTCCGGATTCATTTTCTGATGGCGGTAAATTCAGAAATGCTGATGATGCTATTGCACAAGCGGAGTTAATGATCGAAAACGGGGTTGATCTCATTGATATTGGCGGGGAATCAACTCGTCCTGGTGCTGAACCAGTAGCGCTGCAAGAAGAGTTGGATAGAGTGCTTCCGGTCATTGAGGCATTAAAGGATTGCGGTGTCCCTCTATCAATAGATACTTATAAAGCAGAAACAATGCGCCAAGCTTTGCTTGCTGGCGTTGATTGTGTTAATGATATTTGGGCCCTCAGGCAAGCAGGGGCTTTAGAGGTCGTGTTGGAAAGTAGCGACTGCGGGATTGTATTAATGCACATGCAACGCGACCCCTTAACAATGCAATTTAACCCTGAATATCAGGACATCATTGCAGAGGTAAGACAGTTTCTAAATGATAGAGCGAAGCTTTTAATCTCCAAAGGCATTGGTGGTAACCGCATTGCTATTGATCCAGGATTTGGCTTCGGTAAGAGCTTGGAACATAACCTCAATATGCTGGCAAACTTTGCCGACTTCTCCGCTTTAGGCCTGCCCGTATTAGCGGGAATTTCACGTAAATCGATGATTGGCAAAATCACTGGTAAGGATGCTAATGACCGTGTAGCCCCAAGTATTGCGGCGGCAATCATGGCCGCAGATCGTGGCGCTCAAATTATCCGGGTCCATGATGTACCCGAGACTGTTGATGCTCTAAAGCTTTGGGAGGCTATAAACACTTAGTGACGCATCTAAGTTTTATAATGAAATTCATGAAAAAACAATACTTTGGTACTGATGGCATTCGAGGAGAAGTAGGGCTATTTCCAATCGTTCCAGAATTTATGACTCGCTTAGGCTACGCTGCTGGCAAAGTGTTAACAAGTGATGCCAAACCGGGTGAACGGTGCAAAATTCTCATCGGTAAAGATACGCGCGTTTCGGGATACTTATTAGAGGCAGCATTGGAGGCTGGTTTCGCTGCTGCAGGTGTAGATGTGATGCTCTGCGGTCCTATTCCAACCCCTGGCGTTGCATATCTCACTAAGGCATTGCGTTTGTCTGCTGGCTTAGTGATTTCAGCTTCTCATAACCCCTATCAAGATAATGGCATCAAGTTTTTCTCTGCAAAAGGCGATAAGTTGTCTGATGAGTTTGAGCTTGCCATTGAAGCTGAATTAGAAAAACCTATGGGTTGTGTAAATTCAAAAGAACTTGGTAAAGCCTTTCGCTTAGATGATGCTGCAGGACGCTACATTGAGTTTTGTAAATCAACATTTCCAGGTGAGTTAAATCTCAAGGGATTGAAACTTGTAGTGGATTGCGCTAATGGAGCCGCATATCACACAGCTCCCCATGTTTTTCATGAGCTAGGTGCTGAAGTGATCCCAATTGGCGTTAGCCCTGATGGTCGCAATATCAATGATGGTTGCGGAGCAACGGCACCGGCAGCTTTAATTGCTAAAGTTAAGGAAGTGAATGCAGATCTCGGTATTGCTCTAGATGGTGATGCTGATCGCCTGCAAATGGTTGATGCTTCTGGTCGTTTATTTAATGGTGATGAGCTTTTGTATGTACTTGCAAAAGATCGCTTGGATCGTGGACAGCAGATTGGTGGTGCTGTAGGCACTTTAATGACTAATCTTGCAGTTGAAAACGCTATTAAAGATCTAGGCATCGGTTTTGAGCGCGCCAATGTAGGTGATCGCTATGTTTTGGAATTACTCAAACAAAATGGTTGGATCATTGGTGGCGAAGGGTCAGGTCATCTGCTTTGCTTAGACCAGCACTCCACAGGTGACGGCACAATTGCGGCACTTCAAGTGTTAGCGGCAATGAGTCAAAACAAAAAGAGCCTTGCGCAATTATTGGATGCTGTCAAAATATTCCCGCAGATACTTTTGAATGTGAAGTTTAAACCCGGTTACGACTGGAAGAGCGACGAAAGACTAAAAAACCAAATCACCAAGGTTGAGACTGATCTCCAAAACATTGGTAGGGTTCTGATTCGTGCATCCGGTACGGAGCCTTTATTGCGCGTTATGGTGGAGACAAAAGATGCTGATATCGCAATGAGTGCAGCCAAAAGTATTGCTGATTTGGTTCGCACTGCCTAACCCACTCAATTCGCTAAGAGCTTGGTTTACCCACTTACAACCTCATGAACTGATTTAATTTCACGAGTTGGTGATAAGCTCAAGAAAAAAGGATTATTTTATGAAGCTGCATCCATCCATTACCAATAGAGAATTTAAATTACTCATCAAGCCAAAGGGTCTTGATCGTCACGGCAGAATTTTGCTTCTTAGCGAACAAATTGTGAAGTTTTGCAAGAAAAGTAAGGTGGATTTTTTTCACCTTGATAATGCAAATACCGGGCTACGAAATATTTATTTTTACGATACTCCCGGTGAAGATTTCCGTTTAAATAATATTATTTTGCGAGTTCGAGAGTCACGACAAAACGTGTGGGTTGATGACTATGCAGAAGTCACCCTCAAGTGTCGAACCCATGACATGGAGCATGCGTCCAAATTTAATCCAGCCCCACAAAAGAAAATAAAATCCAGGGCTCGCTTTAAAGAGGAAATCTTACGTGGCGATGCCTTGGGTTCTAAACGTCAAATCTTCTCAAACAATGCAATTTTGGATGCCGTTCCAATTGATAGTTTATTTGACAGATCAATTAGTGCGATTTGTGAGTATTTTCCAGGCATGGCAAATCTTTCGATAGATAAAAAAACTCCCGTACATATTGTTGGCGGTCCTACCAATAAGATTCTTGAAGCCTGCTTGCCATTAGGAAACCTGGTTTTTGGAGATGGTGTGCAAGCGCATTGTGAAATTGCCATTTGGATGAGGACTGCTGGCGACCCTATTGTAGGCGAGCTTGCCTTTTCATATCGCGTAAACGATGAAAATCGCTCACAAGCCAAGGCTCATAAGAGGGCGGATAAGTTTTTTAAAAAGCTTCAAACTGAATTGGCTGATTGGTTAGAAATTGGTAGTACAAAAACGGCATTAATCTATGGAAAGCCTGAATGAGCTCCGCAAACTTAACTGATGAAGATTTGTCAGTAAGTTTACATGACCTCTTTTTCCAGTTTTTACTCATCGGCGCAGTAAGTTTTGGTGGAGGAATCATTGCTTATGAACGCATTCTTTTAATTGAAAAAAGACGCTGGCTTACTGCCGATGAATTCATGGGCTATCTTGCAATTAGCCAAACTATGCCAGGCTTAAATTCAGTGAACTTAGCGGTGTTAGCCGGAGATCATTTGCGCGGCATGTTAGGCGCTTTCGTGTCAACCATCGGCCTAATACTTCCTGGATCTCTATTTGTACTAATTATTGGTGTTGCATACACCACGAATACAGATCACCCACTAGCAAATATCATTTTGTCTGGAGTTGCAGCAGCTGCATGTGGTTTACTGGCGGCAATTACTTATCGGATCGGTGACGAGCACTGGAAGCGTCTCAAGTCACTTCTCATTATTGTGCCAACCTTTATTTTGATGAGTCTGGTAAAGCTAAGTCTACCCATCGTCCTATTAATAATGGCTCCGATAGCAATTTATATTTATCGCCCAAGAGTTAGCTCATGAACCATTTAGTTTCATTAGCACTCAGCTTTGGCTTACTGTCACTCCTGGCGGTAGGTGGCGGGACCGCTGTATTACCGGAGATGCAATCCTTACTAGCTCATCAATTTGGCATTGATCACCTGCGTTTTGTACATATTTATAGTATCGGACAAATTGCACCAGGCCCTAATATGTTGATGGTCTTGGTGATCGGATTTCAGGTTGCTGGCCTAGTAGGAGCGGTAGTTGTTCTGCTCTCATTTTTCTTGCCATCGAGTATTTTGTGCTTTTATGCTGGTCGTATTTGGAATCGCTTTGGTGAAAGCCCTTGGCGCAGAACCATTCAAAATGCTTTGGAGCCCATTTCGATTGGACTAATGATATCCGGCGTCTATGCTGTTGCCAAATCTTCTATCGTTAGTCCTATTACTTTGGGATTGGCTTTAATTTCCCTGTATTTCATTTTGAGAACAAAAATCAATCCTGTATTTGTAATTCTGGGTTCAGGGCTGCTTGGTTTTTTTCTACACAGATATCTTTAGTGCAGCCTTTATTAAAAAGCAGCCCTAACGCCAGCCATCAAACTTCTTCCAGGTTGCGGAGCATATAGTCTCACCGACATCGGTGTGGTTGCATATCGAATCTCTTCATTCAAAATATTTTTCAACATCAGATAACCAGTCCAATTTACCTTTCCAATGCGCTCAGTGTAGGAGAGGTTGGCATTTACTAAGTTGTAACTCGGCGTAGGACCAATTTCCCAACTAGCTAATTTATTTTGTTGATAACTATAAATATAGGTAGCACTTGTTAGCCAGCCGTTACGTTGGTAAGCCAATTCAGTGCCTAGTCGAGGAGCTGGCTGTAATGGAAGATTGCCCCCAGAGGTAAATGTTCCTTGCGAAACATCCCCAAATAATCTACCCCCAACACCAGTTTCATTCCAGTTATAGCTAAGCTCAGCTTCTGCGCCCTGAATAGAGGCATTCGCTTGAGAGGCCTGAACCACGGAAAAGTTTGCATTGGCTTGACTGTAGGCCCCCGTGTAATAGCCATAAATATAGTTACTAAATTGGTTCCTATAGATGCTAGCTTTGCTACGGATTATGCCCAAGCTTTTCTGAAAGCTTAGCTCTAGATTGTGTGATGTTTCAGTGCTTAAATTTGCATTTCCGATATCAAATGTTGCCGTTGAATCATGTGGACCATAGGAGTAAAGCTCTTGTGCAGAAGGCGCTCTTTGAGAAACCGTATAAGCAAGGCCTATGCCATAACCTTTGGCAATATCCAACATTCCTCCAGCAGAATAGGACATTAAATTAAATTGCCGACTTTGAAGTGATGGGGGCCCATAGGAGGTGGGCACAAATGCTTGACTGCTTGTGCTTGGAAACTGCGTTCCTGAATTGGGGTTTTGAGTGGCATAGTTATAACGCGCCCCCAGATTTGTTTTTATAGGGCCATATCTACCTTCCTCCACCAAGAAAAGTGCAGTTGAATTTGATTTTGTCTGTGGAACAATGGCGTAATTATTCGTAGATAAATCAGTTGCATTTAGATTGGAGCCAATTAACTGCACCCCCAGAATGCCCTTAGATCCCAATAGCTCTTTATGAGCCATCTCTAATCTCGCCTCAGTGGCGGTGTTGTTCCATTGTGTGGAGGCTACCCCATTATTGGTAAATTCAGTATGTTGGTAATTGGTATTGGCAGCACTAATTTTGACTGAGCTAAAGCCATCAAACGGATCATTAGTTTGGTGAGCAAAATCGTAACGATTCTGAGACTGCTGAATAAAGCCACCTTCAGCAGTAGGAATTCCGTAGTTATGATTCATGCGCTCTAAGGAGACGCCGGTATATCCATCGGAGCGAACATAACTTGCGCCTAGCCCCATGCTATTTTCATTGCTGAAAGAGAATGGAAGCTTGCCGCTATAAGGAATATTCACGGGCTGACCAGGGTTGATAGACCAATTGGCATTTGGTCCGCCTTGTTCTGCAAATCCTGGGATGCGATAGTTATTAGAATTACTAATCGCCGAATCAAAATGAAGCGCTAAAGGTCCAGCAGGCGCATCTAATTCAATATTGGCAGTCTTGCCTTGATTCACTGTCTCATAGCTTGTATTAAGAGCGCCTGAGACCATATCGGGCATCGTAGTAACAATGCGGTCATTCACAACGTTTACCAAGCCACCGCTTGAGCCGGATCCATAAAGCAGGGCAGAGGCACCGCGCAAGATTTCGATCTGATGCGTATTTTGCATAGGACTTGCCACTGCATGATCCGCGGAAATACTAGATACATCCCCGGCAGATAAGCCATTTTGAAGAATCTGAACACGGGAACCATCTAACCCTCGAATAACCGGTCTTGATGATCCCGCACCATAACCCGTCGCAGATATTCCCAGCTCATTGGCAAGTGTTGCTCCTAGTGTTCCGGAAAGCTTATTTTGAAGTTCATCCCCAGCTAATACTTTATTCGGCGAGAGGAATCCTTGACCGCCATCTCGCACACCCGTGACATCTAGTTGAGGCAAAGCCTCTGCCTGGTTTTGAGACCAAGCAGGATTCATTAGCAAGATACAGGCCAGCGCTATTAGGTGGGTAAAACTAAATTGTTTAAAACGATAATTCATATTCATCCAGATTCACCAATACATGGTGAGCATTTAAAACGGAGGTGCGCAATAGAGCGCTTTGTTTTAAAGGATGAAAGTAGGGGGAGCGCGTGAGTGGTAAGAGTTACCAGTCAAACTTCGTAACGAAGGATTGCTTGAATTTTGTTGATCTGAGGCGCTGATCAAAATGACTTCAGCATCAGTGTGACTGCTCGGTACAAATCCTGCAAGTGAAAGTGCATCAAACAAATGACATGTATCAGAGCTGTGATTGAAGCTCTTATCAATATTGTTCGATGCGTTAGCTTCTATAGATTGCTTTTGGAAGCCTGCATGAGAAATACCGTGTGAGAGGCCTACCCAGTGGGTGCCTAGCAAGCAAAATACTAGCAATGCCGCTGTAAGCGCGGCATGAATTTGCTTTGTAAATTTGCTTGAAAAATAGGCAATCATGGGACGAATCTTACAGGATTTGCCTCGAATGGCTCTCTCGGTGTAGAATATCGGTTCCGTCGGAGTGTAGCGCAGCCTGGTAGCGCACCTGCTTTGGGAGCAGGGGGTCCAAGGTTCGAATCCTTGTACTCCGACCACTTTCCCTTATTGTTCTAAATATACCCAGCATATAACTGCCCATAGCTCAGCTGGATAGAGCAACGCCCTTCTAAGGCGTAGGTCGCACGTTCGAATCGTGCTGGGCAGGCCAGATATCCACCGTTCGCACCATAGCTTTCAAAGCTCCAATCATTTATGGTCACCTTTAGGCTGCATTGTCATAGAATGCTTCGATGAATATTCATTTGATCAAGATTAGTACATGTCTAATTGGCTCGGTCTTAATTCTTTGTTCGTGCTCTACCGCTAAGTTAGAGGCACGCCTTGAGGCCAATCCTCAATGTAAAGAAGTTGTTAACTCTAAAACAGGTGCTTTAATGCCTTGCCCTGGCTCGGATAAGTCTTTTTATAGAGAGGTTGGTTTAGCGCCAGCAAAGTCGGCTCCGGTAGTAAGTGCTCCAATCACTTCATCTCCAACGGCAGCAACTTCAATGCAGGCACCATTAAATAATATTTCAACATCTGTGCCAGTAGGGTCAACCCAGACGACTCGATCTCAAGTTGAATGTAAGCCCCAGATTCATAAAAAGACGGGCGGAACCATGCCCTGTCCAGCCCCGGACTAAATTGATAAAGGTATGATCATCTTTATTAATAGAAGTCTTACAAGGTAACTTAACCCATCACTCGGAATCGCCATGAATAAAATGAAAGTGCTGTTAGCAACATTTGCTACGGCAATGACTTTGGCTGCATGTAGCAATGCACCTAAATTAGCAACAGAATCCATGCCTAGATCGGGCTTCTTGCCTGATTACAATCTTTTAGTTCCAATGGCTAGCAGCGATAAAGATACTCGTATTTGGAGATACCGTATTTCAGGTGTGAACCCTGGTTCATACACCGCAGTAATCTTGGACCCGATTTACCTGAATCAAAATGCCACCAAGTCAGTCAGCATGGATGATATTAATAAGGCAAAAGCCGCGCTACAGGTCTCTATGGTTGAGGCTGTTAATTCTCGCGGCACCATCAAGATAGTTAATAAACCAGGACCTGGTGTTGCGCGCATCTCTGTTGGCATCACTGGCGCGGAAAGTTCAGCCGATAGTTTGCAACCCTGGAATTTCACCCCAATTGGTTTGGCAATGAATGCAGCTGCTTATGCTGGTGGCGTAAATTCCAAAACACCAGCGCTGTTGGTTGAGAGCAAAATAACTGATAGTCAATCAAAACAATTATTAGGAGAAGGCTTGATTACCATTCAAGGGGAATCCTTTAGGACTAACGCCGGATCTGCAGATTCATTTGTTGCAATGGCGAAGAAAGTGGTCCGCTCAGCAATGGAAACATCCGCCAACCCAGTGCCAACTGGTCAATAAGTCTTCATCATGAAATCACTCATTCAAAAAATAGTCGCCATTGCCTTGGCATCCTTTATTGGAATTCCATTGTTGGCTATAGCTGATGATGCATCTCGCGATAAAGAAATTGCTGAGCGATTTGCTAAATGCGATGTCAATCATGATGGCAAGTTAACTAGAGAAGAAGCTAATGGTTGCATGCCTCGTATCTATGACCACTTTAGTTACATCGACTCAAGCAACAGAGGTTATGTAACTGTGGCTGAAATTCAGGCTATGGCTAATCGTTGATATTTAAAATATAAGAGCCTCCTGTGAGGCTCTTTTTTATTGGGTTAATGATGTCTGTATCTTTTCCAGGTTTTGAAGCTAAAACATTTTCCACTGACTCTGAAGATGGTTCAATTGATATCTCATATCTCATTGGTGGTAACGGTCCTCCATTGTTGCTACTCCATGGGTTTCCCCAAACGAAGGCCATCTGGAGCCAAGTAGCTCCTGAGTTAACCAGAAACTTTACGGTAGTTGCTGCTGACTTGAGGGGATATGGTGCGTCATCAAAGCCCCACGGCAAAATTGATCACTCAACATATTCAAAAAGATCAATGGCCGCAGATCAACATGCATTGATGAAAAGTTTAGGTTTTAATCAATTCTTCTTGCTTGGACATGACAGAGGTGGAAGGGTTTCTCATCGCCTGGCAATGGATTTTCCTGAGAGTGTTTTGCGCTTAATGGTCCTAGACGTATCTCCAACATTAACCATGTATGAGAACACCACCATGCAGTTTGCTAAGGGCTATTGGCATTGGTTCTTTCTCATTCAACCGGAGCCAGTTCCAGAAACCTTAATCGGTGCTAATCCTGAGTTTTGGTTAAAAAACCATATGGGTCGCCATGCGGGCACAGGGATATTTTCCCCAGATCGATGGTCGGAATATTTGGCTGGGGCCAGCAATCCAGAAGGCATGCATGCTATGTGTGAAGATTACCGAGCCGCTGCTACGACTGACCTCATCCACGATCGCTCCGATCGTGCTGCAGGCAAGATGTTGAAGATGCCACTGAAGGTGTTGTGGGGTGAACATGGCTTAGTAAACCAGTGCTTTAAACCCTTAGAGGACTGGGGGGCTGTGGCAAGGGATGTTTCTGGAAAAGCTGTTCCCAGCGGTCACTACATACCAGAAGAGATTCCTGACGTATTGCTGGCGGAGGTCAGGAACTTTTTTGGCTAAAAACTCAACAAGTCAGCTTTAAAACAAAAAAACCCTAAATAAATCAAATATTTAGGGTTTTTTAACAATCACTCAGGGTGAAAGTTATTGCTTGCCATGAAGCTAATAGTACGTTCGAAGCCAAGGATCCGGATATAACGCCAAGCAATATCTCGGTATTTACTGTCCAGGTAGCCAATAGCTACTTCAGGCGTCCTTGTGGACAAGTCGATCTCTTGAATTGCGCGGGCCCAACGTTTGAGTCTTGTTGACATATTTGTCACCTCCATGCCTATACAACGCATGAAAAAGCGGTTGAGATGACACGAATTACAAAATATTTATCAAAAAAACAGCTGTTTTTCTTAAATGGAGACAACTTTATGGGGATTAAGGATATTTTGGGGGTCTAAAGCTCTTTTGAGGGTCTTCATGAGCTCGTGGGCAACTTCACCCTTATGAGCCCTTAAGCCCTCCAATTTGAGCTGTCCTACCCCGTGTTCTGCAGAAATGGAGCCATTACAGCGCTCGACCTGGGCATATACGAGCTCATGAATGGGCTTTTCATTGATTTCATTGAAGGTCTTGGGGTCTGTGCCCAAGGGTGGGGCAATGTTGTAGTGCAGGTTTCCATCCCCTAAATGGCCAAAATTGATGATTCTGACACCCGGAAACTTTGTCCTCATCAAGGCATCGGTTTCTTTGATAAAGCGATCAAGCGATGAGAGGGGGATGGTGATGTCATGTTTGAGGTTTGCGCCTTCTTCGGCTTGCGCTAGCGTAATGTGTTCCCGCATATGCCAAAAAGCATTGGCTTGACTTAAGTTGCTGGCAACAACGGCGTCGCTGATGAGTCCTGATTCAAATGCTTCCTCCAAAATGGTTTCCAGAAGTTGCCTGACATGATCCTCGCTCTCATGATCTGACAATTCAATCAGTACGGTAAATGGCGGCTTACCTTGCAGTGGATTTACCATCTGTGGAAAGTGTTTCTCATTTAACTCCAAAGATTCCTGGGTCATCATTTCAAATCCGGTCAGAAGTGAAGTTGCCCGTTTCTGAAAGAGATTTAAAAGTGCAATTGAAGAGGCGATGGTTTCACATGCGACAAGGGTGGTCCATTGAGAGATCGGTAGTGGGTATAGCTTCATGACTGCAGCAGTAATGATTCCCAAAGTACCTTCAGATCCAATAAACAAGTCACGCAAATCGTAACCCGTATTGTCCTTGCGCAAACCTTTAACGCCATTCCAAATCTCACCTTTAGCAGTAACAACTTCAAGACCTAGACATAAATCACGTGCATTACCGTAGCGCAACACATTAGTTCCACCGGCATTGGTTGCTAAGTTACCGCCGATCATGCAACTACCCTCAGCACCCAGACTTAAGGGAAATAAAAATCCCTGCTCAGCAGCTTTTTCTTGCACGGCTTGCAAAATACATCCCGCCTCGAGTGTGATCGTTTGATTTGCAATATCGATTTCACGAATCTGATTCATGCGCTTGAGATTGAGGATGACTTGCTTACCGCTGTTATCGGGTGTAGCGCCGCCACAAAAGCCGGTATGTCCTCCTTGAGGGACTATAGCAACCTGGCTTGCGGCGCAGAGCTTGACGATATTTGCTACTTCAGTAGCATTACCAGGTAAAAGAACTGCAAGCGCTTTTCCCGTAAAGCGTTTACGCCAATCAGTTAAGTAGAGCGCTTTATCCCCATCTTGAGTCAGAATATATTTTGTCTCAAGGACTGTGGATAACTGATTGATGAAGTTTTGCATTTTTACTCCGCAGCCGCCTTTTTTAGAGCCTTAGCTTCTTTTTTGATGGGCTTTAGATACATGAGTAAACAGACAAAGCCAATGGTCGACAAAATAGTTTCGAGGAGCGCAAGCCAAAAGTTAGCACCTGTTTCGAGAATGCGAACTAAGCCTTCGGTTGTATATAGCAATATCAACATTGAGGCCCACTGCATTGTGTAAACCCTTCCTTTCCATATCCCAGGAATAGCGAATAGCAAAGGGATGCCTTTCAGGATTAACCAGGATCCACCAGGTCGGAGAGGGGAGACGAACCACTCCCAACAGACACACAAGATAAATAAATCAATAAAAGCAGCTGTTGCTATAAGTTGGTATGGATTTTTGTCGAGACTCTTTTTTATCATGATGACTGCTGAATGCATTACCTTTTGTTTTGAAAAAGCATTAAGGCAGCTTCAGCTAAACGCTTACCCTGTGCCTTTGCTAGGCGCTGCTCTTCAGGGCTGATAGGCGCACGTCCATCGGCATGGGCGAGATGAGTTACTCCATAGGGACTGCCGCCTGTATTTGAAGACATGAGGTCAGGCTCGCTGTAAGGAATGCCCATCAGCATCATGCCGTGATGCAACAGTGGAATCATCATTGTTAAGAGGGTGCTTTCTTGACCGCCATGCATGCTGCCGGTACTCGTAAAGACGCAGGCCGGCTTACCAATTAAGGCGCCATTCAACCACTCTGAAGAACTACCGTCCCAAAAGTATTTCATCGGCGCTGCCATATTGCCAAAACGAGTCGGAGACCCTAAAGCAAGACCAATGCACTCCTTTAGGTCTGAATATTCAGCGTAAGGCGCTCCATCCTGGGGAACGGCTGCCTCAGTAGCTTCACAAACCGCAGAAATGGGGGGCACGGTTCTCAAGCGGGCATTTGCCCCTGGTACGCTCTCGATACCCTCGGCAATCAGGCGCGCCAGATCCTTGGTTGCACCATAACGGGAGTAGTACAAAACTAAAATATCGTGTTGGCTCATATTGATCTCTTATGATACGGCGATGCGCCTTATTCGTAACCCCCAATTATGGCTCTCTCTGGCTAAAGAGATCTGGGAGCGTAATCGCGGTCAAAATTTGAAGCAAATTGCAGCCAGCCTAGCATTTACAACAACTTTATCCATGGTGCCGATGGTCACGATCGCCACCATACTGATCGGCCACCTCCCACGCGTAATTCAAGTAAAAAATACCTTTAGATCCTGGCTTTTGGATACCTATATGCCAGGCGGCATTAATCAGCAGGCATTTATTTATTTAGAGCAATTCTCATCCCAAGCGAAAGGCTTAACCTATGTGGGCTTGGCCGGACTGATCATCACGACAATCATGACTTTAGCGGTGATTGAGGGTGCCTTTAACCAAATATTCAAGGTCACTGCAAGACGCCCTTTGTATAAAAAAATTGTGATCTATAGTGCGGCAACTATCCTAGGTCCAATCATGCTTGGCGTTGGTATTTACTTGAGTGGCGTTTTATTTAGTGCTTCAGAAGGCTGGATCAGCGCGGTATCTTTTGGCTTTCAACTGGTGGCCGCGATTGCCCCAATCTTTTTGGCCATTCTGGTCTATGCAGTGGTCTACAAAATTCTTCCTTACGCCAAGATTTTGTGGCAAGACGCCTTTACGGGAGCTTTTGTTGCAGCGCTTGCCTTTGAGCTAATGAAGTTTGGATTTGCCATTTTCTTGGGCAATACAGCCTTCTATAAAACGGTATATGGCGCTTTTGCGATCTTGCCTCTCGGTTTAACGTGGATCTATATGACCTGGTGGATTACCTTAACTGGCGCGGTATTGGTGGCTAATTTGCCGGATATTCGAAGCGGTGTCATTAGGGTTATTCGTTACTAAAAGTTGCGTCTAAGCTCTTGATTAGCGGAGTTCTTGAGTCTATATTGGATCTATAAATACATTGTTTTCGGAGACCAAATGAAAGTTCGTGACATATTACGCGTCAAGGGAAGCACCCTTTTTACAGTAGCCCCTGATACGGCGCTGCAAACTGCAGTGCTAGTAATGAGTGAGCACGACATTGGTTCATTGGTGGTCATGGAGTATGACAAACTGGTTGGCATTCTGACCTTCCGTGAAGTTATTGCCGCTTTAGCTAAACATCAAGGCAAGCTTGAAGGTCTTCAAGTAAATACTGTGATGAATCAAACACCTTTGACCTGCAATATGGAAACCGAGATTGATGAGGTTCGGCGCATGATGCTGGTAGACCATGCGCGCTATTTGCCAGTAGTCGATCAAAAGATGTTGATGGGCGTTATTTCTTTCTACGACGTAGCAAAATCGGTGGTGGAAGCCCAGGACTTCGAAAATACGATGCTCAAGGCCTATATTCGTGATTGGCCGGAAGATACTGAAAAAGCAGCTTCCTAAGTCGTTCTAGCCATCATTTTCCGACAAATGACATAATGTCGATATGTCAGGAAATACTTTAGGCCTACTTTTTACTGTTACCACTTTTGGTGAATCCCACGGTCCCGCAATCGGGGCGGTGGTTGATGGTTGCCCGCCAGGTATGAATCTTTCAGAAGCTGACATTCAGTTGGACTTAGATCGTCGCAAACCAGGTACATCTCGTCACGTTACGCAGCGCAAAGAAGAGGACAAAGTTGAGATCCTTTCCGGTGTGTTTGAGGGCAAAACAACAGGCACCCCTATTGCGCTATTAATCCGTAATACAGACCAACGCAGCCAGGATTATGGTGATATCTTGCAGACCTTTAGACCTGGTCATGCTGATTATGCGTATCAAAATAAATATGGCATTCGTGACCCCCGTGGTGGCGGTCGCTCATCCGCTCGCTTAACGGCGCCAGTTGTTGCTGCCGCTGCGATCGCCAAAAAATGGCTTCATGAGAAATATGGCACTGAGTTTTATGGCTATATGAGTCAATTGGGCGAACTTGAAATTCCATTTAAAGATGCCGCTCAGATTGACCGGAATCCATTCTTTGCCGCTAATTCTGAAATCATCCCTCAGCTTGAAGGCTATATGGATGAGTTACGTAAAGCAGGGGATTCTTGTGGGGCACGTATCGAGGTAAGGGCTCGTAATGTTCCTGTTGGCTTGGGTGAGCCTTTATTCGATAAGTTGGATGCAGATATTGCGCATGCCATGATGGGTATCAACGCCGTTAAAGGTGTTGAGATTGGCGCTGGCTTTAAGTCGGTAGTTCAGCGCGGTAGCGAGCATGGAGATGAGCTTCATCCCGATGGCTTTGCAAGCAATAACTCTGGCGGTACTTTGGGCGGCATTAGTAGCGGTCAAGATCTGCGTGTTTCTATCGCAATCAAACCAACTTCGAGCATCATGAGCCCGAAGCAGTCTGTCGATTTAGATGGAAAGCCGATTACAGTTCAAACCAAAGGCAGGCATGACCCTTGCGTTGGTATTCGTGCAACACCGATTGCTGAAGCAATGTTAGCGCTAGTATTAATGGATCATGCTCTACGCCATCGCGCTCAATGCGCTGATGTACCAGATGCTGCGTCTATTCCAGCCTCTCAACCAGGCTCATTTCGCAATTAATTGGCTTAATCGATGACGCCTTCGCTACGCTGGGCCTTCGGGTCCTTTTTCTTTTTATATTTCGCTTATGTTGGGTTAGTTTCTCCATACGCTAGCCTGTTCTTTTTAGAACGGGGCTTTAGTGTTATAGAGATTGCTGCATTGATGTCTATGTTGCAGATCACCCGCATTGTTGGCCCTTTTTCTTGGGGTTGGTTATCGGACTACCTTTCTAATCGGATTAGCATTATTCGATTCTGTGCATGTCTTGCAGCGGTAGTTTTCTTATGCATTTATTTCTTGCATAGCTACATCGGATTTTTTATTTGGATGTTTGTGTTGCACACCATTTTGAGTAGTTTGATGCCGCTTGGTGAGTCAGCCACTATTCATGCCTTATACAAAGATAATTCCTTTGATAAGCGTTACGGACGCTTGCGTCTCTGGGGGTCTATCGGCTTTATTGCCATGGTTCTTGCTGCAGGAGAGCTATTCCAGCGCAAAAGCATTGGGCTTTATCCCATTGTGGGCACCGTTGTTTTAATTGCCCTAGCTCTTATTACTTTTTGTCTACACGAGCCCAAGATGGAGCGTCGCAAAATGGTGAAAGGGGAGTTATTGGTTGTGCTTTTTAATCCAGATGTTCGGTGGTTTCTAGTGTCTGGATTTTTTATGATCTTTGCCCACGCTGCTTTATATGTTTTTTACTCTCTTTATCTCTCAAACCTTGGGTACAACAAATTTCAGATTGGCCTGTTTTGGGCTCTAGGAGTTTTCGCTGAAGTCATTTTCTTTTACTTTCAAAGCAAGGTATTGAGTCGGTTAGATGCCGAGGTGATATTGCAGGCCGCCTTTGGAATTGGAGTAGTCAGATTTGCTTTAATAGCCTTCCTGCCAATCACTTCCGTTTTGATATTGGCGCAATTAATGCATGCTGGCACTTTTGCTGCGCACCATAGTGCCGCTACAAAACTTTTGCAACGTTGGTTCACGGGCCCGGTACAGGCTAGAGGTCAAGCTTTGATGGCTACCATCTCATACGGTCTTGGCGGAACGCTCGGGGGGTTATGTGCTGGTTGGATATGGGAGACATCTCAACCTAGAGATGTATTTGTAATGTCCGCATTTGCTTGCGGACTGGCGGGTATGGCGATCCAAAAACTCAGACCGCGACATTACCCCGCTAGATAGAGCTACCAGCTTTTTATTGAATCTTTGCCTTAGCGCGTAGTTTTTGCATCATTTCTGAGAACTTCGCCTTTTGCCAATTCTTATCAGAGATGATCATCTGCTTCAATTGAGCCTTCATTTCTTCAAAGCTTGGGGCTTGAATATCACGAGAGTCCATCACCTTAATGATGTGCCAACCAAACTGTGATTTCACAGGCTTATCAGTGATTTGCCCATTTTTGAGCTGCACCATTGCTTTAGAAAACTCTGGTACTAATGCTTTATCGCTAACCCAGCCAAGATCGCCGCCATTTTTAGCGGAGCCCGGGTCCAGTGACTTTGCTTTAGCGATATCTTCGAAATTAGCGCCCGCCTTAAGCTGTGCAGTAATTGCCTTGGCATCGGCTTCTTTTTCTACCAAGATATGTTCTACCTGATATTCCTTGCCACTGTATTGCGCCTTTGCAGATTCATAAGCGGCTTTCAGATCGGCTTCTGCAACACCTTCTTTTTCAACATAATCCTCAAATACGGCAGCTACTAAAACCCCTATACGCGCTTGCTCTAATTGCTCACGTACCATTTCATTCTGAATGACCCCGCGCTTGTCAGCTTCTTGCAGTACCAATTCACGGGTGACCAACATCTCACGAGCTTGATCGCGTACCTGAGGATTATCGGGCTGTCCTGAACGTTGAACTAGCTTATCTAATTGCACTTTAGGAATTGCCTTGCCATTCACGATGACGGCATTCTGTGCGATAGCATTTGCAGATAAAAGAGTGGCTCCAAGAAGGCCGATTGAGAGTATTTGACGTTTATTGATCATGGTTTTAATAATTAATTAAAAGGGAATAGAGCCATTCTAAAGTAGCCCTAGACAGCAACTTCGTCTGGGGCTAGGGCGGTAATGGTTAGGGCATGAATTTCCTTGGGAATATGGCGATTCAAGGCAGCATAAACAGCTCTATGACGAGCCACTAGGTTCAAACCTTTAAACTCTGAGGCGATGATTTCAAGTCGAAAGTGACCGCCGCCACTAGCTGCGCCTGCATGGCCAGCATGAAGATGACTTTCATCTTCAATCTTTAAGGCTTGAACCTGAAAACCTTTCCGTAGATCTTCATCGAAAGCGGCAATCCGTTGTTGATTGATGCTCATTCGCTTGGGTGCTCCATGTGCTTGGAGAGCCAAACTCCTTGAAGAATGACAAAAATTAATAAGAGGCCAGTACTGCCGAATAATTTAAAGTTAACCCAAGTTTCTTCTGAGTACTCAAAAGCAACATACAGATTGAGTGCGCCCATGAAGAAAAAGAATATAGCCCAAGCCACATTGAGGCTACGCCAAACTGAATGCGCTGATGCTGCTTTGAGCGTTACCTGCTTTCCCATTAATACTTGTATCCAATTCTTTTGAAAAAACTGAGTACTGATAAATAGGGCGCCTGAAAAGAGCCAGTAAAGCGCTGTCGGCTTTAATTGAATAAATGTTTTGTCATGCAAGAAGATTGTGAGGCTGCCAAACACAACAATCATGACAAGACTTATCCATTGCATGGCATCGATCTTGCGATGGCGGTAATAGACCCAAAGAATCTGTCCGATAGTGGCAACCATAGCTACGATAGTCGCTGTGTATATATCACCCAGCTTAAATGCGACAAAGAAGAGAATGATAGGGAATAGGTCGAATAAAAATTTCATAAAGTGATTATCCAGCTATTTAATTTATTCATCTGTTTTTGCAGGTATAGCGTTAGTGCCTGGCTCAAAACTCAAGGATGCAGAGTTAATACAGTAGCGCAAACCGGTTGGCATAGGGCCATCCTCAAATACATGGCCTAAATGCGCATCGCAATTTGCGCAACGGACTTCGGTACGAATCATGCCATGAGTAGTATCTCGAATTTCCTTAATAGAGGATGCAACTTCTGGTGCGTTATAGCTTGGCCAACCACAACCAGCGTCGAACTTGGTCTCTGATAAAAAGAGTGGCGTACCGCAGCAAACGCACTGATAGCGACCTTTGTCCCAGTGATCCCAGTATTTGCCAGTAAAAGGCCGCTCGGTTGCCGCTTCTCGAGTGACGCGGTACTCTATATCACTTAATGATTGCTTATATTCTTTATCTGTTTTTGTCATTTTGACTCCAATAATATGATTTTCTTATTAAACACCTATGAGGAGCAGCTTACTTCGACCATATCCATATCTGGTGGCGGAGCTAGCGAGTAAGAAGCAAATTCTGGCTGATCATCAAACGGGTTGCTTAAAATCTTAAGAAGCTTTGATACCTCAGAAAAGTCTTTTTTCTGCGCCTGTTCAATGGCGAACTGGGCAAGATGATTTCGCAGGATGTATTTTGGGTTTACTCGATTCATTGCTAGGTGTCGCTCTGAATCATTGCTGGATTCACTCTGTAAGCGAGCTAAATAATCAACGAACCAAAGATCAATTGCATCACGGTCAATAAAATCATCTCTTAAGGAAATCTGCGAAATAGGCAGTTTTGACTTGAGCTTTCCAAGGTTGCGAAAGAAGTTCGTGAAATCCACCTTCGAATCATGCATTGCCTGCAATAACCGTTCAATCAGGGCGACGTCCCCATCTTGCTCCGTACTAAATCCCAATTTATTACGAAACAACGATTGCCAAGCTCTCGCATAAGTATTTGGGAACTCTTCAAGGGCTGAACGCAGTAGATCTTGGGCTTCTTTTTCACCGTGGCGGAGCTCAAGTAGTGGAATCATGGCGCTGGCCAAGCATGCCATATTCCAATGCATGATTTGTGGTTGACGATGGTAGGCATAACGACCACCTTGATCGCTATGGTTGCAAATATGGTCGATCTGAAACTGGTCTAAAAATCCAAAAGGGCCATAGTCAATAGTCAATCCAAGCACGCTAATATTGTCACTATTGAGAACCCCATGACAAAAGCCCACAGCCTGCCATTGAGCGACTAAATTAGCGTTGCGTGCGCAAATTCTTTTAAATAATTCCAAGTAAGGCTCATCAGTCTGTAGGGATTCTGGGTAATGTATTTCTATGAGGTAATCTGCGAGCTCTTTTAACCTTGCATGGTTTTGCAGTGAAGCGTAATGCTCAAAGTGGCCAACCCGAATAAAGCTTGGTGCTAAGCGAGCACAAACCGCTGCAGTCTCTAAAGTTTCTCTTCTGACGGGCATATCTGAGCCAACAATTGAAAGCGCTCTCGTAGTTGGAATGCCCAGAGCATGCATTGACTCGCTGCATAAGAATTCCCTTATAGACGAGCGCAGTACAGCACGACCATCACCCATGCGGGAGAATCGCGTTATCCCAGCCCCTTTAAGCTGTAATTCTTGGCTAGCAATATCGCCTAACAATATTGCGCGTCCATCACCCAGTTGACCAGCCCATACCCCAAATTGATGTCCGCTATAGGCTGTTGCCATAGGATTTGGAAATTGATGGTTGGCTGTATTTAAACCGTTACCAGACAATACCTCTAGCCATGTTTTATCTACGGGCAGATGATTTTCGTCCAGGTCGATACCCACCAATTTGGCGGAAGAGGGTGAAAATGCGACCCAGTAGGGATTGGGTATCGGGGTGGGGAGGGTTGCTTGGCAGGCATCATTGCCGCTTAAAGTAAAGGCCATGGAGGTATTCTAGGTGGATTTACTAAATCACGTGCATGGCTCTAAAATTAATCTATGAATAAACAAGTCCAAATGAATCCACAAGCACAATTAGCTAATTTAGGCGAAGAGTTGAATGTGCCCTTTTTAAAGCTTTTGGGTGTTCGTTGCTTAAGCGCTGAAATGGGCAAAGGGGAGATTTTGCTAGCCCTCAAACCCGAGCACAACAACACCTGGGAAGTAGCACATGGAGGCGTTTTGTTAACGCTAATGGATGTAGCTATGGCTGTTGCTGCACGTTCTGGAGATCCTGGTGATCGTAGTGTGGTAACCATTGAGATGAAGAATAATTTCATGCAAGCCGCTACTGGTGTATTAAGAGTTAAGGCTGATACCGTTCGCAGAACTGCAACGATGGCTTTTTGCGAAGCCAAGCTTTATAACGATCAAGGTGAAATTTGCTGCATGTCTACCGGTACTTTCAAGTACCTGAAGCGCTTAGTAGCTCGTAATGCAGATGGCGATCGAGTTATAAACGATGATGGTCGCTTTGAGTAATGCTAAACAGATAAATTTGAATCTGATGCAGAGCTAAGGACGCCCGTAACAACGTCATGACCTACAGTTCCTGAAGCGTCAAAGCGACGCTCCACCATCTCAAACTGACCGTCTTTCCGTACCCTCAAAACTGTACTTGAACGCGTTCCATAGGTGGGGGTTTTAATAAACGCGGGAGATAGTGCCTTCTCCCATTCACGACTAACCCCCGTGTTAGGAAGTTCGTTATCACTAGCGTGGTGCGTGTCTGCTAATAGCTTTAAATACGGATCTGCATTTTTAAGTTGCCCTTGATCCATAGCCAATGCCTGAGCAAATGCAGCTACACGGTGATTTACTTTTGGCCACGGAGTATCAAGCATGGCATTAGACAAACCATAAACTCCTGGCTCTAACGTTTGTTGTGGAAAAACTTTCCGCGGACGAATACTTTGCCCAATCATCATACGATTGCTGACCCAATGCATTTCGGCATTGGCTGGATCACTTAAATCCGCCATCAAAAGATTAAAGCCGTTGTATTGCTGAAAACGCTTTGCATTTCCTTGGATAAATTCCGAGGGGCGCTCATTACCGGTGAGGTACATCAAAGACAGTTCACCACGCGTTCTAGAATCAGGATTTTTTTCGCTAGGCGCTCGAACATTTGTTAAGGCTGCAAATTTTCCGGTTTTGGTAAATCCAAGCCAGGTGCCGGGATTACCCAATACATCAGCCCGATCTCTGCCTGCCAAAACATGAGGATGTTCAGACCACCAAGAAACACCATCGGTATTGCGTTCGTAAAACTCATCACGGTTCGCCGCTACCACCAGTGAATATTCTGGGTGAGAATTCCAAGCGAAGAGAATAAGGCACATAAGGGGTATTAAATTTCGAGCAAAGGGTAGGGCAATAAATCTATTTTTAACACAGGTCCCTCAGGGCCACCAAGATGAATTTCCCCATTTTCAAGCGCCTCTAACTTGCACTCGACCTGAAGGTCAATGCGGTCACCATACCCTGGGGAATGTGCAGATAAAACTACCATTCCTGCTGGCTGGGAGGGGTCATTGGAGTGGAAAAGTTCAACGCCCGGCATGGGTAGGTTTTCATCTGAGCTACTGATATCTATACGGGCAATTTGTAGTCGACGCTTGATGGCGCCGCGATATTGACTGCGAGCAACGATTTCTTGGCCTGGATAACACCCTTTTTTAAAATCAACGCCGGCAACAGATTCAAAATTAATCATTTGGGGTACAAATTGCTCCTGAGTTGCTTGAACAATTCTAGGAATGGCACTTAAGACCTCAAGCTCATTCCATGTTTGAAGCATTTCATTAGAGTCGCGTGCACTTGATTGCTTATCAACGGGCATTGCAAATAAAAGACGGGCAACCGATTGATTATTTGCCAAAACATCGGGCATACGTAAAGCTATAGCGCTAGGATCAAGCCTAAACTCGACAATCTGTTCCTCAGAACAATGCAGTCCAGAAATAATCCAATCCTCAGATACATCGGTAACTTTGACCTTTGAGCGCAGTACAAACATGGATAAACGTTTTGCTGTACTTGCAGCAATATCCTTCGAAATAAATAAAGCAAAGCGATCTTCGGCATTCTCACCAGATGGAAACAATCCAAGCCATGCGCTTGCAAGCAACCTCCCTTTAGGGCTGCAATAACCTACTAGGCGGACACCTGAAAAATTTTGGGCCATTTGTCCGGGAAGGGTGCGGTTTAGTCCCAATACTGAATTTGTTAATTGATTTTGTAAAAAACTTGCAGCATCTGAGCCCTCAACCAGGATTAACCCCCACTGCGGCAAATTGCAGGGCAGGGAAGTAGGGTTATTTAGCCAGTTTTGCTCAATTTTGGGGGTATTTATCATGACCCTTTTATCATAGCCTGATGAGCAGAAAAATTCAGAGCAGATCTCTATTTATTAAGAAAAAGTCAAAAGATCGAGGTCTAAAGTATTGGTTGACCATTTTGTCAATCTTGCTAGGTCTAATTTATGGCGGTATTTTTTTACTGCCAGTGGTGCCCAACACTCCCAATGTTGATAGCGCGCCTGTTTATAAAGTGAAGATTAATCCGAATTCGAGCCTTTCTAGCATTGCCGATCAGTTGGGTGAACAAGGCTTATCGATCAATAAATTCACTATCCAGGTAGGAGCTAGAAGTCTTTTCGTAGGATCAAAACTAAAGCCAGGCACTTATATGCTCCCAGTGGGAGGAAGTCTCGGTAAAGTGTTGCTGCAAATTGCACGCGGCGATCGAGTGAGGGAAAGTATTGCGATTATTCCGGGCATGACTATTTGGCAACTGCGGGGCATCATCGATATGCACCCGGCTCTTATCCACCAAACCAAGGGAATGAGCAACAAGGACTTGTTGCAATCCCTCAATCTTAGCTATCCCAGCGACGAAGGACTATTTCTTCCTGATACCTATATATTTGACCCAGATGAACCGGATTTAAATATATATCGTAGAGCCGCACAAGCCATGCAAAAGCAACTAAACCAAGCTTGGGAGCAAAAAGAGCTTGGGCTTCCCTTAAAAACACCCTATGAACTCTTAATCCTGTCTTCTATCATCGAAAAAGAAACTGGCCGCGCAAGAGATCGGGATATGATTTCCGCTGTATTTATAAATCGTCTCAAAATAGGAATGCCTCTCCAAACGGACCCCACGGTTATCTACGGAATAGGCACTAAATTTGATGGAAATTTGCGGAAAGCGGATTTACGCAAAGACACTGCCTACAATACCTATATGCATAAAGGTTTACCTCCTAGCCCCATCGCAATGCCCAGCAAAGAGTCTATTTTGGCTTCTGCGCATCCTGCTAAAAGTGAGGCCTTATTTTTCGTGGCAAAGGGCGATGGTAGCAGTCACTTTTCTCAAAGCTTAAAAGAGCATGAGTCAACAGTAGACCAGTATCAACGCAAAATTCCGCCTGGAAAGGGCGCCAACTAAATTCATTTAACTATGACATCAGCACAAAACGGATATTTCATTAGTTTCGAAGGCATCGATGGCGCAGGAAAGAGTACACACGTCGACGCCTTTAGAAATTTGATGCAAGAGCGCTACCCAAACAAAGAGGTGGTGATGACACGTGAACCTGGTGGTACTGGTTTGGGCGAGCAATTACGCAACCTACTTTTAGATGCCCCCATGAATTTGGAGACTGAGGCCTTATTAATGTTTGCTGCACGTCGTGAACATATTGCACAGGTTATTGAGCCGGCGCTGTCGGCAGGAAAGATTGTAATTTCAGATCGCTTTACAGATGCTAGCTTCGCCTACCAAGGTGGTGGTCGCGGCTTGAGCTTGGTAAAGTTAAATGAATTAGAACGCTGGGTTCAGGGTCGCCCCGATGGTTCACTTTTGCAACCCAACTTAACAATTCTTTTTGACTTACCTGGTGAGATTGCGGAGGCTCGTCGCTCCAAGGTTCGAGCCCCAGATAAATTTGAAAAAATGGATCTAGATTTTTTCGAAAGAGTTCGTCAGGAATACTTGAGAAGAGCCAATGATGATTCATCACGCTTTCATCTAGTCGATGCAACAAAAACCCCTGAAGCTATTTGGGACGGTCTGAAACTTATTCAGATTGCGATTTAAGTGAAGCAAGATAATCTGATGGCGCCTTGGCTTAAACCATTATGGGAAAGTTTGGATTTTGCCAACTTCCCCAATGCGATTTTGTTGCACGGCCAGTCCGGTATCGGTAAGTTTGCGTTCTCTGTTGAACTTGCTAAGGCACTTCTTTGCGAGAATTCAAATGCAGCTATAAAGCCCTGCAATCAATGCGAGGCCTGCCACTGGTTTGATACGGGCAACCATCCGGACTTTATAGCTTTAGTTCCTGAAACACATCGAAAGCTCCTACCTCACGCTGATTATGAGAGTGACGAAACACCCAAAAGAGGTAAAGCGGCACGCGATGATGACGGCGATTCAAGCGAAAAAAAGGAGAAGAAAAATATCTCCATTGAAGAAACCCGTCATGCCATAGAAAATCTTTCAATTGGCTCACATCGTGGTGGCAATCGAGTGATATTGATTTATCCGTTAGAAATGTTGCGCACAGACTCCGCTAACACTTTATTAAAGTCTCTAGAAGAGCCTCCAGCAAACACCATTTTTATATTGTTGGCCGATCGTGTTGATCGCGTCTTACCTACGATTAGATCGCGCTGCCGACTTCTGACTGCACCACGCCCTGATCGCGAGCAGGGATTAGCTTGGCTAAAAACCCAGCTGAATAATATTGACGGCCTAAAAGTGAACGATGGGGATGTCGAAACCATTTACGATGAGCAGGGCGGAGCGCCATTCTCAGTGTTGAGCTCTTTGATCGCAAGACACAATAAAGATGAGAAGGATGAGCTCACGATATCAATTCAGGCGTCACGCTACCTATTGCAATCGATGGCTCAAGGCGTGGGAATTAATTGGCTAGATACAGCCGAGAAGACACACAAGGCTCAATATGGCTTTCTTTTGGCAAGCATGCAACGATGGATCTCAGATTTGCAGTCGGTTGCCCAGGGTGGTGCGCCACGGTATTACCCAAAGCACATATCTACACTTCAGAGTCTTTCAGAAGCAGTGAACGTTCAAAGAATGCTCCAGCTATGGAAGTCTCTACTACAGGCTCGTCGCCATGAAAATCACCCTCTAGCCAACCGCATCCAGTTAGAAGCTTTGCTTTCCCAATACCAACAGATTTTTGGCCCATAGAATCAACCCAAGCAGTCTAAAATAACGAGTCATGTTCATAGACTCCCATTGCCACCTCGATTTCCTGGAATTTCAATCCCGTTTGCCGGAAGTATTGAGCAATATGCAGTTGGCCAAAGTGAGTCACGCTTTGTGTGTATCGGTTGATTTGCCGGACTTTCCTAACGTACTCAAATTGGCGCAAGATCATCCCAACCTCTTCGCGTCTGTTGGCGTTCATCCTGATTACGAAGACACCCCTGAACCTACCTTTGATTTTCTGGTTGAGATGGCTTTAAAGCACCCGAAAATCGTGGCAATTGGCGAAACAGGACTTGATTACTACCGCATGGGAGATCGTAGCTATGAGTCCATGGAATGGCAACGAGCGCGGTTTAGAACCCATATCAGAGCTTCCATCGCATCTAAGAAGCCTCTCATCATCCATACAAGGGCCGCCTCTGAGGACACCATCAAAATCCTCAAAGAGGAGGGCGCTCAACAAATTGGCGGGGTGATGCATTGCTTTACTGAATCCTACGATGTTGCAAAGGCGGCCATGGATATGGGGTTTTTTATCTCTTTTTCGGGTATTGTGACCTTCAAAAGCGCTAAAGAACTCCAAGAAACCTGTAAAAAGGTGCCCCTGGATAGAATGCTCATTGAGACAGATTCACCTTATTTGGCACCCATCCCATATCGCGGCAAGACAAATGAGCCTGCATGGGTATCTAAAGTCGGTGAATATATTGCCAATCTCAAAGGTGTATCCATTGAAGACCTGGCTAATCAAACTTCAAGTAATTTTTATGAATGTTTTCATATAGATAGGAAATTTTCATGAGAAATAAGATTAAGATAATTATCTGCATGCTTGGTGTTTTATTTAGCCTAAACAACTTCGCTTTAGCCCAATCAGATGCTGATATTGCTGATTTCGCTAAAGCAGCTAAATTTAACGATGTTTCTACCGTTAGATCTCTGGTTTCTAAAGGTGTTAGCCCGAATTCAATCGATGCCAAAGGTGAATTAATGCTGAATCTAGCAATTAAGGACAAGTCTGTGGATGTCATCACGTTTCTAGTGACTAATAAGGCTACTGATGTGGATATTTCCAATAAATTCGGCGAAACACCACTCATGATTGCATCTATTGAGGGCAATTTAGTCCTTGTAAAGAGCCTCATACAGGTACAAAACGCTCAAATTAATCACATAGGGTGGACTCCATTGCATTATGCATGTTCAAGGGGTCACCTTGACGTTGCCCAGTATTTGCTCGCCAACGGAGCTATTGTTGATGCTCCTAGTCCTGGCAATACAACGCCTCTAATGATGGCGGTTCAGTCTGGAAATGAAGCATTGGTTAAGTTATTGCTAGATAAAGGGGCCGATCTGCAGGTACGTAACTCACAAGGATTTACAGCAATTGATATTGCACTCATTTACGAGAAGCCATGGATTGCAGAAGGCTTAAGTTCACGCTGGCAGAAGCTTTATAAGCAGCCTTATGTGGCGCCTAAGGTTCTTGGTCAGCCTAAATCCTGATATGCCTATCTGCGTATAATCATTATTATGTCAAATAAGATATATCTGTAATCCAACCTACTCAATATGACCATGCTTAGCCTTTTTCAAAACACTGATCTTCCTAGCTTTACAACCCTATTCAACGAGATCAATACAGATATGGGCAATAGTCAGATCTGGGTTATTGTCGTAAGCGCATGCCTGATGCTGGCTGTTCATGCAGTTGCCGTTCTGGGTATTGCCGGCGCATTTCATGCTATCGATCAAGTCATGACTAGACGGCGCATTGTTGGAGCAAGCTTTCTGTCGTATTTTGTAGCCATACTCTTAGTTATTGCTATTCATTTAGCTGAAATCGTAGTCTGGGCCTACATTTGCGTAGCCCTAAAGGTATTCCCAACTAACCCACAAACCTTTTACTTTGCCGGTGAAATGTACACCACTGTAGGATATGGTGATTACAAATTATCAGAGCAGTGGCGCATTCTGCCCATCATCATCTCTTTTTCTGGGATTTTTGCAGTATCAATGTCAGGCGCTGCCTTGTACACAATGATGGGTGCGCTACTAGGTCACAATAATCAAAACCCGAGATCTGGATCTGGTTTCTAGAATTAAGGCGTATTTACAGTTGCAATAGGGTTCTTTTGCTTGAAAACCAGCTCAAGCACCCTTCCACTTGACTCTTGAGAGCGAATGCGCCCTGGTAGCCACTCAAGGTCTTTTGCAAGCCAGATGTCTACCTGGCGCTTATAAGGGTCATTTTCTCGTTGCATTAAGGCGTAATGACGATTTATGGACTTGCCAAGACTGGGTATATCTTCTGATGTCGTCTCGCCATAACTTTTAAAGCTCCACATTTCTAGAGTGTTGTAGTCAACCACCGGTATTTGTCGAATAGACCCCGCCTCATCCAATTTGCCATCTCCATTTAATAATGAGGCGAGCTGGAACATTAAACTGAAGCGATCTTGGGTTCCGGGCAATATTTCCGGGGTGAACTCGGGTTTCTCAGAGAAGAACATCTGCCCTCGCCCACTGTCATTTCGATCAAAGCGCGAATAACGTGGGGGTTTTGTACCCCGTTGTGACCAATAGAGAATCGGGGCTATTCCATAGGAATCAACTGAGCCACGAGATTCAAATACAAACGGGCCAACAAATGCATATGGGATGTTGATATAGAGGCGATAGTTATTACCATCAACTATCCAATCGATCTCGCCGGTTTGATACTTTTGACCATCCACATAAGAGTCGTAATAAATGATGCCTGACTCGGGTAATTTAAAAGCTACGCCTGCTTGATTGGAATCCCCACCCTGCTGAGTGGTTGAACTTAGTCCTTCAATCGTATTAGTTGCAGTACTTGCCTTTGAGGTTTTCTTTACCGCTTTTGTAATATAGATTTTCTTGGGAGGTTCTACTTTTAGTTCGGTCCTAATGATTAAGTCATCTGCGATTGGTGCGGGTTCAGAAAAAGAGATGAAAGGTAGCCCAAAAAAAAGAATGAGATGTCCTAATACAGATAGCAGCAAAGCTGCAAGAATGATTCTGAAGGAATATATCTTGGGTGGATGAAAAAAATTACACCGCCCTATTCTTGGGCTCAGATTAGACCTTCTAGAAGGCGGCTATTTTTAGGCAGATTGGCTGCAAGGAAGTCCATTTGATCTGCCAATATATTACGGCCTTTCAGGATCATATCTTCATAAAGACTGGGTAAGTACGGGGTATACAACAAGGACATGCCCGCCTGATCTGGAGTGCGATTACCTTTACGTTGATTACAAGGTCTGCACGAGATGACTAAGTTCATCCAGCTATATTTACCACCACGACTATTGGGTATGATGTGCTCGGCTTCAGCTTGATTTTCGTGTATGGGGTCACCACAATAAGCACATAGTCCGCGATCACGCTTGAACAGCTTATGTTTCGTAATTACAGGAACCACATCAAAGAGGTTGATCTTGGCACTGCCCTTTACCGCAATGATGGAGTGCAATTCGATAATGGACTGCTTGCCAGTAGATCTTGAAATACCGCCACGCATTTGGAAAATGGGGTCACCTAAAGTCCACAAAACGCTACTATCCGCATATTGCTTGGTGGCTTCTTCTGTATTAACCCAGCCCTGAGGAATTCCACCTGCGTCTAATTTCAAGATGCTCAGCACAAACTCTCCTTTCTAGACAGCGCAAATGAGCAGCAGCTGTTTAGATCATCTTACAGAAGAAGCGAGCAGCAATCAATCCATCATGAAGCAATGAAATTTAAGACTTTGAGCAAGTGGTCGGGATAATCTGAAATGCCATGGTCACCCCCATCAAGCACCAGCTGCTCTGAACCCCTGTAGAAATCAACCATTTCCTGCCAATCCAGGAGCTCGTCACCTTTTGCGGCGATCAGAAAGTAACGCGACGGGTTGCTAATAGATTCAACCTGTAGCGCCTTTAGTTCATCAATGTATTCTGGACGAAAATCGTAGGGCTCATTGGTGTCGTATGAGGTCAGCATTCCAACATGCGGCGCCAACTCTTTCGGTGCTCTAACTGCTGGGTTAAGAGCTACGGCTTTGCAGCCAAACTTTTCGGCCAAGTAGTTGGTGTAGTAGCCACCCAAAGAAGAGCCGATAACTACTAAGCGATCATGTGCTGATGCTTCAATATGCCGTATCACCATATCCATGCTGTCCTTTGGTGAAGCTAACAATTGAGGGCAATACCACTCCATTGGATTATTCGCAGTGGATAAGGCTTTTATTGCATCCCCCGTCAAGACCGCTTTACTCGATCTTGGGGAGGAGCGAAAACCATGTAAATAGACTACTAAAGTTGAAGGCATGTGGGTGCTTATGCCTTTTGCCCAATTTCAAAGTTTGCAAGCTTCTCTAGAGCGCGCACCATTGCTGAGTGATCCCAGGCTTTACCACCATGAGCTGCGCATGAATTAAATAATTCCTGTGCTGTGGCTGTATTTGGCAATGAAACACCCAAAGCTCTAGCGCTATTGAGGGCAAGGTTTAAATCTTTTTGATGTAATTCAATTCTGAAACCGGGATCAAAGGTGCGCTTGACCATTCTTTCGCCGTGCACCTCTAATATCTTGGAGCTTGCAAAACCGCCCATTAAAGCCTGACGTACCTTTGCAGGATCTGCACCAGCTTTTGAAGCGAACAATAGTGCTTCTGCTACGGCCTCAATATTCAGGGCAACAATAATTTGATTGGCAACCTTAGCAGTTTGACCATCTCCATTTCCGCCAACAAGATTAATATTTTTGCCCATCAACTCAAATACTGGCTTCACCTTATCAAAGACAGCCTCATCTCCGCCAACCATGATTGAAAGGGTCGCATTTTTTGCACCAAGCTCACCGCCAGAAACTGGAGCATCTAAGTAATCGCAGCCCAATGCATTTATTTTCTTAGCAAACTCTTTGGTAGAAATTGGGGATATGGAACTCATATCAACAACAATTTTTCCCTTGGAGAGGCCTGATGCTATTCCGTTATCACCAAATAGCACCTTCTCAACATCAGGAGTATCTGGGACCATCATAAAAATAATGTCGGCTTTGCTCGCAACTTCTTGAGGTGAAGTACATTGCACTGCTGATGAACATGCCAGCCCTTCTGGTACCTTGCTACGAGTATTAATAAACACCTCGTGGCCTGCATTGATTAAATGGCTCGCCATGGGTGCGCCCATTATTCCCAAACCAACAAATCCTAGCTTTAATTGCTTACTCATAATGTCTCCGTATCGTTATTGATTTAAATTTTTAATCCAGCCCAATCCTGCTTCAGTATTGGATGATGGTTTATATTCGCAGCCAATCCAACCTTGATAGCCAATGCTATCGATGAACTGAAATAGATGCGGGTAATTAATTTCTCCAGTGCCTGGCTCATTTCTGCCAGGATTATCCGCCAATTGAATATGGGCAATTTTAGAAAGATTGGCTTCTATAGTTTTGCAGAGCTCACCTTCCATACGCTGGGCATGGTAGATGTCATACTGAATAAATAAATTATCTGAACCTACCTCATTCAGAATATCTAGGGCTTGCTGCGTTCTGGATAAATAGAAGCCAGGAATATCGAAAGTATTTATTGGCTCTATTAGAAGTTTGATATTGGCATTTTTTAGTTCAGTTGCCGCATAACGTAAGTTTGAAATAAATGTTTTATGCAATAACTCTGTATCAGCACCGGCAGGAATTTTTCCAGCCAAACAATTTAACTGCTTAACATCAAGCGCCTTTGCATAATTAATAGCCTTAGCAACGCCCTCCTGAAATTCTGCAACACGATCTGGCAAACAGGCAATGCCACGCTCTCCAGCTTCCCAATCACCTGCAGGTAAATTATGGAGAACTAATTTGAGTTTATTTTGCTCCAGATTTTGCTTGATATCTTCAGCAGAGAAAGAATAAGGAAAGAGAAATTCAACAGCCTGAAATCCAGACTTCGCCGCTTTTTCAAAACGCTCCATAAATGGCACTTCATTAAAAAGCATGGTGAGATTCGCGGCAAACTGTGGCATTTATATTCCTTGTTTAAAAAATCAGGCAAAACAATGTGATGGGAGATATTAACAAAAGATGACTATTTAAGCCTTGTCAACGAATATCTAACTTTATGGGCCGATATAGCTCTAAAAATAGGCTAAGATTGAATTTAGTACCTTTTATAAATGAGGAAAAATAATGAATATTAAATATGCTCCGATTGCTTTGGTTATTGCAACCCTTTTTGTTGGAACTTCCACAGCTTTTGCTCAATCTGCCCCTGCAGCCAAACCAACAGTGATCGATGCTGCCGTCACAGAAAATCGTTATCAGCTATTTGAAGGTGAAGTGGTCAAAATTGACAAGAAGACTCGCACTATTACCTTTAAAAACAAAGATGGTGAATCTAAGTTTGTCGCTGGTCCTGACATCACTAACTTTGCTCAGATTAAAAAAGGTGATCGAGTTAATGTAAATTACGAGCTCGCCGTGGCTATTGAGTTGATGAAGACTAAAAGTGATGGCGTTCGCTCAAAAGTTGAAACCAACACGGCAACCAAATCTAAGACCAATGAAAAACCATCCGAGACGATTACCAATAAAACAACCATCATCGCTGATATTGTGGAAGTAAATCGCGAGAAAAAACTGGTTTCCGTTAAGGGCCCAAGCGGCAAGATCACAACCGTTACCGTCAAGAACCCTGCTCTGTTGGCGGATGTTAACGTGGGTGAGCAAGTTAAAGTGATTTACTTTGATGCAATGGCTGCATCAATTAGCGCGCCCAAGAAGTAACCCACTAAACCTGGCCTTTGCAGAGTCAAAGGTCAGGCCAATCCTTCCGTATCGGGACGTTTTTTACTCGCCAGAATCTTTAGTAAGTGATCTTCTCATCACGCTACGCATTTTTTGATCACCCTCAACCATGAGCTTTAATCTGGTTTCGCTAACTAGCACAGCCATTTTTGCGTTGTACTGCTCACGGCGAAGAAGCTCTACTAAGACACCTGTTAGAAGGGTGTAAGAGAGATAAACAGACAAGGTAGTTACATCTCTTTGATCAACTACCGAAAGAGCGCCAAAAGGCTCCATAAAGTAAAAGATCAACAATGGGGCGCTGAGCACAAGCGTAAGGAACGCCGGGAAGATGCCGAAAAAAAACGCAATCAAAATGGTATTCACTTGAAAGAAAAATAGAGGTAAAGATCCGCCTAGAAAGGGGTGAAGGACATAGCGGAGGGAAAAGGCGATCAGAACCCCAAATACTGCTACCAAATAACCATAGCTCTTATTTGGGCACCAGCGTTTTGCGTTTAAGTTATGTCTCATCTTTTTTTACCTATTTCGGTGTATCCTAACCCATCTCTTTGAATAAGCCCATATTTCGATGTTAGAGCCAGTTATCTCTCACGCAAAGCAGGATCTCACCATTCTTATTCCTGGCCTTAATGGCAGCGGCTTAGAACTTGGACAACTACCCCGCTTTCTTGAGGCTGCGGGTCATGACGTCTTAATTCCAGAAATTCCAGGCTTTTTGTTTGGAAGCCCCGCAAGCAAATTTGGTGGCTGGGTTCAGGAACTACATCAAATTATTGACGCGCAAAAGGAAATCTACGCGACAGTCAATCTAGCAGGAATTAGCATGGGCGCTACATTGGCAACGCTAGTGGCCACACAAAGAACAGATATTTCTTCCCTGGTGCTAATGTCGCCCGTCCTCAGATATGACGGCTGGTCCATACCGTTTTATAGGCCTATTTTAGATTTACTCTGTTTTTTGGGCTTTCTAAATTGGGAATACTCTGAGCGTGAGCCTTTTGGCGTCAAGAATATTGACTTACGTCGTCGCATCAGTGAGAAATTTAAAACCTCTAAGGTGTCTGAGGTGGGCGCTGCATCTATGTCGGCGAGACACGTTTATGAGGCCAAGAAACTCATGGCTAGCACCAAAAATAGCCTGCAAGATCTTAAATGTAGATTACTCATAATACAGTCCGTAGAGGACGATACATGCTCTGTATGGTCGGCAGAAGAAATCCTTGAGCACTGTAAGTCAGAGGTACGTAGAGTTATATGGCTGGGAAATAGTTACCATATTGTCACAATCGATAATGAGCGCGAAATTGTTCTGAACGAAGTGTTGAACTTTGTAGCCCAGACTAGCGCCGTCGAGCGACATCACTTCGATCCAGCAACCAGTGAAAATCGCAAAGTTCTTAAATTAAGAGCTGGCTACGAATAGAAAAAGCCCCCGATTAAGGGGGCTTTTAATTTGTCTTGGCGGAACGGACGGGACTCGAACCCGCGACCCTCGGCGTGACAGGCCGATATTCTAACCAACTGAACTACCGCTCCAAATACATCGCGTAACACAACATCATACAACTTTACTTCTACCAGAAGAATCTGGCGTCCCCAGGGGGATTCGAACCCCCGTACTCACCGTGAAAGGGTGATGTCCTAGGCCTCTAGACGATGGGGACCTGGACTACTACATAAAACTATTTTAAATGCTTGGTGGAGATAAGCGGGATCGAACCGCTGACCTCTTGCATGCCATGCAAGCGCTCTCCCAGCTGAGCTATACCCCCGAAATCCCGCGATAAAACTACAAGACACTCAAAACAATCCAAGATTTTATCCTATTTTTGTGCAGGTGCGCAAATTCTCTATTGGACAACCTTAGAAAGCCTTTTGACAGCCTCCTCCTTGCCCAACACAACCAGTACAGAATCAATCGCTGGGGTCTGTGTGGTGGCAAATAATGCGTATCTAACGGGCATTGCTAGTGCCGGCATTTTGATTTGGTACTTTGCCAATATTTGCTTAAAAACAGCTGCATAAGCTTCTTTAGTCGGTTCAGCGGTTGAAATAGCTTCAACCAAATCTTTTAAGGCAGGCATAACGGCTTCGGCAATATTTTCCTTAATTTGATCAGCAGTTAAATTGGGTGCCGGCAAATAAAAAAGCTTTGCACCCTCGGCAATCTCAATCAGGGTATTGGCTCGATCTTTTAATAGGCTAACCACCTGAACAAAGTCTGGGCCAGCTTCGGTATCCATACCCATCTCATGTGCAATTGGCTTAGTAGCAGCTGCTAGTTTTACTGGATCGGAATTCTGAATATATTGATGATTTAGCCAAAGTAATTTTTCTGGATTATGTTGCGCTGGTGAGCGCCCTAGACTTTCTAAATCAAACCAATTTACAAACTGTTCCTTTGTAAATACCTCGGCATCCCCATGAGACCAGCCAAGTCTTGCAAGGTAATTCAGGATTGCATCAGGAAGGTAACCTGCTCTTTGATAATCTCTCACACTCATTGCGCCATTACGCTTACTCATTTTTTCACCGGCGTCATTAAGCACGGTTGGCAGATGGGCATAAACAGGCGGGGATCCGCCAAGGGCCTTCATGATGTTAATTTGTCTTGGGGTGTTATTGACGTGGTCATCACCTCTAATGACGTGGGTGATGTTCATATCCATGTCATCAATCACCACGCAAAAGTTGTAGGTAGGTGTTCCGTCTGGCCTAGCAATAACCAAATCATCCAACTCATCATTGCTAATTTCTATTTGACCTTTGACAGCGTCATTCCAAATGACTGACCCGCCAATTGGATTCTTAAAGCGGATTACTGGGCTTACACCTTCGGGAACGGGCGGCAATGTTTTGCCAGGCTCAGGTCTCCAAAGTCCGTTATAGCGAGGCTTTTCTTTACTTGCCATTTGCTGATCACGGAGTTTATTGAGCTCTTCTTCGCTCATGTAGCAGGGATAGGCCAATCCAGAATCCAACATTTGTTTTACTACTTCACGGTATCGATCAATACGCTGCATCTGATAGATCGGACCTTCATCCAAATCGAGGCCAAGCCACGCCATTCCTTCGATAATGACGTCAACTGCTTCCTGTGATGAGCGCTCAAGGTCAGTATCTTCAATACGAAGAATGAAGTCACCCTTATTGTGGCGCGCAAAAGCCCACGGATAAAGAGCGCTGCGAAGATTTCCCAGATGAATAAAGCCCGTGGGACTTGGGGCGAAACGTGTACGGATATGCATAAACCGCATTATCTCAGGTCGCGCTTACTGAGACTAAAACCGAAAAAAAGTGGATACTTTGCTCTATGAATGAATTACTAGTCTTTATGTGTGATGGCGCCCCAGTTCGCGGGGAAATAGTCTCGATTGGAAGCGCCTGGCAGGCCGTGCTAGAGCGTCGTAATGACCCCCCTGCCGTCCGTCGGATTCTGGGTGACTTTGTTGGTGCAGCCACCCTTCTAAGTGCTAGCCTTAAATTTGATGGGACCCTCATAATTCAAGCGCAAAGCAATGGCCCTATTCAGCTTCTGGTTGTGGAATGTAAGTCTGATTTATCCATGAGGGCTACAGTAAAGCTCTCAGTTGACCCCTCTGAAATAATGCCCGACGCAACATTAGCCGATCTACTGGATGTGAGTGGGAGCGGAAGACTAGTAATCACCCTGGATCCAGCAGACCGCGTACCAGGACAGGCGCCCTATCAAGGCATCGTAGCGCTTCAAGATCATCAAGGCGCAGTCATTAAGCCGGTCACCAGCGCTGCAGAGGCTATAGCCCTGTATATGCAAAACTCCGAACAATTGGACACGCGCATTTGGCTTGCTTCCAGCGATACCCATGTCGGCGGTTTATTGCTACAGCGCCTACCAAATTCAGGAGGTCATGCCCATTTGCATCCACAGGTTGCTGCTGAAGGCTGGTCACGCATTCAAACGCTTGGGGAAACAATCACTAATGAAGAATTATTAACGCTTCCACCAGAGACTATTTTGAGGCGTTTATTTTTGGAAGAGTCCGCCGAGAATGGAGTTCGCAGCTTCCCTGCTCGCCCCATTCGTTTTGCCTGTAGATGCTCTCGCGCTAAGGTTGCGGATATTTTGAGAATGCTTGGTGAAGAAGAGGTTCAAAGCATTCTTGCGGAGCAGGGAGCCGTGGAGACCATCTGTGATTTCTGTGCAAAACCATACCGCTTTGATGCGGTTGATTGCCTGCAGGTATTTAAAACAGATTTATTGAGTGATGCCACAAGACCCCCATCCAGCGGTCATTAAAAAGTTACTGTTTTGTGGCTTGGGAAGTTGATGTCTTATCCGCCGGCAAGATTTGCACAAAAAACTCACCCTCTTTAATTAAGCCATGCTCAACGCGGGCACGCTCTTCAATTGCTCGAGTACCATCTTTTAAATCTTTAACATCGCCGGATAGCTTTGTATTACGAAGAGCCAAGAGACTATTTTTAGCGTCTTGAAGCTCTACCTGTCGCTCCATCTCGTAAACCTTTAGCCATCCACCCTTACCCAGCCAAAGTGGGTACTGGATTGCTATCAGCAATACCAGCATAGAGTAGATGACGATCCGCATAAGCTATTAAGTACTCTGAATTAGCGTTTGAGGTTATAGAAAACAGATTTACCTGGGTAAGTTGCCACATCGCCCAGATCTTCTTCAATACGCAATAACTGATTGTATTTAGCAATCCGATCAGAGCGAGATAAAGAACCAGTTTTAATTTGACCTGCGTTGGTACCAACAGCAATATCTGCAATGGTGCTGTCTTCAGTCTCGCCAGAGCGATGGGAAATCACTGCAGTGTAGTTTGCGCGCTTAGCCATTTCAATAGCAGCAAACGTTTCTGTCAATGTGCCAATTTGATTAATCTTAATCAGAATAGAGTTGGCAATGCCTTTGTCTATTCCTTCTTGGAGGATGCGGGTGTTAGTAACAAACAAATCATCGCCAACCAATTGAATTTTCTTACCAAGCTTTTTGGTGATGTCAGCCCAGCCATCCCAGTCACCTTCATGCATGCCATCTTCAATCGATACGATTGGGAACTGGTCTGTCAAGTTACCAAGGTAATCAGAGAACTCGCTTGAGCTTAATTGGTGACCTTCGCCTGACAAGTGATATTTGCCATCTTTGTAGAACTCACTAGCTGCGCAATCTAGGGCCAATAGAACATCTTCGCCTGCCGTATAGCCTGCACCCTCAATTGCTTTCATGATGGTCTGCAAGCATTCGTGATTACTCTTGAAGTTTGGTGCAAAACCACCCTCATCACCAACAGTAGTCGGCATACCTTGAGCGCCCAAGATCTTTTTTAGCTCATGGAAGATCTCTGCACCACAACGAAGTGCGTCACGGAAGTTTTCTGCACCAACTGGCATCACCATGAATTCTTGAATATCTAAACTGTTATTGGCATGTGCACCACCATTAACGATATTCATCATAGGGACTGGTAACTGCATACCGCCAGAGCCGCCAAAATAGCGATATAAAGGTAGACCCGCTTCTTCAGCTGCTGCTCTGGCTACGGCCATAGAAACCGCAAGCGTTGCATTTGCACCTAAGCGTGCTTTGTTATGAGTGCCATCCAATTCAATCAGGGTACGATCAAGAAAGGCTTGCTCACTAGCATCAAGCCCAAGGATGGATTCCGCAATCTCAATATTGATGTTTTGAACAGCCTTGAGGACGCCCTTACCCAAGTAACGCGTCTTGTCTCCATCGCGCAACTCAATTGCCTCACGCGACCCTGTGGACGCTCCAGAAGGTACGGCCGCACGACCCATAACACCTGACTCAAGCAACACATCGCATTCAACCGTTGGGTTACCGCGTGAATCCAGAACTTCTCTACCGATGATGTCAACAATGGCGCTCATGCACCTTCTCCTTAAAACAATATGAAATGGGTTTTAATAACTTATTTAAAGCTGTCTTCTAAAAAACTTCCCGATGATTTAACAGCGCTGTCGATAGCCACCAAAGACTCAAGCAACTCTTTCATGCGATCTAATGGAACAGCATTCGGTCCATCGGATAGCGCTTTTGCTGGATCAGGATGGGTTTCCATAAATAGGCCGCTAATGCCGACTGCTACAGCAGCACGCGCCAAAACGGGTACGAATTCACGTTGACCGCCGCTAGAGTTGCCTTGACCTCCAGGCAATTGAACTGAATGAGTAGCATCAAATACTACTGGCGCGTTAGATTCCCGCAGAATTGCCAAGCTACGCATATCTGAAACCAGGTTGTTGTAGCCAAAGGAGGCGCCACGTTCGCAAACCATAAATTGATCTGGAAGATTTTTTTCAGCGGAAGCTACTCGAGCCTTCTCAATAACATTCAGCATCTCGTGCGGCGAAAGAAACTGACCCTTTTTAAAATTCACGGGCTTGCCACTTTGAGCACAGGCACGAATGAAGTCAGTTTGTCTGCATAAAAATGCAGGGGTCTGCAATACATCTACAGCGCTAGCTACGGCAGCAATTTCACTGATGTCATGAACATCTGTAAGTACAGAAACATCAACTTGTTTTTTAACCTTAGCCAAAAT
The DNA here is from genome assembly GCF_018882145.1 of Polynucleobacter sp. AP-RePozz3-80-G7. Classification (NCBI taxonomy): domain Bacteria; kingdom Pseudomonadati; phylum Pseudomonadota; class Betaproteobacteria; order Burkholderiales; family Burkholderiaceae; genus Polynucleobacter; species Polynucleobacter sp. AP-RePozz3-80-G7. The sequence continues at coordinate 233,293 of NZ_JACVPC010000002.1, read as the reverse complement.
CTCTAAGCCCTTTTCCATGCCTAAACCTCGAAAAGACGTTCCTGATGAACGATTGGCTTTATCAAACGATGACTTGTAAATAAACGGGATATTTAGAGCAGAAGTAATTTCCTTCAATTGACCCGCAATATCAATAGCTGATTGCTCTGACTCAATGACACATGGGCCAGCAATTAAAAAGAAACGTTGATTTAGACCGACGTCAAAGCCACATAGCTTAAATGCTCTCATATTCTTCCTTTATGCAGCTTGCTTTTCAGCGGCTGTTTGGTGCTCAAGTGCAGCGCTAATAAAGGCTGAGAACAAAGGGTGCCCATCCCGTGGTGTTGAAGTAAATTCAGGGTGAAACTGCACACCGAAGAACCAAGGATGCATAGATGTTGGTAATTCCATCATCTCTGGCAACTCTTCATTGGGGGTTCTAGCTGAAATAATCAAACCAGATTTCTCTAGCTGAGGCACATAGGTGTTGTTTACCTCATAACGATGACGATGGCGCTCATTTACTTCGGAACCATAAATCCGATGGGCTAAGGTTCCAGCCTTAACCGGACAGCGTTGAGACCCAAGACGCATAGTGCCGCCCAAATCAGAGTCGTTAGTGCGTTTCTCTACTCGCCCTTCTCTGTCCAACCATTCGGTTATCAGGGCAACAACAGGCTGTTCTGACTGAGGATCAAATTCAGTACTATTCGCCTTAGTAAGATTCGCTACATGTCGTGCAAATTCAATTACGGCCAATTGCATACCCAAGCAAATACCTAAATAAGGAACATTGTTTTCGCGTGCATAACGAATGGCAGCAATTTTGCCTTCGGTGCCACGTTTACCAAAGCCACCTGGAACTAAAATCGCATCCAAGTTTTGCAAACAATCAATTCCATCTTTTTCAATGACTTCGGAATCGATGTAATTAATATTGACACGGGTATGCGTATGTATGCCTGCATGACGCAATGCTTCAATCAGTGATTTATATGACTCCGTTAGCTCCACATACTTGCCAACCATACCAATGGTGACCTCATGTTGTGGATTGGCCATTTCATAAACTAGATTGGCCCATACAGAAAGATCTGCTGGCTTGGCTTTGAGGTCTAGTTGGCGGCAAATTAAATCATCCATGCCTTGGGCTTGGAGCATCTCAGGAATCTTATAAATCGTATCTACATCCCAAACTGAAATCACTGCCTCTTCACGTACGTTTGAAAATAAAGAAATCTTTGCGCGCTCATCTTCCGGAATTGGGCGATCAGCACGGCAGAGCAATACTGTTGGCATGATGCCGATCTCACGAAGCTTCTGAACAGAGTGTTGCGTTGGTTTAGTTTTTAACTCGCCAGCACTATGGATATATGGCACAAGAGTCAAATGAACAAAAGCGCAATCATGCAAAGGTAGACGCAAGCTCATCTGTCTTGCAGCCTCTAAGAACGGTAGTGATTCAATATCGCCAACAGTGCCGCCTATTTCGCAAATAGCAACATCTGCTTTGCCATCATGACTAGCTTTAGCGCCGCGCTCTACAAAAGCTTGGATTTCATTTGTAATGTGCGGAATCACTTGGACTGTTTTTCCAAGATATTCGCCGCGACGTTCTTTGCTGATGACTGACTCATAAATCTGGCCAGTGGTGAAGTTATTGCTTTTGCGCATCTTTGCAGAAACAAAGCGCTCATAGTGACCCAAGTCTAAGTCAGTTTCAGCACCATCTTCGGTTACAAAAACCTCTCCGTGCTGCAGTGGACTCATGGTCCCCGGGTCAACGTTAATATAGGGATCTAATTTTAGGAGGGTGACTTTCAGGCCGCGGGATTCAAGAATCGCGGCAAGCGAGGCAGCTGCGATTCCTTTCCCTAAAGAAGAAACCACACCACCAGTGACAAAAACGTATTTGGTCATCGCTTAAGCTCTGTTGGAAAAAGTAATTATAACGATAGCCATCAGGGGTAGGGAAATTTCAAAATCGTTAATATAGGATCTCGTCTACCCAAATCTAATGATTTAATACCTATGCGCCTTTTATTTGCGATATTAATCAGCATTCTCTCCCTCTTTTATTTCCTCCCTTTTGCTATTGCATTTCACAAAAAAAGGGCAAATACAGGAGCTATTTTTGCCTTAAACCTGTTTTTAGGGTGGTCCCTGATTGGCTGGGTAGTTGCACTGGTTTGGGCCCTCAAAGAAGAGCAAGTTGTGTAATTGACCCATATTTTTAAGCCATAGGTCCAAATAAAACCTTTATTTTGAAAAAATTGCTCCTTTTTTAGGGTTTAAACTCTTATATAAGACTTGATTTAGCAACTATAATTTGGCAAAACGGGAGAAAATACCCTTTTGGCCTTTCTATTGATCACCTTTACCTCATAGGAAACATAATGTTAGAAGCCTATAACGCCCTCGTCGCTGAACGCGCAACTCTCGGTATTCCAGCCCTGCCCTTAACCAAGGATCAAACCTCTGAACTGGTGAAATTGCTAAAAAACCCACCTGCCGGGAAAGAAGCTGAGCTAGTTGAATTAATCACTAACCGTGTTCCTGCTGGTGTAGACGATGCAGCCAAAGTAAAGGCTGAGTTCTTAGACGCTGTTGCCAAAGGTACAGAAAAATCTCCATTGATTTCCCGAGTTCGTGCTACCGAACTTTTGGGCACGATGCTAGGTGGTTACAACATCAAACCGTTAGTAGAGCTTTTATCTGACTCTGAGTGCGGAGTTGCTGCTGCAGAAGCGCTCAAGAAAACACTTTTGATGTTTGATTATTTCAACGACGTTCAAGAGCTTGCTGAAAAAGGCAATGCAAATGCTAAAGCGGTAATGCAAAGTTGGGCCAATGCGGACTGGTTTACTAGCCGCCCTGCAGTTCCAGAAAGCATGAAGTTAACTGTTTTCAAGGTAACCGGTGAAACCAATACCGACGACCTTTCTCCTGCGCCTGACGCATGGAGCCGCCCTGATATTCCGCTACATGCAACCATCATGCTCAAAAACCCTCGTCCTGGCATTGAGCCAGATGAGGTTGGTGTTCGTGGTCCTATGAAGCAAATTGCTGCTCTCCAGAAAAAAGGCAATCAAATTGCCTACGTTGGGGACGTTGTTGGTACAGGCTCATCACGTAAATCTGCAACAAACTCTGTTCTATGGTGGACAGGTCAAGATATTCCATTCGTACCAAACAAGCGTTTTGGTGGTGTGTGCTTAGGCACCAATATCGCCCCGATCTTCTTCAACACAATGGAAGATTCCGGAGCATTGCCAATTGAATTAGATGTTTCTCAAATGAATATGGGTGATGAAATAGAACTTCGCCCATACGAAGGAAAGGTATTCAAAAACGGTAAGGAAATTACCAGCTTTACATTGAAGTCGCCTGTCATTCTGGATGAGGTACGCGCTGGCGGACGCATTCCTTTAATCGTTGGCCGTGGCTTAACTGCTAAAGCACGGGCTGCCCTGGGCTTGCCTGCTTCTACTGAATTCCGCCTTCCAGTTAATCCTGTTGATAACAAGAAGGGCTTCAGCTTGGCTCAAAAGATGGTTGGTAGAGCATGTGGCTTACCAGAGGGCCAAGGTGTTCGGCCCGGTACGTACTGCGAGCCGCATATGACTACTGTTGGCTCACAAGACACAACAGGCCCAATGACGCGCGATGAATTGAAGGACTTGGCTTGCCTTGGCTTCTCTTCCGATCTCGTAATGCAGTCGTTCTGTCATACCTCAGCTTATCCAAAACCTGTAGATATTCGCACTCAACATGAGTTGCCGCCATTCATGACGAATCGTGGTGGCGTTGCCTTGCGACCAGGTGATGGCGTGATCCATAGCTGGTTGAACCGCTTACTCCTCCCAGATACCTGTGGAACTGGTGGCGATAGCCATACTCGTTTCCCAATTGGCATTTCTTTCCCTGCTGGTTCAGGACTAGTTGCTTTCGCAGCTGCTACAGGTGTGATGCCATTAGATATGCCTGAGTCTGTATTGGTGCGCTTTAAAGGCAAGATGCAGCCTGGCATCACCTTACGTGACCTAGTAAATGCCATCCCTTTATATGCAATCAAAAAAGGTTTGTTGACCGTTGAGAAACAAGGCAAGAAGAACATTTTCTCGGGTCGTATTCTTGAAATTGAAGGTCTACCTGACCTAAAAGTTGAGCAAGCGTTTGAATTGTCTGATGCTTCTGCTGAGCGCTCTGCTGGCGGCTGTACTGTTCACTTGAACAAAGAGCCAATTATTGAATATATGACATCAAATATCACCTTGATGAAGTGGATGATTGCTAATGGTTATGAAGATAAGCGTACTCTTGGTCGCCGTATCAAAGCCATGGAAGCTTGGATTGCTAATCCTCAGCTTCTTAAAGCTGATGCAGATGCTGACTATGCAGAGATTATCGAAATCAATATCGATGAAATCAAAGAGCCTATCCTTGCATGCCCTAACGATCCGGATGATGTGAAAGTGTTGTCTGAAGTTGCGGGTGACAAGATTGATGAAGTATTTATTGGTTCATGCATGACCAATATTGGCCACTTCCGCGCAGCTGGTCAGGTGCTACAAGGTAAGAAAGATATGCCAACCCGTTTATGGGTAGCGCCTCCAACTAAGATGGATGCTATGGTCTTGATGGAAGAAGGCTACTACGGCATGTTAGGCGCAGCTGGTGCCCGCATGGAAAGCCCAGGCTGCTCACTTTGTATGGGTAACCAAGCGCAGATCCGCAAGGGCTCCACAGCTGTATCAACCTCTACTCGTAACTTCCCTAACCGCTTGGGTATCGATACTCGCGTGTATTTGGCTTCTGCTGAATTGGCGTCTGTTGCCGCACTCTTGGGTCGCCTACCTACTCCTGCAGAGTATTTGGAGCAAGTGAAGGCTCTTGATGCTAAAGCTGGCGATGTTTATAAATACATGAGTTTTGACAAGCTCAAGTCATTTAGCGATGTTGCAGATACTGTGACCGTGTAATACGCAATACGCTCAACCTAGCAATAGGTTGAGCGGCAAAAAAAGGCGATCAAACGATCGCCTTTTTCTTTTGCTACGAAGTATTAGATCGAAAGCTTATCTTCTTGTCGGGCATTCTCCCGACTAATGCCTGAAACCCATTTATTAGTAGGGAGCCCAGTTTTTTCAAGGATCAGTTTTGCCCGTTTTGAGACATCCTTCCATTCCGCCTCGAGCTTAGGGCCCTTAAATGCGATTGCGACGACATTGCAATCATGGGACTCAGGAAATAAGAGCACCCTGTTATCAAAAGCTTCGCAGATATTCTTAAGGTTTATATCAAAGCTTTTGTGTCGCGAGAATAAATTCACCGTCATCACACCGGGCCCTTTGAGAATATCGTAGCAACCTTTATAAAAATCCAAAGAGCTTGCCGCAGGACCATCGCAAATGGCATCATACAAATCAACCTGAACAGCATCAAAGCAGTCTTGATACTTTTTATTCTTGACGAATAGTTTTGCATCAGCTTGTAGAGTTTCTAAGCGGCGATCATCGTCAGGTGTAAAAAACATAGATCTTGCAGAAACGATTACAGCGGGATTGAACTCTACTACGGTAGTTTTCACAGCTGGGCAATATCGATGTTGAAATTTTGTTAGTGCGCCGGTACCTAAACCTAGCTGGGCTATCCGCATGCCGGGCTTAGTTTCCAAAAATAATAGCCAGGCCATCATCTGCTGGTTGTACTCTAAATAAATCTCATCAGGATCACGAATACGCATCGCTCCCTGAATGGAGTCCGTACCAAAGTGAAGATAACGAACGCCGCCACTTTCAGAAAAAGTGACCGGCTCCATTAATCCATCAGCAGACAACTTAATTCGCCCAACGACGGGCATTGCGGAATAAGCGTAGCCAAGGGCTAGCACCATCAGGGGTATCCAACCATTCAGGCGGACACCAGCTCATCTGCACAGCTCTAAATACACGCTCGGGATGAGGCATCATGACCATAAAACGACCATCGGGTGTCGTGACCCCATTTAAACCATTGGGAGACCCGTTTGGATTCATTGGGTAAGTTTCTGTTGGATTGCCTTGATGATCCACAAAGCGGAATGAGGCCAAGCCTTGCTTTTGAATTTGCTCTAAGCTGCCTTGTTGGCTGAAGTTGGCGAATCCCTCACCGTGAGCGATGGCAATGGGTATCTGACTGCCTTCCATTCCTTGGGTGAATATGGAAGGCGAAGCCATTACTTCAGCCATCACTAAGCGCGCTTCATATTGCTCTGATTGATTGCGCGTAAATTTAGGCCATGCTTCTGCACCCGGAATAATTCCTGAGAGGTTACTCATCATTTGGCAACCGTTACAAACACCTAACGCAAAACTGTCTTGACGATTGAAGAACTTAGAAAATTGATCTCGGAGTTGTTGATTAAACAGGATTGTTTTAGCCCAACCCTCGCCGGCACCCAATACATCGCCGTAACTAAAGCCGCCGCACGCTATTAGCCCTCTAAAGTCTTCTAATTTAGCCTTGCCACTGAGTAAATCAGACATGTGGACATCATAGCTATCAAATCCAGCCCAATTTACTGTATATGCCATTTCAACATGGGAGTTCACGCCCTGCTCTCGCAATATGGCTACTTTAGGGCGTACATTCTTAGTGATAAACGGCGCTGAAATATCTTCAGAAGGATTGAATGTGAGTTTAGGATTCATCCCTGTATCGGCAACATTGTCCAAGAGCGAGAATTCACTATCAGCACAGGCAGGATTGTCACGTAAACGGGCTATTTGATAGCTAGTATTGGTCCAGATCTTTTGCAGCACCTCACGCGGCTCAGCAAAAATATTTTTAGCATCACGCCAAATTTCAATACGACCGTTGGTATTGGGTTTGCCGATCACATGGCTATGAGCACTTAAGCCCAAATATCTCAATACGGCAAACACCGCATCACGATCTTCTTTGCGAACTTGAATTACCGCGCCTAACTCTTCATTAAATAATGCGCGCATCGTTTGCTCATGGCGGCGACCAGAAACCTGCTGCGCCCAATTCTTGGCATCACCATAATCAGGCTCCTGTCCAGCGTCCATAGCGATCATATCTACGTTGAGCGAAATTCCGCAATGAGAGGCAAAAGCCATTTCAGCGACGGCGGCAAATAACCCACCATCAGAACGGTCGTGATAGGCCAAAAGCTTATTCGCTTTCCGCAGTTCAATTATGGCGGCGGCCAAAGCCTTAAGATCTTCTGGATGATCAATATCAGGCACTGACTTTCCGGACTGATCAAGTACTTGAGCCAAAATACTTCCCGCCATACGATTCTTGCCACGCCCTAAATCAATCAAGATCAGCTCAGTCTCTTGTGGAGATCCGTCTTTGCCCTTTAATTGAAGCAGAGGTGTCAATGTTTTACGGGCATCAAGCACAGATGCAAAAGCAGAAATAATTAAAGATACGGGTGCGACTACTTTCTTGACCTCATCACCATCTTGCCATGCGGTAGACATAGATAGAGAGTCTTTACCCACTGGGATCGATATTCCAAGCGCAGGACACAGCTCCATACCGATTGCTTTAACGGAGTCATAAAGCTTAGCATCCTCGCCAAGAGATCCGCATGCTGCCATCCAGTTTGCAGAAAGTTTTACGCTTTCGAGGCTGGCAATATCTGCAGCCAAGAGATTGGTAATCGCCTCACCCACTGCCATGCGTGCAGCTGCTGGTGCGTCTATAACCGCTAATGGAGTTCTTTCACCCATGGACATAGCTTCGCCGCGATACCCCTTGTAATCCATCAGGGTTACTGCGCAATCAGCTACTGGTACTTGCCATGGACCAACAAACTGATCCCTGGCATTTAGACCGCCAACAGTTCTGTCACCAATCGTAATTAAGAAAGATTTGCTAGCTACGGTAGGCTGTTGCAAGACCCAGGCTATTGATTGGGCAAGATCGGCATCAGTTACATCTAATTCTTTGAACTCCTGGGCAACTCTTGTAACGTTGCGATGCATCTTTGGAGGCTTACCAAGCAAAACTTCCATCGGCATATCAATTGGCAGCGCTGCATCATCAGATAACGGCTGCTTTGAGTCACTTAATTTCAGTTGACGTTCAGTAGTCGCTTCTCCAACTACCGCAAAGGGGCAGCGTTCACGTTCGCAAAATGATTTAAATAAATCTAAATCCTTGGCATCAATTGCCAAAACATAACGTTCCTGAGATTCATTGCACCAAATCTCTGCAGGACTCATGCCACTTTCTTCGAGTGGAACGCTCCGAAGTTTAAATGAAGCCCCCAATCCAGCTCCATCTGCAAGCTCCGGGAATGCATTAGAGATACCGCCCGCACCCACATCATGTATAGAAACAATTGGATTGCGGTCACCCAGAGCGCGGCATGCATTAATCACTTCTTGCGCGCGACGCTCCATTTCTGGGTTGCCTCGCTGTACAGAATCAAAATCAAGATCGGCAGTATTAGTCCCGGTTGCAACAGAGCTACCCGTAGCACCGCCCATGCCGATTCGCATACCTGGACCGCCCAATTGAATGAATAGGTGCCCTGCTTTAATTGCTTTTTTTTCAGTATGAATAGAATCAATACTTCCAATGCCACCAGCAATCATGATGGGCTTGTGATAGCCGCGGCGTATGCCATCTAATGTTTGCTCAAAGACTCTGAAGTAACCACCCAAGATTGGTCGGCCAAACTCATTATTAAATGCAGCGCCGCCTAGTGGCCCCTCAATCATGATTTGTAAAGGTGTAGCAATGCGCTCAGGCTTACCGTATTTCAGATTCTCCCAAGGAAGGTCTGTGCCTGGAATATTCAAATTGGAAACTGAGAAACCGGTCAGACCAGCTTTAGGTCGGCCACCAATGCCAGTTGCTCCCTCATCACGAATTTCACCGCCCGCACCTGTAGATGCCCCAGGAAAAGGAGCAATTGCAGTCGGGTGATTATGTGTCTCCACCTTCATGAGGGTATGGACTAGGCGAGTATCTTTTTCGTAGAGCTGATCTTTGCCTTGAGGAACCCAGGTTTCCGCTTCACAGCCAACCATGACTGCGGAGTTATCAGAATACGCAATGATCGTTCCCTCTGGATGCAATTGGTGTGTATTGCGGATCATGGCAAATAAAGAGCGTTCTTGATCATCCCCATCAATTGTCCAGCTGGAATTAAATATCTTATGGCGACAGTGTTCGCTATTTGCTTGCGCAAACATAATTAACTCAACATCTGATGGGTTGCGTTGCAGGCGGATAAAGTTTTCGACAAGGTACGCTACCTCATCATCAGATAAGGCAAGGCCTAATTCCTGATTAGCTTTATCAAGGGCAACTCTGCCTTCAGTCATCACTGGTATGCGAGTTAGAGGCTTGTCTTCGAGAGATTGGTATAAAGCATTGGCTGCATCCGTAGAATCAATCACCGTTTCGGTCATTCTGTCGTGTATCGCAGCTAGCACTAATTTTTTTTGCTCTGGAGTTAACGCCTTTTTACTTTTCCATGAAAACTGTACGCCACGCTCAATCCGCAACACATCTAATCCACATTGACGAGCTATATCAGTAGCCTTACTAGCCCAAGGAGATAAGGTCCCAAATCTTGGGATAACGATGGCGCCTTGATTCTCACCCTTACCAGTTCCGAACCAAGGCTTTCCTGGATGTATTTTGGAATGAAACGGCTGGCCATAGGTCAATAAACTAGCCATGACTTCTTGGTCTTTGGCTTTTAGCTCAGCCTCTGACCATATGAAATGAAGGTATTGAGCTTCAATAGACTCAAGATCAACCCCTTGGGCAGCCAAAGTAGCTAAAAGTCGCTGTTGGCGAAAGGGGGAAAGCGCATCAGCGCCAGACAAAAAGTGGAAAAAAGACATCCCTAGATTATAAGGTTTTGCCTACAACAATCGCCCACCTTGAAGGTGTAACTGCCGCTGGCACCGATTAGCCAGGGCCTTGTCATGGGTGACCAAAATAAGGGTGGAATGATTGGCTCGATTTAGGTCAAAAAGCAGCTCAATAACCCGATTCCCGCTACCCTCATCAAGGCTGCCCGTAGGCTCATCGGCAAACAAAATCGCCGGCTTCATGATGAAAGCCCTTGCCAGAGCAACCCGTTGCTGCTCTCCGCCTGATAAAGTTTTGGGGAAATGATTGGCTCGCTCACTTAAACCCACCTGGTCCAGGCAGACCAGAGCATTTTCTTTGGGCTTTGCCATGCTGTTCAGCTCAGCTGGCAGCATGACGTTTTCAAGGGCTGTCAAATGAGGCAGCAATTGAAAGGATTGGAATACAAAGCCAACCTTTTGCCCCCTTAATTTTGCCCGCCCTTCTTCATCCAGGTGATTCAGATTTTGAGAGACCAACTCAACATGCCCACTAGAGGGCGCATCTAATCCAGCCAGAAGTCCAAGTAAAGTACTTTTTCCAGAACCCGAAGCTCCGGTGATGGCGATGCTTTCACCCTCAAAGACGTCAAAGCTAATGTCGTGCAAAATAGTTAATGATCCATTACTAGATAAAACTTCTTTACCTAGATGTATTGCGCTAAGGACCTTCACTGGAATACTCATAAATGAATCAATATATTTGGTTGAACTTCTTGAGTAAAAAATTGCAAGCCGCATTAATGGCAACTGCCCTATTTTGCCTGTTTATTCCTTTTGGCACAAAAGCTCAGACAAATCCAACAATACTAGTTATGGGCGATAGCCTTTCAGTTGAGTATGGATTGGTTCGAGGTACCGGCTGGGTAAGGCTGCTAGAGGATCAACTCCAAAGACAGAGAAGCCCCTGGGGCATATTTAACGCCAGCATTAGTGGCGAAACTAGCGCTGGTGGTTTATCCAGATTATCAAAACAACTAGAGCAAAAAAAGCCGGGCATCGTTCTATTGGAACTCGGAGCAAATGATGCATTGCGCGGTCTATCTATCCAGGAGTCGGAAAAGAATTTACGCAAGATGATTCAGTTAAGCAAGGCCTCTGGGGCCAAAGTCCTTTTGTTTGGCATGCAAATTCCACCAAATTATGGCCAGGAGTACACGAAGGAGTTTCATGATTTATATCCCAAGCTTGCTCGTCAGGAACAGGTTGAGCTTGTACCGTTTTTTCTTAAGAATGTTGCCTCTGACATCAATTTATTTCAAGCAGATCGCATGCATCCTAACGAAAAGGCGCAAGTCATTCTCTTTAAAAATGTATGGGGCGCTATGGCCCCATATCAAACACTGCTGAAGAGTCAATAAGTAATTTAGCGATACAGCTTAACTGCCCGCACCAGATGATGGCGGCTTAAGGGGATTAATTAGCTTAACCCCAGCAACATCGCGCCAATAAGCCATAAACCCAGCAAATTCAGACTGAGCTGCCAATGCTTGGATTTGTTGCGCTTGTGCCTTGTGGACCTTGGCATCTGCACCTGTGGGCTGCCTTAGCTGATCAACACGATACAAAATAGTGCCGACCCCAGGATTCTGAACAGAAACCAGCGCAGGAAATTTATCAGGGTTAGTGGACATTACCTCATCAAGCGCTCCGCCAATTAAGTTTGCAGGCTTATTGCGAGAAACCCAAATTGGGCTTGCAAAACCGGCTGCACTTTTAGGATCTTTTTCTAGCGAAGCTAAGCGCTCAGCTGCTGCGCTGATGGCAAGCTTTTCAGCCATGCGCTGGCTAACTTGACGTTTCACTTCTGCCGCCACATCTTTAAATGGCAAAGTTTGTGCTGGGTGGAAGGTGATAACACGTGCTGAAACAAAAACACCAGGGGATGTTTGCACTGCTTCAATATTACGTTTGTTCTTAACAGCTTCATCGCCAAATAAAGATTGGACTACCTTAGGATTGGCCAATGGGTGATCTTTTGCAACACCCATTGCTCCAGAGCGAGTGACACCCTTTTGGGTTTGGACATTGAGCTTTAATTTATCTGCTGCTGGCTTAAGACTGTCTGACTGGTCATAAGTGATATTGGCAAATTGATCTGCTTTATCGCTAAATACTTTGGCATCTTCTTTTGGATCAGCTTTGAGAACGATGTACTCGACATCCACATACTCTGGACTCTCAAATAGCTTTGTGTTGGCGTTATAAAAAGCCTGCAGGTCTTCTTGGGATGGATTTACCTTGCTTAGGTAATCTTTGGCATCAAATGATAGGGACTGAACTTGACGCTCAGCCTCATAAAGGGTTGAAACGATTTCAGATAATTTTGGACTGCCGATTTCTGTCCGAGCTACAGAATTCACCAATTGGCTAATTTTTAAATCAAAAGCCTGGCTGGCATAAAACTGCTCTTCGTTTAAACCATTACTAGCCAAGAGCTGCTTGAAGCGCGCATCATCAAAACTTCCATCTTGCTTATATAGGGCGCGAATCTGCGGAATATTTTGCAAGCTCTTAACGAGAGCCTCCTTGCCAACTTGTAAACGTAAATTGCTGACTGCAAATCCAAGGATGCGTTGTTGCAATAGCTCATTCAAAATTGCCTGTCTAAATTGGAGGCTTTGAGCAATCTGAGCGTTTCCACCAACGCGCTCAGCTTGACGTTTCGCAGCTGAATCTACTTCCTGAGCAGTAATGGGTTTGCCGTTAACTTTGACAATGTCAGTCTCTTTGTCCATGAAGCTGGAATAGCTAGAGATTCCAAAGAAGGCAAAAGATGGAACGATCAAAAGCATTAATACAAACTGCAGAATTCGCTGGTGCTTACGGACGGTATCAAACATATAAAAGTTCGCTAGTAAAAAAGATGAATACCACGAGTGTACTGGGCACTGAGCAGATGGGTATTGAAATGCCTGAGTAGGCTAAGAAGAACTGACAAGAGTAATAGTTTGGTGGGCGCTGAGAGGCTCGAACTCCCGACATTCTGCGTGTAAGGCAGACGCTCTACCAACTGAGCTAAGCGCCCCAAAATATTACAGCTAAGATTGTAACCTAAGCGTGAGCTTAGGGTGGATTTTTGGCTAAACCTGCCTCATTAGATGAGTAGGATTTAACGAAAAATCACCCTATTTTCAGTGCTTAAGAACGTCTGAAGCAGCACCCTTTTCATTTGCCTTACTGGCTTCAGCGGCCTTTTTAGCCAACTCTTCAGGCGAAGGATCTGGCAAGGCTTCGGGCATACGTTCTAAAGCCAATTCCAATACTTTATCGATCCAACGAACTGGAATAATCTCAATTGCATTCTTAACATTGTCTGGAATATCAATCAGGTCTTTGACGTTCTCTTCAGGAATTAAGGCAAGCTTAATACCACCACGATGAGCAGCCAAAAGCTTCTCTTTTAATCCGCCAATAGGTAGCACTTCACCACGTAACGTAATTTCACCTGTCATGGCGACATCTGAACGAATCGGAATCCCAGTAAAGACGGATACCAAGGCTGTCGTAATCGCAATACCAGCAGATGGGCCATCCTTTGGTGTTGCGCCATCTGGGAAGTGAATATGAATATCCTTCTTCTCAAAAGCCTCATCCGTAATGCCAAGTCGTTTAGATCTAGAGCGAACTACCGTTCTAGCAGCCTCAACGGATTCTTTCATCACATCGCCAATAGAACCGGTGCGGGTAATAACACCCTTACCTGGCATCACAGCAGCTTCGATGGTGAGCAAATCACCACCCACTTCAGTCCAAGCCAAACCGGTAACCTGACCAACTTGATTTTCTTTTCCGGCCAAACCAAAGTCATACATGCGTACCGATAAGAATTTCTCTAAATTATCCGCATTCACAACAATCGGGGCAGCTTCTTTTTTTAAGAGCAATAGCTTTACTACTTTGCGGCAAATCTTGCTGATTTCACGTTCTAAAGAACGCACGCCAGCCTCACGCGTATAGTAACGAATCATATTACGAACTGCGCTATCTTCAATCTTGAGCTCGTCCTTCTTTAAGCCATTATTTTTGATTTGTTTAGGAATCAAATAATTCACAGCAATACTGGTCTTTTCATCCTCGGTATATCCAGCCAGGCGAATAATCTCAAGACGATCTAACAATGGGCCAGGAATATTCAAGGAGTTCGAGGTAGCGACAAACATCACATCTGAGAGATCAAAGTCAACCTCTACATAGTGATCTTGGAAGGTGTGATTTTGTTCTGGATCTAAAACCTCCAACAAGGCACTAGCTGGATCACCGCGGAAATCCATACCCATCTTGTCTACTTCATCTAGAAGGAATAAAGGATTGCGAACGCCCACCTTGGTAAGGCTACTCAAAATCTTACCAGGCATCGAACCAATATAGGTACGACGGTGACCACGAATCTCAGATTCATCACGCACACCGCCTAAGGCCATGCGGACAAATTTTCGATTGGTCGCACGCGCAATAGATTGACCTAAAGAAGTTTTACCAACACCAGGAGGGCCGACTAAACAAAGAATTGGGGCCTTGACACGATCAACACGTTGTTGAACTGCTAGGTACTCCAAAATGCGTTCCTTGACCTTATCCAAGCCATAGTGATCCTCATCCAATACTTTCTCAGCATTAGTAAGGTCGTTGTTAATCTTGGTTTTTTTCTTCCAGGGTAGATTCACCAGCGTATCAATAAAGTTACGGATGACTGTTGCCTCTGCAGACATGGGCGACATCAACTTAAGCTTCTTAAGTTCTGATTCTGCCTTTTTCAATGCTTCCTTAGGCATGCGCGCAGCCTTGATACGCTTCTCGAGCTCTTCGAGATCAGCGCCCTCTTCGCCTTCACCCAACTCTTTCTGAATCGCTTTTACCTGTTCATTGAGATAGTACTCGCGCTGACTCTTTTCCATCTGACGCTTTACACGTCCACGAATACGCTTCTCAACCTGAAGAATATCAATCTCACTTTCCAGATCAGCCAACAAACTTTCCAAGCGTTGTACAACATCCATCATTTCAAGTAAGCGTTGTTTTTGCTCTAGCTTCACAGGTAGATGAGCGCAGATGGTGTCAGCCAAACGACTTGGATCATCTATTCCGCCCAGAGAAGAGAGTATCTCTTGAGGAACTTTTTTATTGAGTTTTACGTATTGATCAAACTGCGCCATGATTGCGCGACGCAAAGCCTCTGTTTCATGCGCGTCAATTGCATTGATGGCAGTTGGTGTAGCTTCGCAATTGAAGTAACCAAGACTATCTTCAATTTGACTAACTTCAGCGCGCTGAACACCTTCAACAAGCACTTTTACAGTGCCATCAGGCAACTTGAGCATCTGCAAAATATTGGCGATACAGCCCACCTCATAGAGATCCTCAATGACGGGCTCATCTTTAGCAGCCGTTTTTTGAGCCACCAAAAGAACGTTTTTGCCCGTTTCCATAGCCGCTTCGAGCGCTTTAATCGATTTAGGGCGACCCACAAAGAGTGGAATCACCATATGAGGAAATACAACTACGTCCCTTAAAGGGAGTAAAGGTAGTTGAATCGGTTCAGAGGGTAGTAATAAGTGGCCAGGCATGGGGCAAATCCTCCAAAGTAATCAAACCTCAAAAGTCTTCATTAGTAGCAATTGAATTAACAACCACTAAATACAGACATTATTCATAAGTAGCATACTACCTATATGGGTGGGCTTTAGAGAAAAACAAGGGGTAAAAAGACAAAAACGGGGCAAAAATGCCCCAAAAATAGCAAAAACCCTAAGAATTTATGCTTTTTTGCTTAAATCCGCCTGATCAGCATCATGTTTGTAGACTAAAAGTGGTTTTCCGCCATCAGCAATGCTACTTTCGTCTATCACAACTTTTTGGACATTCTTCAGGGATGGTAGGTCATACATGACATCCATCAAAGAACCTTCAAGGATGGATCTCAGGCCACGAGCACCAGTTTTGCGGGCGATTGCCTTCTTGGCAATGGCAGATAATGCCTCGCGACGTACTTCGAGGTCAGAGCCCTCCATAGTTAAAAGCGCCTGATATTGCTTAACTAAGGCATTTTTAGGTTCAGTCAGAATCTGAATTAAAGCCTCTTCATCCAATTGAGCCAAAGTCGCAACAACGGGCAAGCGTCCAATCAACTCTGGAATCAAGCCAAACTTAATAAGATCTTCTGGCTCAACTTCAATCAAGAGATCACTTACACCGCGGTCATCTTTACCAGGAACAGTTGCATTGAATCCAATACCTGTTTTAGCAGTACGCTGCTGAATGACTTTTTCAAGTCCATCAAATGCACCACCACAAATAAACAAAATATTCGTTGTATCTACTTGCAAGAAATCTTGATTAGGATGCTTGCGTCCACCTTGAGGTGGCACAGAAGCCATCGTGCCTTCAACCAGCTTTAACAGCGCTTGCTGCACACCCTCACCAGATACATCACGGGTAATAGACGGGTTATCCGACTTGCGTGAAATCTTATCAATCTCATCAATATAGACAATTCCGCGCTGTGCTTTTTCTACGTTGTAGTCGCAAGCTTGCAATAATTTTTGAATGATGTTTTCAACGTCTTCACCGACATAACCTGCTTCAGTTAAGGTAGTTGCATCAGCCATCACAAATGGGACATCCAACATACGAGCCAATGTCTGGGCCAATAATGTTTTACCTGAGCCAGTAGGACCAATCAACAAGATATTGCTCTTTGCAAGCTCTACACCATCAACCATTGCTTTAGCGGGGAGCTTAGATTCTTTCTTTTCTGTACCCTCTACTGGCTTGCCGTCCTTATCCAGTTTCTCTTTTTTAGGCTTAGGTAAATACTGTAGGCGCTTGTAGTGGTTGTATACGGCAACTGCTAATGTTTTTTTGGCATGATCTTGACCAATAACGTATTGGTCCAAGTTTTCACGAATTTGATGTGGCGTTGGTAAAGAATCATCGCCCTCTTCCTTAGGAAGCTTGGCAATTTCTTCTTGAATGATATCTGTGCAAAGATCAATGCACTCATCGCAAATAAAAACAGATGGACCAGCAATCAGTTTTTTTACTTCATGCTGACTCTTGCCGCAAAAAGAGCAATACAGAACTTTGTCTGCTGAATTCGTAGTGTTGGTATCGCTCAAAATGGGCTCTGTATATATTTATGAAGGTTTAAGGACGTTTCTCGATAACCTTGTCGATCAAGCCATAGTCACGAGCTTGCTCTGCAGACATAAAGTTGTCGCGATCAGTATCCTTGGCAATCGTTTCGATTGATTGACCGGTGCGGTCAGCCAAAATTTTGTTCAAGCGCTCACGCAAATACAAAATCTCACGAGCTTGAATCTCAATGTCAGATGCTTGACCACGTGCACCACCTAATGGCTGGTGAATCATGACACGTGAGTTTGGCAAAGCATAACGCTTACCTTTTTCACCGGCACACAATAAAAATGCGCCCATACTTGCAGCCATTCCCATGCACAATGTGCTGACATGAGGCTTTATGAATTGCATTGTGTCGTAAATAGCCAATCCCGCAGAAACTGAGCCGCCTGGAGAGTTGATATACAGAGAAATTTCTTTATCTGGATTTTCACTCTCAAGGAACAGCAATTGCGCGATTACCAAATTAGCAGTTTGGTCGTTGACCTCCCCAACCAAAAAAACTACTCGTTCACGCAATAATCTAGAGTAAATGTCGTAAGCACGCTCGCCTCTACCAGAGGTTTCAATCACCATTGGAACCAAGCCCAAGCCTTTTGGTTCTAGATTTTCAGACTGAGAATGGTTGTAGATCATAACGAAACCTCTTGTGGGTAAATAGATGACTTAGTAGTTGACTTAGTTTAGCTTGCTGAGTTCTTCGAAGGTAACCGCTTTATCAATTACCTTGGCTTGGGATGTGAAATACTTAATCACATTATCTTCAAGCACGAGGTTTTCGATATCCTTCAAGCGACTTGGATTGCTGTAGAACCAACGCACCACTTCTTTTGGATCTTCGTATGTAGCAGCTTGCTCGTCAATTTCGGCTTTAATTTGATCCGCAGTAGCGGCCAGATTTTGCTTCTTAACTAGCTCACTCAAAATCAAACCAAGACGAACACGCTTGGTAGCTTGCTCCGCAAAAATCTCAGCAGGGATTGGAGCATCTTTAGCATTCGGAACGCCGCGTTGCATTAAGTCTTGACGGGCGCCTTCAACTAAGCGCTCTTGCTCGGAGGCGACTAAAGACTTGGGAACATCAAGTTCGCACAAGCTATTGAGCTTGTCCATCACTTCATTCTTGAGCAAAGAAGTAATACGACGTTTTACTTCGCGATCTAAATTCTCTTTTACTTCAGCACGCATTTTCGCAACGCCGCCTTCAGTAACACCTAAAGACAATGCAAATGCATCATCAACGGCGGGTAGATGCGGCCAATTTACTGATTTCACAGTAATAGTGAACTCAGCAGTTTTGCCTGCAACGTCTTTACCGTGATAATCAGCAGGGAAACTTAATGGGAAAGATTTGCTCTCACCTGCTTTAAGTCCCAATGTTGCAGCTTCAAACTCAGGCAGCATGCGCCCTTCACCCAGAACGTATTCAAAGTTTTCTGCTTTACCACCGGCAAACTCAACTCCATCAATCTTGCCAACAAAATCAATCACCACTTGGTCACCATTTTGAGCTTCAAGATTAGAGCCGCCATCGCCATGAGCACCAGCCTCACCGCGTGGGTGGTAATGAACCTGTTGTTTACGCAGCACATCTAAGGCGCGGTCAATTTCTGCTTCGCCAATATCGGTTGTGTGTTTGGTAACTTCCGCCTTACTAAAGTCACCAATTTTTACTTCTGGCAACACTTCAAAGAAGGCATCAAAAACAATCTTGTCGGCATCGATTTCACTCTTTGGCTCAAGACGTGGTTGACCAGCTAAAGCAACACCTTCTTTTTGGGCTTGGTCATAAAAGAGTTCAGCAGCTTTATCAAACTGGAGCTCGAAGTCCACTTGCATGCCATGTTGTTTTTCAACGAGATTCTTTGGTACCTTGCCTGGGCGGAAGCCGGCCATTTTCATGGTCTTACCAACTTTAGCTAAACGGGCTTCCCGCGCTTTTGCCAAATCGGCACGAGCGAATTCCAAAGTCATTTTGCGGTCTAGTGAACCTAAATTTTCTATCTGCACAGCCATTCTCGTCTCTTAATTGAAATCTGGAAATGTGAAGTCCAAGCCAAGTAGCAATCTTGTGGTGCGAGGAGGGGGACTCGAACCCCCACACCATTTCTGGCGTCAGGACCTAAACCTGGTGCGTCTACCAATTTCGCCATCCTCGCGATATCCGCAAACTGCCAAGCCTAGACTTCACTCTAAAGACCGTAATTCTACAATGCCTAGGGTTTTAGAGAATCTTTTAGGCCTTGTAGAGCAAAGCAACGGCGTGGACGGCAATGCCCTCGCCTCTACCTAAATGGCCCAGGGATTCATTTGTCTTAGCCTTAAGATTGACGTGACTGGGGGTCACAGCCAAATCTGCAGCAATATTGCGGACCATTTCTGGCAAAAAATCCGCCAATTTCGGCTTTTGGCAAATAATCGTGGCATCTACGTTGCCAATCTGAAATGCCGCTGCCTGGATCTTTTGCAAGGCCGCTCTGAGCAAGATTCGACTATCCATATCCTTAAATTGAGGATCAGTATCCGGAAATAACTGCCCAATATCATTTAAGCCCGCAGCCCCCAATAAAGCGTCAGTTAATGCATGCAGTAAGGCATCAGCATCGGAGTGGCCCAATAAACCCTTTTCATAAGGCACGTGGACTCCACCCAGAATCAACTTTCGGTCTGCTACTAATGCATGCACATCGTAACCCTGACCAATGCGAAATTGCGGAATATGGGGATTGCTTTGAGTCATA
This sequence comes from Polynucleobacter sp. AP-RePozz3-80-G7, assembly GCF_018882145.1. Lineage (NCBI taxonomy): Bacteria > Pseudomonadati > Pseudomonadota > Betaproteobacteria > Burkholderiales > Burkholderiaceae > Polynucleobacter > Polynucleobacter sp. AP-RePozz3-80-G7. The sequence continues at coordinate 213,543 of NZ_JACVPC010000002.1, read as the reverse complement.
TTGGATTTCTCATTGTTTGGCGCGGGAACTTAACAGCAATTGCATTAACTCCCAATCGGCTGGATGGGTAACCTTAAAGTTACGAGCGGCACCTTCAATCAATAAAGGTTTAGCTCCAGTTAACTCGATTGCGCTAGCCTCATCAGTAACGTCAGCTTCAAGGCGGATAGCATCCTGAAGGGCATCATGCAATTGTTTTAATCCAAACATCTGTGGCGTTTGCGCTTGCCAGAGATGCTCGCGTGGAATAGTTCTCTCTGAGTGTGGGATGTTTCCAGCAATCACTGAATCTAGATCAGCCTGTTTTAAGGTATCAGCCAAGGGAACAGCTAGGATGCCACCACTATTAGATGCCTGTACTGAGTGAATGAGTTTCTCAATTAATGCCGGGGTGATACCTGGTCTAGCTGCATCATGAACCAGTATCCAGTCATCCTCAGGAATTCCAGCCTTTAGCATTGCAGCTAGAGTATTTCGGACCGTTTCTTGTCGAGTTGGTCCACCAGTTGCTACAACATGTATATCAGCCCCAGTGTTGGCGATAGTTCCTAAGATGGGGTTCTCGATAAAGCCAGGGCTGACACCAATCCAAATAGACTGGATCAGCGGAGATCCCTTAAAGGCTTCTAGCGCATAAGAGACCATGGGTTTGCCGGCTAGCTGCTGAAACTGCTTAGGCAACTCACCACCTAGGCGCGAGCCAGTCCCTGCTGTTGGTAAAAGGGCATGGCATTTCTTAATGGAATGATTTCCGGAGTGCATACCTGATTCTATAATGAGCGCAGATGTCTGATGCATTAAATCCAGCACCCCCCATACCCGCTCCACGGGCTGGGCAGCGCTTTACCTTTTCGGGCCTGGTAGGCTCGGCAGATGCTGCCTTAATCGCTCAAACCGCCCTGCGCTACCGCGATCAGTTTTCAGTGATGGTCATTTTTTGCGCTCAAGCCCAGGAAGCCCAGAGGCTTCTAGAAGAAATTCCCGCTTTTGCTCCGCAGCTAATAACCAGGCTTTTGCCTGATTGGGAAATTCTTCCCTATGACCATTTTTCACCGCATCAAGATTTGGTTTCAGAACGACTCGCCACTCTGTATGAATTGCTGAATGGTAGTTGCGACATTGTTTTGGTTCCAGTGACAACTGCTTTGCAAAGATTGGGGCCGCCGAACTTTTTATCTGGCCATACTTTTTTCTTTCGGCAAGGTGACAAACTCAATGAAGCTGCCCTAAAGCTGCAACTGCAACAAGCTGGCTATGATCCTGTGAGCGCCGTAATGCGTCCAGGTGAATATAGTATTCGGGGTGGTTTGTTTGATTTATTTCCAATGGGATCGAATCTGCCATACAGATTAGATCTCTTTGGTGATGAAATTGAACAGATTCGGGCGTTTGATCCGGATACGCAACGAAGCCTTTACCCCGTCAAGGAAGTCCGCCTTCTTCCTGGCCATGAATTTCCATTTGATGATGCTTCACGAACCGCTTTTAGAGGTCGCTGGAGAGAGGTGTTTGAGGGTGATCCAAGTCGCTGCTCCATTTACAAAGATGCCAACCAAGGCATACCTAGCGCAGGCATTGAATCCTACCTACCTCTCTTCTTTGAAGAGAAATCCAATCTTTTTGATTACTTCCCTCGCTCAGGCGATCCCGTATGGCTTGTCAGCATTGGTGATGTTGAAGAAACTATCAAAGGGTTTTGGAAGGACACACTTTCTCGTTATGAGTTCCTCAAACACGATCTTGATCGCCCCATCCTTCCTCCAAAAGAATTATTTCTTGATGTCGATGAATTTTTCAGCACCTCTAAATCGTACGCACGACTAACGCTTGAAAAGGACGGTGCCGAGAAAAGTCAATTCCTAGCGGTACCGGATATTGCCGTGCATCGCCGCGATACAGATCCGATCAACCTATTGCGCAAAGTAGTGTCATCTGAAACGGTTCGCGTACTTGTTTGTAGCGATAGTGCGGGTCGTAAAGAATCAATTCGACAACTCTTTGATGAAAGTAATTTGGTTGCCGGACTGGACGGCAACGTGCTCTACCCACTAAAGCCAGGGAGCTTCGAAAGTATTGCCGATTTTATTAGGAGCGATTCATTATTTGGGCTGGTAACTGCACCACTCTTTAATGGGTTTTCATGGCCAGCCGAAAATCTCCTGGTCATTACCGAGGCAGAGTTATTCACCACAACAGCACGACAGAGGCGTAAAGGAAAAAGTAATGAGAATGCTGATCCTGACATGCTCTTTAAGGATCTGTCTGAGCTAAAGATTGGCGATCCCGTAGTTCATGCTGAACATGGCATTGGTCGCTACCAGGGATTAGTACTTCTGAATTTAGCTCCGCCTAAAGAGGCGCCAATTTTTGAAGAGTTTTTGCATTTGCAATACTCAGGTGAAGCTACACTGTATGTTCCTGTTCAGCAGCTGCAAATGGTTACGCGTTATGCGGGATCTGACCCTGATTCAGCACCACTGCATCAATTAGGCTCGGGCCAATGGGATAAGGCCAAACGCAAAGCTGCCCAACAAATTAGAGATACCGCAGCCGAGCTATTGGGTCTGTATGCAGCCAGAGCAATACGCAAGGGTCATGCTTTTGAATTCTCAGCTCATGACTATGCTGCTTTTGCAGAAAGCTTTGGCTTTGAGGAAACTCCTGACCAAGCCAATGCTATTGCAGCCGTTATTGGCGATATGACGAGCGGTACGCCAATGGATCGCTTGGTCTGTGGAGATGTTGGTTTTGGGAAAACCGAAGTAGCGCTCCGAGCAAGCTTTGTTGCAGTCATGGGCGGAAAACAAGTTGCCATTTTGGCGCCAACCACCCTACTAGCCGAACAACATGTGGCCACCTGGAAAGATCGCTTTGCCGATTGGCCGGTACGCATTGTGGAATTGTCACGCTTTAAAACAACCAAGGAAATTAATGCAGCCCTAGAGGCCATTGCCAAAGGTGATGCGGACATCATTATTGGTACACATAAGTTACTTTCCAAGGAGACGCAATTTGCCAATCTTGGCCTAGTGATTGTGGATGAGGAACATCGCTTTGGAGTACGCCAAAAGGATGCTCTCAAGGCATTGCGCGCCGAAGTCGATATTCTGACGCTAACCGCTACACCCATCCCAAGAACCTTGGGCATGGCTATGGAAGGTTTACGTGAGTTTTCTATTATTGCCACTGCCCCACAGAAACGTCTGGCGATTAAGACCTTCGTTCGTCGCGAAGGAGATGGCGTTATTCGTGAGGCCGTGCTTCGTGAAATAAAACGTGGCGGCCAGGTTTACTTCCTGCATAACGAAGTTGAAACGATACAGAATCGCAAACACTTTTTACAAGAACTCATTCCAGAGGCGCGCATTAGTGTTGCACACGGACAGATGCATGAACGCGAGCTGGAATCGGTCATGCGTGAATTTGTTACCCAGCGTACCAATATTTTGCTGTGCACCACGATTATTGAGACCGGTATTGACGTACCCACAGCCAATACCATCATCATGCACCGCGCCGACAAGTTTGGTTTAGCTCAATTACATCAACTGCGTGGCCGTGTAGGCCGCTCACATCACCAGGCTTATGCTTATTTACTAGTGCCAGATCCTGAGGCACTCAGTAAGCAAGCGCAGTTGCGTCTTAATGCCATTCAAGCCATGGAAGAGCTTGGCTCTGGCTTCTACTTAGCTATGCATGATCTAGAAATTCGAGGGGCTGGTGAGGTCCTAGGTGATAAACAATCCGGTGAAATTCATGAGATTGGCTTCCAGCTTTATACCGAGATGCTCAATCGTGCTGTTAAGTCCCTGCGCAGTGGAAAGGAGCCTGATTTACTCTCGCCATTGCAAGCAACCACCGATGTAAATCTTGGCGTTCCCGCTCTATTTCCAGAGGACTACTGCCCTGACGTTCACGAGCGTCTATCCTTATATAAGCGTTTTGCAGGTACAAATGATTTCACAGAGCTAATGGGATTGCGCGAAGAATTGGTTGATCGTTTCGGCGACCTTCCTGATCAAGCTAAATCGTTTTATGAGACTCACCGTCTACGTTTAGAGATGACCGGTTTTGGAATTAAAAAGATTGATGCTACGCCTGCATCTATACAGATTCAATTCATCCCAAATCCGCCCATTGATCCAATGAAGATCATTCAGCTCATCCAATCTTCTAAGCACATTCAGCTAAATGGTCAGGATAAGTTAAAAGTACTTCCTCAGAAAGACCGTGAGTTCGAGAAGTTAGAACAACGCCTTGACACTATACGCAACATCTTGCGACGCCTCAACGATTCCGCAGTGTTGAGCACTGCAAAAGTAAGCTAACTATCCGATATTATTCAGCTATGCCTAAACACCAAGTCCTTGTGACGTTATCTAGAGAACCGATTGCCGATAAGCTCGTATTTTCATTAAAAGATCAGGCCTTAAAGTTTGGCATTTCGTTGCACTCTAATGGCGGTCAAATCAGTAATGGAAGCTACTACTCTGAGCGTTTTGAATCTGGAGCCCAACTAGATACAACTCAACGTGAGCATCTGCGAACTATTGCAGCAAGCTTTAATGCCGACCTGTGCTTTCTAAAGCCAGATCTGACACCACAAGACATCTGCGTACTAGCAATGGATATGGATTCAACGTTGATTAATATTGAATGCATTGATGAGATTGCTGACTTTACAGGCAAGAAGTCCGCTGTAGCTGAAATTACTGAAGCTACTATGCGCGGCGAAATCAAAGACTTTAAAGAAAGTCTAATTAGGCGCGTTGCACTTTTGGAAGGTGTACATGCTGATGCACTCGAATCTGTTTACCGAGAACGCTTACGACCTAATCCTGGAGCAGCAGAGCTTTTAGCTGGCGCTCATCAGCGCGGTTTGTACACGCTGCTTGTTTCAGGGGGGTTTACTTTCTTTACTGAAAAATTACGTCAAGAACTTGGCTTTAAACAAACGCAGGCTAATACACTCGAAATCGTGGATAACAAATTGACAGGTCGAGTCCTTGGCGACATTGTTGATGGGGTAGCTAAGGCTGCTCATCTGGACGAAGCCTGTATCCGCCTTGGCTGCACCAAAGCGAATGCCATCACCATGGGTGATGGTGCCAACGATCTGATGATGATGAATGGCTCTGGCATCAGTGTTGCATACCAAGCAAAGCCGGTCGTCAAAGAAAAAGCCGATGCGGCTTTTGACCGCGTCGGCTTAGATGCTGCTTTACTACTGATCTCCTAGGCTTGTACCCAAGAGATCGGGGTAATAGCTATGTTTCTATGTTTATAAACGCTCAAAAATAGTAGCGATACCTTGACCACCACCAATACACATTGTTACCAAAGCATATTTACCTTGAACGCGGTGTAACTCATGGATTGCCTTAGTAGCAATCGCTGCGCCAGAACAGCCAATTGGGTGGCCCAAAGCGATTGCACCACCGTTGACGTTAGTCTTGGCCGGATCTAAGCCCAAACCTTTAGTAACCGCCAACGCTTGAGCAGCAAAAGCCTCGTTAGACTCAATGACGTCCATTTGATCTAATTTCAGACCGGCGCGCTCAAGAGCTAATTTGGTTGCGGGAATTGGGCCTTCACCCATGATGTGGTTTGGAACTCCAGCTACTGCATAAGACACCAAACGAGCGATAGGCTTATGACCAGCTTTCTTTGCTGTTTCAGCATCAGCCAATACAAAGAATGCGGCACCATCATTAATACCCGATGCATTACCAGCCGTTACGGAACCACCCTCTTTTTTGAACACTGCCTTCATCTTGGCAAGTGTTTCCATCGTAGTTTCAGGCTTCACATGCTCATCGGTATCAAACACTACATCACCCTTACGAGTTTTAATAGTGATTGGCACGATCTGAGATTTAAAGCGACCTTCTTTAATTGCATTGGCCGCACGACGATGGGATTCCATAGCCAGAGCATCTTGCTCATCACGTGTTAACTTCCATTTTTCAACGAGATTTTCCGCTGTAACGCCCATATGACCAACACCAAATGGGTCAGTCAAAATACCAACCATCAAGTCGATCATTTTGGTATCGCCCATGCGTGCGCCGCTGCGCATCGCTGGGGAGCCATACATGCCGCGGGACATTACTTCAACGCCACCACCAACACCGTAATCACAATCACCCAACATAATTTGCTGTGCGGTTGTAACGATTGCTTGCAAGCCAGAGCTACACAAACGATTTAATGCCATTGCTACTGATTCCATTGGCAAGCCAGCTTGGATCGATGCAACACGGGCGACATACCCATAGCGGCTATCTGTAGGAATAGTATTGCCTACGGTGATGTAATTAATCAGCGCCGGATCTACACCTGAACGTGCTACCGCCTCTTTCATCACGATACCGCCGAGCTCGGAAGGCTCAAAACTACTCAGAGCACCGTTAAATGTACCAATTGCGGAGCGAACTGCACTTAAGACAACGACATCACGACTCATATCAATCCCCTTTGCTAAGCCCAATTGTTGGGCTGACTTTGTACTAAATAAGTAATCCTACTATCAGTTTTATTGCATTCGTCAAGTTTCGGCTATTAGGTCATGCCCTTGGGAGCTAATCACAGTAGCCTTGATGATTTCACCGGCACGATAGCGCTTAGAAGGCTTGCTAGGGGGCAAAACCCTCACTAGACCATCAATTTCTGGGGCATCGCCAATGGTTCTGCCAATTCCGCCAGATTCATCTACCCGATCAATGATGACCTGAATGCGTTTGCCTATTTTTTTAGCAAGCCGTTTGATGGAAATATCTTCGGCTTTAGCCATAAACCTAGCGCGCCGCTCTTCTCGTAATTCAGCAGGAACTGGATTATCTAATTGGTTTGCAGTAGCGCCATCAACAGGAGAGTAGGCAAAACAACCGGCCCGATCAATTTGAGCCTCTTCCAAGAAATTGAGGAGATGCTCAAACTCCTCCTCAGTTTCCCCGGGAAAGCCTGCAATGAAGGTGCTTCGAACAACCAAATCGGGACAGGCCTCACGCCACGCTAAGATGCGTTCCAAATTCTTCTCGCCACTCGCTGGACGCTTCATACGCTTAAGAACGTCAGGGTGCGAATGCTGCAGTGGAATATCTAAATACGGAAGAACACCATAACCATGCTCTGAGAACTCCGCCATCAAAGGCAAAACATCATCCACATGTGGATATGGATAAACGTAATGCAATCTGACCCAGGCCTGATGTTCACGCGCAATTTGATTTAACGAATTGACCAAATCAAACATTTTGGTTTTGACTGGTTTGCCATCCCAAAAGCCAGTGCGATATTGAATATCAACACCATAGGCACTTGTATCCTGAGAAACAACTAGCAACTCTTTTACGCCAGACTCAAATAATCTTTTTGCTTCAAGCAACACCTCACCAATCGGCCGTGAAACCAAATCACCACGCATATTGGGAATGATGCAGAAAGTGCAGCGATGGTTACAGCCTTCACTAATTTTGAGATAGGCGTAATGCTTAGGGGTGAGCTTGACACCAGCCGGGGGAACTAAATCCGTGAAGGGATCATGCGGCTTAGGCAGATGCAAATGAATGGCTTGCATTACCTCATCGGTAGCATGAGGGCCTGTAACGGCGAGGACTTTGGGGTGAATGCTTGAAATGAGGTCGCTACCGTCAGCATTTTTTCTCGCACCCAGACAACCAGTCACAATGACTTTGCCATTTTCAGCGAGCGCCTCGCCAATAGCAGAAAGACTTTCTTCCACGGCGGAGTCGATAAAGCCACAGGTGTTCACAACTACAAGATCAGCGCCAGAATAATCCTTGGCAGTCTCATATCCCTCAGCACTCAATTGCGTCAGGATAAGCTCAGAGTCTACAAGTGCCTTAGGGCATCCTAAGGATACAAATCCAATTTTCCCAGCCACAACTATTCTTTTTCAGTTTTATTGGGCTGAGGGGTAAATGGAAAGTTTCCAAAAATATTTTGAGAACCCTGCACCTGTTCTTGCATTTTGATAAAGAGATCTTTACTTTGCTCCATGTAGTTACCCATCAAGCCTTGCATCAGCGGGTTTTGGAGATTCATCATTTGTGACCATGCCTCTGGTGTACTGCCAGCACCGAGACCCTTCGTTTGATCGCCAAGCTTATTGTGAATGTCCACAAATGATTGCATGGTCTTCTCAAGATAGTTACCCATCAAACCCTGCATGGAGTTTCCATAAAAGCGAATGATTTGCGAAAGCATTTGTGATGAAAATACTGGTGCGCCACCAGCCTCTTCCTCAAGAATAATTTGCAGCAATATATTGCGCGTTAAATCTTCTTCAGTTTTGGCATCAACTACTTTAAATACTTCATTAGCCATAACCAAGTTTTTGATGTCAGATAGCGTGACGTATGTACTTGTCTGGGTGTCGTAGAGACGACGATTCGGATACTTCTTAATGAGCCGATCTTCGCCAGCTCGTTTAGCGCGGGTAACCATGTATTTTCCTTACTATTTACTGCATCGCAACATCAGCGTAGTTTAGCCTTAAGTTGTCCAAAAGGTAAATATGCTGTGTTGCGTACTGCACGTACTACAAATACTGAATTAATTGTTGCAGTGCAATATTAACCAGTGTGGATACCGCCGTTTAAGGAGAAGTCTGCACCAGTAGCATAGCCACCATCTTCAGAAGCTATCCAGCAGCAGATAGAGGCAATCTCTTCAGGAGTGCCCAAACGCTTGACTGGAATGCCAGAAACAATCTTCTCAAGGACATCTTCGCGGATAGCTTTAACCATATCAGTGCCGATATAACCAGGGGACACCGTATTTACAGTAACGCCCTTAGTGGCAACTTCTTGAGCTAGGGCCATAGTAAAGCCGTGCAGGCCTGCCTTTGCAGTGGAATAGTTCGCCTGACCAAACTGGCCCTTTTGACCATTGACAGAGGAAATATTAATAATCCGGCCCCAGTTATTTTCAACCATGCCATCAATCACTTGTTTGGTAACGTTAAACAAGGAATTCAGGTTGGTATCAATCACAGCTTTCCATGCGTCTGGGGTCATTTTGCGGAAAACGCTGTCACGGGTAATACCGGCATTATTTACCAATACGTCTACACGACCTACTTCAGCCTTAACCTTCTCAAAGGCAGCGACCGTACTATCCCAATCGGAAACATTACCTTCGGAAGCAATAAAATCATAGCCCAAGGCTTTTTGCTCACCAATCCAGCGATCTTTACGCGGAGAATTTGGACCACAGCCTGCGATCACTTTAAAGCCATCTTTAGCTAAACGTTGGCAGATAGCGGTACCAATACCACCCATACCACCAGTTACATATGCGACTTTCTGAGACATTACTTTCCCCTTTTTAAAACCTTCGTTAATTATTAATTGAGTTCTGGCGTTGCTTTTTCTTTTACATACACGCCAGGTGCCGCATCCATTTTTTTGTACTTAGCATTTCCAAAAGTAGTACCTGCTGGTTTCATTTCACCGCCAAATTGCGCAAGCCATTTGGTGTAATCAGGCCACCAACTTCCTGGAATTTGTTTTGCCCCCTCTAGCCACTCCTGGGCTGTTGGAGCAATCTTGTTATTTTCAAAGTAATAACGCTTATTTTTAGCCGGAGGATTGATCACACCCGCAATATGTCCAGAAGCGCCTAATACGAAACGATTTTTACCTTTCAGAAGATGAGTCGATTCGTAAGCAGACCTCCAAGGAACAATGTGATCTTCTTGGGATGCATATAAATATGCGGGGCAATTGATTTTTCCGAGATCCACTTTTTCACCGCAAATTTTTACTTTGCCGGGCTTCACTAAATCATTCTGCAAGTAGGTATGTCGAAGGTACCAGCAGTACATTGCGCCAGGAAGATTAGTGGAGTCGCCATTCCAATACAACAAATCAAATGGTGGGGGTGAATTACCTTTGAGGTAGTTCTCCACTACGTAGTTCCATACCAAATCATTCGGACGCAAGAATGAAAAGGTATTGCCTAAATCGAGGCCTGACATCATGCCGTACTTACCGCCCTTACCGCCAATAGAGTTCTCGCGCATCTCCACCATGCCTTCATCGATAAAGACATCCAGAATTCCGGTATCCGTGAAATCCAATAAGGTGGTTAGGAGCGTCAAGCTTGCTGCTGGGTGCTCGTCTCGGGCTGCCAGGACAGCCAACGCAGAGCTGGTTAAGGTCCCGCCAACACAAAATCCTAAAATATTAATTTGCTTGATATCGCCGATTTCTTTTACGACTTCAATTGCCTTGATAACACCCTTGCCTACGTAATCATCCCAACTTACTTCTGCCATGGAAGCATCTGGGTTCTTCCAAGAAACCAAAAACACGGTATGCCCTTGGCTAACCATGTGACGCACTACAGAGTTATCAGGCTGTAAATCGAGAATGTAATACTTATTGATGCACGGTGGCACCATTAAATAAGGGCGTTCAAATACTTGTTCTGTTAATGGCGTGTATTGAATTAACTCGAATAACTCATTACGAAACACCACATGACCCTCTGTAGTGGCAATATTTTTTCCCACTTCAAAAGCAGATTCATCTGTTTGAGAGACCTTACCTTTTTTCATATCCCCCAATAAATTAACAATCCCTTTTTGAATAGATTGTCCTTGGGAGCTAATAATGCTTTCTAATACCTCTGGATTGGTGGCAATAAAGTTAGATGGTGACAAAGCATCAATCATTTGCTCAGTAGTAAATAATATTTTCTGCTTTGACTTTTCGTCCGTCTCAACTGCTTTTGCTAACTCCATGAGATGCTTGGAATTAAGTAAATAAGTAGCAGCAATGACTTTGCTCCAGGATGAGTGCCAGGCCTTACCTGCAAAACGACGATCTTTAACCTCAATCGCTTCAGGATTGGTTGCAATGTGCGCTAATTCAGTGAAATATTCTTTTTGGATTTCAGATAAACGCTCTGGCGGAATGAGCGCCATATGATGCGGTGCCAAAGATGGTGTTGCACCGGTATTCATGCCTGCAAACATAGTAGTCTCTTCAATTAATTAAAGACATTCTCCGCCCTTAAGCACTATAGAGTTATACGCAATAACCCTAGCTTGGTGCACGGGCTAGTACTAACCCGCATGCTTTTGTGTACAAGCTATTTTTCAATCCAGATAGCTGAGGCAAATCTTCCAGTTTCACCATCACGACGATAAGAGAAAAACTGCTGCTGATCTCGAACGGTGCAATATTCACCGCCAAAAATCATTTTTATGCCACAAGCCTCTAAACGCGCTCGAGCCAGCATGTAGATATCCGCCAGAAACTTTCCAGGTTTATGGGATATTTCAGTGAATGCATTCTTTGGAACAGGAGGGCCGGAGTCTTGAAACGACTTCACAACATCCTCCCCAACTTCAAATGATTCGGGTCCAATTGCTGGTCCTAACCAAGCCATGAAGTCTGCAGCAGTGGATCCGTCAGAAATTTTGAGCAGCTCAGTAATGGTGTTTTCCAGAATTCCAGTACAAAGACCCCTCCAGCCAGCATGCGCGGCACCCACTGTAGTACCTTTGGAGTTAGTAAATAACACTGGCAAGCAATCTGCCGTCATGATGACCAAAACCTCTTCAGGAACGTTAGTGACCGAGGCATCTGCCTCAATTGACATCCCTCGGTTTAAGTCTCGACTATTCGGAGTGCTTACTGTTGTTCGGTGAGTCTGCTTTAACCAGATAGGTTCGCCTGGCATCCCTTTAGTAAAAATTGTTCTATTAAGCAAAACAGCCTCAGTCCGGTCACCTACATGATTCCCCAGATTTAGAGAATCATATGGGGCTTGACTTACCCCGCCCAACCTTGTGCTTACTCGTGTGTGCACCGACTTTGGGGCGGGCCATTGAGGCTCAACCAAACTCATCAGCGTGACTCATTTTCAATAGAGGCCAACACGACAGATTCTTTCGGCAGAACTTCGTCACTCATTCCAACTTGCGGTAATAAGTCCAATAAATCCTGTGGTGGCAAGCGGAACCAAGTCATTAATTCATGCTTCACTGGATGTTGAAGACTTAAAGCAAAGGCATGTAAAGCCTGGCGATTAAATGAAAGATTTTTAGCCGCGCCCGGAGCTTTTTTGCGGTAGACCGGGTCCCCCACCAACGGAAAGCCGAGTGATTCTAGATGGACGCGAATTTGATGCGTACGCCCCGTTTCCAGGCGACACTCCAACAAGGCAACAGGAGCCTCTCCGACCAAACCTTTGGCCAAGCGTCGAAATAAAGTAGCCGCCGGTTTTCCTTGTGGACTGCCTGCGGCCATCTTGAGGCGATCTCGCTGATCGCGCCCTACCGAAGCTAGGACTTTGCCTTGACTAGGGGCATCACCCCACACCCAAGCCAAATAGCGACGTCCCACCGTTCTTTCTTGAAGTTGACGTACCAGGGAGGTTTGGGCATGCGATGTTCTCGCCACGACCATCAGACCTGAGGTGTCCTTATCCAGGCGATGAACAATTCCCGCCCTTGGGAGTGACTTGAGCTCTGGATAGCGATGTAAGAGACCATTTAACAGGGTTCCAGACCAATTTCCAGCTGCTGGGTGAACCACTAGGCCTGGTGGCTTATTGACCACAATAATGGCCTCATCCTCGTAAACCACATCCAAGGGGATATTTTCAGGGCTGAAGGCAAATTGCTCCGGCATTTCCTGAGGAAAGACCTTAACGCTCTCGCCGCCATGGAGCAAATAGCGGGCTCTAGTAACCCTTCCATCGACCATAACGGCCCCAGCCTCAACCCAGGCTTTAAGGCGATTACGTGAATAATCAGGCAAAGACCCTGCTAGCACCTTGTCCAAGCGCTCGCCAGCCATCTCCAAAGGGATATCTAGGGAGATAAAATCCTCATCATCGATATAATCAATGGGATTCGAATCAGGAGTTTGCGGCAATGCCACGCTTAGAGAGCCTTTCAGTTATGTCCGACGTAATATCAGACGCCAGTTTAAGGCTTGCTGGGAATTATTCCTCACAAAAAAAGAGCTTTCATGTAAGTGGCACTCCATTTGCCCTACTTTTAGCCTTCATGTTTACATTAATGCTTTTGGGTGGATGCGCAGGTAGCGATGGCAGCAAAGATGACACCGATATTTGGTCGGAGGCAAAACTCTACTCTGAAGCCACTGACAAGCTCAATGATGCTGACTTTGCTAAGTGCGGCAAGTACTTTGAAAAATTAGAGGCACGCTTTCCTTTCGGGCCCTATTCACAACAAGCACAAATTAACTCTGCTTATTGCTACTGGAAAGCGCAAGAGCAAACTCAAGCACTGGTTGCGATTGATCGCTTTATTAAATTACATCAAGGCAGTCCGAGTCTTGATTACGCCTATTACTTGAAAGGTCTCATTACTTTTAATGATGACTTGGGATGGCTTGGTAAGTTCACTGGCCAGGATCTCAGTGAGCGCGATCCTAAAGCCGCAAAAGAGGCCTTTGAGTCATTCAAGATAGTAGTGGAACGCTTCCCAGACAGTAAGTACGCTCCAGATGCATTAGATCGCATGCGCTATATCGTGAACTCTCTTGCCGAGGCAGATGTTATCGTTGCCCGCTTTTACTATCAGCGTGGCGCCTATTTGGCCGCAGCCAATCGTGCCCAACTAGTTATTCGTGATTATGATCGCGCACCTGCCGTTGAAGAAGCGCTCTACATACTCACTAAGTCTTATGAGAAGCTTGGTATGGTCGATCTCAGCAATGATTCAGCCCGCGTCTTCAAATTAAACTTCCCTGACAGTCAAATGATGATCACCGGTCAACGTGTTCAAAAAGAACGCAGATGGTGGCAGTTCTGGAATAAGTAAGCTTGTTTTATTCTCAAAAAAATCCTCCGCTGTGGAGGATTTTTTATTTACCGGCTTGGCATTTTCTTTATCTACCGGATCTCAACAGGAACCCTAGGCGCCACGGCACAAAGCAACTCATAACCAATGGTTCCACTCATTTGCGCCACATCATCTACTGGAACTTTGTCACCCCAGAGTTGAACAACGCTACCGATGCCCGCATTTGGCGCATTGCTTAAATCAATCGCCAGCATATCCATAGAGACTCTTCCAGCAAGTGGGCAAGTCACGCCATGATCACCGTTGCTAACCCAAACCGGAGTGCCATCTTTTGCGTGCCGTGGATAACCATCGGCATAGCCGCAAGCCACAATGCCAACACGCATTGCATGAGGCGCTTCATAACGACCACCATAACCAATGCGATCACCTTTTTGAAGATCTTGAATATCGATAATTTCACTATGAAGTTGCATGACCGCCCTGAGGTTGGCATGCTCAATATCAGCATGCAGTCCTGTTGGTGATGCGCCGTAGAGCATGATGCCTGGGCGTACCCAATCGCCTAAGGCGTTGCGATGCCACAAAATAGCTGCAGAGTTTGCTAGCGATGTCGCACCCTTTAAACCAGCAATCGTTTCATTAAATAACTCTTGTTGACCGCCAACTGAAGGTAACTGATCCACTTGATCCGCATTGGCAAAATGGGTCATGTGATGCATGTGATAACCAGTAGCATGCAAGCGATGGAAAACAGTTCGATAAACCTCGGGCTTAAATCCTAAGCGATTCATGCCGGTATTCATCTTTAGAAAAACACTTAAAGGCTTATGGTTTTTACCTTTAAATCGCTCCAGCCAATCTACTTGAGCATCACAGTGGACCACAAGGTCACACGCTAAATCTTCCGCTCGGCTTAGCTCATTTTCATGAAATAAACCTTCTAAAAGGAGGATGCGCCCCTGCCAGCCATGCTCCCTTAGCCAGGCGGCGTCCTGTATGTCTAACAAGGCAAAGCCATCGGTAGAGGACAGACCCTTTAGCGCAGCTTCAAAACAATGGCCATAGGCTCGGGCTTTAATAACAGACCAAATTTTGGATTCTGGCGCCAATTCCCGAACTCGGTTTAAATTATGCTGAAAGGCGGCAATATCAATAGATGCCAAAATTGGTCTATTAATCAGGCCGTTAGCTGAATCACCCATTTTCACCCCTCCTTTCATGCTTTAATTGCAGTAATGACTAGATTGTACGAATGAACCGTAGCTTTTACATCATTATGGCGGCGCAATTTTTTTCGTCGCTTGCCGATAATGCTCTCCTAATTGCCGCTATTGCGCTCTTGGCCCAGCTTCAAGCTCCGGCCTGGATGACGCCGCTGCTCAAATTGTTCTTTGTATTGTCCTACGTTCTTCTGGCCGCCTTTGTAGGTGCCTTTGCAGACTCCCGCCCCAAGGGCAATGTCATGTTCATCACCAATACTATTAAGTTTGTTGGCTGCGTGACCATGTTGTTCGGTAGCCATCCTTTAATGGCCTACGCCATCGTTGGCCTAGGTGCCGCCGCTTACTCACCAGCTAAATATGGGATTCTGACCGAACTTCTGCCACCTGAAAAATTAGTTGCTGCTAATGGTTGGATCGAGGGATTAACGGTAAGCTCAATCATTTTAGGCACCGTTTTAGGTGGCGTTCTCATTAGTAGCACCGTATCTCAAAGTCTTTTAGCCCTTGACATGCCTACATTTGATACTGGCATTGATACGCCGGCTGAGTCCGCAATTCTGATCATCATGATGATTTATGTCGTTGCCGCACTCATTAACCTAAAGATTCCCGATACTGGCGCACGTTATGTTTCTCAAAAAACCAATCCCATTGAATTGGTCAAAGACTTTGCCATTTGCTTTAAGACACTCTGGAATGATCGCTTAGGTCAAATCTCCCTAGCAGTAACAACCTTGTTTTGGGGTGCTGGTGCAACTCTGCAATTTATTGTCATTAAGTGGGCGCAAGTGGCTTTGCATATGAACCTATCCCAGGGGGCTATTTTGCAAGCCATTTCCGCTGTAGGCGTTGCCGGTGGTGCTGTATATGCAGCTTGGCGTATTCCACTTCGTAAATCCCTAAAGGTACTGCCCTATGGCATTGCTATGGGCCTAGTGGTCTGCGTCATGGCAGTCTATAACTCAGATATGCTTCTCAATATAAGCATCCTTACAATGGGCAAGTTGCAGATATCTCTGAACTTATTGCCTGCTTATTTTTTATTAATACTAGTAGGTTGGTTGGCGGGCTACTTTGTAGTGCCAATGAACGCCTTGTTGCAGCATCGTGGTCACGTCCTGATGTCTGCAGGCCACTCCATTGCAGTACAGAACTTTAACGAGAACATCTCTGTTTTGGTGATGTTGTTAATTTATTCTCTGCTGATCTGGCTGGATATACCAGTTCAATTTGTGATTATCGGATTTGGTTTGATTGTTAGCCTAATAATGTGGCTAGTGATTAAACGCCACGCCAGAAATCAAGCGGAGTATGACTCCATGCATCTGATCGGCGAACACAAGCAATAGACTTGCATACGATTAGATCAACTGTTTTGCAGCACAGATCTCGCTAACAACATATCCTGCCAGAGCAATGCCTTATCATTTGGTTTTGCAAGTACTTGATTTAGTTCAAATGAAGCAATTACTGGAATCTCTTCTTCATTGCCAGTATTTAAAGCTAAAACTGTTTCACGCAACTGCGGCAATGGATCTCTTTCACCAGTGATTTTTTGGGCAGTAGGCCCACCGAAGGCAATTGCTATAACAGGCATCTCAGGGGCACTCAACTGACTCAGACTATGCCCTGGATTTTTCCAAGCCCACTCATTTTTAGCCAGTCCCAAAACACGAATCATATTTTGAAATAAGATTTGAGCATCCCCCTGTGGTTCACTACCAAAAAACCACCACATTCCATAGCTAACTCTTGGAGTTAACTGTGCAAGCTCAGAAGAGGCTTGAGCGTTAGTCTGCTCGGTTACTGAGGCTGTCTCCTGTATGACATCCCGAGAAGTCCATTCGGTGATGCCCATCTCTTTTAAGAAGGCTGAATCAGTATTGGTCATGGCTCTAGCTTAATCGATTTGGCCATAACGAGCGCATCTTCTCGAGATCCAGTCTCCAGGTTGGCTGGATAGTAATTCTTACGCACACCAATTTGCTCGTAACCCAATTTTTGATAGAGTGTTATTGCAGCGGTATTGCTTGGCCTTACCTCTAAGATAATTCGGGGCATTTTTTGTTGGGCTGCTACACCCTCGATCGCAGCCATCATTCTTTGGCCTAGCCCAAGCTTGCGCAAATGAGGCGAGACCGTAATATTGAGAAGGTGCAATTCATCTACCGCGGGAAAAAGGATGCAGTAAGCCCAAAGCACTGCTGGATCCAAATAACTACCCTTCACCATTTGGTCTTCTTGCGGACGAATGCAATAAGCCCAATGTCCAGCGGCCAAAGAATCGGAAAAATTACCTTTTGTCCAAGGGTGAATGTGCGAGACGGACTCTATCTTGAGAACTTCATCTAAGTCTACAACTTGCATTGGCATGAACGAGAGCTCTGCAATACCTCCTGCCGGGGAAATATCAGACATTATTTCATCCCCCCTTCACGCTCTGCAGTGGTAAATGCCACTTTATTTCGCACATACATTGGCTCAAGCAGTCGAACATCTTCCTGCAAACCTTCTTTAAACGATTGTTTGGCGCACTCTAAGACACCCAATGCAGAGATTGAGATCTCGACATCCTTTGGACCATCAAATAGGGGCATACGATTGCTGTAGGCATTTAAAGCGCTACCAGCTATGAGTTGCAAGCCATCAAAGTTAAGCACTTCAGGCTTTGTGAGGTGAATATCACTCACGCGTTTTGGTAATTGAGTAGCTTGAGACTCATAGTTCGCCCAATAAATTTCTTCCATGCGTGCATCAATGGCTATCATGAAGCGTTGAGGCTTGGTCTTTTTATAAATCTCGGCGCTGGTAATTTGCGCGGCTATTGCATCTAAGCTACATACGGATATGACCGGAAGATTATTTGAAATTGCCAGGCCTTGAACTGCAGCCACACCCAATCTAACCCCCGTGAATGCGCCGGGACCAATACCAACAGCAATAGCATCGAGATCTTTTAAAGACAGTTTTGCATTAGCTAGCAGCGACTCAACCCAGGGCAATAGAAGTTGGCTGGCACCAGCTGAAACAGCTTCATGCCTGAACTCTGGTGCTTTATCACCTAAAGATAAAGCCACCGAACACCACGCTGAAGAGGTGTCGATGGCCAATATATTTGCCAATTTGAATCCTGTTTGCTAATTACAAAACCAAATTATGAACTTAATCCTGCAATCACCTCAGGAGGCGCTTGAACCAGCTCAATGAGCACCCCTTCACCGCTAATCGGGAACTCGTCATTCCCCTTGGGGTGCACAAAAGTAATGTCATAGCCTGCAGCACCCTTGCGGATGCCCCCTGGAGCAAAGCGCAGGCCATTGGCTGAGAGCCACTCAACCGCTTTAGGGAGGTCATCCACCCACAAACCAATATGGTTCAGAGGTGTCTGATGTACAGCTGGTTTCTTTTCGATGTCAAATGGCTGCATCAGATCAACCTCTATCTCATAGGCACCTGATCCAATCGCACAAATATCTTCATCTACGTTTTCACGCTCAGAGACAAAAGTACTTTTGTATTCAAATCCGAGCATATCAACCCACAACTTCTTGAGTCGATCTTTATTTTCGCCGCCTATTGCGATTTGCTGAATACCTAAAATCTTAAATGGCTTAGTGCTCATAGTCATTAACCTGGTTACTCAAAGCGAATAATTAATTGATCCACCGCCAAGCTATCACCCTCTTTAGCGCAGATTTCAGCAACCACACCATCTTGCATAGCGGATAGCGTATTTTCCATCTTCATCGCTTCAATTGAGGCTAGTTTCTGACCTGCGGTAACCGCTTCACCTGCCTTGACAGCAATTTTCGTTAATAGGCCTGGCATTGGAGACATTACTAATTTAGAAGTATCTGGCGGTAACTTGACAGGCATGCGACGTTGTAACTCTGCGCCCAAAGGGCTCAGAACCATACATTCGAAATGGGCGCCATCCAGAATTAACAGATACTTAACGCCACGACGCTCTACTTGTGCAGTAATCTTATGTGTACCGTTAATGGTTGCGTGCAGACAAATCTGCCCAGGACGCCAGTCACTCACAATGTCATAACGGCTCACACCATCAGCATCATCGATGTATACAGAATAGATGCCGTCTTTCAATTCAACGCGAATAGGCACTTCATACGGATCATTCATGGAGCCGGTTTTTTTACCAGTAACCACTACGAATTTCTTTGCAATGATCATTTCATGGCCAGCTAATTGCCCATCAATCATCTTAATATGCTCAAGATAGCGATAGCGCATAAACGCAGCTAATGCTGCCAAACGCTTAGGATCAGCGGGCTGTACAGAATGCTTTTTAAAGCCCTCTGGATATTCTTCAGCGATAAAGCCAGTTGTAAAGTCGCCATTTACAAAGCGAGGGTGTTGCAATAAGGCCGCCTGAAATGGAATATTGGAATGAATGCCGCGAATCACGAAATCATTTAATGCTGCGCGCATCTTTTCAATTGCTTCTGTACGATCCTTGCCGTGAACAATCAATTTAGCAATCATTGAATCGTAATACATTGGGATTTCACCGCCCTCATACACACCGGTATCTACACGCACTCCATTAACAGATTCTGGTGGACGATACTTCACTAAGCGGCCAGTTGATGGAAGGAAATTGCGGAATGGATCATCAGCATTAATTCGACACTCCATCGACCATCCATCTAACTTCACATCTTCTTGCTTGAATGCCAACTTCTCGCCTGCAGCAACACGAATCATCTGCTCGACCAAGTCAAGGCCGGTAATACTTTCGGTCACTGGATGCTCAACCTGCAAACGGGTATTCATTTCCAGGAAGTAGAAAGACTTATCTTTTCCTACAACGAACTCAACGGTACCGGCGGACTGGTAGTTCACGGCCTTAGCTAATGCAACCGCTTGTTCGCCCATAGCTTTACGAGTCACTGGATCAATAAAGGGTGAAGGCGCCTCTTCAATCACCTTTTGATGACGGCGCTGAATAGAGCAATCGCGCTCATTGAGATAAACCACATTGCCAAAGGAGTCACCTAAAACCTGAATCTCAATATGACGCGGACCCTCTACAAACTTCTCGATAAAAATACGATCGTCACCGAAGCTGTTCATCGCTTCTGTTTTGCAGGCTGCAAAACCCTCAGCAGCCTCTTTGTCATTAAATGCAACTCGCAAACCCTTACCACCACCGCCTGCCGAAGCTTTAATCATGACGGGATAGCCAATACCTTGAGCAATTTTGACCGCTTCTTCAGTGGTGTCAATCGCCTCGTTATAACCAGGAATAGTATTTACCTTGGCTTCTAAAGCAAGCTTCTTAGATGCGATCTTGTCACCCATAGCAGCGATGGATTGATGCTTAGGGCCAATAAAGACAATGCCCTCTTCCTCGCAACGCTTAGCAAACTGCTCGTTCTCAGATAAGAAGCCGTAGCCAGGATGCACCGCTTCAGCGCCGGTATCTTTGCAGGCTTGGATAATGCGGTCCATTACTAAGTAAGATTCACGCGAAGGTGCTGGTCCAATGCAAACAGCCTCATCTGCCAGTTGTACGTGACGCGCCTCTTTATCTGCCTCAGAATAAACAGCAACAGTCTTGATGCCCATTTTTTTAGCGGTCATCATCACACGGCAAGCAATCTCACCGCGGTTAGCAATCAAAATTTTCTTAAACATTTTCGTAGTCATAATTTATCAGCGCCTTTACAGAGGAATATTGCCATGTTTACGCGCAGGATTCTTCAAGTCTTTATCTTTGAGCATCGCTAGTGAACGAGCAATCCGTTTACGGGTCTCATGCGGGAGAATGACATCATCGATGTAGCCGCGACGACCTGCCACAAAAGGGTTGGCAAACTTCGACTTGTACTCAGCCTCACGTGCAGTGATTTTTTCTGGATCTGATTTCTCTTCGCGGAAAATAATCTCAACAGCGCCCTTAGGGCCCATCACGGCAATTTCTGCTGAAGGCCAGGCAAAGTTGACGTCACCACGTAAATGCTTAGAAGCCATCACGTCATAGGCGCCACCATAAGCTTTACGAGTAATTAAAGTCACCTTAGGTACGGTGCAATCTGCGTAGGCATAGAGCAATTTCGCACCATGCTTAATAATGCCGCCGTATTCTTGTGCAGTGCCAGGCATAAAGCCAGGAACGTCGACTAAGGTCACTACAGGAATATTGAATGCATCACAGAAGCGTACGAAACGTGCAGCCTTGATGGATGCCTTAATATCCAAACAACCAGCCAGAATCAGTGGTTGATTGGCAACAATACCAATCGAACGGCCTTCGATACGAGCAAAGCCAATCACGATGTTTTTTGCGTAATCAGGTTGCAATTCAAAAAACTCGCCATCATCAACGATCTTTTCAATCAACTCTTTCATATCGTAAGGTTGATTTGGATTTGATGGCACTAAGGTATCTAGTGAAAAATCAGGCTCTTCTGTACGGTTCGCACCTTTGATCAAAGGTGGTTTCTCACGATTGGATAAGGGCAGGTAATTAAAGAAACGACGCAGCATCATGATCGCGTCAACATCGTTATCGAAAGCCAAATCGCAAACACCAGATACTGTTGAGTGAGTCACTGCACCACCTAATTCTTCGGCAGTAACATCTTCATGAGTAACGGTCTTCACTACTTCAGGGCCCGTTACAAACATGTAAGAGCTGTCTTTGACCATGAAGATAAAGTCGGTCAAGGCTGGAGAGTACACAGCGCCACCAGCTGAAGGCCCCATGATCAAGGAAATTTGGGGGATCACGCCAGATGCGGTCACATTACGTTGGAAAATCTCTGCATAACCACCAAGAGATGCAACACCCTCTTGAATACGCGCACCGCCAGAGTCATTCAGACCGATTACAGGAGCGCCCACCTTGAGCGCTTGATCCATGATTTTACAAATCTTTTCCGCATGAGCTTCAGATAAGGAGCCACCTAAAACGGTGAAGTCCTGTGAGAACACAAATACGAGGCGACCATTAATCATTCCGTAACCAGTTACGACCCCATCACCAGGAACGGTTTGATCAGCCATGCCAAAATCATGACAACGGTGTTCAACAAACATATCCCACTCTTCGAATGTGCCTGCATCAAGCAAAAGCTCAATGCGCTCACGAGCGGTTAATTTGCCCTTCGCATGTTGAGCCTGGATGCGCTTTTGCCCGCCACCCAATCGAGCAAGCTCACGCTTAGCTTCGAGTTGTTGAATGATTTCCTTCATTTCTTGCTCCTTAGAAAAATTCATGCCCCATGGCTTCCAGTAGCCGTCTTGCCGCCACTGAAGCTGCCATAGTTCCTTGGTTTACCTGTGCTGCCAAGCTTGGTAGAAGCGCTTGAACGGCTTCATTACTACGAAATGCGTTTTTTAATCCTGCATCGATGCGATCCCACATCCATGCGCCTGATTGTTCTTTGCGCCGGGAGTCAAATTTCCCATTGGCCTTTTGCAGGAATTCAAAATGAGAAACTTTTTCCCATAACTCAGGAACGCCGTTACCTTCTAAAGCACTTAAGGTCATGACTTGCGGGTGCCAAAACTCTTTGTTATGGGATACATGATCTGGATTTCCTTGGAAACCCAGTAGTCGTAACGAACTGGTGATAAATAATTGAGCACGCATTGCGGCATCAGGATCGATGTCTACTTTATTGATGACGATCAGATCGGCAATTTCCATTACGCCTTTTTTAATTGCCTGCAGATCATCGCCAGCATTGGGGAGTTGCATTAATAAGAACATGTCTGTCATACCCGCAACGGCAATCTCACTCTGACCTACGCCGACTGTTTCAACGATAATCACATCAAAACCTGCCGCTTCAGCAACCAACATAGCTTCACGCGTCTTCTCTGCAACACCACCCAGCGTACAAGACGATGGACTTGGACGGATAAAGGCGTGCTCCAGAACGGATAGACGCTCCATACGGGTCTTATCACCCAAAATAGAACCACCAGAGATGCTAGATGAAGGATCGATCGCCAATACAGCGACTCGATGACCTTTATCAATGAGGTAAAGGCCTAAAGTCTCAATCAAGGTCGACTTACCAACTCCTGGAACACCTGAAATTCCCAGACGAAATGAATTACCTGTTTTTGGCAACAAAGAATTCAACACCTCATCAGCGCGATGACGATGATCCAGTCGAGTTGACTCAAGCAGCGTAATGATCTTCGCTAATGCGCGTCGCTGTTTTAGCGATGGCGCACCAGTGAGATCATTCACCAGGGCTTGATCAGCGGCTTCGAGCATGCCTATGGCCCGTACTAAGCTGGTTTAACAGACTTGCGGATTTGCTCGAGCACATCCTTGGCCGAAGCTGGAATTGGAGTGCCTGGACCGTAAATGCCCTTTACACCTGCCTCGTAGAGGAACTCGTAATCTTGCCTTGGAATCACACCACCAACGAATACGATGATGTCGTCTGAACCCTGTCTTTTTAATTCGGCAATGATGGCTGGCACTAATGTTTTATGGCCAGCAGCCAATGTAGAAACCCCCAAGGCATGTACATCATTCTCGATCGCTTGGCGCGCACATTCTTCTGGAGTTTGAAATAAAGGCCCGATATCCACGTCAAAACCCAAGTCAGCATAGGCTGTAGCAACCACTTTTGCACCACGGTCATGGCCATCTTGCCCCAGCTTTGCGATCATCACGCGAGGGCGACGACCAAAGTCTTTTGCAAAATCAGCAATTTCAGTTTGGAGTTTTGCCCAGCCTTCGGCTGAGTCATAAGCAGCTGCATACACACCGGTCACCTTTTGAGTATCGGCGCGATGGCGCCCGTAAACTTTTTCTAATGCATCAGATACTTCACCAACAGTTGCTCGTAAACGAATTGCATTAACAGATAACTCCAATAAGTTTCCAGAGTTATCCTCAGCAGCCTTAGTCAACGCTTCTAACGCAGCCTCTACTTTTTTGGAGTCACGCTTAGCCTTAATATCCTTAAGGCGTGCAACCTGACCTTCACGGACCTTATCGTTATCGATCATTAATACATCAACAAGATCTTCTTTGCCAAGCTTGTATTTGTTCACACCCACAATGACATCAGAGCCCGAATCTATCTTGGCCTGTTTTTCTGCAGCAGCAGCTTCAATTTTGAGCTTGGCCCAACCACTTTCAACCGCCTTGGTCATGCCACCCATGACCTCTACTTCTTGAATAATTTCCCAGGCTTTGTCAGCCATTTCTTGAGTGAGGTTTTCCATCATGTAGGAGCCTGCCCAGGGATCGATCACGCTAGGAATATGCGTCTCCTCTTGCAGAATCAACTGCGTGTTACGCGCAATACGACTGGAGAACTCAGAAGGCAAGGCAATCGCCTCATCCAATGAGTTGGTGTGTAAAGATTGCGTGCCACCAAATACCGCAGCCATAGCTTCAACAGTTGTTCTCACCACGTTGTTATATGGGTCTTGCTCAGTCAAGGACCAGCCTGATGTTTGACAGTGCGTACGCAACATCAATGATTTAGGGTTCTTTGGCTCGAATGATTTCATAATGCGCCACCATAACAAACGGGCAGCACGTAATTTGGCAACTTCAAGGTAGAAGTTCATACCGATAGCAAAGAAAAATGAGAGGCGACCTGCAAAGCCGTCAACATCCAAACCCTTAGCAAGCGCTGTTTTTACATACTCTTTACCATCAGCCAAGGTGAATGCCAATTCCAAAACTTGATTAGCGCCAGCTTCTTGCATGTGATAACCCGAAATAGAAATCGAGTTGAACTTCGGCATGTGCTTAGCGGTGTACTCAATAATGTCGCCAATAATACGAATCGAAGGCTCTGGTGGATAGATGTAGGTGTTGCGCACCATGAACTCTTTCAGAATGTCATTCTGAATAGTTCCTGATAGCTGCTCCTGTTTTACGCCCTGCTCTTCACCAGCCACAATGTAACCAGCCAGTACCGGCAATACAGCACCGTTCATCGTCATCGAAACAGATACCTTGTCCAATGGAATGCCATCGAACAAGATTTTCATATCTTCAACAGAGTCAATGGCAACACCGGCCTTACCAACGTCACCAGTAACGCGTGGATGATCGGAGTCGTAGCCGCGATGAGTGGCTAAGTCAAAAGCAACGGATACGCCTTGACCACCTGCATCAAGCGCCTTGCGATAAAACGCATTGGATTCTTCTGCAGTTGAAAAACCAGCGTACTGACGAATGGTCCAAGGACGAACCGAGTACATCGTTGCTTGAGGGCCACGTAGAAATGGTTCAAATCCAGGCAATGTATCGGTGTAATTAAGACCTTCTACATCAGATGATGTGTATAAGGCTTTTAAATGAATCCCATCCGGGGTTTTCCAGCCCAAGGAATCAACATCACCATTAGGTGCCGATTTTTGCGCTGACTTTTCCCAGGCCTCTAGATTGGCGTCTGGAAATGATGGCCATGAATTATTTTCTTTAGAACTCACAAAAACTCCCGGTTAATTTTTGCTGCATTGCATCGAAATATCCTTACATTCTGCTTGACTATTTGTCATTTGTCTAGCTATCATGTATTTATAATTATGAATACAAAACTGAATAATAGGCCCTTATATGAGGATGTTGCTGACCGCCTGCGGGAGCAAATATTTAGCAAACAATTGGCCCCTGGAAGCTGGCTTGATGAGCAATCTCTCGCAGATCAGTTTGGGATTAGTCGCACCCCAATGCGCGAAGCAATCAAGGTTTTAGCCTCTGAAGGTCTGGTTACCATCAAGATGCGTCGTGGCGCCTATGTGACTGAGGTAGCCAGAAAAGATCTAGAACAAATCTTCACGATTCTCTCCCTTTTAGAGGGTCAAGCAGCTAAGGAGACAGCGATTAAAGCGACTGAAGCAGAGCTAAATATGCTGGACCACCTGCATCACCGCCTAGAGAAAGCAGCTGCTGACCGTGATATTGAGCAGTTTTTTGAGATAAATGGCAAGTTTCATGAGCTAATACAAGAAATTGCAGGCAATAAATGGATGAATGGTGTCATTGCTGATCTACGCAAAGTACTCAAATTACATCGCAGGGACTCATTAACTAGCACCGGTAGACTACAAAACTCTTTAGTTGAACACCGAGAAATCCTTAGAGCACTTCTCAAGCGAGATGAGCAAGCTGCTGAAGCCGTGATGCGCAAACATTTGGCGCAAGGACTTGAAGCGCTAAGATAAAACCTATAAAAAATAAAGGCTTAGAATATTATTCTAAGCCTTTAATCTAAGTAGCCTGAGCTAGCTGGATTTACTTTTTAATAACAAAATTTCCTGGCAAACTGGAAACATAAGCAGCGATATCTTGCATATCAGCATCGCTAAAGGCCTGAACTTGTGAGCCCATGATGGCGTTATTACGACCATACTGAGGATTGCCGTTGCCTACTTTGTATGCTTTCAAGGCGTAATACAAATAGTCAGAATACTGGCCAGCTAACTTTGGATAAGCCGGCAAGATTGGGGCATTGAGTCCAGCACCATGGCAAGAAGCGCAATTAGACTTCTCTACCAAAGCCTGACCTTTATCTACGTTAGCAGCATTTGCTACGTTTACCAAACCAATGCTGGAGAGCAAAACTGCTGTAATTAGTGCAAATTTCATAAAAGTATCTCTATGTATCTTTATCAATGAATCACTTCAATGGGTTGTTCGGTGTGCTGGCAGTTTGCGCAGCATAGTATTCGCCAATATCGGCCATATCCTGGTCAGACAAACTGGCAGCGATAGCGCGCATCGTTGGATGCTTGCGCTCACCCTTTTTGTACTCTGACAAAGCAATAGCAATATAGGCGCCATTTTGACCGCCCAACATAGGCACTTTGTATACCAATGGGTAATCAGCGCGGTAATCAGGGATAGAGTGACAACCAACGCAAAGCCAAACCTTAGCATTACCAGCGGCGGCATTACCTTTAACTTCATCAGCCTGAGCAACTGAACCTGCAAAAGCTAAAGTTGCAGCAACGGCCAAATGAGGAAGAAATGAGAGTTTTTTCATAGAAATCAGTATTAATGAGTTTGATTTAGATCAATTTGGGAAGAGTATAGCGGACAGATGCCTTTCCCGTCATTTCAGAGGCCAAAATCAGTAGAAACACTGAAAAATTCCCCTTATTTACCTATACTTGAACGCTTGATCCAGTCTTTATTTAGGTATGTCCATGAGTAAATCCACCTCGCACTCCCCAAATCGCTTTGCTGGTAGCCAAAGCTATGTAGCCACTGATGATCTGAAATTGGCAGTCAATGCGGCCATTGCTCTGCAGCGTCCCCTTCTCATTAAAGGTGAGCCCGGTACTGGCAAAACCATGCTCGCTGAAGAAGTAGCTGCTGCCCTCAATATGCCGCTGTTGCAATGGCATATCAAATCAACCACAAAGGCTCAGCAGGGTCTATATGAGTACGATGCCGTAAGCCGTTTGCGAGACTCCCAATTAGGCGATGAAAAAGTAAACGATATTCGGAACTACATTGTTAAAGGTGTTCTTTGGCAAGCTTTTGAAGCAGATGAGCCGACTGTATTACTAATCGATGAAATCGATAAAGCAGATATTGAGTTTCCGAATGACTTATTGCGCGAAATTGATCGTATGGAGTTTTATGTCTATGAAACTCGTGAATTGATTAAAGCAAAACATCGCCCGCTTGTCATTATTACGTCAAATAATGAAAAGGAATTACCCGACGCCTTCTTACGTCGTTGCTTCTTTCATTACATCACCTTCCCGGATGCCAATACGATGCAAAGCATCGTGGATGTGCACCACCCCAATATCAAACAGGATCTTTTGGATGCTGCCCTCAAGGCCTTCTACCAGATACGCTCGTTGCCGGGCTTAAAAAAGAAGCCCTCTACATCCGAGTTAATAGACTGGCTAAAGCTCTTATTGGCGGAAGATATTCAGCCTGAAGCGCTGCACAGCAGCGATGAAAAGATTGTCGTACCGCCTTTGCACGGGGCTCTACTTAAGAATGAACAAGATATTCATCTATTTGAGCGCTTGGTCATGATGAATCGCAATCATCGCTAACTTGTTACCTAGAAGCCTTCTGACATGTTGATTCAATTCTTTCTAAATCTGAAAGAGGCCAAGGTGCCTGTTTCAGTGCGAGAGTTTTTAACTCTTTTGGAGGGTTTGAAATCGGGTGTTATTAACCCCTCGATTGATGAGTTTTACCAGTTCTCGCGCTTAACCTTGGTTAAGGATGAGCAACACTTTGATCGGTTTGATCAAGTATTTGGCAGCTACTTCAACGGGATTGAACAAATCATTGCGCTCTCACCAGATATTCCACTGGAATGGTTAGAGAAAAAACTTCAACACGTACTAACGGATGAAGAAAAAGCTGCGCTGCAGAAGTTAGGTGGTCCGGATGCCTTAAAGAAGCGGCTTGAGGAGCTTTTAAAAGAGCAAAAAGAATGGCATGGCGGTGGCAATAAATGGATTGGCGCAGGTGGTTCTTCACCCTTTGGTCACAGCGGCTATCACCCCGAAGGCATCCGTATTGGTGGCGAGAGTGCTGGCAACAGAACGGCCATCAAAGTCTGGGAAGCTCGAGAATTTAAGGATTACGACAGCGATCTAGCATTAGGTACACGCAATATAAAAGTCGCTTTACGGCGCTTGCGTCGCTTTGCTCGCGAGGGATCTACTTTAGAGTTGGATTTAGATAAAACCATTCATTCAACAGCTGCCAATGCAGGCATGCTTGATATTCAAATGCGACCCGAGCGACATAACCAGGTCAAGGTTTTGCTACTGATGGATGTCGGCGGTTCGATGGATGATCATATTCAACGCATTGCTGAGTTGTTTTCTGCCGCTAAAGCTGAATTTAAGCACTTAGAGCATTACTATTTTCATAACTGCGTTTATGAAAATTTATGGCAAAGCAATCGCCGTAGACGCGATCAAGTGACTGCAACGCAAGACATCATTAATAAATATGGGCCCGACTACAAGCTCATCTTTGTTGGAGATGCGACGATGTCTCCCTATGAAATATTGAGCCCTAACGGTTCTGTCGAGTACAACAACAAAGAAGCTGGGGCGGTTTGGATTAATAGACTGATTGATCACTTCCCCCATTTTGCATGGCTCAATCCAGAGCCTGAATCCATCTGGCAATACCGTCAATCAATCGACATCATGCAAAACCTCATGAAAGATCGTATGTACCCAGTCACTCTGAATGGCCTTGAAAGTGCCATGCGTCAACTTTCCAAGTAAGATTTCTTTTTCAATTTAATTACAGAAACCACATATGAGCACAACCATTAACGAACGCCTTAAGACCCTCGGCATCGATTTACCGCCACCAGGACCTCCTGCTGCTGCCTATGTCATGGCTGCCACCACTGGTAATACCGTATTTCTTTCTGGTCATATCGCCAAACGTGATGGTAAGCCTTGGGTCGGTAAGCTCGGTAAAGATATGGATACAGAAACTGGGAAAGCCGCTGCCCGCGCTATTGCGATCGACTTGATTGCTACATTACAAAACCACTTAGGCTCTTTAGATAAAGTAAAGCGCATCGTTAAAGTCATGGGCTTAGTGAACTCCACTGACAGCTACACAGAACAACATTTGGTAGTGAATGGCTGCTCAGAGTTATTGTTTGAAGTTTTTGGCGACGCTGGCAAACATGCACGTAGCGCCTTTGGTGTCGCTCAAATCCCGCTTGGTGCTTGTGTAGAAATTGAACTCATTGCGGAGATTTAATTGGTTTTAATTAAATAGGATCAAGCCCTAGTTTCTGGATGTCAGATTGCGTATCGACATCCATTAAATAGGCCTTGTTATCGGTTGTAAATGATTTGACCAACTCTGGATGCTCATTCATATAGGGCCTGCAAACCATTCCGGGAATAGATAAAATTTGATTGATCACCCCTCTTGAAAACAATACCGGGTTACCTCGCTGACCATTCACCATTGGCAGAATGATTTCCTGGTTTGCGGCTCTTTGATTAAATTGCCCTAGCAATGCCTCTATCTCAGTACTCGCTATGCTGGGTTGATCGCATAAAGCAATCGTCAACACATCGTAGTCACTCCTTAGAGATTCAAGACCAAGACGTACCGAAGAGGCTTGACCCAATTCTGGCTGGAGATTTTTTACCCAAGTGATTGGGCTTGCTACGAACTGCTTGATTAATTTGATTTCTGCTTCAATTTGATCTGAGTAAAAGCCGGTAACAATCAGAGTCTCTAAGGGCTCAAGAGTTTGAATTGATTGGACAAAGTGCTTTAACAAACTATCCCCGTCCTTTTTTAACAGGGCTTTTGGATATCCACCCAAACGACTTCCCTCACCCGCCGCCAATATCAGGATGGCTAGACGCAAATTGGGGCTTTTGGAGGATTCACCGGAGACTGTCATTAGAGTGATAATAAATAGTTATTAATAAAAGCTTTCACAAAAGAACGAAAAAGAAGAAAACGCATGAACAGCACCGATTTAAGCGTACTCAAATCTGCCGTCGAATGGCTCCAAGCGGGTCAATCTGTTGCGATTGCAACCGTTGCCCAGACTTGGGGCTCAGCACCGCGTCCAATCGGCTCCTGGCTGGCTATTCGAGCTGATGGGCAAGTTGCTGGGTCTGTTTCAGGTGGCTGCGTTGAAGATGACCTTATTCGTCGAGTCCAATCTGAAATCCTCACTCGCGATACCCCAGAAATGGTGGTTTATGGAGTAACCCAGCAAGATGCTGCCCGTTTTGGTCTACCTTGTGGTGGCACGCTTCGCCTGCTGGTCGAACCAAAACCAGAATTGGCAATTTTAGAGAGGTTGCTTGCAAATATTTCATCCCATCACATTACGCGCCGCTCCGTAAATTTGGCTACTGGCAAATCCACCCTCCGTTTAGGCGATCGCAGCGATGAATTTGCTTGCACCGAACAAGAAATGCAAACCACCTACGGCCCCCGTTGGCGCATGGTGATTATTGGCGCTGGTCAGCTATCCCTATACACCGCGGATTTTGCGCTGGCTTCCGACTTTGAAGTCGTTGTGATTGATCCCCGTGAAGAATATGCCGAGGGTTTAAATCGCTCAGACATCACCTTTGTAAAGGGCATGCCAGATGATGTCTTGCTGGAAATTGGCGTTGACTCTCACACTGCTGTCGTTGCTCTTACACATGACCCTAAGTTAGATGACATGGCTTTGATGGAGGCCTTAAAGTCACCTGCCTTTTATGTGGGAGCACTCGGTAGTCGCAAAAATACACAGAAGCGCAAAGAGCGCTTACTCGAGTTCGACGTGAGCCAAGAACAAGTTGAAAAGTTACACGGCCCTGTTGGGCTTTATATCGGCGCACTCACTCCACCAGAGATCGCTGTATCGATTCTGGCAGAAGTGATTGCCGTTAAATATGGTGTGAGTATTTCGAAGAATACTTAGCTGATTTAACTAGCTTAGTTTGCTGTTAACTTGCCGTCTTTCAACCGCGGCTCAACAAAGTGGCCTTTGCGTGCGCGGTTACCTGCAAAAGACTTCAATGTTTTGGCATCAAGGCCGAGTTCAGTTGGTTTACCGGCACGTCCAGCGCCTGAATAGGTGGCACCATCCGACCCAACTGCGATAGCAGAAGCCAAGTGCTCTTTTTCATCCAAGCCCATCAAAATTACACCCTTACCGCCGGTTGGCAGACGCTTGAGTTCATCTAGTGGGAATACCAATAACTTAGAAGCTTCTGATAAGCAGGCAACTTGCTTCATACCTACTTTCACCTTGGCAGCACCTAAAGGAGCATCGCCAGGAACTTTAGCGTCCATGCTCAAGAATGATTTACCCGCTTTATTACGAGTAGTCATATCAGATACATTGGCCAAGAATCCATAACCTGCTCTAGTGGATAGCAATACTAAATCATCAGGTTGACCAGCGTAATAGGCAACCATTTGTGAGCCAGCAGCCAAATTGACGAAACTAGTTAATGGCGAGCCATCACCACGAGCCCCTGGTAATTCGCTGACAGGAACTGTATATACACGTCCGTCACTTCCAAAGCCCTGAATTACATCTACAGTTCTTACCTCGAAGGTAGCATATAAAGCATCGCCCGCTTTGAAGCCAAATTGGGTTGCATCGTGCTCATGACCTTGGCGAACACGTACCCAGCCCTTTTGAGAAACAATCACTGTAACCGGCTCATCAACGACCTTGGTCTCAGCAACGGCGCGCTTATCTTCCTGAATCAGGGTGCGACGATCATCGCCGAAGTCCTTCATATCGGATTCGATTTCTTTGATGATGCGCTTGCGTAAGACGGTGTCGTTTTGCAATAAACCCTCTAGGTCATCACGTTCAGCCTTAAGCTCTTTCAGCTCTTGCTCGATCTTGATGCCTTCAAGACGCGCCAACTGGCGCAAGCGAATGTCTAGAATATCTTCAGCCTGGCGATCGCTCAGCTTGAACTCTTTAATAAGATCAGCTTTAGGTTCATCGCTATTGCGAATGATCTTAATGACCTTATCAATATTGAGAAGAACGGTTAAGCGCCCCTCCAAAATATGCATACGGTCTTTGACTTTGCCTAAGCGGTGCTGAGTTCTGCGCGTCACTGTGGCAACTCTAAATGCAACCCACTCAGACAGAATTTCTTTTAAGCCTTTTTGCCGTGGGCGCCCATCGTTACCAATCATCACCAAATTCATTGGTGCATTGGATTCCAATGAAGTGTGAGCAAGCAATAAATTGACAAACTCATTGACGTCAATATTCTTACTCTTGGGCTCAAATACCAAACGTACTGCGGCATCCTTGCTGGATTCATCACGCACGCCATCGAGCACATTCAAGATGGTTGATTTAAGATTATTTTGTTCAGGTGTTAAGGTCTTTTTGCCTACCTTAACCTTCGGGTTGGTGATTTCTTCAATCTCTTGCAAAACACGCTGTGAAGATGTAGCTGGAGGCAATTCGTTAACCACGATCTGCCATTGACCTCGAGCGAGCTCTTCGACAGACCAACGTGCACGCACTTTTATACTGCCGCGACCAGCTTCATAAATCTGCGCAATTTCTGCAGCAGAAGAAATGATTTGACCGCCACCTGGATAGTCGGGACCAGGCATGATTTCCAATAACTCTGAAGTGCTCATCTTCGGAGACTTCATTAAAGCAACGGCAGCGGTAGCCACTTCACGCAAATTATGTGAAGGAATCTCGGTCGCCATACCTACTGCAATACCGGATGCGCCATTGAGCAATACAAACGGTAGGCGCGCTGGTAATAATTTAGGCTCCTGGAATGAGCCGTCGTAGTTCGGTGCAAAATCTACCGTACCCTCATCAATCTCACTCAGTAGCAAACCAGCAATCTTGGTTAGGCGAGCCTCGGTATAACGCATCGCTGCCGCGCCATCGCCATCGCGCGAGCCGAAGTTACCTTGACCATCGATTAATGGGTAACGCAATGAGAAGCTTTGTGCCAAACGAACTAAAGCATCATATGCAGATTGGTCGCCGTGCGGATGGAACTTACCCAATACATCACCAACTACACGTGCACTCTTCACCGGTTTTGCATCAGCGCGTAAGCCCATTTCGCTCATCGAGAACAAAATACGGCGCTGCACAGGCTTCTGACCATCAGACACATCTGGTAGTGCACGACCCTTAACCACGCTAATTGCGTAATCTAGATAGGCACGCTCTGCGTACACCGCCAGAGTTAAGTTATCTTTTCCATCTTCATTGAGATCAATTGTTTTGGGGTCGTGATTGCTTGATCCACCACCTGAGGTAGCAGCTACAGCAGGAGCTTCATCTACTTCAACAATATCGATTTCGATCGGGCTAGAGAACAAGTCGGCCTGATCAGCCGGAGTATTTTTTCCAGGAGTCTTTTTAGTTGTCATTAGATATCTGCCTCCACTTCATTGCCGCGCTCTTCAAGCCAGTCACGGCGTGCACCAGACTCTGATTTACCCATCAGCATATCCATTGTTTTAAAGGTTTCGTCTTCAGTCCACGTGCCCAAAGTAACCGGTAGCAAACGACGTGTATCTGGATTCAGAGTGGTATCCCAGAGTTGCTCTGCACTCATTTCTCCTAAGCCCTTAAAGCGAGAGATCTGCCATGCAGTTTCTTTGACGCCATCTTTACGTAATTTATCCTCAATAGCCTGAAGCTCATTAGCATCTAAGGCATAAATCTTTTGCGCTGGTTTTTTACCGCGCGCCGGAGCATCCACTCTAAATAGTGGCGGTCTAGAAATATGTATATGCCCTAACTCAATGAGTTTAGGGAAATGTTTGTAGAACAAGGTTAAGAGCAATACTTGAATATGCGCGCCATCGACGTCTGCATCAGAAAGAATACATACCTTGCCGTAGCGTAGATTGGAAAGATCGGGGGTGTCATTTGCTCCATGCGGATCCACACCAATCGCTACAGCGATGTCATGCACCTCATTATTGGCAAACAAGCGGTCGCGCTCAGCTTCCCAGGTATTTAATACCTTGCCGCGCAATGGCAGAATGGCTTGATATTCCTTGTTACGTCCCATCTTGGCTGAACCACCAGCAGAATCACCCTCCACAAGGAAGATTTCATTCATGCTGATATCTTCGCTCTCGCAATCTGTAAGCTTGCCCGGGAGTACGGCTACGCCAGAGGATTTTTTCTTCTCCACTTTCTGACCAGCACGAGTTCTCGCTTGCGCCTGCTTGATCACCAGGTCGGCTAACTTGCGACCGTAGTCAACGTGTTGGTTGAGCCAAAGCTCTAAGGCAGACTTCACATAGCCGGAAACTAAACGTACAGCATCACGAGAATTCAGACGCTCTTTAATCTGTCCTTGGAACTGAGGGTCCAATACTTTGGCTGACAGAATGAAAGATGCGCGAGCAAAAACGTCTTCAGGCATGAGTTTCACACCTTTCGGTTGCAATGCATGCATCTCAATAAAGCCTTTAACAGCATTAAATAAGCCCTCACGTAAACCGCTTTCGTGAGTACCGCCTGCAGGTGTTGGAATCAAGTTCACATAACTCTCGCGCACTGGCGCACCATCTTCAGTCCAGCAAACAACCCAAGCCGCGCCCTCGCCTTCAGCAAAAGAATCTTCCTCTCCAGTACCGGTAGCGTATTGCTCACCCTCGAACGGAGGAATGACTTCAGCACCATGGCCAGCTTGCGCAATTGCTTCATTTAAATAACCGCGCAAGCCTTGCGCATATTGCCAAGTCTGGGTATCGCCTGATTTTTCTTGAATCAGGGTTACCTTCACACCTGGCAATAAAACAGCCTTGGAACGTAGTAGGCGAATGAGCTCAGGCATTGGAATCACTGAGCTATCAAAATACTTACCATCTGGCCATGCACGAACGCGCGTACCGTGTGACTTATCTTCCT
Source organism: Polynucleobacter sp. AP-RePozz3-80-G7 (assembly GCF_018882145.1). Classification (NCBI taxonomy): domain Bacteria; kingdom Pseudomonadati; phylum Pseudomonadota; class Betaproteobacteria; order Burkholderiales; family Burkholderiaceae; genus Polynucleobacter; species Polynucleobacter sp. AP-RePozz3-80-G7. The sequence continues at coordinate 178,135 of NZ_JACVPC010000002.1, read as the reverse complement.
TTGGAGAAGAAATCGTTTTGAGCTTTTCAATCACCTTGCCATCGGCAAAGGTCAATGTTGACATTTGGCCATCACGCCAAACGGTGACTTCTAATCTTTTGGATAAAGCATTGGTTACTGAAACACCCACACCATGCAAGCCACCTGAGAATGCGTATGCTCCACCAGTACCTTTTTCAAACTTACCGCCTGCATGTAGCTGGGTAAACACGATCTCAACAACCGGCAATTTCTCAGTTGGATGCATTCCCACTGGAATACCTCGACCATCATCTTCCACGCTCACGCTGCCATCGCTATGCATCGTAACGATGATTTGCTTGCCAAAACCTCCTAAAGCCTCATCGGATGCGTTATCCAGCACCTCCTGAATGATATGGAGTGGATTGTCGGTGCGGGTGTACATTCCAGGCCGTTGACGGACTGGTTCTAGTCCTTTTAGGACCTGAATCGACGATTCGCTGTATTCGGAAGTTTTACGGGTAGCCATGCGCGCAAATTGTAGTCATGTCTGAGATCCAGACCGAATTTTTCGGGAATTCCCCTGTCATCCATGCCAAAATCGGGGGATGGGAGCCTTAAGTCATATTCGCGTTTTAGACCTTAGCCGTGTCTTGGCTGGTCCTTGGTGCGCTCAAAATCTTGCCGATTTGGGTGCGGATGTCATCAAAGTCGAAAGACCTGGGGTTGGAGACGATACCCGCCATTGGGGCCCTCCATTCGCCAAAGATGCCAATGGCAAGGAAACTGACGAATCTGCCTATTTTATTTGCATCAATCGCAATAAACGCTCTATTACGGTTGATATTGCCAAGCCCGAGGGTCAAGAGCTAATTCGCAAACTTGCGGCTGAATCTGATGTTGTCATCGAGAACTACAAAGTGGGTGACTTGGCTAAATATGGACTCGACTACGAAAGCCTGAAGAAGGTCAAACCCGATTTAGTCTATTGCTCAATTACTGGATTTGGTCAAACTGGGCCTTACGCCCATCGCCCTGGCTACGATTTTATTATTCAAGGTATGGGCGGCTTCATGAGCGTGACTGGTGAAGCTCATGACTTCGAGGGTGCTAGCCCACAAAAATCCGGGGTTGCGATCGCGGATATCTTTACTGGCATGTATGCCAGTACCGCCATTCTCGCTGCCATTGTGCATCGAGACCATACCGGTGAAGGTCAATACATTGATATGTCACTACTAGATACACAAGTAGCCGTGATGGCCAATGTATCGAGTGCCTACCTCACCTCAGGAGAAGTTCCGAAACGCTGGGGTAATGCTTCTCCGATCATTGTTCCCTATCAAACTTTCCCTACCTCTGATGGCTGGATGATTGTGGGGGCTGGTAACGATGGTCAATTTCGACATTTTGTAGCTGCAGGTGGCGAACCCCAGTTAGCGGATGACTCACGCTTTGCAACCAACCCGCAGCGTGTTGAGCATCGCAAGCAACTCATTCCGCTTTTAGAACAAATGACGCGCAAGAAGACCAAAGGTGAATGGATTGCACAGCTTGAGAAAGCTAATGTTCCTTGTGGTCCGATCAATAACTTCAAAGAAGTCTTTGAAAACGAACAGGTAATTCATCGTGGAGTACAGATTGATGTACCACACCCGACCGTTGGCACTATGAAATTAGTTGCTAGTCCGATGCGCCTATCTAAAACACCCACTGAAGTGCGAATGGCGCCACCAACACTGGGTCAGCATACACAAGAGATCTTGCATGAACGTCTCAAGTTAGATGATCAAGCGATTGAAGTTTTACGTACCAAGGGGATCATCTAGGAACCATGACAACACAAACATCCAAAGCAGGGCTTTCGATGAAGGAAGTCCTCATTTATGGTGGACTCATGGTCACCCTATCGATGGGTATTCGTCATGGCTTTGGCCTCTTCAATTTACCCATTACTTCAGCCAATGGCTGGGGTCGCGAAACGTTTGCTCTGACTATTGCTTTACAAAATCTGATTTGGGGGGCTGTGCAACCAGTTACTGGGGCCTTGGCCGATCGTTACGGCGCATTTAAAATTATGGTTGCTGGTGGGATTTTGTACGCCCTAGGTTTGGCAGGCATGGCTATCTCTACTGATGTCATGAATTTTACATTGGCTGGTGGCTTACTCATCGGCTTGGCACAAACTGCCACGACCTACAGCGTGGTCTATGGAATCCTGGGTCGCAATGTGTCTGCGGAGAAGCGGGTTTGGGCAATGGGCATTACTGCAGCTGCCGGTTCATTTGGTCAGTTCCTCATGATTCCAGCCGAGCAAGGCTTGCTCAGCATGTTTGGCACCCAAGATGCACTACTAATGTTGGCGTTGATGGCAAGTTTGATGGTACCAACCGCATTCATGTTGCGTGAAAAGAATTTCACTTACAACCATAATCCAGGTGATCAGACGATTAAGCAGGCATTAAAGGAAGCAATGAGTAACCCAAGCTTTCGTTATCTGACCCTAGGTTATTTTGTTTGCGGATTTCAGGTAGTGTTTATTGCGGTGCATTTGGCGCCTTACCTTAAGGATCTGTCTTCTACCTATCCAGCTGTTGGGGCTCCGGTTGTTGCCACGACCGCCCTAGCATTAATTGGCTTATTTAATATCTTCGGCACTTATAGCTCCGGCATCCTAGGTCAGCGCTTTCCTAAACGCTATTTACTATCTGCAATCTATATCGGGCGTTCTATTGCCATTACAGCGTTTTTATTGTTGCCACCAACACCGATGAGCACTTATATCTTTGCGGCCATCATGGGCTTCTTGTGGCTCTCAACTATTCCACTGACCAACGGTATCGTTGCGCAAATTTTCGGCGTGAAGTATTTAACGATGCTTTCTGGCCTCATCTTTTTCTCTCATCAATTGGGCAGTTTCTGCGGAGCCTTCCTAGGCGGCTATTTATTTGACCAAACTGGTTCTTATTTAATTGTTTGGGAAATCGCGATTGGATTGGGCGTCTTTGCTTTCTTGGTTAATCTTCCCGTAAAGGAACGAGCAATTCACAGAGTGGCCAATGCTTAAGAGAAAACCAAGTATTGGGGAAATCATGTTTTATGGGTTTGCTCTATTCGCTTTGTTGTTTGTTTTCTCGATGTACTTCGCACCCGATATGATGGTGGCAGTGACAAATCAAGTATGGGCGCTGTGTGGTTGGTAATTCGTGGTTTGTAATTCATTAGAATTGACCTAGCACACTTTTTTATTTTTTAGCATCTCGCCGTAGCACAATGGATAGTGCACATGCCTCCTAAGCGTGGGATACAGGTTCGATTCCTGTCGGCGGGACCAGAATTTCTTCATAGTTATCCACAGGTCATGTGGATAAATCCTCAAAAGTATTCGTAAGTCACAGATTTGTATAGACAGACCTAGCTTGCCTAATTTGTGTGCAGTATAGCTTTCCCTGTTTTGGATGTTTACTTATAAATATTTAAGTTAGTTCTTATGAAATTATGTGTTAGGGAGCTTTACCAATAAGGACATAGAACCGGAAGTTCCCTTACACTTAGACCATGACCAGTCTCTCAACCAGTACGCTAGCCGCCCTTGAGGAAATGCTCCAAAACACGGCGCGCTCTGCTCCTGCGGAATACCTGCCGATTTATTTATCCCGCGGCGCAATAGGTGAGCAACTCATTGGCCACCTCAATCCAGAATTTATTCCTTATCTGCAAGAGTCTTTACAAAAAGAATCCATTGCACTGATTGCCATGGGTCATGACAAGCTCACCATTCAATTAGGCAAACCTAGAGATTTATCCAATAGTCTTTATCAGTTAGCCAATCGTATGAGACTGGGTGGATTTATTCCAGGCTGGCGTAACGAAGACTTTGCTTGGGTTGATCTAAATGGTCACAAACACTTTCGCATGGAGCGTGCTGCGTTTCGTACCTTTGGTTTTCGGAGCATGGCAACGCATATCAATGGTTACACCCGCGGCAATACCATTTGGTTGGGTAGACGCAGTGAAACCAAGCCAACGGATCCAGGTAAGCTAGACAACTTGGCAGCCGGTGGCATTACAGCCGATGAAACACCCTGGGTTAGCGCTCGTCGTGAGCTTTGGGAAGAAGCTGGCGTACCTGAGCAAATCTCCGATCAAATTGAGCCTGTGGGTCGTATTCATATGCGCCGCCCAATATCCGGTCGAGGCTTTCATGATGAGCAGCTATATGTATACGATTTAGAGTTGGCTGACAACTTTATCCCTACCAATCATGATGGTGAAGTCAGTGGCTTTATTGAAATCTCCCTGCCAGAGGCTGCCGCCAGAATCCTGGCTGATGAATTTACCTCTGATGCTGCTTTTGTTACGGCTGACTTCATATTGCGCCGCAATAAATAGGGTATTCGCCTTGTTTAGCGCATCAGGGCTGCTGGTTGACTAGCGTCATGCCTTAAACCGTCAATTCGTGGTTAAATTCATCTTAAGGATGAAACAGGGGTGCCCTTCATAGCAGTTTTGCTAGAAGGCGCTGAGAAAGACCCTAGAACCCGATCCAGGTAATGCTGGCGTGGGGAGTTACATCAGACCGACACCCGGTTTCGTCCATCTAAAACAGCCAGGAGATGGACATGAGTACAGGCAACACCTCAACTAAAAACGCTAAACACGAGATTCCAAGCTTAAAAAGTTTGGAGCGCGACTTTGGGCAAAAGTTTGCCTATCCAGCCTCAACCAAAACTTATCTTCAAGGGTCAAGGCCTGATGTCAAAGCGCCAATCCGCATGATTGAGCAACTACCTACTCGCGTAGGTGAAGAAATGTTGGCAAATCCTCCGGTACCCGTCTATGACACTTCAGGCCCATACAGTGATCCTGATGTTGTGATCAACCTGGAAAAAGGTTTGCCAAGGCTGCGTGATGCTTGGATTGCTGAGCGTAATGACACCATCCAGTTGGCAGGACCTAGCTCTGAATACGGCGTAGCTCGCTCTCAAGATGAAGCTACTCAAAATTTACGCTTCTCTCATATCAGTGCACCGCGAGTCGCTAAATCCGGTCATAACGTGAGTCAGATGTATTACGCCCGCCAAGGAATCATCACTCCTGAAATGGAATACATCGCCCTGCGTGAATCTATGGGCCTTGAGCAACTTCGCAAAGATCCAGCCTATAAGCAACTCCTAAAGCAACACCCTGGTAAAGGCTATGGCGCGAATCTGCCAGACATTGTCACCGGTGAATTTGTGCGCTCTGAGATTGCTGCAGGCCGTGCGATCATTCCAGCAAACATCAATCACCCTGAATTAGAGCCAATGATTATTGGCCGTAACTTCCGCGTGAAGATTAACGGCAACTTAGGTAATTCTGCTGTTACTTCATCCATTAATGAAGAAGTTGAAAAGATGGTGTGGTCTATTCGTTGGGGTGCAGACACCATCATGGATCTCTCCACTGGTAAACATATTCACGAGACTCGTGAATGGATTATTCGTAACTCTCCAGTACCTATTGGCACAGTGCCAATCTATCAAGCACTAGATAAAACCGGCGGTATCGCCGAAGACCTCACCTGGGAAATGTTCCGTGACACACTTATTGAGCAAGCTGAACAAGGCGTGGATTACTTCACAATCCATGCAGGTGTATTGCTACGTTACGTCCCGCTAACAGCTGATCGTATTACGGGTATTGTTTCTCGTGGTGGTTCGATCATGGCTAAATGGTGTTTGGCTCATCATAAAGAGAACTTCCTTTACACGAAGTTTGATGAGATCTGCGAAATCATGAAAGCCTATGACGTCTCATTTAGCTTAGGTGATGGCTTGCGCCCTGGTTGCATTGCCGACTCTAATGATGCTGCTCAGTTTGGTGAACTCCATACATTAGGCAAGTTGACTGCTAAGGCTTGGAAGCATGATGTGCAAGTCATGATTGAAGGTCCTGGTCACGTTCCAATGCAGCGCATTGAAGAGAATATGACTGAAGAGCTGAAGCATTGCTTGGAAGCTCCTTTCTACACGCTCGGACCATTGATTACCGATATTGCTCCTGGCTATGACCACATTACCAGCGGTATTGGTGCTGCGCAAATTGGTTGGTACGGTACAGCAATGCTTTGCTATGTCACGCCAAAAGAGCATTTAGGTTTGCCAGATAAAGAAGACGTTCGTGAAGGCATCATTACCTACAAGATTGCTGCCCATGGTGCTGACTTGGCTAAAGGCTTGCCTGGTGCACAAGTGCGTGATAACGCCCTCTCTAAAGCACGCTTTGAATTCCGCTGGGAGGACCAATTTAATCTAGGCTTAGATCCTGAGCGCGCACGTGAGTATCACGATGCAACACTGCCAGCTGAAGGCGCCAAGATTGCGCACTTCTGCTCAATGTGCGGTCCGAAGTTCTGCTCGATGAAGATCACTCAAGAAGTTCGTGACTATGCTGCAACTTTAGATGCAGATGGAAATCCAAAAGCGAAAGTTATTCCGATTACTGAAGTAGCTGACGCTTCTAAGGGCATGGAAGAGATGTCTGCAGAGTTCCGTAAACGCGGTAGTGAGATTTATCAATAAGCCAACTAGCTCAAAAGATAAAGATGACTAGTGCAGGCTTCACCGATAGTAAATATGCAATTGCTGGCGGCGGTCTGATGGGTCGCCTGCTGGCTGTTGCGCTTGCTAAAGAAGGTGCTCAAGTCGATCTCTTTGATAAGGGTGGGCCGAATGGTGCCCATGCTGCTGCGCGCATTGCTGCAGCGATGTTGTCGCCATTAGCTGAATCTGCCATTACTGAAGATTCAGTAGTTCGCATGGGTTTGCATAGCTTGCCCCGCTGGAAGGAGCTTATTGCTGATTTGTCTAATCCGGTTTACTTTCAGCAAGATGGCACTTTGATTTTGTGGCATCGCCAAGATGCCAGTGAAGCCGAACGCTTTACTGCTCATTTAGAGAGGAACTGTCGCGCGAACGCTGATCTCAGTGCGCCACAAAAGCTCGGCAATGAAGCTTTGCGTGAACTTGAGCCTGGTATTGCCGATCGCTTTACTCAGGGACTGTACTTACCCAATGAGGGGCAATTGGATAATCGCCAGCTATTGGATGCTCTCGCTAGTGAGTTAACGCTATTGAAGGTCAATTGCCACTGGCATACCGAAATCGACCCAACCGAATTGCGCAAAAAGACGGGCTATAAGGCCGTAATTGATTGCCGCGGTACGGGAGCTAAAGAAGCTTGGTCATTTGGTGACAAGCCCAATAGCTTGCGTGGTGTTCGTGGTGAGGTTATTCGACTCTATGCGCCAGAAGTGAAGTTGCGTCGCCCTACGCGCTTAATCCATCCACGCTACCCGATTTATATTGCCCCTAAAGAAAATGATATTTATGTGGTGGGTGCAACGGAGATTGAGTCCGATGACTTGTCAGAAATGAGCGTACGCTCTGCTATGGAATTGCTCAGCGCCGTCTATACCGTTCATAGTGGGTTTGCTGAGGCACGTATCTTAGAGATGGCAACGCAGTGTCGCCCTACTTTAAAAAATAATCTTCCAGAAATTCAATCGCAAAGGGATACAGGGCTATCTGATTTGATCATGATCAATGGTCTATATCGCCATGGTTTTATGATTTCTCCTGCAGTGCTTGACTGCGCATTGGAACTTATAGAGCTCGGCACCAGTAAGACTGCATTGGATTTGGGATTGAGTATGACTCAAGACAATAATCAGATTGAGGCGGTATGCGCGTAATCGTTAATCAAGTGGCTTATGAGTTGCCCAGCAAGAGCATGGTGAGCGATGCTCTGGCCTTGATCGATGCGAAGCCACCCTATGCTGTTGCCGTGAATCTTAATTTTGTGCCCAAGACTAAGCATGCAGACTTTGTATTAAATGAGGATGATCAAATTGAAGTGATTGCCCCAGTTACTGGCGGTTGATTAAGAACCAATTATTTTTCTATGAACGCTCCTTTACCTAATAACCTCAATAGCGCAGACACACTTGTCTTATATGGCGAGAGCTTTGCGAGTCGTTTGCTATTAGGAACCTCACGCTACCCTTCTCCACAGGTGCTTGAGAACTCAGTAGAGGCATCTAACCCTGGCATGATTACCGTAAGTTTGCGTCGCCAGGGAACATCAACCGCTGAAGCGCATAGCGGCTTTTGGGATTTGCTCAAAAAGATGGCAGTTCCTGTTTTACCAAATACCGCTGGTTGCCATAGCCCACAAGAAGTCATTACCACCGCGCAAATGGCGCGTGAAGTGTTTGAAACCGACTGGATCAAGTTAGAGCTCATTGGCGATGATTACACTTTGCAACCAGATGTCTTGCGCTTAGTGCAGACAGCAGAGACTCTGATTAAAGATGGCTTTAAGGTTCTGCCGTATTGCACGGAGGATCTCATTTTGTGCCAACGTCTAGTTGATGTCGGTTGCCAAGCAGTCATGCCTTGGGCTGCTCCAATTGGTACCGGACAGGGGCCTTTAAATCCCTATGCCATGAAACTGTTGCGCGACCGATTAAAAGTTCCGCTCTTGGTGGATGCTGGTCTAGGACTTCCTTCTCATGCCTGCACCGTCATGGAATGGGGGTTTGATGGTGTACTACTCAATACCGCAGTAGCCTTGGCGGATGATCCTGTAGTGATGGCCAAAGCCTTTGCTATGGCGGTTGATGCAGGTCGTGCAGCCTATTTATCCGGTGCCATGAGGCCCCAAGAGTCTGCTCAAGCAAGCACTCCTTTGGTGGGTACTCCGTTTTGGCACCAATCGTAGTCGCAACAGGACACTAAGTTAAGTACACTGAACTCATGAGCCTCATTCGTGACCTTGCCGATCAAATCGTTGCCGCGCATCGCAATGAAGATTTATGCATTCCGATTCCGGCCTTTAGCCTGAACTCCCCGCCTCCACTCATTGATAACGAAGCAGCAGTTGATCATTACGAATTGGCCGGTGCACTAGCTGCCATTGAAATGGGATTTATCGAGTCTGATGCCAGAATTCTGGGTAAGGCATGGTCACGCATGACATTGCAAGATGGTGGCTTTAATCCCTTTAAATGGCCCAGCAGGCCAGAGCATTTTGATTTATTGCCCTGGACTCGCAATATGAATCCCAATGCCTTTAAAGAGTGTCCAAAACGCCTGGGCTTGTATGGAGTCATGCCGGATGCTGATTGGGTAAAGCGCATGGTCGATGCAGAGTTGCCGACGGTACAACTTAGATTTAAGTCAGACGAAAAGTCTAAGATCCGAAAACAAATTAAAGAATCTGTTGCAGCAGTCAAAGATAGCAAGACCTTGCTATTCATTAATGACTATTGGCAAGAAGCAATTGATGCTGGCGCCTATGGCGTGCATTTAGGTCAAGAGGATTTAGTAGATGCCAACCTAGAAGAAATTCGGGGTGCGGGCTTAAGACTGGGACTAAGCACTCATGGCTATGCAGAGCTGGCTTATGCAGATCGCTTTTGCCCAAGCTACATTGCGATGGGCGCAGTCTTTCCAACAAATTTAAAGAAGATGCCTACAGCACCGCAAGGACTAGGTCGTTTATATCGATATGCTCAGCTCATGAGCAACTACCCACTGGTAGCGATTGGCGGCATTGATCAAGACAGCATTCATGCGGTAGCAAAAAGTGGTGTTGGCTCAGTAGCCGTTGTGAGAGCCATTACCCAAGCCAAAGACCCTAAGGCGGCGGTCAAATACTTACAAGAATTAATGCAGTCGTGATTTCCTGATTTATTAGTAACTGACCTAAGTTAGCCCAGATCTGCTCAGTAATTTCCTTTTTCTTCGAGCAATGAAGTTGGATAAAAATCGTGCATATGCCATAGCGGCCCCGGACCTTCGCCAATACTCAAGAAGCGTCCCGCCTCTAAACCTGCCTCTACATAGGCAATCGCCTTAGCAACGGCATGAGCTAGATCATGACCATCAGCTAGGTAGGTAGCAATGGCAGATGCTAAAGAACATCCAGTGCCGTGCGTATTTACTGTATTGACACGATAGTGTTTGAATTCTTTTGATTGCACAACTTCAAGACCGTCTTCCATGGAGCGCCACATTAAGTAATCGGTAATTTGAGTGTGCGTGCTATCCAAGTGTCCGCCCTTGATGAGGACTGCTTGTGGGCCCATCTCGAGTAATTCTTCGGCAGCCAATTTGAAATCATTTGGACCGCTTATTTCACGACCAAGTAGTAATGAAGCTTCATCTAGATTGGGCGTAACCAGTGTTGCAATCGGAAACAAGTCAGCAATCATGGCTTGAGCGGTATCGTCGCCACCTAAGCTTGCACCAGAAGTAGCGCGCAAAACAGGATCTAGAACAATCCGTTTAACGCCGTGTTTGCGTAACGATTTAGCAACTGTGCGGACTATTTCTGGGCTGGCCAACATACCGATTTTGACTATATCGGCGCCAATATCCATTAAAACAGCGTCGATCTGGGCTTCGACCACATCAAGATCTACATCCTGAATACGCGTTACACCCAAGGTATTTTGGGCGGTAATTGCCGTAATGACTGACATGCCGTAGCCACCAAGGGCGGTGATCGCCTTGAGGTCGGCCTGGAGCCCCGCCCCACCGCCGCTATCGGACCCAGCAATGGTCAGTACTTTGGGGATCTGCACAGAAGTGGGAAGAAGTGATTTCATCTTGCTATAATATCGGCTTATTCCTCGATAGCTCAGTCGGTAGAGCGCCGGACTGTTAATCCGTAGGTCCCTGGTTCGAGCCCAGGTCGAGGAGCCAAATAAGTAAAGCCCCTAGAGCAATCTAGGGGCTTTTTCTTTTGTAGTACGGGTAAGGCAACCCGCTTAGATCAAGCCCTTCTTGCGTAAATTGGCCAGGCGATTATTGAGAGTCTTAATAGTCAGGAGATTATATTTATCGCCATCTTTCCAAGCGCTGCCTTTCCATTCGATGCCTTCTGCTGTGACATTAGCAAAAGGCTCTTTACCTTCTTTTGCATAGCCTTCTAAGATGGCGATCAGTGCCGCCCGATCATCGGATCCACCAGCATCTTTAACCGCATCCAAAATGGGTTTGGTGATGGTATCGCCATAGGTAACCTTGGTATCCATATGATTTGGGGCTGCTGGTTCTTCGAAGATGTACTCATGTGGCCACTCAAAGACATTTCTGGCGGAATTTTTAACTGCCTCAGGACTCACTGCACCGCTCTCAGGATTCTTTGGATCAGTTGGTAGACTTAGACCTAAAATCCAAGCTTCAAATTCAGCAATGCGGCTGTAGCGCTTTTCTTCGCTATCGCGCTTTTGCTCTTCTTGTGAGAGCAGCAAAGTCACCCATGCCCAGGCAATATCTTTGGGTATTGCAAACTCTTGAGCCAAAATACCGCTGGCTTTTTTTAGGATAGGTTTGGATGTGAGTTTTGACATTGCATTCTTTCTGGATTCGTTCTACTTTTTTAGTAAGCGCCTTCAATTTAGGGTGAAAAGTCAAAGGGAAGGCTCCCCCTTTCATTTTGACAATGCTCTCCACATCCCCCGAAGGATACTCTTCATTTACCATCGTTTTATTGCAAGGCTGGAATTAATCCAGTTCTAGCAAGCTCCTGGGATGGCTAGAGGGTGACAATCTTTTTTTAATAGACAGTTCTAATGGGTATTAGATATGATTAATCCATCAACTGTCCAGGGATGAGTCTCACATGAAAAATCCATTTATTATTCTCGCCGCCACTGCATTGATCTCATCATCAGCAGTCCTTGCATCTGATGACTCACCGGCAGTTACTAAAGTTACTCCATACAAACCTGGCATCACGATGACAAAATCAGTTCAGGCCGGAATCTCTCCTGATGACGCAATGAATATCCTTAAAGCAGGCAATGAACGTTTTGTTTCCGGAAAACCATTGAGCAGAAACCAAAAGACTCTGGTCACTCAAACCGCTTTAGGGCAATACCCTTTAGCTCATGTTATTGCATGCATGGACTCTAGAAGTGGGCCGGAAGTTGTTTTTGATATGAGCACCGGAGATATATTTTCCAACAGGGTTGCTGGCAATGTGATTAACGATGACATTTTAGGTGGCTTAGAGTATGGCTCTAAAGTGGTTGGCACTCCACTCATCGTAGTGCTAGGTCATACCAGCTGTGGCGCTATTAAGGGTGCCTGTGATGGAGTGAAACTAGGCAACCTAACTCAATTGCTTGAAAAAATTCAGCCCGCCGTTCAGATGTCAAAAACACCGGGGGAGCGTAATGGTAAGAACTACAAATTTGTGAACGAAGTTACTGAGCTAAATATTGATGATTCAGTCAATGAGATACGCACTAAGAGTCCAATTCTTGCGGATCTTGAAAAACAAGGAAAAGTCAAAATCGTTGGCGCCTTGTATGACACCTCTACTGGCAGAGTATCTTGGCGGTAATTTAAACCACTAAAGCACTACCCCCCATCTAAGGCAAGCAATTAAAGCCTCCGATAGGAGGTCGGCACCAAGTGCCTAAGGGCACTAAAATAGAGTCCATGACTAAGATTCCTGAACTTCTCGCCCCAGCCGGCAGCCTTTCCATGCTGCGTACCGCCTTTGATTTTGGTGCCGACGCTATCTATGCCGGACAGCCTCGCTATTCACTCCGGGTTCGTAATAACGACTTCGGCAAGATTGAGGTTCTCAAGCAAGGCATCGATACTGCGCATGAACTGGGCAAGAAGTTTTATTTGGTTTCTAACTTATTGCCCCATGGCGGTAAGACGCGCACTTACATTAAAGATATGGATCCAGTCATTGCATTGAAGCCAGATGCTTTAATCATGTCTGATCCTGGCCTCATCATGATGGCTCGTGAAGCTTGGCCAGATATGCCAATTCATTTATCAGTACAAGCCAATACTGTGAATGGTGCTTCTGCTAAGTTTTGGCGATCAGTTGGCATCAGTCGCGTGATTTTGTCTCGCGAACTTTCCTTTGATGAAATCGAAGAGGTTCGTCAAGACTGTCCTGAGATGGAGCTTGAAGTATTTGTTCATGGCGCTCTCTGTATTGCCTACTCAGGTCGCTGCTTGTTATCTGGCTATATGTCTCATCGAGATTCCAATCAAGGTGCCTGTACCAATGCTTGCCGCTGGGATTACAAGGTGAAACCTGGGCAACAAAATACTAGCGGTGATGTGGTGCTGCTTCAGGAAGCACGTCGACCTGATGACTTAATGCCGATGGAAGAAGATGAGCATGGCACCTACATCATGAACTCCAAAGATCTGCGTGCCGTTGAACATATTGAGCGCCTGACCAAGATGGGCGTTGACTCCTTTAAGATCGAAGGTCGCACCAAATCACCTTATTACGTTTCGCGTACTGTGCAATCCTATAGAGCGGCAATTAATGATGCCGTTCAAGGCAAGCCATTTAATACTGCCTTGTTAGGTCAATTAGAAGGTTTAGCTAATCGTGGTTATACGGATGGCTTTTATGAGCGTCACCATGACAAAGAGTACCAACTCTATATGCGTGGCCACTCTTTATCTGGACGTAGCTTGTACGTTGGTGAAACGCTGGAGATCGATGCTGCTACCGGCCGAGTTAAGGTAGATGTCAAGAATCGTTTTTCTGTTGGTGACAAAATTGAAATCATTGAACCAAACGGAAACGCAGATGTTGTATTGACTGAGATGTGGAATATGAAGGGTGAATCAATTGATGTGGCCCCTGGATCGGGTCACTTTGTTTGGCTAAAAATCCCGATGACTACTAAACATGCTTTTATTGCACGCTATACCCAAGAGCCAGCACCAGCTGAAGTAGCTACCTCCAGCTCTTGCTCCACTTGCGGCGATTAATACACCCCAATCTTCTGAATAAAGATTTTCATGACTAACAGCGCCAAAAACCTTACAAATAAAACAGGCTTGAAAATCAAGTTTGAGGAGGAAATGAAAAAAGCGTTTGCTTTATCAATTTACTTTGGCACTTGGTTCTGCGCGATTGCCTTTATGGCTGCAACCGCTCTTGAGGAGCGCCCCATTCCCCTATCTCTTTTTGGGTTTGCGTTGATTAAAGCTGCTTTATCGGCAAAATTTATGTTGATTGCTCAGGCTGTGTATCCAGTTAAAATTGATAAACAAAACGGCATTGTTAAGTCACTCATGCTTGAGTCGCTGATTTATCTAGTGGTAGTTGTGGCGCTAAATTATCTTGAGGCTGGAGTTCATGGACTCATTAATGGTAAAGACTTTATTGCCTCTATGGCAGCATTTGGTAGCGGCGATCCATTAAGAGTACTTGCCATGTCAATTGTGTATTGGTTGATTGTTTGGCCTTACTTGATTTTTGTGGGCTTTAATATGGTCGTAGGCAATACTGAAACTCTTGCAGTCTTGTTTGGCTCCAAAAAATAATTGCCTTACTTGTATTGCGTGAGAATTTTTTGGCTCTGCTTGTTAGGATTCATTTGCCAACAAGCGTCCGCTCAAGAGATTGAAGCTCGCGCGTATTCAAATGCGCCTATTGGCATTAACTTTATTTCGGGTGGAATAGCCCAGGCCAAGAGTGGTTCATACACCCTCACTACTGAAGCAACAAGTCTGACACGCATTATTAATGTCTTTGGACAGTCTGGCCGGATTAGTCTACTACTTCCGTATGCCCAACTTTCTGGCGCTGGTAGTCTTGGCCCTCAAAATATCAACGCTTCTGCCGAAGGCTTATCCGATCCTATTGTAAAGATCTCCGCCAATCTGTATGGTGCGCCAGCACTCTCGCTAGAGGAATTTAATAACTACAAACAAGATCTTATTATCGGCACTAGTCTCGCTGCATCAATCCCATGGGGTAAGTACAACAGTGAGCAAATGCTCAACGTGGGCGCCAATCGCTCTCTTATTCAGCCCGCCATCGGAGTCTCTCAAGTAATCGGATCATGGCGCTTGGAATTGGCAGGCATGGCTACCATCTACACCAACAATACTAGTTTTCTGGGAAGTAATACGCTCTCTCAAAACCCCGTCTACTCCTCGGAAGCCCATGGGATCTATTACTTTGAGAATACAGCCTATATTTCTGCTGATGCTACCTACTTCATGGGTGGTCAGAAATATGTCAATGGCACAGCAATCAGCGGCTCACAAGAAAATTGGCGTTTTGGCAGTACTTTTTCTTACCCTATTAATAAGCGCAATTCCATCCGCCTGACTGGTAGCAAAGGCGTCTACTCCAACACCAATACTGACTACACCGCACTGGGAATTTCCTGGCAGTACCGCTGGGGCGGCGGAGTGTAGGTATATAGGCTACTCCATCGCTACAATAAAGCCAAAGATCATTAAAAAGAGACACGAGACAATCATGAGCAATACACCAAAAGACTCTGCAGAGAGTGGTTTACGTAAAGGCTTAACTAGCTATGGCGATAAAGGCTTTTCTTTATTTTTACGTAAGGCTTTTATTAAAGGTGCTGGATATACCAATAGCGCTTTAGATCGCCCTGTCATCGGCATTATCAATACTGGCAGTGCGTACAACCCCTGCCATGGCAATATGCCTCAGCTTTTGGAGGCGGTAAAGCGTGGTGTGATGTTGGCCGGTGGTTTGCCGATGGAATTTCCGACGATTTCGATACATGAGAGTTTTGCTGCGCCTACTAGCATGTACTTGCGCAACTTAATGTCGATGGACACTGAAGAGATGCTGCGCGCACAGCCAATGGATGCAGTTGTCATGATTGGTGGTTGCGATAAAACTGTTCCCGCACAAATGATGGGTGCCGCTTCTGCAGGCTTACCCGCTATCCAACTGATTACCGGCTCAATGCTGACTGGATCGCATCGCAGCGAGCGTGTTGGTGCTTGTACTGACTGCCGCCGTTACTGGGGTAAATTCCGCGCCGGTGAAATTGATGAAGTTGAAAAAGATGAAGTCAATGATCAACTGGTCGCCAGCGTTGGCACCTGTTCAGTAATGGGCACTGCTAGTACGATGGCCTGCATCTCTGAAGCTCTTGGTATGACTGTTCCAGGTGGCGCAACTCCTCCTGCAGTGACTGCAGATCGTATTCGCGTAGCCGAAGAAACCGGTACTTGTGCCGTGAAGATGGCAAAAGAAGGTTTAACGATTGACAAAGTACTCACAGCCGACGCCTTTGAAAATGCCATGCGTGTTTTGCTAGCGATTGGTGGATCAACCAATGGCATTGTTCACTTAGCTGCCATTGCGGGCCGTATGGGACTTGAGATTGATTTAGATGCGCTCGATAAGATGGGAGATGAGACCCCTGTTTTGGTGGACTTAAAACCATCTGGCGATCACTATATGGAAAACTTCCATGATGCTGGCGGCATGACTACCTTGCTTCGTGAGCTAAAGCCACTCTTGAAACTTGATGCGATGACTGTATCCGGCAGAACTCTTGGCGAAGAAATTGATGCTGCTGCGCCAAGCTTTAAACAAGATGTAGTACGTCCATTTGATAAACCAATTTACCCACGTGGCAGTATTGCTGTATTGCATGGCAATTTAGCGCCTGGTGGCGCCATCATCAAACAGTCAGCTGCAAATGAAAAACTCATGGAACATGAAGGTCGTGCAGTGGTGTTTGAAGATGCTGCTGATTTAGCTAACCGTATCGATAGCTCAGACTTAGATGTCACTGCTGATGACATTTTGGTACTCAAAAATATTGGGCCTAAAGGTGCCCCTGGTATGCCAGAGGCTGGGTACATCCCTATTCCCATGAAATTGGCACGAGCTGGCGTCAAAGATATTGTGCGCATCTCTGATGGACGCATGAGCGGCACTGCCTTCGGCACGATTGTGTTGCACGTTACCCCTGAATCCGCTATTGGGGGTCCATTAGCGCAGGTACGTAACGGTGATCGCATTCGTTTGAGCGTGAAGAATCGTGAAATAAGTCTTTTAATTTCAGATGAAGAACTAGCTAAGCGTATGAAAGACAATCCCATTACTTCTCCTACAGCTGAACGCGGCTACAAGAAACTCTTTTTAGATACCGTTACTCAAGCAGATCAAGGCGTCGACTTTGATTTCCTGAGGGCAGCGAAGATGGTTGGCAAAACGCCCTCTTCCAAATAAAAGCATTCAATGATTAAAGCTAATCTATTGCGTAGAGGCATGAATCTTTGGCCACCCTTTCTGGGTGCTGGCATTACTGTTGAGAAAATTTCTAAGGACTTTCGCCATGCTACGGTACGCCTCAAGCATGGCATATTGAACCGTAACATTGTGGGCGTGCATTTTGGCGGCAGCCTCTTTGCGATGACTGACCCCTTCTTCATGATGATGGTATCTCAGAATCTAGGTAAGGGTTATGTTATTTGGGACCAGGCGGCTAAGATTGAATTTCTGAAGCCAGGTAAGGGGAAGGTTCATGCTAGTTTTGAAATTACCCAAGAACAATTAGATGACATCATCGGCTCTGCTGAGTCTGGCAACAAAGTACTCAAAGACTTTGTTGTTGATGTGAAAGATCAAGAGAATGATGTAGTCGCGAGAATTACGAAGACTTTATATATCCGCAAGAAGAAGAAAAGCTAACGTGTATTGTTAACTTTTTTATAAATAGACTAATTACTTTGTATAAGCAGGTGCATCAATGAGTCGCATCTCGCCTTCAATCCAAGCTTCTACCTCAAGCTGCAACTGGTCCTCCGTTTTTCCTGAAACAGAAATCACAGGCCCAATGGAAAGCGTAATCACTCCAGGACGCTTTAAGAGGGTGTTTCTAGGCCAAATGGCAGCAGAGTTCTGCGCTACCGGAAGAATGTCTGTTTGTGTACTTATTGCAAGTCGTACACCGCCCTTTCTATAAGGCTTAAATGACCCGCGCGGGGTGCGAGTGCCCTCTGGATAAATCGCAATCCAACTGCCCTGGGCTAATACCGCCTTGCCCTGCTCATTGACTGCTTCACGAGCCTTCTCACGATCGCCCCGATTAATGTGAATCATTTTTAACGAGGCCAAAGCCCAACCAAAAAATGGCACAAACAATAATTCTCTTTTGAATACAAAGCAAAGCTGTCTTGGGAAAAATGCTGGGTAGACAAAGGTTTCCCATGCCGATTGATGTTTACCCAAAATAATTAATGACTTATTAGGATCTTGGGGAATATTTTCCAAGCCCTTTATCTTTAGATCAACTCCACAGAAAAATAAGAGTGCTTTTTGGGTTAAGCGGCACCAAAATACACCCATCTGGTAACGCGTGCCTCGACTTGTAAAGGGGATGACCAAAATTATTGCGCTAGCAACAATGGTGACGGTTGTGAAACCAAATAAATAAAATAGAAAAGAACGTAGCCAAAGCATCACAATAGTATTTTTACTAATAAAGCGCTAAAAAACTTATTTTAAATGATTGGCCTTGGGAGGTGACCCTTGGTAGTGGTCATAAATCTCTTAATTCACGTCTTAGGATTTTTCCAACATTGGTTTTTGGCAAATCAGCACGGAAAACAATGTGCTTCGGGCGCTTATAGTTTGTAAGATTTTCTTTACAGAACGCCATGATAGCTTCCTCTGTTAATGAAGCATCCTGTTTCACAATGAACGCCTTAACGGCTTCGCCTGAATCCTCATCAGGCACACCAATGACTGCACATTCCAGCACTCCAGGAATGAGAGATAGAACCTCTTCCACTTCATTTGGATAGACGTTAAATCCAGAAACCAGAACCATATCTTTTTTACGGTCGACAATCTTAGTCAGGCCGTCGGGATTCATGATGCCGATATCGCCTGATTTGAAGAAGCCATCGGGCGTCATAACATTCTTGGTTTCCTCGGGCTTGTTCCAGTAACCGGCCATTACCTGAGGCCCCCGAATACAAATCTCACCAGGAGTACCAAAAGGTACTTCGATGCCGTCATCGCCTAAGATCACTACTTCGGTACTTGGTACCGGGAAGCCAATATAGCCAGTAAAGCTCTCAATCAAAGCAGAGTTGACGCAGGCAACTGGTGATGTTTCTGAAAGGCCATACCCTTCGGCAATAGGAGCGCCAGTCATTTCTTGCCAGTGATCTGCAACTATCTTTTGCATTGCCATACCGCCGCCAATAGTTGCCAAAATATTAGGGAACTTCACTGTGGCAAATTCAGGTTTATGCATCAGCGCATTAAATAAAGTATTTACTCCGGGGAAGATATTGATATTCGGATGCTTCTTCAATAGCTTAATGAAGCCATCGAAATCACGTGGATTAGGAACTAAGACTAAAAGACCACCTTTGCGCATTCCCAATACTGAGCAGGCTGTTAAAGCAAAGATGTGATACATGGGAAGCGCGCATAAGAAAACCAATTGATCCACTTTTTTACGCTTTAATCCTGGCTCAAGCCATAACTCCGTTTGAATGACATTAGAGAGAATATTGCTATGTAAAAGAATCGCGCCTTTAGATAACCCCGTAGTGCCACCTGTATATTGCAAAAAGGCAATGTCACTTAAAGAAGTATTCGGCTTATTCCAGCGCTGACGACTACCCTCACCTAAAGCAGCCAAAAAAGTAATATGGTTAGGTAGATCCCATGCAGGCACGAGTTTTTTTACATTGCGTACTACAAAATTGACTATCGCACCCTTAAGTCCAATCATCTCTCCAAGAGAAGTCACGATAGTCTTTTTCAATGGCACGTCAGCAGCGATGTGCTGATAAACATGCGCAAAGTTTTCTAAGATGACAAGAGCTGATGCACCACTGTCTTTGAGTTGATATTCCAACTCACGGGCGGTATAGAGCGGATTAACATTGACCACTACGTACCCAGCACGAAGAATACCGATCATCGCAATCTGAAACTGCAACACGTTAGGCAACATGATTGCCACACGAGCACCAGACTCTAAGCCCAGACTTTGTATATAAGAGGCAAAATGCTTGGAGTGCTGATCGAGCTCTCGGTAAGTTAAAAACTTATCGAGATACTCGCAGGCACGTCTATTCGGATAGCGTTCAAAGGCCTCCTCAAACATATCCAGCAAAGAGTTATAGCCAGAGATATCGACTTCGTGAGGAACGCCCTCAGGATAGTGTTTTAGCCATGGCTTACTGGGGTTAGTCATATGAGATATGTGGTTTCTACTGTGATTTAATGTTGATGCAAAAACAAAAAGGAATTAAAAAGCCCTCAAATAGAGGGCTCTTTGTCAAACAGTTAAAACATTAGAAGCGATAGCCAACACCAACCAGAATATCAGTGCCAGTGCCGCTAATAGTCATCCCTTGAAGTTGAGTACCGGTAGTGAGTGTTGCCGTTAAGTTTTTTGTACCATAAGAAGCATAGTTAACCTCACCAAAAGCATATAAAGACTCGGTAAACATCTGTTTATAGCCAAGACCTAAGGTGTAGCCAGTTAAGTTGGTTGATTGGTACGCAAGAGTTGGACCGGACAAACCAATGGTGGCACCAGTGTATCCGAGCTTCGCATAAGCTAAACGATTCTTATCAAAAGCATAGCCTGGTGTGAATACAACACTGTAAAGGTTTTTTACGTTATATGTTGCCGTACTACTTCCACCACTGACAGGTAGCGTTCCAAGAGCCCCGCTAATTGTTGTATTTGCAACGCTAAGCTGCCCCGTAGCGGAAGAGCTTGCGCCCGGATAGTATGTTGCACCAACCCCCAAAATCCAAGTTTCATTAATGCCAAAGTTATAACCAGCAGCTAAGTTAGCAATCCCTGTATTAACATTATTAACATTGCTAGCCGAAGCTCCCTGAGATACGTAGGCTGGATAGCCCAAGGCAGTTAGAGGAGTGCCAGCAGGAACACCAGGAATACCAGCCGGTGCTACTGCAGTATTTTGAGTAACAGCCGTACCGCTACCTATTTTAGGAGTGAAGACACCAAAACCAACGCCTACTTGTCCATAAGCACCTTCCCATGCATTCGTCTTGGACGATTGCGCCATAGCTGAACCTGCTACAACGCTTGTCATTGCAAAAGCGATTGCGCTGATTTGTAATTTCTTCATGTGTCTTCCCTTTTTATTTCAATTAATTGTTATTTAAATCTTGCACCACTGCAGCAACTCTATAGAAATTTATTTCAATATATAGCCCGGGTTTTCCCGAGGCTTATTTTGCAACGCAACATTTATTGCAATGCAAAAACGAATTTATTGCATAGAGACCCTATTGGTATGGACTTCACGCAGGGGTTAGTTATTTTTTGTGAGAGTAGTATTAAAAAAAATTCATGTAATATAAACGAACGATCGTATTATTTTTACAACAAAACAAGATTATTTAGAATCCCATGAATCAAACAAGGGTTAATTTGAAGGCGCCAGAAGAGCAAACCAAAGGCTCAGCTACCAAGACTTTGATTTTGGAGGCGGCTTTGGAAATTGCTAGCAAGTCAGGTCTTGAAGGTCTAACCATTGGGAACATAGCTGAAGTTGTCAAAATGAGTAAAAGTGGAGTGTTTGCTCATTTTGGTTCTCGTGAAGAGCTGCAGGTTGAAGTTGTTCGCGCATACCATCAAAAATTCCAGGAAGTTGTATTTGCCCCTGCCCTTTTAAAGCCAAAGGGATTGCCCAGGCTTAATCAAATGATTAGCTCTTGGCTCAAGATGAGTAGCGGCGGCGATACCTCAAGTTGCTTCTTTATCTCTGGCGCCGCTGAATTTGATGATTGCCCTGGCATTGTTCGTGATGAATTGCTTCGAAGCGTTGAAATATGGCGCACTGCCCTTCTGAGAGCAATTAAAGAAGCCATTACTGAGGGCCACCTAAAGAAATCTTTAGATGCACAAGCACTACTCTTCAGGCTCTATAGCATTGCTTTAGGCGTCCATCATGATTCTCGTTTTTTAGAAAATCCTAAATGCCTTGTCATAGCAAATAAGCTAATCAAAGAAATTTTTGCAGCAAATAAAGCAAGTAAGTAGTTCATAAGAAGCTCTTAAGTTCAATTTAATAAGATAAATAAATATGCCTCAATACAATCCACCCCTCCGCGATATTCAATTCGTTATTCATGAAATGCTTGATGCCGGCAAAGAGTTCGCTTCTCTGCCTGCATACCAGGATGTTGATAAAGACACCATGAATCAGATCATTGAAGAGGCCGGCAAATTTGCTAGTGAGATCGCCTTCCCTTTGAATCAAATTGGCGATCAAGAAGGTTGTACGCGACATGAGGATGGGTCAGTTACGACCCCTGCTGGCTTTAAGCAGGCTTATGAGCAGTATGTTGCGGGTGGTTGGCCTGCTTTGTCATGCGATCCCGCATATGGTGGCCAAGGATTGCCGCAACTACTCAATACTGTTCTGTATGAGACCTTAAATTCTGCTAATCAATCTTGGACAATGTATCCAGGTCTGTCGCATGGTGCGTATGAATGTCTACATGCGCATGGTACTGAAGAACAGAAAAAAACTTATTTAGAAAAATTGGTATCTGGTCAGTGGACTGGAACCATGTGCTTGACTGAGCCACATTGCGGTACTGACCTTGGATTACTGAAAACAAAAGCCGAGCCACAGGCTGATGGCACTTACTCTATTAACGGAACCAAGATTTTTATCTCTAGCGGCGATCATGATTTAGCTGAGAACATTATTCATCTTGTTCTGGCACGTCTACCAGACTCCCCCATTGGAAGCAAAGGCATCTCTTTATTTGCTGTTCCTAAATTTCAGGTTGGAGCCGATGGTTCAATTGGTAAAGCCAATGCGGTGTCTTGTGGCTCCCTAGAACATAAGATGGGCATTCATGGCAATGCCACTTGCGTTATGAACTTCGATGGCGCTATTGGCACCCTTGTGGGCGAACCGCACAAAGGCCTTAACGCAATGTTTGTGATGATGAATGCGGCTCGTCTTGGCGTAGGTATGCAAAGTCTTGGCTTAACAGAGGTGGCATATCAAAACTCTGCTACTTATGCCAAAGAGCGTTTACAAATGCGTAGCTTAACTGGGGCTAAGGCACCCGAAAAGGCGGCTGATCCGATTATTGTTCATCCGGATGTTCGTAGAATGTTGCTCACCCAAAGAGCTTACGCAGAAGCTGGTAGAGCCTTCTCTTACTGGGTGGCCCTCATGATTGATAAAGAACTTAATCATCCTGATGAAAAAGTTCGTAAAGAAACAGGTGAGATGGTAGCCCTACTCACCCCAATCATTAAAGCCTTCTTAACCGATAACGCATTTACTGCAACAAACGAAGGCATGCAGGTATTTGGTGGTCATGGCTATATTGCTGAATGGGGTATGGAGCAATATGTTCGTGATGCTCGTATCAATATGATTTATGAGGGCACCAACACCATTCAATCTCTTGATCTCTTAGGTAGAAAAGTTCTTGGAGATATGGGCAAGAAGCTTACCAAGTTTGGCAAAATCATCGAACAGTTCATCGAAGATGAAGGTGTGCGCAAGGAAATGCAGGAGTTTATTGATCCACTCTCTGATATCGCCGTCAAGGTAGAAAAACTCACCAAAGAGATTGGCATGAAAGCTATGATGAATCACGAAGAAGTGGGTGCTGCTGCCGTACCTTACTTACGTGTTGTGGGTCACTTGATTTACTCATACCTCTTTGCGCGGATGGCAAAAATTGCTTTAGCCAATAAGGCTAGCAAAGATCCTTTTTATGAAGCGAAATTGGCTACTGCCCGCTTCTACTTTGACAAACTCCTTCCTGAGACAGCCATGCTGATCCGTCAAGCACGTGCTGGCTCTAAATCGTTAATGGCTATGCCTGCTGATTTTTTCTGAGAGACTAAATATGAGTGATAACAAGATTATTAAGAAAGTAGCCATCCTAGGCGCTGGCGTGATGGGCGCTCAGATTGCTGCACAATGTATTAATGTAGGGTTGCCTGTAGTGTTGTTTGATTTGCCGACGAATTCTGAAGATGGCAAACCTTCTAATAAGAATGCAATTGCCATTAAAGCGATTGAGAATCTTAAAAAGTTAAAGCCGGCACCTTTGGGTTTATCTTCAGAAGCCAATCTAATTACTCCAGCAAATTATGAGGACGACTTAGGTCTTTTAGCGGGTTGCGACCTCATCATTGAAGCCATTGCAGAGCGTCTCGATTGGAAGCATGCTCTCTATGAAAAAGTAGCGCCACATATTCCGGCGCATGCTCTGTTTGCTACCAATACCTCAGGCCTTCCTATCGGCGAACTTGCCAAAGGTTTTTCTGGTGATCTGAAGAAGCGCTTCTGTGGCGTGCACTTCTTTAACCCACCTCGGTATATGCATTTACTAGAGCTCATTCCAGCGGCAGACACTGATCCCGCCGTATTGGATGCACTTGAAACCTTTATGACTTCCACGATGGGCAAAGGGGTTGTGCGCGCTAAGGATACCCCGAACTTTATCGGCAACCGTGTAGGTGTTTTCTCGATCCTGGCAGTGTTTGCAGAGGCACAAAAGTTTGGCCTAGGCTTTGATGAAGTTGATGCCATTACCGGCAGCAAACTTGGACGTGCTAAATCAGCTACCTTTAGAACCAGCGATGTGGTTGGCTTGGATACTATGGCCCATGTCATTAAGACCATGGAAAATGCATTACAAGGCGATTCCTTCTCTGCCCTATTTAAAACGCCTGAAGTGGTTAGTCAACTCATTGCAAAAGGTGCGCTGGGACAGAAAACCAAAGCAGGTTTTTATCGCAAGGACGGGAAGAATGTTCTTGTATTGGATGCTGTCACCGGTGAATACAAACCATCTACCGCAACGATTGAACCGCTGATTGAGCGCATTCTGAAAAAACCAATTGCAGAGCGACTTGCATTGCTACGCGAGACCGATGAACCTCAAGCTCAGTTTTTATGGGCTATCTATCGGGATATCTTCCACTACTGTGCGATTCACCTTGGTGAGATTGCGCAATCTGCTCGAGAAATCGACTTCGCGATGCGCTGGGGTTATGGTTGGAATTTAGGCCCCTTTGAGGACTGGCAAGCAGCTGGCGTTACGCAAGTAGCTAATTGGATTAAAGAGGATATTGATGCAGGCAAAACACTAAGCAAAGAGCCTTTGCCCGCATGGATCTTTAGTGGACCAGTTGCTGATAAGCAAGCTTTCCATACGCCTGAAGGTTCATGGTCTGCATCTGAGAATAAATACATTCCCCGCTCTGCTTTGCCGGTATACCAAAAGCAAGTATTTAGGGCGCCACTGTTAGGGGATGGCTCTCCTGATCCTAAAACAGCGGGCACCACTGTTTTTGAGAACACGGACTTCCGAGCTTGGGTAGATACCAATCAGCCTGAGGTGTTGATTGCCTCATTCCGCTCGAAGATGAATACCTTCAGCCCAGACGTATTAAGTGGCCTACAAAAAGCCGTTGAGATCGCAGAAGCGAACTATGCAGGATTGGTGATCTGGCAACCCACTTCATTGAAGCTAGGCACGCCTGGTGGGCCCTTTTCTGCAGGTGCTAATCTAGAAGCTGCAATGCCTATGGTCATGAAAGGCGGCCCTGCTGGAGTTGAGCCGTTCGTAAAAGAGTTTCAAGATACGATGATGAAAATCAAATACTCCCAAGTGCCTGTAGTTGCCGCAGTCTCTGGTATTGCCCTAGGGGGTGGTTGTGAATTAGTTCTCCAATCTGCGCGCAGAGTTGCTGCTATGGAAAGCTATATTGGTCTGGTGGAAGTTGGTGTTGGCTTATTACCTGCTGGTGGCGGACTTAAAGAAGCAGCCATTCGTGCGGCTCAAGGCGTTGCGCTTGCTGGGAACACCAATTATTTGGATTTCACCAAAGCCGCTTTTGAAAATGCTGCAATGGCTAAGGTTTCTTCATCAGCTCAAGAAGCAATGAAGATGGCTTACCTCCAAAAGGGTGACATTATCGTTGCAAACGTTTATGAATTACTGGCTTTGGCACAAGATCAAGTCAAAGCAATGCGCTACTCCGGATACAGACCTCCTATACCAACCTTAATACCGGTTGGTGGCCGTTCTGTTGCCGCCACCGTGATGGGTCAAGTAGTCAATATGCGTGACGGTGGCTTTATCTCTGAACACGATGCGCACATTGCTCAGAAGATCATTCAGATCATTACTGGTGGCGATGTCGATGCAGGAACGCTTGTTACTGAAGAGTGGCTGCTCAAACTAGAGCGCCAGGCATTTGTGGAGCTCATTGGTCACCCTAAATCCATGGAACGGATTATGGGCATTCTCCAAACTGGCAAGCCTGTTAGAAACTAATTTACCGAGATATCACTATGAAAAATATTCAAGACGCATATATCGTTGCTGCCACTCGCAGTGCCGTTGGTAGATCTGGGCGAGGTGCATTAAAAAATACTCGTCCGGATGACTTACTTGGCAACGCCTTGCAACATATTCTGACGCAAGTACCCACCCTAGATCCCAAAGCTATTGAGGATGCCATTATTGGCTGTGCCATGCCAGAAGGTCAACAAGGATTGAATGTGGCCCGCATTGGTTTACTCCTAGGTGGGCTACCAAATACTATTGGCGGTATTACTGTCAACCGTTTCTGCTCGTCTGGGTTAAATGCCATTGCTATGGCAGCTGACCGCATTCGGGTTGGCGAGGCGGATGTGATGATTGCTGGCGGTGTTGAGTCAATGAGTATGGTTCCCATGGGTGGCAACTCTCCATCGATGTCACCAGAAATCTTTATGGCCGATGAAAACATTGGTATTGCTTACGGTATGGGCTTAACCGCCGAGAAAGTTGCGCAACAATGGAAGATCAGTCGCGAAGATCAAGATGCTTTTGCATTTGATTCTCATCAAAAGGCTATGGCCGCACAAGCCGCCGGTGAATTTAACTCTGAAATCTTTCCCGTCAAGGTTGCCCATCGCTCGATGAATCTGGATAAAGGCCAAGTGGATATACAGTGGCGTGAATTTTTGAAAGACGAAGGCCCACGGATCGATACCTCGCTTGAAGGATTAGCGAAACTCAAATCTCCATTCGCCGCTAGAGGTAGCGTAACCGCTGGCAATAGCTCACAAACCTCTGATGGTGTTGGCGCACTCATCTTAGCCAGTGAAAAAGCGATCAAGACCTTTGGCCTCACTCCTTTGGCACGTTTTGTAAGTTTTGCCGTCAAAGGCGTTGCCCCGGAGATTATGGGCATCGGCCCTAAAGAGGCTATTCCAGCTGCGTTAAAACTGGCTGGACTCAATTTGCAGGATTTGGACTGGATCGAGTTAAACGAAGCGTTTGCAGCCCAGTCTTTAGCGGTCATTCGAGATCTTGGTTTGGATCAAAGCAAAGTCAATCCTTTGGGTAGCGCCATTGCTCTTGGTCATCCTTTGGGCGCAACAGGCGCCATCAGAGCTGCAACAGCGATTCATGCCCTACAGAGACGCAATCTTAAACATGCCATGGTGACGATGTGCGTTGGTACCGGTATGGGCGCTGCTGGAATATTTGAGCGTTGCTAATCAGCTTTTATCAAAAATAGGAGACATCAGAATGTTAAAAAAACAAATCATTCTATCGGCCTGTATTCTTGGTCTGATTGCTGGCAATACGTATGCTCAAGCTACCGATCCAGCTATTGGGGTTTGGAAAACAATTGACGATAAAACCAATCAACCGGCTTCCTTAATTAAGATTGAAGAGGCCAATGGGTTTTTACAGGGCACCATCATCAAAACATTCCCAGCCCCAGGCGAAACGCCGCTAGTTTATTGCAATCTGTGCAAAGATGATCGTAAAGATAAGCCTCTCATTGGCATGAAAATCATGAGTGATCTTAAGCAAGATGGGTCGGGTACTTGGTCAGATGGAAAAATCTTAGACCCAAAGAATGGCGAAACCTACAAAGTTAAGGTTGCAACTGAAGATGGCAAAAAGATGGATGTCCGCGGCTATATTGGCATTCCATTATTAGGTCGCACCCAAGTTTGGTACAAAGCTGAGCAGTAATCTACAGATCATTTAAAAAATATGAGCAATCAACCTCTTCCAGAAGTTCTACGCAAACATTTGGCGGATGGTAATTTACCCGTCATTGCAGCCCCACTTTTTATTATCAGCAATCCTAAATTAGTGATTGCCCAGTGCAAAGCGGGTGTGATTGGCTCTATGCCAGCCCTCAATGCCAGACCTGCTGAACAGCTTGAAGAATGGTTGATTGAAATTACTACTGCCTTAGCGGAATACAACAGAGAACACCCGGATAAGCCAGCCGCACCTTTTGCCATTAATCAAATTGTGCACAAGAGCAACGATCGTCTTGAACATGATATGGCGCTATGCGTCAAATACAAAGTACCCATCATCATTACCTCCCTTGGTGCACGCGAAGAAATTAATACTGCCGCACATAGCTATGGCGGAATCGTATTGCATGACATCATCAATAATGCTTTTGCTAAAAAGGCGATAGAAAAAGGTGTTGATGGCTTAATTGCAGTTGCAGCTGGTGCTGGTGGACATGCCGGCATTAAAAGTCCTTTTGCATTAATTCAGGAAATTCGGGAATGGTTTAAAGGACCATTAGTACTGAGTGGCTCCATTGCTACTGGCGGTGCAGTTTTAGCAGCCCAGGCCATAGGCGCTGACTATGCGTATATTGGCTCTGCATTTATTGCCACTGAAGAAGCGCGTGCAAGTGAGGCCTATAAGCAAGCAGTGGTTGATTGCAACTCAGATGACATTATCTTGAGCAACCTTTTTACTGGTGTTTCTGGGAACTATTTAGCACCCTCTATTCGCAATGCTGGCTTGGATCCAGATAATCTTCCAGAAAGCGATCCGAGCAAAATGAATTTTGGTGGCGCAGCCCAGAAAGCCTGGAAAGATATTTGGGGCTGTGGTCAAGGTATTGGCGCCGTAAAAGCAGTTACGCCTACAGCGCAGTTTGTTGCTCGATTAAAAGTTGAATATGATCAAACTAAAGCAATTTTGCTTAAAGGTGCAGCGTAGATCACATGATTAATCACCATCTGTCTGACGGGATTCTGAAGATATTACTGAACCGTTCTGAGAAAAAGAACGCATTTACTAATGCAATGTATCGTGAACTTACACAGATACTCTTTGATGGAGATCAAAACCCTCAAGTGAAGGTGATGTTGATCTCTGGGGCTGGCAATGCCTTTTCAGCAGGTAACGATATTGTGGATTTCATGCAATCGCCGATTACACATGAAGATGCGCCACCCATTAATTTGTTAAAGGCGCTAGCAGGACTAACTAAGCCTTTAATCGCAGCAGTTGATGGAGTTGCGGTTGGCATTGGGGCAACATTACTGTTTCATTGCGATTTGGTATACGCGCAGAAGAATGCTCGTTTTATATTTCCTTTCGTTTCCTTGGGCTTGGTTCCAGAAGGTGCCGTCTCTTTATTGCTACCACGCCTCGTGGGCCATCAAAAGGCTTCAGAAATATTGCTTTTTGGTGAACCCATCAGCGCTGATGAAGCCCATCAAATTGGATTTGTAAACAAAGTAATTTCAGAACCATCTGCACTACCTTATGCGGAGCAGAGAGCCAAAAAACTAACTACCTTATCCTCCGGATCAGTCTCAAGAACGAAGTCTTTGTTAAAAGAGGGTGAACTTAAGGCTGCAGTACTCAATCAAATTGATATTGAAGGCAAGCACTTCATCGATAGACTCCATAGTCCAGCAGCAAAAGAAGCGCTGACCTCCTTTTTAGAAAAGCGCACCCCCAATTTTGATGGGCTAGATTAGCGACCTGCTCGGATCAGGTCTACTGCTTTTTCAGCGATAGCAATGATGGGAGCATTAGTATTGCCTCCGATTAGGGTTGGCATGATCGAGCCATCAACCACCCTTAGCCCCTCCATGCCATGAACTTTTAAGTTTGCATCAACTACTGCCATTGCATCATGGCCCATCTTGCAGGTGCCCACTGGGTGATAGACCGTATCAGCCCGCTCCCGAATAATCTTCCGAATGTCATCATCTGTTTTTACATTAGGTGTAAAGACATCTTTTTTGCGTATCTTAGTAAACGAGGGGGCATCCATTAGTTGTTTGGTCAGCTTATAACCTTTAACTAGGGTTTCCAAATCCTCTTCTTCAGCCAAAAAAGCTGGATCAATTAATGGTGCGTCTTGCATACTGTTACTAGCTAGCGTAATCTGCCCACGGCTCTTAGGCCTCAGAACGCATACATGACACGAATAGCCATGGGCCATATGTAATTTACGAGCATGATCTTCCACTAAGCTAACTACAAAATGCAATTGCACATCTGGCGCCTCAAGACTGGGATCTGTTTTGAGGAAGCCGCCCGCCTCTGCAAAGTTGGTGGCAATCATACCTTCGCGTGAACGAACATACTTGATAATTTCACCAGTCAATTTAACCGCACCACCTAAAGAAATGCCGATCAGATCAAGGCTATCTGCTGAATAGCCAAAAATAAAGTCTGGATGGTCTTGAAGATTTTGACCTACACCAGGCAAATCATGGATAACTGGTATATCGAATTTCTTTAACTCTTGAGCAGGCCCCACCCCTGAAACCATGAGTAATTGTGGGGAATGGAAGGCGCCTGCACACAGAATAACTTCTTTGTTAGCGCGCATGATGTG
Organism: Polynucleobacter sp. AP-RePozz3-80-G7; assembly: GCF_018882145.1. Taxonomy (NCBI): domain Bacteria; kingdom Pseudomonadati; phylum Pseudomonadota; class Betaproteobacteria; order Burkholderiales; family Burkholderiaceae; genus Polynucleobacter; species Polynucleobacter sp. AP-RePozz3-80-G7. Next base: position 147,672 of record NZ_JACVPC010000002.1, on the reverse strand, counting down.
CTGTTTACCACCCTGCATATAGCTCACGCCCACAGCGCGCTTACCTTCGAACAAAATACACTCAACCTGAATACCAGTTTGCACATTTAAATTTTTTCGTTTACCCATATGGGGGTGTAAATAGCCACGCGCTGCACTCCAGCGCTCACCATTTTTATGGGTAACTTGATAAATCCCTAAACCCTCTTGCTCAGCACCATTGAAGTCTTCCGTAACCGGAAATCCGGCTTCCTTGGCTGCATTCAAATAGATTTGCTGAAAAGGATTATGTGACTGCAGATTTGATACAGATAAAGGGCCATCAATACCGTGGAAGGAATTCTGAATTGTGGTGTTGTTTTCGCTTTTCTTAAAGTAAGGAAGTAGCTCGTCATATGACCAGCCTATATTGCCAAGCGCTGCCCAGTGATCGTAATCAGAGCGATGCCCTCTGGTGTAAATCATGGCATTAATCGCCGAAGAGCCACCTAAACACTTTCCTCTGGGCTGATATCCTCGACGGCCGTTTAAGCCCTTCTGGGGTACCGTTTGAAAGGCATAGTTATTGATTGATGTGGGTAACATAGCTACGGCAGCCGCAGGCGTTTTAACGACCCAGCTATCACCATTACCGCCAGCCTCCAGCAATACAACGCTAGTGCCGGCATCCTCGCTAAGTCGTCCTGCCATCACACTACCAGCAGACCCACCACCTACGACAATGTAATCAAAGGCCTGAGACTTCATTGTTGATTACTCCAGTGATTCATCAGCTTTGATCTAGCTGAAGGCTGTATATTGATTTTGCTCATATCCCCAGCGTAATGGCGCACTACCCGTCTGTCCATTAAGGCAAACCAGAGGGGCGGGCAATACGCCAAGGTAATCATGGATGCATAACCACCTGGCAATTGAGGAGCCTCTCCAAAATGACGTAATGCTTGATAACGTCTAGTTGGATGAGCATGATGATCAGAATGGCGCTGTAGGTGATACAACAAAATATTTCCGACTATATGGTTACTGTTCCAAGAGTGCTCTGGTGCACAGCGCACGTACCCACCATTTTGATCTTTTTGACGTAACAGACCGTAGTGCTCTACATAGTTCACAACTTCCAACATCGAGGCAGCGTAGATGCCCTGAAGGACAAGAAAGATTAGCGCTGCCCATCCCAACCAAAATATGAGAGCACCGTACAAGAGAATCGTGAGAGACCAAGCTTGGAGATTTTCATTCTGAATACTCCAAACGACCCTCCCTTTTCTTTTTAAGCGTTCTCGCTCTAATTCCCATGCGGAAATTAGGCTGCCCAATACAGTACGCGGCAGAAATGCCCAAAAACTTTCCCCCATACGGGCGCTAGCAGGATCCTCTGGTGTTGCCACCCGCTTATGATGGCCGCGGTTATGTTCCACAAAGAAGTGGCCATACATACTGGAGGCTAATGCCAATTTAGAAAGCCAGCGATCTACGGACTCTTGTTTATGCCCTAACTCATGAGCAGTTCCAATGCCAATACCATTGGTAGATCCCACAGTAAATACTAAGGCGATGTAGGCATACCAATCTAAAGACTGAGTCGCTGCCAGCCAAGTTCCATAGACTGTGCCAATGAGCTGAAAGGGAACATAAAGCCAAACCAGCGCGCGATAAAAGAAATCTTTATTTAAGCTCTCGACAGCGGATTCCGGAGGATTGCTAAAGTCTTCACCAAAAGTCAGATCTAAGATAGGGATGGCGATATGAATGATGGCTGGGGCAAAAAGCAAATAGAGCCAATGACCGGTCAATACGAATGCCAGAATAGAGGCGGTAAAAGCAAATGGAATGGTTGGGCTCAATAACCAAAGCCAGCGCTTATCATTCCACTCTGGACCTTGGATTGTTGTTATGCCGTTCATAACCACATCTTAGCCTCCACTCAAAAAAATTTCTTGATTTGATAGCCTGCATTTTTAGGCGCCATGCTCAGAGTACCTTAGTGAAATCCCTAATGATGGAGCGCCATTAAAGCCTCATTAGTGACCGATAAGGGCCGATCCGAATGGAGGTTTAGATAACCAGATTAGGGGCATCAGCGCCACCAAAATGAGTCCTGCCAATAGCATTAGCTGATTGGTTGAAAGCATGTAGGCCTGAGAGGTAACCAAGTTATCAACTAAGGCATATCGCTGCATTTCTGTCATGCCGAGTTTGGCAGTTGTTTCCATCAATTGTTGGTATGCAAGATTCCCCGTCTGAATATTGCTCATGAGGTTCTCATGCTGTCTAATCGCATTGTCCTGCCAGAGCGTAGTGGCAACCGCTGTTCCTACACTGGCACCCACGTTTCTTAAAAAGTTAGAGATACCCGTACCAGAAGCAATTTGACTCCCCCTGAGCTGCGACATAGAAATTGCAGACATTGGCATGAAGAATCCTGCAATACCCACACCCATAATGAGGCGAGCAAACATCAGTGTTTTTTCATCGACGCCAGTTGTAAAGCCGGCAGCCATCCAGCACCCAATTGCCATGGCGGCAAATCCAATAGTGGCAATGATTCTCGCGTCAATACGATGGATATTGGCCCCAAATAAAGGGCCACAAAATAAAGCCAATACTCCAGTGATTGCCATGACCTTGCCAGAGTTAAATGCGGTATAGCCCAATTGGGTTTGCAGCCATAAAGGGCCGATCACAATGTAGATGTAAAAGGCAAAAGATCCTATCCCCAAGCAGATGGCAGAGGTACGAAAGTTCACCAGCCTAAATAAGCGCAAATCCACAATGGGGTGCTCTGCCCCCAACTCCCAGAGAACAAAGGCGACCCAAGAGATAAAGGAGATCGTTGCTAAAGTTGCAATGAATGATGATGACAACCAATCTAATTCACTACCCTTATCAAGTGCAATTTGCATCGAGGCGACAGCAGCAACTAGTAGCGCTATGCCAATAAGATCAATTTTCTCTTTAGAGGACTCAGGCTTTGGAGCGCCATACAACCAGTAAACCATCACAGCAACCAAAATGCCAAATGGCAAATTGATATAGAAAGCCCAACGCCACACCAAATTATCGGTAAGCCAGCCACCAATTAAGGGTCCTAATACAGGCGCCACTATGGTAGTTGTCGCCCAAATACCCAATGCCATACCCCGCTTTGCTGGCGGATAACATTTCATGATCAAGGTTTGGGAAAGCGGAATCATTGAAGCGCCAACAATGCCTTGCAAGATGCGCGAGATGACCAGCACCTCGAAGGATGGCGCCAACCCACACAGCATTGAAGCTATCGTAAAAAGTATTGTGGCAAAGATAAACTGACGTACCTCGCCAATTCTCTTGGCTAGAAAGCCGGTTAATGGCAAAAAGATAGCTTCGCTAACTGCGTAGGAAGTAATGACCCAGGTCCCTTGAGTTGGGCTAATAGCAAAATCTCCTGCAATCGTTGGTAAAGCAACGTTTGCAATGGACATATCAAGAACGTTCATAAAGGATCCCAAGGCAAAAGCCAAGGTTCCAAGTACCAGCTTATATCCCTTAAGAGGCTCTAGCTCAGGCGCACTCATAAGGGCTAATTATGGCTTCTTAGAGTTCGTCAATAGAGACTGAATATGGCGCTCAGCTTTATCAAATTGCTTTTGATAAATAGTAGTGTCACTAATGGGACCTTTATCCATCGCCTGTAGTGAACTACCATCGCGATCACTAGTATCGACTTTAACATTCATTGATAAGCCAATATTTAAGGGGTGCTTACTTAACTCATTACTATCCAGCGCGATTCTCACAGGTAAGCGCTGCACTACTTTTACCCAATTTCCTGTGGCATTCTGAGGTGGCAAAAGAGCTAAAGTGGAACCTGTTCCAGGGGCAAAGCCAACTACCTTGCCATGAAATTCCATCTTGCCTCCGTAGATATCAGATTCCAATTTCACCGACTGTCCAATGCGAATATTTTTAAGCTGATCTTCTTTAAAATTCGCATCAACCCAAATCTGATCGCCCGCAACCATCATTGCCAGTTGAGTGCCTGGAGCTACACGCTGGCCAACTTGAGCATACCGCTTTGCTATTGTGGCTTTAGCTGGACTTTGAACATCGACTCGAAGCAGATTGATGTAGGCTTGGCGGGCATTAGCCATCGCCTTTAGCAAGGCCAACTGAGAGTGTTCCAGCTCCTCTTTTGACACACTGGCATCGCCCTGTAAGACCTTACGCTTTTGGTAATCTGCATTCGCATTGCGCAAATCAATGTCTGCTTTTTCAGATGCAATCAGTACTTCTGTAGGGTCAACCCTAAAGAGTGTTTGGCCCTCCTCGACAGATTGGGTTTCAGAAACATTGACAGTAGCAATCGCGCCTTCTATTTGGGATACAACCTGAATCTGAGAACCTGCTACATATGCATCATCAGTAGATTCTGAATTACGGCTAAAAATAAGCCAGTACAGCAGTCCTAGAAGAAAGACGCCAACCAGGATCGCGAAAAAGATCTTGAAAGCTTTTGGTCGATTAAAACCGCCATTGTTTGTAGTAGTGTCCATGGATATTCCGAGTGAAATACTTATTGAGTTTGTCCGCTTAATTTCGCTTGAGTTCTAGATTCAGATTTAGACTGAAGATAAGATCCGCCTAAGGCCTGAACCAGCACCACATTGGCAGTTAACAGTTTGGATTTAGCATCTGCATAGTTTTGCCCCTGCAACAGATAAGCCTGCTCCGCAGTTAAAGACGCTTCTTTGGAGGCGATTCCAACCTCGCTTCTACTGCGCGTAATTTCAAAATTTCTTTTGGCGTTTATCTCGGCATTAGCGAAGCCCTCATAATTAGCCTGTGTATTCTTCACAGATCCAATGCTATCGGCAACCTCTCGCAAAGCTTGTACTAGTTGCTCCTGATATGAGGCAATCGCTTGGTTTCGATTGGCTTCTTTGCCAGTTACGTTGGCATCAATTACGCCGCCATCAAAGATTGGCAGATTTATCGCAGGGCCGATACTAAATTGCTGACTTCTGCTAGAAAAAAGTTGGGATAAGCCAAATGATTGAACTCCGATGAAACCTGCAAGATTCACGTCCGGCAAGTACTCTAACTTTGCACCTTCTAATTGCAGCTTTGCTACATCAATCTGACTTAACAATGCCTGTAAATCAGGCCTGCGCTCCAATAGATCGGATGGGATAACTTCGGGGAGACTAAGATTGGTTGCCTGAATCGATGGGGCCTTGAGCGATTCACCCCAGGATGGGCCCTCTTGAACCAAAGCAGCAAGTTGATGCTGCATCATCTTCACACTCAAATTAGACTGATTTACATTAGCTTGAGCAGACTCTAATTCTACCTTGCGCTGATTTACTGTCAACGCATCAACTAGACCTGCGTGCTGGCGGTCAATGGCAATACGCAGTAAATTCTTTCTGACCTCAAGCTCCCTCGCATAGAGTGCTCGAGCCTGAACCATATGGTCATAGTCAAAATAAACGCGCACAATCGTTGTCGAGAGAAGAAGTTCTGAGGCTTTGTAATTTGCTTGAGCAACAAGTACCTGATTCTTGGCGGCATCAAAATACTTCTTTTGCTTTCCCCAAATATCCAAAGACCAACTCAGTGAAGCATTGGCTAGTCCGTATCCAGTGTAAATAGGCATGCCAGGCACAAAAATATAATTCTGTGAAAGTTGTTGTCGATCAACCTGACCTCCAACACTTACCTGAGGAATAAATGCCGCCCTTTCACTCTCTAACATCGCTTGGGCTGCCGCTATCCTTGCGCCTGATGTATCCAAGCTAGGAGACTGCTTAAGCCCCAGTTGAATCAATTGATTTAACTGGGGATCGCCAAATGCCGTCCACCATGCATCTTCAATAGGATTAGTACTGCTGTTATTGCTATTGGTTTGTGTAGCCAGCTTTGGCTCAAGCACATCAATGGATTTCGCAGCTTGCTCAGGCAACGCCTGCCTAGGAAAAAAGGCACAAGCCGATAGGAGAGAGCCTATGGACGTCACTAGGACTACGCTACGTACCCAAGCTAAGCGCCTCATGAGCTCACCTCAAGTTGCTGTAAATTATTTTTTTCAATTCGCAATAAGAAATCGCGCAATTGATCAAATTCTTTTTGCGTAAAGCCATTTAATGACTGATTTAATAGATCGCACCACAGTGGTGGAATCGATATTGCCGCCTTCTTTCCGTCAGCAGTGAGCGATAGGCCAATTACACGTCCGTCCTTTTTGGAGGGCTCTTTTTGTATGAGTTTCATCTTTTCCAGTTTTTGAACCACGCGCACTGTTGCTGCGGCATTAACTCCTAACGCTTGCGATAAGGAAGAAATCGTAGCCGCTTCAGAATGTGAAACGAGGAGCAACACGCTCATCTGCGCTGCAGTAATACCAAGATCTGCCAGCCTCAAATCACCTAGGCGTTGATAGCTTGATTTGTTACGCAACACCAAATAAGCCACACTCCCCTGAGGGCGGTAATTATCTGGGGTGTAGAAAGAGGATGGTGAAGGGCTGGTATTTTTCATAAAACTAATTGACTAGTCAATGAATTTTATAACACAAGAACTTATTTTGCCGGTGCGACTCAGCAGAAATCACCACAAGCTTGATGAGGGTAAAAAAACCTTACTTAGATGCTTTTAGGGTGATTTTGGGCTCAAATTAAGGAATAAGGTAACTAGGAATCGTTAGCAAGAGCCTGACTTAAAGCCGCCAAAAAGAGTTCTTGGCCGAGATGAACTTTCGCATGCCAGTCTTCCCCAGAGTCTTCATTAGCTTCATCGGTGATGTATTTAAATGATTGCCAAGGTATTTGATGATCATGTGCAATCGCAGCAATTGCAAATAGCTCCATATCAACAACATCAACACCTTGGCTATGCAACCAAGGATCGGATGCCGTCACAAAGCTATCACCAGAGCCACAGATAAATCTTCCGGTAGATACATACTCTTGTGGTCTAGCGCAAAAAGGAGTGCTGCCGCGGGGTGCTAGTGGCTCAGCATCCATATCGCGCTGAATGACCTTACCGATTTCTAGTAGACCCTGTAATTCTGTTTTGATTTTCCCTGCGGTACCGAAATTCAATATTCTCTTTGGTGAGTATTGGTGAATGGCTTTGATGCTGGTTATGGCAGCATTAATTTTGCCAACGCCTGAATAAACAATTTCCACCCCACTTGGCAGAGCTTCACGCTTGAGCTCGGACTCTAATGCGGTAATAATAAGAAGTTCTGTTTTCATATTGGCTGTTGATGAATTTATTAGATTATCTACCCGGAGTTCCTGATTTTCCAAAACCCGGCATTCTCTTTAGGGATATATCCCCTTTATTAGCCAATCCAGCCGCCTTTAAAGAAGCTATTCGTCAGTTAGATGAGGTGTCCCAGCAATTTGATTACACCCACATTCTAGGCATTGAGTCTCGCGGCTTTATCTTTGGCTCTGCCCTAGCCCATCACGCACACAGGGGCTTAGTACTGGCTAGAAAACCTAACAAACTCCCTTTAGCTAGTCATCGTGAAGCTTATGGTCTTGAGTATGGCAATGATGCTCTAGAGATTCAGCAATCTACCCTCCCTAAAGATGCCAGAGTATTGCTGCTTGACGATGTTCTTGCTACCGGTGGAACCTTAGTGGCTGCTGATAAGTTAATACGCAGCGCTGGCTTTGAAGTCAGTGGTGCAATTACCTTGCTGGAAATTCCTTTCCTAAATGGCCGTGATCTTTTAAATCAATCGGGCATTCGCCATCAGTCAGTATTAAAAAGCTAGAAGCTAGAGCAGTTTTTTAACGCTCTTGATAACCTTCACGGCACCCCAACCCACTGCAAGAGCCTTACTTGCCAGCTTAGGCCTGTAATGTGCCAAGGCTGCAAATGCACTAGTCCATAGGATCGGATTACTCCTTAGGAAGTTGACAGCATCAACCCCTTTATCAGCCCATGAGAGAGGCTTTTCCCAAGCCTCAAAATGTTCAGCAAACTCAGTGCGCTCACGGTGCGCCTGAAGCTTCAATTGGTGTTGGCGCAGCTCCAAAGCTTTTAAATACTCACTCATTTTGAAAGCGCTTCGCGATCTTTTGCTAATTCAGCAATTGAGGCCTCAAATAGTCTAGGCATCGTATGTAGTGATTGAGCAATCAGCGCCGCTAAAACCAGACCAACCAATAAAAAGGCTGCGGTCAATAAGCCTAAGGCCAGTATTCGGTCCGTCTCCCAGCTGTAAATAACAATTAGCAACGCGAGCATCACTAAACCAAAGAATAAAAAAAATAAGGCGCCGATAATCATCACTAGCAAGCTGATGAATTTACTTCTGGCGATATGCACGTCCAGAGATAAGAGCTCTAAGCGCGTTTGCGCTATCGATGCACCAGTTGATGCAAGGCCTTTGATAGAGGAAAGTAAATTTTCTTGAGACATAAGGGTCTAACGGCGTCCAATAAATAAGCCAATCAGCAAACCTAGACCAGCTGCAACACCGACAGCCTCCCAAGGATTGCGATGCACGAAATCATCCGCACCTTCAGCGGCTACCTTCGCTTTCTCAATCATCTTGCCCTCGACACCTGAAAGGCTTTCTTTGGCACCTGCGAGAGTTTCAAGGGCTTTATTACGAATGGAGCTAATGGCCGCACCTGGATGATCTTCGGTTGCCTTGATTAAAGCTTCAGCATCAGCCATCAGGGATTTGAATTCACTAATAAGGCTTTCTGCGCCAACTTGCTTTTCATCATGTAAATCTGAATGTTCGAGTTTCTTAGTAGTCATGGAAATGGATCCCTAATAGATGAGGCATAAATACCAATAACCCTATTCTAAGCACTTCTAACCTGAGATCCCAGCAATAAAACTGTCATACCAGCGTTACCTTCTTTAAAGCGCTTGAGATATCGCTTTAGGCCAGGACGGCGTTTCAGCAAGGCATGATAGGACTCACTACCAAAGGCTACATCTTCGCCAAAATGGTATTCAGCAACTCGGTCAGAGTAACGGTTATTTTCAAGCGCTTCATGGATAGCCCACTTAATTCGACCACCTTCACCGCTTGATCCATATCCATGAATCAATATGACGGCCTTGATTCCGATCTCTAATGATTTTCGTAGGATGTCCGTTAGGCGATCTAGGGCCTCTTCAACATATGGGCCGTCTTGCTTGATATTGAACTCAATCGTATCCGAACCCAATATGGGCAAATTGACAGAACCGCAATGCGGACACTGATTAAACAATGCCCGCATATTTCCACAATCAGGGCATTCAGCGTTATGTGCCACCTTTAAGACTCAGACTGATCTCCTTAAGAGCAGTACTTACCCTCTAAACCCCTTGTATCGGTTGCCTTATCGTCAACCATGAGGTTCAGGGTCTTTTGCGCTAGCTCGCGATTCTCTGGAGTCTTAAGGCTGGCGTTAATTAATGTGGCTACATCCTTGCGAATTGAAGTGTTGCCGTAACGCAGACCCTTCAAGGTAGATACCGCTTCAGCAGATATCTTGCACTGCTGATTGACTAACTCAGAAGAATCTGACGGCGATGTATTTGCATAAGCGAATGCAGCAACAGTGATTGTTGCAGCTGCTAATAGAGTCTTTTTCATCTTAGTTCCTTATTTTGTGACCACATGTTGGACAACAGCCCACTTCTTTCGCCTTTGTCTTTCTAAGGGCGGCATACACACTGGATTCTGAAATTTGCATCTTTCTGGCTGCTTGAGCAGCAGTCATGCCCTTCCCTACCCACTCTAAGGCTTGATGTGTTTTCGGTATCTCTCTCTTCATTTCATCTCCCAGTCGTAGCACTATATCACAAGTTGTGAAGTTGTGAAGTTGTGAAGTTGTGAAGTTGTGAAGTTTAATAATATAGTAATGAGATACCCTAATAAAAGAGATTTGCGATCGTTGCTATAACTGCGGCTACATTAGGGCGTTTAAGCCACTTTGGTGTTATAAATACTGAATAAATAAGAAATTTGGGGCTTCTTAAGATCGTCTTAAAGCACCTTAATAATTGAAGGAGATATATGTCTTTACATTTCACGCCTAAAAAAGGCTTGCTGACTGTTTTTGCTGCGCTCATCACGGTTACTTCGATTCCGGCCCTAGCACAATCTACAGCTGCTTGGCCTACCAAACCCATCAAAATTATTGTTGGCTATTCGGCCGGTGGTGCAACTGATGTATTGACCCGCCTGGTATCAGTCGGCATGGGCAATACCTTAGGTCAATCCATCGTGGTAGAAAACCGTCCTGGTGCTAACAGCAACGTGGGCGCTGAAATTGTTGCTCGTTCACCTGCCGATGGCTACACGCTTTACGCCTTCTCGATTGCTAATACGATTAACGCTACGCTCTATCCGAATCTAAGCTACGACCCGATTAAAGATTTTGAGCCGATTGGGATGATCGCTAAGATTCCAAATATTTTGGTAGTGAACCCAAATCTTCCAGTAAAAACGCTTGCAGAATATGTGCGCTATGCCAAAGATGCTAAAGATGGCGTAACCTTTGCTTCCTCCGGTAGCGGCTCATCCATTCACCTATCCGGTGAAATGTTTAAGATGCAGGCGAAAATCCAAATGCTGCATATTCCCTACAAAGGCAGCGCTCCTGCAGTAACGGATTTGCTTGGTGGTCAAGTGGAATCCATGTTTGACAACGCGCCTTCTGCACTACCTCATATTAAGGCTGGAAAACTACGTCCGATTGCAGTTACCAGTGCGCAACGCTCACCATTTTTACCGGACGTCCCAACTATTGCTGAGTCAGGATATCCTGGCTTTGATGTGCAGTCTTGGTTTGCATTGGTTGCCCCTGCGGGAACGCCTAAGCCCATCATCATGCAATTAAATGCTGCTCTAAATAAAGCACTCAACTCCCCTGAAGTTAAACAGAGGCTTCAAGAATTGGCTGCAACACCAGAGCCTGGTTCACCAGAAAAAATGGCTGCATTTGAAGCAACCGAAGTTAAACGCTGGCGAGATGTTGTAAGGGCCTCTGGCGCTAAGGCCGAATAACTCATTATGTTTCCGATTGATTTTTTTTGGAGGGCCGCACAACGTTGGCCCGATCGCATTGCCATTGATACACCGAGTGGCCCAATTCATTACGCCACCTTAGCTAAGCGCGTTAAAGCCTTGTCTGCAGGACTTACTGCTTTAGACCCTAGCCTTCAGAGTCGAGTAGCTATTTGCGCAGGTAACAGCGATGATCACATTACTGCCCTGTTAGCCATTTTGGCTTGCGGCAAGGTATGGGTACCACTGAACCCTAAGAGCACCCACCCTGAGATTCAGCGTATTGTTAATATCACCGAGCCTTCTATTGTGATTTTAGATGCCGCCAATCAAGCATTACTTAAAGGCGCTGCGGGAGCATGGGTTTATACAGGCGCTGACTCTGATGCTTCTGCGCGCAGCATAAATGAATTAATTCAATTGCATGAGGATGCACCGCAGCCTTCTTTTGAATTACCACTAGATGCAATTCAGGCGATCAAATTTACTGGGGGGACAACTGGCGCTCCTAAAGGAGTTATGCAGCCCTATCGCGCTTGGTTGGCAAATATCACCAATCAGATTCAGGTATGGGGATTTGATGAGCACGAGCGCTATGTTGTTGCAGCGCCAATTACCCATGGCACATCTACTTATATCGTTCCGATCTTGGCGCAAGGTGGCTGTCATGTGATTTTGGATGGTGCTGGCGCAGAGGTAGTCAGAACTGCTTTTCGTGAAAGACGCGGTACTGTTTGCTTCATGCCGCCAACCCTTGTTTATATGTTGATGGCATTACCTAATGCATCCAGAGATGATTATCCAAAGTTACGAAGACTGATTTATGGCGGTGCACCAATGCCTGCAGAACAGGTTCGTAAGGTACGTGATTTCTTTGGTCCGGTATTGGGCACGACCTATGGTCAAACCGAAGCACCGCAAATTTTGACGGTCATGCGACCTGAGGATTTTGAAGATCCCAACAACTGGGCAGCCGTTGGCAGACCTACTTGGTTTAGTGATGTGGCCATCATGTCTCCTGAAGGCGAACTATTGCCTACCGGTGAAATCGGCGAAGTCGTTGCCCGTGGTGATCTTCTCATGAACGGCTATTGGCGCATGCCTGAGAAAACCGCTGAAACCATTATCAATGGCTGGCTTCATACTGGTGACCGTGGCTTGATTGATGAACGTGGGTTTTTGTATCTCAAGGATCGCCTCAAGGACATCGTGATTACTGGCGGATTTAATGTCTACCCAGTGGATGTTGAGAATGCCTTAAGTCAGCACCCTGCTGTTCACGAATGCCTTGTCTTCGGTCTCCCTGATGAAAAATGGGGTGAAACTGTTCAAGCTGCAGTGCAATTGCATCCAGGACAAAAAACAGATGAAGCGGAGCTGATTGCTTTTGTTCGAAATTTATTGGGGCCAGTACAAACTCCAAAACACGTTCACTTCTACGAAAGCTTGCCTCGCTCCAATGTGGGTAAATTACTGAAAAGTGCAGTGATTCAGAAACTTCAAACGCCTGCTTAGGCAATAATTAATCCTTTTAGCTTATGACTACCAAAAAAACTCCTGTTACCAGTCTGTGTACTCACACTCTCACTAGCTTGCATTATCGCGATGCGGATTTAGTAGAGGATTTGATGGGTAAGAAAACATTCACCGAAGTCATGCTGATGCAGATTCTGGGTAGACAGCCTCGAGGTGTTGATATTCGCATTACTGATGTGGTGCTCATTGTGCTGATGGAGCATGGCCTAACGCCCAGTGCAATCGCCACACGCTTGATCTATATGAGCGCTCCAGAGAACCTTCAAGGGGCTGTATCTGCAGGCCTGTTGGCTGTTGGTAGTTCCTTTATTGGCACAATGGAAAACTGCTCCGCCTTGCTAGATCGGATTATTGCCTCTAAAGACCAACATGCTGAAGCCCTTTTGATTGCGCGACATTACAAGAGCATAAAAGGCGCAGTGCCTGGCTTTGGTCATCACCTGCATAAGCCGCTAGATCCACGTGCTTACAAGCTATTAGACATGGGCCGCGCTGAGAAAGAACTCAAAGGTGATCATATTCGTGCGCTAGAAACTTTATCTAAAGCAGTGGATGAAGTGGCTGGTCGCCCCATTACGATTAATGCCACTGGTGCGGTTGCCGCCCTATTAGGTGAGATTGGCATACCTACTGCTGTGATGCGTGGCTTTGCCGTTATCTCCCGTTCTGCTGGCTTAGTGGCCCATATTGTTGAGGAACAACAAAGCCCATCAGGTCGCTTCATTTGGGACGCCATTGAACATGCCATTCCGTTTGTGGATGGTGCCAACAAGATTGGCTAATGATGGGCTCTAGAGAATGCATACTAGTTACTGGTGCTAGCCGTGGTATCGGTCGCGCCATATTGGAGCGCCTAATTGCGGATGGCATGCATGTCATTAATTTTGATAAAGAGTCTCCTGTAAAAATTGCTGAGCATGAAACTTTTATCAAAGTAGACATGTCCGATGAGAAAGCTTTGCGCACTGCACTGGCTGATGCGACTTCTAATAACTCGATTACTCGCTTAGTGAATAACGCAGGCATTGTTCGCCCTGCTAGTATCGAGAAGACTACGATTGCAGATCTACAGGCCGTAATGAGCGTCAATATTGCTGCTGCCATTATTTGCGTGCAAGCCGTACTCCCCGCCATGAAAGTAGCTCATTTTGGTCGTATTGTGAATATTGCCAGTCGTGCTGCTTTGGGTAAAGAAGAGCGAATTTCATATGCGACTTCTAAGGCGGGATTACTGGGATTGACTCGCACTTTGGCTTTAGAGCTCGCAAGTGATGACATCACAGTAAATGCTATTGGGCCCGGACCGATTGCAACCGAACTCTTTCAGAGTGCGAACCCTCCTGGTGCCCCTGCTACACAACGCATCTTAGATAGCGTGCCTCTGGGTCGAATTGGCAAACCAGAGGAAGTGGCCCATATCGTCGCCTCTCTACTTGATCAACGCGCGGGTTATACAACTGGTCAGGTTGTATATGTTTGTGGTGGCATGACTGTAGGTCTGAGTCAGTAAATGAATTCAAAACACCCTCCTGGTTTACCAACGGATCTCACTAATCGAGTAATCTTCGTTTCTGGCGGTGGATCTGCTGGGCCCGGCTGGAGTATTGGTAGAGCCTCATGTGTTACCTATGCTCGTTTAGGCGCAAAGGTCTGCGTAGTCGATCGAGATCAAGCATCTGCAGAAGAAACTACCAAGATTATTCTGAATGAAGGCGGTATAGCGGAAACTTTTGTTGGGGATGTTTCTGAAGAACTTGATGTAACAAGACTCTTTGACGAAGCTCGTAAACAATTTGGTCCTATTGATGTGCTGCATCACAACGTGGGCATTGGCAAAGTTGGCGGACCAATGGAAACCAGCGCTGAAGATTTTGATCGCATTCACAAGGTAAATGTGCGCAGCCTCCTACTTGCAGCTCAAGAGGTCTTGCCTGAAATGGTGGCGCGCGGTACCGGCAATATTATTGCCATCTCTTCAGTGGCGGGCATGCGCTATTTGGGCTACCCACATTTAGCCTATAGCGTAACCAAGGCTGCTAATACCCAATTTATTCGGATGATTGCTCAGCAATACGCCGATAAAGGCATTCGAGCCAATACAGTAGTGCCTGGCCTTATAGATACTCCACGCATTGCCAATACTGTAGCGAGGATGTTTTCTGAAAATGGTCTAGATGAAGCTCGTGCCGCACGTGATAAGCAGGTACCCATGGGACGCTCTGGAACAGCCTGGGATGTGGCACACGCTTGCGCCTTTCTGGTCTCAGATGCCGCAGCCTACATTACAGGCACTGAGCTGGTGGTTGATGGCGGCCTCACCGGGAAATACGTCTAAGTCCCAGAATTCCAGCCCCGAGCTTAAGGGATAGTATGATTTGATGATTCTTTAGGAGCTTTATATGCATCGAATCATCTACCGAGTTGTTTTATTGCTAGCAATCAGCGCTGTTCTGGTTGCTTGCAATATGAATGATAAAAAAATTAGTGGCTGGGAAGTGAATGATGTCTATCACTCGACCATCATCACGCCTAATTCAGCAACTGGTGGGAAAACCTATCAAGGCCCACCTATCAATACGATGGATGCGGCCAATACTTATGAGATGTTTAGCCTCAAAACTGAACAGCCTAAACAAGGGGCAAAGACTTATGAGCTCAATGCGCAACTAACGTATTTCTCACAATGGCGTTATTACGATTCCGCAATGCTAGAAAACACACCTGCTACGACATTTAAAGTGGTTGGTAGAGAAGCTGGCGCTTGTGGTGACAGAGGTTGCATCTTTAGAGAAGTCGTCTCTATCCAATTGCCCGAGGCATTCCTAAAGGATAAGATGAAGAAGGGTTTCATCATCACCCTATCCGCTAAGAATGGAATGAAGACTGAGCTTTTTGTGTCGCCACAATATATCCAAGGTTATATGCAGGCAGTGAATGGATTTAATTGATAGCTCGATCAGTGTGATTGAAATAAATAAAGGGGCATAGAGCCCCTTTATTTTTAAGTACTGGCGGAGAATCTGTCCGGTAAAGAGGTGTCCCTTTGACGGAATTACAAGCCTAAATTTTCTACTGTAAATCATTAAATCACTTATAAATGGGTCATTAAAACACTTAAAGACTCATTTATGAGTCATATTTATTGACCTATGGCGTATAAACAGGTATATTAACGCCTCATACTTAACAAAATGCATGAGGCAATTATGCGCGTAGATCAAGAACTGACCCTAGCATCAAAGCAACTTGGCCAATCCGCTGAAATAGCGCAATGCCTTGTTTCTTTGCGTCTTGCGCGTCGTGTTCGCCAAGGTGAGGCAGCAGTCCGTGCCGGCCTATCTCGCGCTACTGCACAGCGCATTGAAAAGGGTGATCCTGGTGTAGCCATTGGCGCGCTCCTGCGTTACTTAGATGCAATCGCTCCAGGCATGAACTTATTGCAACTATTAAGCGGAGATGATCCTGCGATCATTGCTTTAGAGCGTCGCTCACGTCCACAACGCGTGCGTGATTTAAGTGCAGCGGAAATGAAAGCGCTTGATTTCTGATGGCCAATACCACTAAGGATCTTTTTGCCTTTGCCAATCTTGATGGTGAATTTGTACCAGCAGGTCAACTGCAAGTAGATGAGGAAGGCTCAAGACTTATTGCCTCTTCATTTGCTTATGGCTTGCGTTACTTAGATAGGAGCAACGCACAAGAAGTGGATCCAGTCGCTCTTAGCCTTAGAAGTAAAAGTGAGATCAAAGGTAAGCGCCTCATTCCACCTAACGGCTTAGAGGCTTTTGGTGGAATTCGGGATGCTGCTCCTGATTCTTGGGGGAGAAGAGTCATTGAAGCTAGGCTTAAGGTTCCAGCCAATAGCCTGCCAGAATCAACCTATCTAATCGAAGCAGGCAGTGATCGTGTTGGGGCTTTAGACATTCGATCTTCTTTAGATCAAGAGGAGCGCCCTGCTCACGAAAGTATTCACAATCTGTCATACGTACTCGAGGGTGCACAGAAGATTGAGGCGGGCTTGCCAGTATCAGAAGCACTATCCAAAATTTTGATTGTGGGTAGCGGTCTTGGGGGCATGCGTCCTAAGGCAAGCGTGCGCGATGATGAAAACATTTTATGGATGGCTAAGTTCCCAGGTAATACAGATGGCGCTTTAGATGTACCAAGCATTGAATACGCCACACTCAAACTTGCGCAGTTAGCCGGTCTTAATGTAGCGCAAACGCAATTAGAACAAGTTGGCAAGAAAAAAGTGTTGATGGTCAAACGCTTTGATCGCTCTTGGACTGCTTTTGCTCGGCCAATAGAAATTCGTCATCATGTCGTTAGCGCCCTCACCTTAGTTGCCTGTCACGAATCAGAATCCAATACAAAAAGTTATATGGATATTGCGGATGCTATCCGCAGATATTGCGTGATTCAAACAGTCAAAGCTGATATTGAAGAACTATATGCACGCATGATCTTTAATATTTTTGTTAGTAATGATGATGATCATCTACGCAATCATGCATTCTTATGGAGCCATGCACTTAAAGGCTGGAGCCTGAGTCCACTCTATGACGTGATGCCTCATGCAGTCATTGCAAGTGAGCGTTATCAACATCTAGGCGTTGGACCACAAGGTAAATTGGCCACACTCGATAATGCCTATGGTGCCAAAGAGCGCTTTGGCCTATCCGCGCAGCAAGCAAGCGACATTATCGATCGTGTATGGCGAGTAACTAGGCAATGGAAAACTCACTTCGAGAGCCTTGGAATTGCTGCAGATCAAATCGAAGAAATCTCTCTAGCCTTTAGGCATATCGATGATATTTGCAGCGCTGAATTAATCAAGACTTTAGCCAAAGACTAAGATCTCATTATGAAGCGCATAGTGGGTAACTAGATTTCAATTATTAAAGATGGATTAAATGCTGGGTTCTCAGCATGATTAGATCGCACATAACCGCGAGGATTACAAACCACCCTAGTGCCATTCATTTGATAATCACAGGAGTCATGCGTATGCCCATGAATCCATAAAGACATCTTTCCAAAGAGATGGGCTAACTCGGATGAAAAACAGGCGGACAGTAGATCCGGTTTATATCGCTCTGCTACTGAGCTCATTGAGGGTAGATGATGAGTAACCACTACCGTCTTGCCATTAAAGGGACTCTCTAACTCTTTTTGCAGCCAAGCCAGTGACTTTCCATGTAGTTGGATAGACTTTTTTGGAGAAAAATTTCTACCTCCGTCACGGATTCTTCTGAAGTCATTTAAGTAAAGCTCTCCATACGATAAGCATTTAGATTTAAGATCTTCACCAAATAATAAAAAGTCCGTCCACAACGTAGCTCCCAAAAAGCGGACGGGAGTATTTAATTGGAGATCACGTAGCACAATCGCATCGTCATCTAGGAAATGAATGTCGTTTTCTGCGCATGTATTTTGGATGTCCTCAATGACATGAGAGTGCTGAGAACCATAGAACTCATGGTTGCCAGCCACATAAATAATTTCTTGATCCGGAAAAGATTTCCTGGCCCAAGTTACACCTTCCGCGCGAAGGCCGATATCACCCGCCAGAACAATAACATCTGCCGTATTTGATGCAGGGGTAAAGTCAGCAAACTCTAGATGCAAATCACTCAGTACATGAAGTTTCATAATTTTGATAAGACTCGATCGTGACCTTTAGATTGAAATCTAGTGTATTCAATAAATTAACCTTACCATCAGGATGTAATAAGCGATTGTTAGCTTAATTGGTATTAGCCACATATTTGCAATCACATATTGTTTAGGTGGTAAGCGTACCGGCAAGCGGGAGTGATAAAGAAAAAGCCCCGGTTAGGGGGCTAAGTCTTTGTTGCATATAGCAAAAAGAGAAAAAATGCCAAAAGTGATGGCGGAGACGAGAGGCGTTCTCACCACCTCCAAGAAAATCCAAGGAATTCCAAATATCCCATATATTTATTAGCTTATAGGCTGATATTAGTCCAAGAAAGTTCTTTACAGTTCTTATAAATCCTGTAGCATAAATGGGGTTGAACAATGGGTACGTAAAAAGGATTTATATGGCCAATAGAACAAGCAACCAGCTCTCAGCTAAGTTCGTAGAGACAACCAAGACCCTTGGAAATCATTTGGATGGAGATGGCCTTTACCTTCAAGTTCGCGAGGGAGCCAGAGGCATTAGTAAGTCATGGATATTCAGATACCAGCTCAATAAGCGTGTTAGAGAAATGGGCTTTGGAGCCTTGAAAGATGTCAGTTTACAGGCGGCCAGATTAAAACTTGCTGAGTCTCGCAAGATGTTGCTAGAAGGCAAAGACCCACTCTATGAAAGAAATTTAAAGAAGTCTTTGAATGTTCCAACTTTTTGGGAATGTTGTGAGGCATATATTGAAATTCATAAGTCCGACTGGAAGAATGCCAAGAGTGAACTCCAATGGCGTAACACCCTTAAAAATGATGCTAAGAGTCTTTCCAACATCAAGGTAGATTTTATCTCCACCCCACTAGTCCTAAAGGTGCTTCAACCCATCTGGAATGAGAAGAACGATACGGCCAGGAAACTTAGGGGTCGGATTGAAAGGGTTTTGGACTACGCGAAGAGTATGGGCTTTAGAGCCGGTGAGAATCCTGCTGCAATGAAAGGAAATTTAGAGTTTAGTTTAGCCAAAAAACCCACTGAAAGAATTCATCAGCCCTCATTGCATTGGAAACAATTGTCTACCTTTATTAAGGAGCTGAGGAAGTCAAATGCAGTGAGCAGACTCGCCTTAGAGTTCTTAATCCTAACCGCATCTAGAACAGGTGAAGTAATCAATGCTCAATGGGATGAAATTGACCTTGATGAAAAAAGATGGACGATTCCAGCTACAAGAATGAAGATGGCCAAAGAGCATGCCATTCCACTCTCCCCTTCAGCAATTGCAATTCTCGAAAAGGTTAAAGGACTCCATGAAAAATGGGTTTTCCCTAATGATAAGAAAATGGGAGCACTCTCTAATATGGCAATGCTAGAGGTGGTGAGAGGTATAAAGGGCTACAAAGATAAGGTAACAAATAAAGAAATTGTTGTTCATGGGTTCCGCTCCACCTTTCGCACTTGGGTATCTGAAGCCACCAACTTCCCAGCAGAGATTGCCGAAGCAGCTCTAGCACACAATAATCCCAATAAGGTAGAAGCATCCTACCTAAGGTCTAATCAATATCAAAATCGCATTAACTTGATGAATCATTTTGCCCAATTAGCCGAAGGTCAACTGGATAGCAGCCAAGTTCTCCCATTTAGGAGTGCAGCATGAGTATTGTCAAGCAATGTATAGATGAAATTGAGCTAGAAACATTTAAGAAGACACTCAAGAAGATAGAAAGTCAAAATTTGTCTTATGACAACCTGACCATACTGTCGGCACTATTAATTACTGAACTCAACAAACCAACAAGAAAACCAATATCTTTAAGCAATTGGATTGAGATTGAAGGTGGGATTACTAAAGCCATTAGAAAAATACCTGCAAAAGCTGGTGGGCATGGAAAGCATCAAACTAATAATGATTTCTTTGACCTGATGAAGCAAAATTATTTGAGATATATAGATAAATATCCAGATATAAAAAGGTCAAAAAATTGGCACGCAAAAAGACTGATAAATCACTTTAAAAAATACGGTTGCAAAATCACAAGCATAGAAAATCTTGCTCGTAAAATTTCTAAGTGGAAATAAATACTACGTAGCCTGCTGAGCAGCCTCAATCTTCATGGCCTAAATGGCTTTTTAATCATCCTAATTGATATTGCTTAGGAGATTAAAGTGTTAAATAATGTAAAGCGTCTTCCAGATATCCTATCCATATTCGGGGTGTCACGTTCACACGTCTATCAGCAAGTAAAGGATGGTTTATTCATTAAGCCCATCAAACTTGGTAAAAGAGCTGTTGGCTGGCCCTCCAACGAAATAAGTACTCTTCTATCCGCTCGAATAGCTGGTCAATCCAACGAGCAAATTAAGTCACTAGTTTCAACTCTTGAGGCTTCAAGGGGGCAATCATGAAGCCATATCAGTGTCCAAAGTTTGACGCTTGTTCGGCGCCGATTTGTCCCCTGCTTCCATCCACCTCTACTCAATCAATGGGAAACGGCGAGAGGGTCTGTTTTTATCTCGCAGAGTATCAAAAATTCAATTCTAAGGCTGTATTTAAGGCGTTAGGGCTAGAGGAGTTATATGAAGCAATGTCGCAAGCTATGGATGAGATTAAATCCAAGCCTCACATCAACCCCCACTTAAAGCGAGCGTTGAAACTAGCATCTCAATCATCCTCAAGGATGGCAAGAGGAATTGAGCTTAAGAATCAATCTGTAGGTGTTGCATGACTACTGTAACTCACCCATACACACATAGACGCTGGATTGGTCAGGATGAGACCAAAGAATGGCTATCCGAATTTGGTGAACTTGCTCTGCTTGTGACTATTACTCTAAAAGATAATATCCCAGGTAGTTTAGATAGGATTAGAGAGCGGGCAGAGGCAGCATTGAAAATTTATCTAGCGATTATTAATCGAAAATACCTTAAGAATCAATTTAAGCGTGGTGAGGCAAGCCTAGCTTGTGTAGCAGTATTCCATGGCAGATTTAACCCCCTAAATCCTCACCTACACTTAGCTTTACAGGTGCCACAAGGGGAGACTGAATATAGGTTCATGAGCTCTTTAAAAAATCAAATTCGGTGTATGCGTGACTTTGGATATATTTCTGAGGTAAAGCCCTTTTCAAATGCAGGTGTTGTGGATTACATTATTAAAGAAGGTCAAGACTCTATTCTCTTGGATAGATGTAGTAAAGGCGATTAACTTAGAAGCCCGTCTGGCTAATAGGTGCCTATAACAAGGATTGAATGCCTTGTTTACTCCCTATGGGGAAACTACTCTCAATCACTACCTATGTTTAAACCCTCTACCCTATACCAACCTTCTTGAGATATACGCTACACCACTACTAGTACTATTGGTTTATATGTATGATTCCTTGAGATATTTTGTATATATTTAAGGTATTATTTCGGCCGTTTTGAACAGACCTAATATGCTAATCTATAGTGCAATTGATATTAGTTAGCACTATTAATGGTTTGCCGAGCATTCTCTATACGCTCACTCGGATTTGGATGGCTTTGAAAAAATGGTATTAATGAATTTCCACTTTTACTCTCAATAGCTCTAAATAGCTTGATGGCTCCATTGGGGTCGTAACCATCTTGCTTGGCCCAAATCAATCCAAGCCTGTCTGCATCTCTCTCTTGGTCTCTAGTAAAAGATGTAGAAAAAGCAGTTCCAATAAGTTGCCCGCCCTGCAATCCTAGATTTGTAACACCTAATTTATTTTGAGCAACAATTTCTAAGGCGATACCAGCGAGCAACCCTAAAATACTTCCTGCCGCATCAGTTCCAGCAGTAGCGCCAGGATGCCTTAAATAAAGATGAGCCATCTCGTGACCTAATAGAGCTGCAGCCATATCGGGGTCATCTTTTATCAAATCCATCATTGGCTTATTGATAATAATGATTGGCTTGCCATCCTTATTGAAGGTTGCTCCAGCATTCAGCTCGCTTGATTCCAATAGAAATAGTGTTGGACGTATCCCAGAGTTCCTACCTATTGCGTTAGCCACAGCAACAACTGATTTAGCATCCTCCACCTTTAACGTTTCATAAACAGAGGAATCTGGCCTATTTAAGTAAGAAATTTGATTGCTTGAATTGGCAATTTGCCTCAAATCCCAAACCGAAGTACTGCCTGGTCTCGGGGGTGAAGACCTATAACTCAGTTGACTAACAGCATTTGCTTTTTTTGCTGCCTCAAATGCTTGCTTTCTCTCTAACAACTCTAAAACACATTCACCAAGCTGAGGATTCTTCTTGGTAAATCCAATATCTCTACATGCCTTTTCCTCATCAGAAGTATCAAGACTGAAGCATAGGCTCGAACCCAAAAGAATTGTTAACGTAATAACTATTTTGAAAGTCGTAGTACGCATTTTCCAAATGCCTCTGTCTGCTCTTTAAAGCCTAGTTCTTTACATTTATTTTTGTAATCACCTAAAGAGGGTGTTGGGTTTGAAGACGCTGAGGGTGCCGAAGGAATTGAAGCTATGAGGCCCTTAAGATATGGTTCTGGGTCAACTGGTTTTCCATTGACCCTAATTTCAAAATGCAATTGTGGATTGTTAATATCTGAACCACCTACTTCTGCAATCTTTTGTCCTTTGGAAACAAAATCATTAGTTCTTACTTGCAAGGAACTATTGTTAGCATAGGCTGTTAAATAGGTACTGTCGTGTTTAATGAGCACCAAATTGCCATAGCCTTTGAGGCCATCTCCAGCGTATGCCACTGTACCATCGGCAGCTGCTACTACTGGGTCTCCATATTGACCCAAAATAGCAATTCCTTTGCCAATTCCCACCGTACTCTGTACAACTTTCCCTTTTGCTGGCCAGATAAAGTTTGGTGGAGAGCTTGTCGGTGCAGCACCAGAAGATACTTGGTTACAAGAATTATTTTTAGGCTGCAAACTCAATATTTGGCCAATGTATATTTGGCTAACAGATTGTGGATTTCCTGTTAGCAAACAATTCCATGCGGCAAATTCTTTTGGACTAATTCCATGGTCCAAAGCAATTCGTGCAATCGTATCCCCCTCTTTTACCACATAAGTCGAAGGTGCATTCTGGCCAAAAGCCAGAACATTTACAAAAGTGAAGATAAAAGCAACTGCAATTCTCATTTATTAAATTTCAAAGTTTCTATTGCGAACAAATTTGGTTGCATTGATTCCCGCCACCACCCTGAGCAGTACACCTTGCGACACAATTCCAGTCCGTTTGCCGAGTTTGTGAAAAACCACCTCCATTCAATTGCTGGGAATAATCTGGCCTATTTTGATAAGGGTCTGCTCTAGGAGGGCCTGGTGGTGGTACAGCAGGTCTAACTTGCTGAATACACGGAGGGGTAAATGAGGTGCCGCACTGAGGTTGCCCCCACTGTCCATAAACTAAAGAAATAGATGCTAAAACTAAAGCCGTAAATGCCAGTAGACACTTCATTGCTCACCCCGATGGTTCTAATCTCTATATTCTATATCCTAATATGGGATATTTAGGGATAACTCATAGCATGGGTTCATGCTGGAACGCCAAAAATATGAACTTCTTAGGTCTGAGCTTAAAAACGCTCGATTACAGGCCAAGATGCATCAAGTTGACCTAGCAAAGAATCTCAAGAAACCCCAAAGCTATATTTCTAAAGTTGAGTCTGGGGAGCGTAATTTAGACATCATTGAGTTTGTGTCCTACTGTGAAGCTCTGGGACTTGATGCAAGTAAGTGGCTTCGCAGAATAGTAGATAAGTTTTAAGATTCCTCGGAATCACACAACTCTCCATTGGATTCATCAATCAATCTTAGTATTAAGTTCATTGCAGAATACTTCGCACATTCAGTAATAAACCCCTCTATTCCTAGGTTATGGGCTTGATTTAAAGCCTTTAATTGCTGTTTTACTTTTGTTTCAAGGTTGAGACACTCATTTCCGTCTTCGAATTTATAGAGATATTTTTCCAATATTCTCCCTGAGTATTCATTTAGATTTCTTAAATGGGTTCTTTCTCTATCAATATATTGATTTGATATCCCAAATCCAAGATAGGTATCACCTAAATATGCAATTTCATATAGGTAGAAAACACCCGGCTTACGAATATCGTACCCTGCAGCATTGCAGACAGGGCATCCACTCCCCCTGATTAAAGTGCTAGCTATTGGCGTCCACCTATGACCACAAGTTAAGCATTCTGCATCCATACGAGTTGTAGAATTATGGTACTCGGAATGAAGTTTTATTTTGCTTGCATCTAAATTCTTTTCCTCAAAATCTTTCAAGAAATCCTCATTAGATTTTCTAGATGCTTCTGCTGACCTCTCGTAGCCACAGGCTGGACAACCCGATGTTCCCTTCCATATATGCTGAGCTGGAGCATCCCACTCATGAGAGCAGGTGGTGCATTTACATCTAATGCTCTTTCTCATGCCCGTAAATTCTCCCAATAGAGTTAAATCACTTCTTTCGTGAGAGACTTTTTCAGAAAAAATTTCATGAGTAATATTAGGTACCCCAGCACAATTTGGACAACCTCGACCCTTAAGTAGGCGATAAAGAGGAGGATTCCATTCCCAATTGCAGACCTTACATCTGCATGGAGCTCTAGATTTGTTTGATGAATATTCGCCTAAGGCCTCTATATTTGGCTGAACTTGGCGCAATTTCTCCATGAATTCCGTATTTGACATAGCAAGGTTGCCGCTACACCTTGGACAACCCCGACCCTTCAATAGGTTTGAGGGGGTAAGCTCCCACTCATAAGCACAATTTTTGCATCGACATTTCAAATGGGATTTTGAATTAACGTATTTACCAAGAATCTCAATGTTAGGGTTTGCAATAGAAGCATCAAGCTCAAATTGTTTGACTGATTTTCGTTGCTTAAGTTTTGAACTTTCCAGACCACACACCATGCAACCAGATTTTCTTAATAGGGCATTTCCCGTAGTTGACCAAAAATTTCCACACGTCCTACACCTAATATCAACTTTTTTATCAACTGCTTGGAAAATTCCCGTTACTTGAATGTTGGGATTAATTGCGTGCAATTCCGCCACGAATTCTTCATGCGTCTTTTTCTTTCTCCCAGAGCAAATAGCACAGCCATAACTGTTTTTATTATTTTTTGCAGCCCTTAATATTGAATTTGCTATTGGCTCCCACTCATGTGAATTTGGACAGCGAACTCTTATGGGGTTCAATATCCCTGTGAATTTGCCAATTACCTCTACTGAAGGATTGGCTACCTTCATCTTAAGGACGAATTCATCATGAGTAATTTTTTTCATAATTAAGACAATGTTTAGGCTTGCGAGTCTAAATTACAAAAAAACATTTGCTGACTGAAGGTTCTACTGAATTGTTTTTCTACCTGTGCTTTGACCATTTTGGTCATAGTAGTTAACAGTGTTTCCATTTTGTACTGCTCTACCTTGGCTCTGACCGTTTTGGTCATAGTAGTTGGTTGTATTTCCATTCTGCACTGCTCTACCTTGGCTCTGACCATTCTGGTTGTAGTAGTTAGCAGTATTACCTTGTTGAACCACTCTTCCTTCACTTTGACCATTCTGGTTGTAAAAATTAGCCGTATTACCCTGCTGAACTGCTCGTCCCTGGTTTTGACCGTTCTGGTTGTAGTAATTAGTGGTATTACCTTGTTGAACAGCTCTACCTTGGTTCTGTCCATTTTGATTGTAGTAATTGTTGTAGCCTTGACCGCTAGCACTAGAAATGAGTCCAAAAGCCAATACAAAATACAAGCTAGTCTTATGCATATACTCCCCTTTAGTTATTCTTAAAAGCATATATGAATAAAGACAGATTATTTATAGTTCTTATCAAGAAATATGCTTAAATTTGAAAACTAAAGCTAGCGTCGGAAGCACCCTATATCTATCTTTAATTCTGTAGTTTTTCCCTCCCCCACCCCTAGTTTTTAGGGAAAAATGGAGTCTATGGAATGATGAAGTGAGGGTTGAAAAAGGGGTATACAGATAACCAAACCTGTAACCCTTTGATTTCATTGCCAAAATACAGAGTATTTGGCGGAGACGAGAGGATTCGAACCTCCGATCAGAGTTTTAGCCCCGATGCTCCCTTAGCAGGGGAGTGCCTTCGACCAGCTCGGCCACGTCTCCGTACTTCTTACTATTACAACGCCCTACAGTTTAACGGATAACCGCTTCTGAGGGGTTTATTGTGCTTTTTACTTACTTCTGGTCCAGCTCAAATGCTTTGTGCAAGGCACGCACAGCCAACTCCATGTATTTCTCATCAATCACCACTGAGATCTTGATTTCGCTGGTGGAGATCATCAAGATGTTGATGCCCTCTTCCGACAAAGTGCGAAACATCTTGCTGGCGATACCAACGTGGGAACGCATACCAACACCAACAACTGAAACTTTAGAGACCTTTGGATCGCCAGAGATTTCTTTTGCTTCGATGTGAGCTTGCACGGTGTTCTTGAGCAAGTCCAATGCTTTTTGATAATCAGCACGCGGCACTGTGAAAGTAAAGTCTGTTTTACCTTCAACTGATTGATTCTGAATAATCATATCCACATCAATATTGGCATCCGCAATCGGACCAAGAATTTGATACGCAATGCCTGGACGATCAGGAACTCCAAGAACGGTAATCTTCGCTTCATCACGCGCAAAGGCGATGCCGGAAATAACTGCGGCTTCCATAGTGCTGTCCTCTTCAAATGTAATCAAGGTGCCCGACTTCATCTCGATGTCTAAAGGCATCAATGGGTCTGTCAGGGAAGACAGAACCCGGGTTTTAACTTTGTACTTACCCGCAAACTCAACTGAACGAATCTGCAATACCTTTGAACCTAAGCTCGCCATTTCTAGCATCTCTTCAAAGGTAATCTTATCTAAGCGACGTGCATCTTCGCAGACGCGTGGGTCGGTTGTGTAAACACCATCAACGTCTGTATAGATCAAACACTCATCCGCTTTTAAGGCTGCCGCCATTGCCACTGCTGATGTATCAGAACCGCCACGACCTAATGTGGTGATGTTGCCATTAGGATCAACGCCCTGGAAACCAGTAACAACAACCGCACGACCAGCATTAAGATCTTTGAGAATCTTGTCGCTTTCAATACTCTTAATGCGCGCCTTGGTAAATGCAGAATCGGTATGGACTGTTACTTGCCAACCAGCGTAGCTCACTGCATCAATACCTTCACGCATGAGCGCCAGCGCTAACAAGCCAGAACTAACTTGCTCACCTGTAGAAGCGATTTGATCTAACTCGCGTGGATTTGCATCAGGGTTGATTTCTTTTGCGAGACCTAACAAGCGATTGGTTTCGCCTGACATGGCTGAAGGCACAACCACCACTTGGTGGCCTGCACGCATCCATTTAGCAACGCGTTTGGCAACATTGGCAATGCGCTCTGTTGAGCCCATTGAGGTGCCACCATATTTATGAACGATAAGAGCCATAAAGCCGTCTATTTAACTATCAGTAACAAGGAAATGAATCCTTGAGGGTCTAAAAAGGGCTTATTTTACAGGGTTTTGCACCCATTCTGGGAGTACTCGCCTACCGGCGGATGTCAGGTGCGGGTAACTCAGCCCAATACCCGCCACAGCGATCAATTCATCATTGATGTAAAGCAAGGGTGATTGACGCTCCCATGGAGGGATATCAGCCTCCTGATAGAGGTTTTTAAGGGTTTTACGGGGTGTCTTGGGCTTTATCTGAATCTTCTCAGAGCCTAGGCGCTCTCTCAGCGTGATTTGGTTATTCCCCTGGGCAGTTTTTACCCAATCCGCAGGAAGACCTAATTGCTTGGAATTGGCCGGCAGTGATTTAAGCACCCATTGACCTTCTTCTGCGCCCGCAACTTGAAGGGCTCCACGCCAGAGGCAGATCTTTCTTTCGTCATGTAGCCACTCAAGCTTGGCATCAGCTTTAACTTTCGTCAGATCGCGCCACCAAGATTGGAGGCGCTCTTGCGATGGCATTGCCAACTGCTGAGTTTGCAACCAGTAACGCAAGACATTGTTTGCTGCAGGCAAATCATCTTTAGCCAAAGCTAGAAGTGGCGCTACTTGCAATTGATCTTGATTGAGAATATTTTTGCCGTCTTGCTGCGCTAAGCGATTCAGTAGGACTTGCGCTTCACCAAGTAACTCAGCACTGCGTGCCATATTCGTTAATGCTTCAGGCTGAATACTTTCAAGAGCAGGAATAATTTTCTTGCGAATAGCATTACGACGATATTTTGTATTTTGATTGCTTGGATCTTCAATCCATTTGAGCTTATGTTCTTTGGCATAAGCTTCAAGCTCTTGTCTGCTTTGATTTAAGAGTGGGCGCCAGAGGGTGAGGTGTTGATTGCTGGAAAGCCTCCTCCTTGTTGGCATACCGGATAAGCCAGCTACGCCCGAGCCCCGCAGGAGCTGCAGGAGAACGGTTTCTACTTGATCGTTTTGATGATGGGCCAAGAGTAAATCTTCGATGCCATATTCTTCGCAAAGATCGGCGAGCGCTTCGTAACGCCCTTCTCTTGCCCTGGCCTCGATATTACCTTGCTCGTTAGAACTACTTAGATGCAAGAGTCGAAAATCAAAATGGATCTTGTATTTTTTGGTCAGCTTCTCGCAAAAGATTAACCAGTCATCTGCCGGTTTTTGTAAGCCATGATGAATATGAAAGGCGTAGATTTGATTTTGGCTTTTAGCTTGCGCTTTGCAAACCGTGTCGAGCAACACAACCGAATCGAGGCCGCCACTTAAGGCAACCGCAATTCGTTTTCCCAGCTTAGGACTTTGCTGTGATTTCCTTGAACTTGCCATAGCTCATCAAACGCTCATGACGACGTTCAAGCAATGCATCCACTTTCATGCCGTCAAAAGTTTTCAAAGATTCAGCAAGTGCTTTGCGCATATTGCTCATCATATTGTCGTAATCACGATGTGCGCCACCAATAGGCTCAGCAACGATCTTATCGATTAGACCCAAAGCCTTTAAGCGCTGAGCCGTGAGGCCCAGCTGCTCAGCTGCCTCGGGAGCCTTATCAGCAGTCTTCCAGAGGATAGATGCACAGCCTTCAGGAGAGATTACTGAGTAAGTGGAGTTCTGCAACATTAAGACCACATCGCCCATAGCAATAGCTAACGCACCACCGGAACCCCCTTCACCAATAATGGTGGCGATGATGGGAACTTCAAGCTCTGCTTGCACAAACAAATTGCGGCCAATCGCTTCAGACTGATTGCGCTCTTCCGCATCAATGCCAGGGAATGCGCCTGGGGTATCTACAAAAGTAAATACTGGAATGCCAAACTTTTCCGCAAGACGCATGAGGCGCATTGCTTTGCGGTAACCCTCTGGACGGCTCATGCCGAAGTTTCTGAGGGCACGTTCTTTGGTGTCGCGGCCCTTCTGATGACCGATCACCATACAAGGCTGATTTTCAAAACGGGCTAACCCAGCAATGATTGATTGATCATCTGCAAAAGTGCGATCACCATGCAGTTCATGGAAGTCGGTAAATAAAGCACCAACATAATCTAAGGTGTAAGGACGCTGTGGATGACGCGCTACTTGAGAGACCTGCCAAGGAGTCAAATTGGCATAAACATCTTTTGTTAACTGCTGACTCTTTTCGGCAAGCGTTTTGATCTCATCGGAGATATCTACCGATGACTCATCTTGCACAAAACGCAGCTCTTCAATCTTTGACTCTAATTCGGCGATTTGCTGCTCAAAATCCAGGAAAGTCGTTTTCATAGTCTGATTTTAATATTCAACTGGGGCGGGGTCGATACTTCTCCACATATACCAGGTAGCTACCGTACGCCACGGGGCCCAATTGGCAGCCACCTCCCTCGCCTCATGGCGGCTAACAGGCTCACCACTGAAGTAATTGAGGGAAATAGCCTTAATTAAACCAATATCGTCCAAAGGGAGGATATTAGGGCGAACCATATTAAAAATGAGGAACATTTCAGCAGTCCAGCGGCCAATTCCCCGAATAGAGCTTAATTCTTTGATCACGCTCTCATCATCCATATCTTTCCACTGATTGGCATGGAGGCGACCGGAATCGAAGTGATCTGCTAAATCGCGGATGTACTCCACCTTGCGCCCAGATAATCCGGCGGCGCGCAACTCTTCAACGGATAGCGCTAGGATATTTTTGGGTGTGACCTTTCTCTTGCTCGCAGCAAGCACCCTATTCCATACGGTTTGAGCTGCTGCAACTGAAATTTGCTGTCCAACAATCGATCTTGCCAAAGTATTAAAAGAATCGCCGCGTGTCACTAAAAATCCGGATCCAATTTTAGGAATCAATTTTTTCAGAATACGATCGTGCTTCATCAATTCTTTGCAAGCCTGCTCCCAATAGTCTGGAGCAATTTCCTCAAGAATTGATTCTGCTTTTTCCACTTTTATTTCTTTTGCTACAGTCATTAAGCCCTACGCCATTCTGTTAAGCCGCCGGGTTTATCTTCCAGAACAATTCCTTGCTCTAGTAATGTCTTACGAATTAAGTCTGCTTGGGCAAAATCTTTTGCTTGTTTAGCGGCCACACGTGCAGCGATATGTTCTTCAATTTGCGCAGGACTTAAGCCATCCTGATCTTTGGAACCCGCCTGCAAAAATGCAGTTGGATCGCGCTGCAAGAAATTTAGAGAGGCGCCAAGGGCCTTCATTGTATTGGCGAGTAATTGCTTTTCTTGGCCTTGCGCACGGTTAACTTCGCTGGCCAGATCAAACAAGACCGCAATCGCCTCTGGTGTATTGAAATCATCATTCATGGCATCCGCAAAGCGCTTGGCCCATGGATTGTGTGGATCTAGATTGATTGATTGTGCTTTTGGGGCTTGAGCCAAGGCAGTGTATAGACGACCAAGTCCTGAGCGTGCCTCTTCTAGTTGTGCATCGCTGTAATTAATCGGACTACGGTAATGCGCCTTCAGCATGAAGAAGCGCAATACTTCTGGATCAAAGCTTTTTAAGACATCTCGTATTAAAAAGAAGTTGCCCAATGACTTGGACATTTTCTCTTCGTTCACTCGAATGTGGCCGTTATGCATCCAGTAATTAACAAAGGGAGCATCATCTTCTTTACGATCTTTGCCATACAAAGCGCCTTCGCTTTGAGCAATTTCATTTTCGTGGTGCGGGAATTGCAAATCCGCACCTCCACCATGAATATCAAAGTGCTCACCCAGTAAGTCACAAGACATGGCTGAGCACTCAATATGCCAGCCTGGACGGCCTTCACCCCATGGTGACTTCCAGCGAGTATCAGCAGGCTCTTCAGCTTTAGCACTTTTCCATAAAACAAAATCTAACGGATCACGCTTGCCATCACCAACCGCTACCCTCTCACCAGCATTTAATTCATCAAGTGTCTTACCGGATAGCTGACCATAGCGTGGCAGCAAACGCACCGCAAAATTGACATCGCCATCATTGGCTTGATAGGCCAAGTCGTTTTCAATGAGTTTGCCAATCATGCCCTGCATTTGGGCAATGTAATCGGTAGCACGCGGCTCTTGATCGGGATGAATTAAACCCAACTCATTCGAGTCGGCATGCATCGCATCGATAAAACGATTGGTTAATGCAGAAATGGGTTCGCCATTCTCAATGGCACGGTTGATGATCTTGTCATCAATATCAGTGATATTGCGCACATAAAGCACTTCATAGCCGCTAGCCCTAAGCCAACGAACCACCATATCAAAGACGATCATGACCCTGGCATGGCCAATATGGCAAAAGTCATAAACCGTCATGCCGCAGACGTACATCTTGACCTTGCCCGGCACTATGGGCTTAAAGACCTGTTTAGAACGGCTAAGGGTGTTATAGATTTGCAGCATAGGGCTATAAAGGTGGGGCAAGTAGCGCCAATTTGTTAGACTGAGCGCTGAGTATATCGAATGAGCCCGTTTCACACCCCTTCCTCTATGCCCCACAACGCCCCAGCGCCACAAATTACCCCGAATAAGGTCTTAGCCCTAACTTTTGCCACTTTGGTGTCATTGGTGCTAATGACAGGGTGCAGCACGCCCGCTCAGCAACGTGCGGATGCTGAAATTCAGGCATTAAATACCCGGGAAATGAAGTCGGGACAATTGGCCCCACAACCCTATTTAGGTGGCTACAGCCCAACTGATCCTCCCAGGTTATCGGCGGATGTGGGCTATGACCCATTAAATCCAGAGCTATCAGAGACCGTTGGCGTCCCATTTATGTCCTTCTTGATTATTGAGCCGGACCCCATCACCAAAAATGCGGTGCCATCCGATGTAGAAAAGCTCATCAAGGCGCGCAAATATCAAGATGCGGTTACCCAAATCAATGTGGACCTTAAGAAGACGCCACGTAATGTGCAATTGCGTTTTGTAAAAGCGCGCTTACAAATTGAGATGCGCCAATTCGATCAAGCTAAAAAAACCTTGATTGAAATTACTCAGCAGTTCCCTGAATTGCCAGAACCCTACAATAATCTTGCAGCGATAGCTGCCAACCAAGGCCAATGGATTGAAGCGCGAGATTATTTAGAGCTTGCATTAAAGCTGCGCCCTAGCTATGCCATTGCCTCAGCCAATCTGGGTGAGATCTATATTCGCCTTGGTGCTCAAGCATATGAAGACGCTGCAAAAAATGCATTGCTGAATCAGCGTCAGTACTCCAACCGCGCTAAAGCGCTCTTGGACGTACTCAAGCCCCCCGCAAAGCGCCCTGTTAATCGCGCCCTCAATTCCGCAGATACTCTGCCAAGCAATGCTCCATCAACCAACCTTCCAGAAAGTAGAACTAATAATGGCGAAAGTACTCTTAAAAACCAATAAGGGTGATATCACCCTTATTCTTGATGCAGCTAAGGCACCCAAAAGTGTTGCTAACTTCTTGCAATACGTAAAAAGCGGTCATTACGATGGCACGATTTTTCATCGTGTGATTGATAACTTTATGGTTCAAGGCGGCGGCATGACTGCCGGCATGAAGCAAAAGCCAACAGGCGCAGAAATTGAAAACGAAGCCAATAATGGCCTCAAGAATGATCGCTACACTGTAGCTATGGCGCGAACCAGCGACCCTCATTCTGCAACTGCTCAATTCTTCATCAATGTGAATGACAATGATTTTCTAAATCACACCGCTCCGAATGCCCAAGGCTGGGGTTATGCAGTATTCGGCAAGGTTACTGGCGGCATGGATGTCGTTGACACCATTCGCAAAGTCAAGACTGGTAGCTCCGGCTTTCATCAAGACGTTCCAGCTGAAGATGTTGTGATTGAGAAGGCCACTGTTCTAGAGGAATGATCCCGCAATACGCGAGCGCACTGCTCATATCAGACCTACACCTGACGCCGTCAATGCCCTTGACGGCGCAACGCTTTTTCGACTTCTGTGAAAAAGAAGCTCCTAAAGTTGAGGCTGTATTTATTCTGGGTGACTTATTTGAGTATTGGGTAGGTGATGATGCATCCGCATCCTCACCTTTTCAACAAGAAGTTCAGCGTGCCATCGCCAACCTTTCTGCCAAAGTAAAAACATATTACATCCATGGCAATCGAGATTTTTTAATCGGCAAAAGTTTTATTAAAAAGACTGGCATGACGCTCTTGCCAGATCCTAGCTTAGTTGAATTAGCTTCACACAAATGGGTCTTAGCTCATGGTGATGCTTTATGTACTGCAGACTTTGGCTACCAGCTATTTCGTAGTTGGGTCAGAAAACCATGGGTGCAAAAACTCTTTCTAACTCTACCCCTCAATTGGCGCAGAGGTATTGCCCAGCATCTACGCAGCAATAGTCATGGTCAATATCAAACGCAGCTACGCTCTGCCGCAAGTCAACTCAAAATGGATGTGACGCGAGAAGCTTGTGCAGATGTAATGAAAGATCAATCTGGAGACAGATTAATTCATGGGCATACTCACTTGCCGGCCCATCATGAAGAATCTTTAAACACCCAGACTTGGCAGCGTTGGGTTTTATCCGACTGGGATCTCGATCACCCTGAGAGTCTTCACCCTAGGGCAAGCGCCCTATTGATCGATAGTGCTGGAGCGCGCTATCTCGACCTTATTAAGCACTAAGCGCTACTGACTTCTCGGGTTGAGAGATTAAATTAAGACGCTGAGTATTTAGAGAGTGACTGCACCATTTGTGCAAAGATACGTGGATTGGCAGCCATCACTTCACCGCTTTTCAGAAAGCCTTCTTCACCACGATAGTTACCAATCAGCCCGCCCGCTTCAGTGATTAGCAAAGCACCGGCGGCCATGTCCCATGGTTTGAGATCGCCCTCAAAAAATCCATCGTAACGACCAGCTGCTACATAAGCCAAATCCAATGATGCAGCGCCTGGGCGACGTAAGCCCGCGCATTGACGTGACATTTCAGCAAAAATCTTTAAATACTTTTCTAAGTCCTGGTCTTCACGATACGGAAATCCGGTACCGAGCAAAGAATTTGCCAAGCGATCTTGCGTGGCTACACGCAAACGCCGACGATCCAAATACGCGCCCGCACCACGGGTAGCGGTAAATAACTCATCACGAGTTGGGTCGTAAACAACGGCTTGTTGAATCACGCCATTCACTGCCAGCGCAATCGAAACCGCATACTGCGGAAAGCCGTGAATGAAATTGGTTGTGCCATCTAGCGGATCGATGATCCAAACGTTTTCTGCATCCGCATTGTGTTCGCCTGTTTCTTCAGCCAAAAATCCATGGGTTGGATAGGCCTCGCTCAGCGTTTCAATGATGGCCGCTTCTGCGGCTTTGTCCACCTCGGTGACGAAATCGTTGTGTTGCTTACGGTCAACTTGCAAGCGCTCTAAATTCAAAGAAGCACGATTAATGACTGTTCCAGCGCGACGGGCGGCCTTGATGGCCACATTTAACATGGGATGCATAGTATTGATGGACAAATTAAATAAGAACAAGCTCCTTGTAATGCCTGCAAAAAGAAAATTGCATGACAATACGAAGCTAACAGTCTGATTCTAAACGATTAGCATCCATTACCCCCTATGAACACCCCCAATGGCATTGATGAATATCGACAAATCTGAACTACTACGCTGGGTTTTAGTCGAAACCAGTCACCCAGGAAACGTGGGTTCTGCTGCTCGCGCCCTTAAAACTATGGGCTTTAGCGACCTGCGCCTTATTAATCCCAAGATCAAAGACGTATCAGTCAATGCGGATGCCATTGCTTTAGCCAGCGGTGCGGTAGATATCCTTGAGCGCTCCTCAGAAACCAGCTCCCTATCTTCCGCCGTAGAGGGTTGCTCACTAGTTTTAGGCTTAACCAGCCGTGATCGAGAATTTGGCCCGCCAGCCTTAGACTGGGAGACCGCTCGGACCTTAATAGCCGATACGACAGCAGGAGGAGTAAAGGTTGCCCTGCTCTTTGGTCCAGAAAGAACTGGCTTGGATAACGATCATTTGGCCTTATGCACCCATAGGGTCTGGTTAGATGCGAATCCGGACTACCCGTCTCTTAATCTGGCCCAGGCAATCATGGTCTG
The DNA here is from genome assembly GCF_018882145.1 of Polynucleobacter sp. AP-RePozz3-80-G7. Taxonomy (NCBI): domain Bacteria; kingdom Pseudomonadati; phylum Pseudomonadota; class Betaproteobacteria; order Burkholderiales; family Burkholderiaceae; genus Polynucleobacter; species Polynucleobacter sp. AP-RePozz3-80-G7. The sequence goes on along the minus strand of NZ_JACVPC010000002.1, from coordinate 111,966 downwards.
CGCCTACACCCTTAGGGAAACACTCTCCCGGCATTTGGGTGGGCGAAATGCCTTATCCAGCCGGGAAGAAATGGCTGATTTTGCCGATCCTGCGGCCGTTGCAGCCATGGTGGAACATTGGCGCGAAGGTTTGGAGGCCATTGGGTATTTAGATCCAGCCAATCCCAAGAAACTGATGCCCCGTATTCAAGCTCTGTTTGCTCGTAGTCGCCTTCATAAAGAAGAGATTGATCTGCTGCGGGGCATTGCAAAACAGATGCTCCTGAGAAAATAAGCGCATCCCGTTAAAATCTACATATGTCAAATCCCCTATTCGACCAAGTCGACTCCATTATTGCCAGAGACCCAGCAGCCCGGAATCGTCTCGAGGTCATTACTTGCTACCAAGGTCTGCATGCAGTTTGGTTGCATCGTATCTCCCATTTTCTGTGGAATCTTGGCCTGAAATGGATTGCCCGTGTGCTATCTATGTTTGCGCGTTTTTTCACGGGTATAGAAATTCATCCTGGCGCAAAGATTGGTCGCCGAGTATTTCTGGATCATGGGCTTGGCATTGTGATTGGTGAGACCACTGAAATTGGCGATGACTGCACAATTTATCAAGGCGTTACCTTGGGCGGTACTTCGCTTTATAAAGGCGTTAAGCGCCACCCCACCCTTGGTAAAGGTGTTGTGGTCAGTGCTGGTGCAAAAGTTCTCGGTGGATTTACTGTAGGCGATGGTGCACGCGTTGGATCCAATGCCGTAGTACTAAAAGAAATTCCTGCGGGTGCGACTGCTGTTGGTATTCCTGCGCGCATCCTGCATCCAGATTTACCGCAAAGTCCTGATAGCAAAACAAAGGAATATTTTTCTGCTTATGGAGTGACGCCGAATGTAGATGATCCTGTATCAATGGCGCTCAAAGGTTTAATCGATGCCACGATCGAACAGGAAGCCAAGATTGCAGCGCTAGAGCAGGCTTTAGCCAAGTTAAGTAACACGCCTACTGGCCCTGATGCTGAAGGCTCTAGCGACACCAAACGCGATCTTGATGCGATTAAACAGTGGCTCAGAGAATAGTAATTTGGGCTTAACGCTCGGTAAACATGTAGAAGAAATGATGCAAAGAAAAAAGGAATAGCATGCTATTCCTTTTTTTATTCAAGTTTGGTGTTGAATTAATGCAGAGTGCGTGGACCACTATTCTCACCCCCTAGTGCACCACCTGGAAACTCTTCATCGTCATCAACATCATCATTAGGCATACCAAATGAAAAACTTTCGCCCCCTTCAGGATGTCGATTGTCAATTTCATCATCAGTAGCAGCACGCACATCAGCAACTTGAACCCAAAAACGTAACGCCATACCAGCCAGCGGATGATTTCCATCTAACACCACTTGATTATCAGCAACATCGGTGACGGTATAGATCAAAGGCTCATCATCAGCGTCATCGGCAGCAGCGTCTTCTTCTGCATCAGGAACCCCTTCAAACTGCATCCCCACTTCTAAGGGCTCAGGGAAACGGGTACGTGGCTCGATTTTTAACAACTCAGGATCATATTCACCAAAAGCTTCATTAGGCTCAAGCTGAATCGTTGCCTCATAACCAATATCTTGGCCATCAAGCAGATTCTCAATTTTAGGAAAAGTACCTTCATAACCTCCGTGCAGGTATACCATCGGAGAATCGGGTTCCTCGATGACATTGTTTTGCGCATCGGTTAACTTATAGCGAAGGGATACGATGGTATTTTTTTCAATCTTCATGCGGAATTTGTCGAACATTCGTTTTTAATCAGTTTCTAAACAGCTTTTTACTTTATGACCTCATTTTACTTGAGCAAACCCTATGAGCCGCCTCGGGCCCCCTCAAAGCTCCCTTTAGGCGAGCCCTGGGCCTTATTTGGGGGTATTAGCCCAGACCAGTTCATGGCGCGGTATTGGCATAAAAAGCCCCTTCTCATCAGGGGGGCGATTCCGGCATTTGCCCTTTCAGCTAGGAATGGTGAGTCCCTGGATAGCCCAATTCCCACCAAAGAGTTACTCAAATTTGCCCTGCAAGATGAGGTAGAGGCGCGCTTGGTTAAATCCAATCCATGGAGCTTTGATAGCGGACCGTTTTCTAAAAAGGCCATTCCATCGATCGACAAACCCGACTGGACTTTATTGCTTCAAGGAATGGAGGCACATCATCCAGCAGCTACAAAAATTCTGTCTTGGTTCCGCTTTATTCCTGATGCGCGCTTAGAAGACTTAATGATTAGCATTGCTGGCATTGGAGGGGGCGTTGGGCCCCACTTTGATTCTTACGACGTCTTCCTAATTCAAATGTCTGGCAGAAGGCGGTGGAAAATTTCAGAACAAAAAGATCTGAGTCTCAACCCTAATCTACCGCTAAAAATTCTGCGCAACTTTAAGCCCGAACAAGAGTGGACTTTGGAGCCTGGCGATATGCTGTATTTACCACCGCATGTTGCTCATGATGGCATTGCACTAGATGCGGGTTGCCAAACATGGTCTGTTGGATTTCGCTCCCCCAGCTTTAAAGAATTACTGCAAGAAGGTTTGTGGCGCCTAGCAGAATCTTTGGAGGATATTCCCGCGCTAGAGAGCAAGTTTGCAGACCCTAAGCAGGGCGCAACTCATAGTGCAGAGCAATTGCCGGAAGAGCTCATCAAACAACTAGGCTCAAAACTCAAAGAGCTGAAACTAGACCAAATTGATGGGTTTCTGCCCGGCATTACCGCCTACCTTTCGGAACCTAAACAACAGGCTCTGTTTGATGCCCCCGATAAGCCCCTGAAGCCCCAAGAATTTCTTAGAAAGCTTCGATCCAGCAAACTTCTACCTCACCCGCAAACCCGTATTCTGAGCCTTGGGGAACAGGTATATTGCAATGGAGAATCCATGACCCAGGGACAAGCTCCAGATATTCTTGCGGCCTGGCAAACCCTCTCTGCCCATAAAGAGCTGAGGGCAGGCAGACTAAAACAGCTTGATCAATCTAGCCTTTATGAGGCTTATTTAGCCGGCTGGTTGGTTTTTGAGCACTGAAGGCGGAGATGGATATAATTGTTGCTGGAAACTACTTAGGGGCAATCCCTCGGTATATCCAGAGAACAATTACCGGTAATTGTTATTAATTTTTTTAAAGGAATTTACAAATGAAGAAGTCACTCGTTATCGCTGCAATGTTTGCAATCGCCTTGGCCGCTTGCGGTAAAAAAGAAGAAGCAAAACCTGCTGAAGCTCCTGCTGCTGCTCCAGCTGCTCCTGCTGCTGAAGCTCCTGCTGCTGCTCCAGCTGCTCCTGCTGCTGATGCTAAGAAGTAATCTTCTTCATGAAGAAAAAAAGCCGCTGAAAAGCGGCTTTTTTATTTCCTTTAAAAATCTACTACTTTGTTAGTTGCTCCGTTAACAAAGTCAGCAACTGATAACCAGCGGGCGTATTTTCTGGTTTGCCATCCGCGCCCTGTACATAGACATTCGCAGAATTCTCACCAGTACTCTTCACTAGCACCTGATATTTTTTGGCCTTCATACCAGACTCATCTTTACTGCTAAAGAGGTTGGAGAAGAAGCCCTTGGTATCGCCCAAGTCTTTAGGATTCACGTAACGAACATAGTAAACACCACTTGAGCGATTCCGATCCTCAACCGTGAAGTTAGAGCGATCCAGAGCCAATCCAACATCACGCCAAGAGCGATCAAAGCCAGCACTGAGCTCGATATAAGCTTGGTTAGTGCCCTCCTGAACAAACTTCGCTTTAGGCGTTTTAGGGCCAAGAGGCACTGCAACCATTGCTTTAGCCTGCTCTTGCGTCATGCCTAAGCGCTCCATCAAACGAGCCAGGAATGCGGCCTCTAACTCAGGATCATTTGGACGAGCGGTCCAAATGGTAGATAAACAAGCGCCTGTTGTGTCGGTTGTACATTTCTCAATCGCACCGCGTTGAGTAATGTAGATTTCTGTCTCGCCTGGCTTGGATACCTCAAGACGAGTTTTGTATTTATCGCGTTCACCAGTGTCATAAATAGAGTCGATTGCACCACCAATCGTTGAGCGAATCCAATCTTGCGCAATCTTCGCCCGATTTTCTGCCCAGTCGGTTTCCATAATGCCGGTTGATGGAGAATCTACCACTAACAAGAAACCATTTTCTTGCCAAAAATCTTTTACTTGCGGGTAGAGCTCAGGGGCTGGTTTTTCAACAACCAACCAACGACGCTCACCATCACGCGCAATTCGCATACCAGGAATACCTGTCATGACGTTGCTGCGCATCTGAGTTGATTTCTTCACTGCGGCATTGTATTCGGACATCGTCGCTGCGCCATCCTGAACGATGTAGCGTCGATCAGCCTGTGCCGTGATCAAGTCAGGAGGGTATGACAAATTAGGGCCGCGCACAGCCCCTGCACTCTTATAGTCAACGGTATCGTTACTAGTAACTGATTTACAGGCAGTCAACGCGGCAGAAGCGATAACGATTAAAGCCAGAATCGAAAAATATCGACGGTATAGTGAGAGCAAATTCATCATAATAGGTTGGCCTGTTTTAACGCTGCCTTCAAAGGCTCACGCAAAGAAATGCTTAAAGGTGTTAATGGCAAGCGAATGCCAGCAGTAATCTTACCCATCTCATGCAATGCCCACTTCACGGGGATTGGGTTGGCCTCTGTGAACATGGCCTTATGAACTGCAATCAATTGATATTGAATTTCACGGGTTCTTTTCACATCATCTGACATAGCGGCTACGCAGAGCTCATGCATCAAGCGTGGAGCAATATTAGCCGTGACAGAAATATTACCTTTACCGCCCATCAACATGAGCATGGCGGCCGTGAGATCATCGCCAGAAAATACGGAGAAGTCTTGATGGCCGGCACGCTTGAGATCATTGATCAATAAGGTGCCACGTTCTAAGCTGCCTGTTGCCTCTTTAATACCGATGATGCCTGGCACACCCGCTAAACGAACCACAGTATCACCAGCCAAATCAGCAACCGTTCTACCGGGAACGTTATACAAAATCACTGGCAAATCCACCGACTCTGCAATCTTTTTAAAGTGCGCAAACATACCATCTTGGGTTGGCTTGTTGTAATACGGTACTACCTGCAAGCTGGCATCCGCGCCAACCTGCTTAGCAAATTTGGTTAACTCAATCGCTTCAATCGTAGAGTTACCGCCGGTACCAGCAATCACTGGAATACGTCCGGCAATTTGCTCGACTGTCACGCGAATGAGCTCGCAATGCTCTTCAACAGAAACTGTTGGAGACTCACCGCTAGTGCCAACAATCACAATGCCGTCAGTACCTTCAGACACATGCCAATCCAACAATGAACGCAAGCTAGCGTAATCCAAGCTGCCATCTTCGAACATGGGAGTCACGATAGCCGGCATGCTGCCAGCGATGGGCTTTTTGCTACCTTTGGAATGAGCTGTATTTGTCACCGAATATGCACCGATTTTTAGCTGTCTTAACCCTGAAATTGTAACGGAATGCGCTGTTTTAGCTCACCTTTTACAGCGCACAGGCGCTGAACCATAGCTGGTTTGGGTTGATCTACGTAAATATCCTCATAAGCCACCACCTTAAGACCATGACGGGAGGCAAAAGCGAGCAATTCCCCTGGATTTAGGAGGAAATTGGGGTTGGATGGCTTACCAAATTCCTTATTCCCTAGGGCGAAGGTTTCGTAGATCAAAACACCACCCTTTTGCAGCATTTTGGGCAATTGGTCTAAGTGCGGACGATAGAGGTAGTTTGTCACTACGATCGCACTGAACTCAGAACCTGTCAGAGGCCAATCTGCCTCTTCAAGATTAAGGCATTTTGGGATGACTAAGGGGTTAGCATGAGACCTTACTGCCGTGACATCCTGGTCAACTGCCAGCACTTCATGACCCATGCTTGCCAATAACTCAGAGTGTCGCCCTGATCCGCAGGCTAAATCTAGTACCACCCCTCCCTTTGGAATGAGGGGCACAAATCTCCTTACCCAAGGAGAGGCATTCAAAATAGCATCATGCAAAATTAAGACTCAATCGTAAGCAAGGCCCATAGCTTCGCGAACCTCGCGCATGGTTTCCTGGGCAACCTTACGTGCTTTATCGCAGCCGTCAGCAATGATGGAGCGCAGCAAACTAGGATCATCTAAATACTTTTGTGCACGCTCAAACATTGGTTGCTGCTCAGCCAAAATTGAATCAATTACCGGTTGCTTGCATTCAAGACATCCAATCCCAGCGGATTTACAGCCTTTATCTACCCATTGTTTTGTATCTTCATTGGAGTAAACGGTATGCAACTGCCATACAGGACAACGTGCAGGATCACCAGCATCCGTTCTACGAACACGAGCTGGATCAGTTGGCATCGTACGAATCTTTTTAATCACGTCTTCAGGATTTTCGCGAATGCTTATGGTATTGCCGTAAGACTTCGACATCTTCTGACCATCAATACCAGGCATGCGTGATGCGGTTGTGAGCAACGCTTGTGGCTCAGGCAGGATAATTTTGCGAGCACCTTCTAAAAAGCCAAAAAGTCTTTCACGGTCGGCCATCGACAAACTCTGGGCTTCTTGAAGCAAGGCTTTGGCCTGCTCTAATGCCTCATCGTCACCGCGCTCTTGGAAGGCAACGCGTAATTCCGCATACATCTTGGCGCGCTTGCTACCTAATTTTTTAACCGCCTCCAAAGCTTTTTCTTCGAAGCCAGGCTCACGTCCATATAGATAGTTAAAACGACGCGCTACTTCTCGAGTCATTTCTACGTGTGGAACCTGATCTTCACCTACCGGTACAAACTGTGCTCGATAAATCAAAATATCAGCCGCTTGTAGCAATGGATAACCCAAGAAACCGTAGGTTTGAAGATCTTTTTCCTTGAGTTTCTCAATTTGATCTTTATAGGTGGGTACCCGCTCAAGCCAGCCTAATGGAGTCCCCATAGAAAGCAATAGAAAAAGTTCGGCATGCTCCGGCACTTTGCTTTGAATAAACAAGGTCGCCTGATTTGGATCAACGCCTGTTGCTAACCAATCAATAACCATATCCCATACAGACTGCTCAATCACATCTGGAGTTTCGTAGTGAGTAGTTAATGCATGCCAATCTGCCACAAAGAAGAAGCAGGGATACTCGGACTGCAAGCGCACCCAGTTCTTTAAAACACCATGGTAGTGACCCAAGTGCAAGCTACCGGTTGGTCGCATGCCAGAGAGAACGCGTTCAGCAAACATCTGTATTCTTTTTCTAAGTGGTTAAATGATGAAGTGGATTAATGAAAAGCCGACCATACAGGCGTCAGATGGTCTGGTAAGTGCGGCAAATTACCTAGATCAATATGACTCTCGTTTGGATCATGAAAATCGGAGCCACGAGAGGCTAAAAATCCGTATTGCTGGGCAATCTTTGCAAAAGTTTTGTATTGGTCCGGACTATGACTACCAGTAATGACCTCAATCGCCAAACCGCCAATGTCCTTAAAGTGCTTATAGAGTTCATCCATTTGCATGGCATTCAGTCTGCTGTAACGTCCAGGATGGGCAATCACCGCTACACCACCTGCGGATTTAATCCAGCTAACAGCGTCATCTAAAGTAGCCCACTGGTGGGGAACGTATCCTGGCTTACCTTCAATCAAATAATTTTTAAATACATGCTCGGTATTTCGACACACACCCTGCTCTACTAAGAAACGCGCAAAGTGCGTTCTTGAAATCAAATCATGATTGCCTGCAAAATGAAGTGCGCCTTCATAAGCGCCAGGTATACCTGCTTTGAGTAACTGTTCGGCCATCAGTTTGGCGCGATTACCTCGACCATCACGAGTGCGACGAAGTCCTTCGATGATGCCAGCATGCTCAGCATTAATTCCAAGACCAACAATATGAATCGTCTCACCCATCCAAGTGACAGAAATTTCTACGCCAGCTAGATAATCTATCTTTAAAGCACTAGCCGCTTCTCGCGCACGTTTCTGACCACCCAACTCATCATGATCGGTCAGGGCCCATAAATGCACTCCATTAGCTTTGGCACGCTCCGCTAATTGTTCGGGCGTCAAAGTGCCATCAGAAATCACTGAATGGCAATGCAAGTCGGCATTTAGGGGTGAAAAGCTGCTCATGACCTTATTTTAGGTCAAGCTGGTATCAATTACCCGGCGCGGCGCATCTAGGTAGTCGCGAGACTGCATCTCAATCAAACGGGACACGGTTCGAGAGAATTCAGCCGTAATTTGGCCCTCAGTGTACAAATCTGGGGCTGGGACCTCAGCAGACATAATGAGCTTGATCTTGTGGTCATATAAGACGTCAATTAGCCAAATAAAGCGGCGGGCTTCATTCGTCATTCTTGGGGGCATATAGGGCACCCCTGACAAAATCACGGTATGAAACTGGTTAGCAATCTCTAGATAATCATTTTGTGAGCGTGGGCCACAACACAAAGTTTTGAAGTCGAACCAAACTACGCCGTCAGCCATGTGAAGCGGTCGTAACTCACGGGACTCAATATTTAAGACTGGATTACGAGCTTCTTTTTGATTACCAATCAAGGTTTGAAACATTTGCCCAAGCGTGGCTTGCGTTTCCGCATTGACCGGAGTTAGATAAGCCTCTACTTGTGCCATCTGCACCCGGCGGTAATCATTACCTGCATCTACATTCAAAACGTCGAGCTTTTCTTCCAATAGCTTGATAGCAGGAATCAATCTATCGCGATGCAAACCATTGGGATAGAGCTGATCTGGGCGATAGTTAGAAGTCATCACAAACTGCACGCGGTCAGCAAAGAGCGCGTTGAGCAAGCGATAGAGAATCATCGCATCAGCGATATCATTAATATGGAACTCATCAAAACAAATGAGGCGATAACGATTTGAAATGCGTTTTGCTAGCTCATCCAGCGGATCCGACAAACCCGATAGCTCATGGAGTTCGCGATGGACTTCACGCATAAACTCATGAAAATGAATGCGGATTTTCTTTTCTAGCGGTGAAGCTGCATAAAAGCAGTCCATTAAGAAAGATTTGCCACGACCTACCCCACCCCATAGGTAAATACCGCGGGGGAGCGTTGGTTTAAATATCTTTTTCTTTAAAGTATTGCTGCGGATTTCTTTGTAAGCAATCCATTCATCTTCGCATTCCTGAAGACGCTCTACAGCACGAAGCTGCGCGGGATCACTTTGATACCCGCGCGTCTTTAACTCCTGTTGGTAAAACTCAATGGTTTTCAATTACATATTTAATGCACGTGAGTCTGTCGCCAATGCTGCTTCGCGCATCACTTCAGACAAACTTGGATGTGCATGACAGATACGAGCAATATCTTCTGCTGCCGCTTTAAATTCCATTGCAACTGCTGCTTCAGCAATTAAGTCAGAAGCATTGGCACCAATGATATGTACGCCAAGAATCTCATCAGTCTTAGCATCCGCTAACACTTTGATAAAACCATCAGCACGACCCATACCCAATGCACGGCCGTTAGCAGCAAAGGGGAACTGTCCTGCCTTATAAGCAATGCCAGCCTCCTTAAGCGCTTGTTCAGTTTTACCAACCCAGGCAATTTCAGGATCGGTATAGATCACCCAAGGAATGCAGTTGTAATCGATATGAGGCTTTTGACCGGCAATCACTTCGGCAACCAAGACGCCTTCGTCCTCTGCTTTGTGGGCCAACATAGGGCCGCGTACTACGTCACCAACAGCATAGACGCCAGGCGCAGCAGTAGCACAAGTGTGATCATCAATTGGAATGAAGCCACGCTCATCCACTTTGAGACCAATCTTATCTAAGCCCAATTTATCAGTATTAGGTACACGACCAACGGAAACAATTAAACGCTCACATTCCAACTTAGCAGCCTTACCAGCGCTATCGGTGTAATTCACCACTACACCCTTCTTGTCGGCTTTAACATCACCAATCTTCACGCCAGTATGAATATCTAAGCCTTGCTTAGCAAAGAGCTTTTGAGCTTCTTTAGCAATGCCGATATCGCAAGCACCCAAGAATGAAGGCATGGCTTCAAGTACAGTCACTTCAGCACCGAGACGGCGCCATACGGAGCCCAACTCTAAGCCGATCACACCTGCACCAATAACGCCTAATTTCTTGGGAGCAGAATCAAACTTAAGTGCACCTTCGTTATCGCAGATCAAGACGTTGTCTACAGCGATACCAGGGAGGTGACGCGCTTTAGAACCGGTAGCAATAATCACATTCTTCGCGGTAACCGTTTCTTTATCTTTCCCATCAATCTTCACTTGATAACCATCGGCGCCCTTGCCTTCGAACGAAGCATGGCCTTTTAACAAGGTGATTTTGTTCTTACGGAATAAGTACTGAATACCACCGGTCATTTTGGTAACGATGTCATCTTTACGAGCGATCATCTTTTTAGAGTCGATGCTTACAGCACCCACTTTAATTCCATGATCAGCAGCATGATGGCTGATCTTCTCGAACTCTTCAGAAGAGGCTAATAATGCCTTGGAAGGAATACAACCAACGTTTAAGCAGGTGCCGCCCAAACGTGGCTCACCCTTAGGATCATCATAGGATTGAGATTCAGCACAGGCAACCTTAAAACCGAGTTGCGCTGCACGAATTGCGGCGATGTAGCCACCAGGGCCACCACCAATAACCACTACGTCAAATACTTGGCTCATGATCTCCCCTTCTTACAAATCAAGGAGGAGACGTGAAGGATCTTCTAAAGCATCCTTCATGGCAACTAAACCAAGCACAGCCTCGCGACCATCAATAATGCGGTGGTCATATGACAAAGCAAGGTAGTTAATTGGGCGAACAACGACTTGACCGTTTTCAACTACAGCGCGGTCTTTAGTGGCGTGGATACCCAAAATAGCAGATTGTGGTGGGTTGATGATCGGAGTAGACAGCATTGATCCGAATACACCACCGTTAGAGATGGAGAATGTACCGCCAGTCAACTCTTCAATAGACAATTTGCCATCACGTGCTTTAGCGCCGAACTCAGCAATTTTCTTCTCGATGTCAGCCAAATTCATTTGGTCAACATCACGCAAAATTGGAACTACCAAGCCACGTGGTGAGCTTACTGCGATACCGATATCAAAGTAACCGTGGTAAACGATGTCATTGCCATCAACTGAAGCATTCAAGAGTGGGAATTTCTTCAAAGCATGTGTAGCTGCTTTAACGAAGAAAGACATGAAGCCCAACTTCACACCGTGAACTTTTTCAAACTGATCTTTGTACTTGTTACGCATAGCGATTACTGGAGCCATATTGACTTCATTGAATGTAGTCAAAATAGCGTTGTTAGCTTGGGACTCAAGTAAACGCTCAGCAATACGAGCACGCAAACGGCTCATTGGTACACGCTCTTCTGGGCGATCACCCATTGGAACTGGTGCGCTTGGTAATGCAGCGGATTTAGTGCCGCCTGCAGAAGCATTCAATGCATCACCCTTAGTGATACGACCATCACGTCCTGAACCAGCAACTTGACCAGCGTCGACACCCTTCTCTGCGAGAATTTTTGCAGCGGAAGGAGCGGCGGCTGCGCCAGCTTTAGCGGCAGGTGCAGCTGCTTTTGCTGGTGCTGCTGCAGGAGCAGCGGCAGGTGCAGGTGCGGCAGCGGCTGCAGGAGCAGCAGCGGCAACAGCAGTGCTATCAATCTTTGCAATCAATTGCTCAGCAACAACGGTACCACCGTCAGCAACAACGATTTCTGTCAAAACACCAGCGGAAGGCGCCGGAACTTCGAGAACGACTTTGTCTGTTTCGATTTCGATCAAGATCTCGTCTTGACCAACAGCGTCACCAACCTTCTTTTTCCATTGCAACAAAGTTGCTTCAGCAACTGACTCTGAGAGTTGTGGAACTTTAACTTCGAAAATAGCCATGATTAATCCTGTTTTTATGTATGTGTGTATGTTGAGTTATGAAGACGATTATTTCGTGATCACGTAACCTTTGAGTTTGGCAAATGCCGCATTCAGTAAAGACTTCTGCTGTTCTTGGTGGAGATGGGCATAACCACAAGCTGGTGATGCTGATGCAGGACGGCCTGCATAGCCCAACTTCATACCATCAGACATATTTTCCAAGATGTTGTGCTGAACAAAGAACCAAGCACCTTGGTTTTGCGGCTCATCTTGACACCACACTACGTCTTCCAATTTCGGATACTTCTTCAACTCAGCAGTCAATGCTTTGTGCGGGAATGGATACAACTGCTCTAAGCGAATGATCGCTACATCAGCAATCTTCTTCTCAGCGCGCTGCTTAACCAAGTCGTAATAGACCTTGCCAGAACACATGACTAATCGAGTAACCTGCTTCGCATCGATAGAATCATCACGTTCACCAATGATGGTCTGGAAGCCGCCTTTAGTAAATTCAGATAAAGGTGATGCAGCCTCTTTGTTACGCAACAATGATTTAGGAGTCATCAAAATCAGCGGCTTGCGGAACTGACGAATCATTTGACGACGCAACACGTGGAAGATCTGCGCTGCAGTAGTCGGCTGAATTACCTGCATATTCGTGTCAGCACATAACTGCATAAAGCGCTCAAGACGTGCAGAGGAATGCTCTGGACCTTGACCTTCGTAACCGTGCGGCAACATCATGACCAAACCATTCGCGCGACCCCACTTCACCTCGCCAGAGGCGATGAACTGGTCAATCACCACTTGAGCGCCGTTAGCGAAGTCGCCGAACTGGGCTTCCCAAATTGTTAAGGTGTTTGGTTCTGCAGCGGCATAGCCGTATTCAAAACCCAGGACAGCCTCTTCAGAAAGAATCGAGTCAATCACCACAAACGGCGCTTGATCTTTAGTGACATGCTGAAGAGCGACATAAGTACCGGTATCCCACTTCTCACGATTTTGCTCATGCAATACCGCATGACGGTGGGTAAAGGTTCCACGTCCGCTATCTTCTCCAGATAAACGCACTGGGTAACCACTAGCCACCAGGGATGCGAAAGCCATATGCTCGCCCATACCCCAATCTACGTTCACCTCACCGCGGCCCATAGCGGCACGATCGTTATAGACCTTAGCAACCAATGGATGAGCCTTGAAACCTTCGGGAATAGTAGAAATCTTCTCAGCCAAACGCTTCCACTCTGTTAATGGAATCGCTGTATCGGCTTCATCAGTCCACTTCTTATTCAAGAAAGGAGACCAATCAACTGCAAACTTGCCTTTAAAGTTGCTCAACACTGGATCGGAGGTTTGCTTACCTTCGTCCATTGCGGCGCGGTACTCTTTGACCATCAGGTCACCAGTACCAGCAGGTAATGCACCTTGAGTTTCTAATTTATCTGCGTACAACTTACGTGTACCAGGATGTGCGGCAATGATCTTGTACATCAAAGGCTGAGTCATTGCAGGGGTATCTTGCTCGTTATGGCCCAATTTACGGAAGCAAATGATGTCAACTGCTACGTCCTTATGAAACTTCATACGGAACTCAACAGCCAACTTGGTCGCTAAAACTACTGCTTCAGGATCGTCGCCATTCACGTGCAATACCGGCGCATCCACAATCTTCATGATGTCCGTGCAATACAAGCTTGAACGCAAGTCACGCGGATCTGAAGTTGTGAAACCAATCTGGTTGTTAATCACGATATGCATTGTGCCGCCCGTGGAATAACCACGAACTTCTGACATCGCCAATGTTTCTTGCATCACGCCCTGACCTGCAATCGCAGCATCACCGTGAACCAATACTGGCATCACTTGCATACCCAACATATCGCCACGACGCTCCATACGAGCACGTGCAGAACCCTCAACTACTGGGTTAACGATCTCTAAATGGGATGGGTTAAATGCCAATGACAAGTGAACCGGACCGCCGGGAGTAGAAATATCGCTTGAGAAACCTTGGTGGTATTTAACGTCACCCGCAGGCAATGTTTCTGGTCCCTTGTGCTCAAACTCAGCAAACAAGTCCTTAGGCATTTTGCCCAAGGTGTTGACCAATACATTGAGACGACCACGGTGAGCCATACCAATCACGATTTCCTGAATGCCTTTATTACCTGAATCACGAACCAACTCATCCATGCAGGCAATAAAGCTTTCGCCGCCCTCTAGGGAGAAGCGCTTTTGACCAACATATTTAGCCTGGAGGTAACGCTCCAAGCCCTCAGCAGCAGTTACGCGATCCAAGATTTGACGCTTCTCATCCACATTAAATTGTGGGGTTGAGCGAATGGACTCTAATTTTTCTTGCCACCACTTCTTAATCTTCTGGTCGGCAATAAACATAAACTCGACACCGATCGTGCCGCAATATGTCTCGCGCAATGCTTGGAGCAAATCGCGCAGGGACATTTCGTTTCTACCGAAGAATGTATTGCTCGTATTGAAGACGATATCCATATCGCCATCAGTAAAGCCATAGAAAGCGGGATCTAACTCAGGAATATCCTGGCGCTCTGTCCGCTTTAATGGATCTAAGTTTGCCCAGCGATTGCCCACGTTACGGTATGCGGCAATTAACTGCTGAACAGCAACGCGTTTGCGGCCCATCTCTGAGTCAGCCGAATCAGAAATCGTTCTGATTGGACCTTGCTTAGCGCGCTCAGCAAATGAAGCAACAATAGGTGCATGGGCAATGTCAGTTCGAGATGAACCGTCAACCGCAGGAACCTGTTTCACGTTATCGAAATAATCTCGCCAATGATCAGCTACGGAAGCTGGATCGTGCAAGTAGGATTCGTAGAGTTCCTCTACGTAGGGTGCGTTTCCGCCGAAGAGATAGGAGTTATCTCTTTGATCCTGCATCATGATGCTCACCTTTCATCGGGTTTCCCGAATAAAAACTGTGGTTAAAACCATTCGTTACACGGCTCTACCGTTTAGCGAATTGATCTGTGCGAATACTGGTGCTACAGGTGTAATTTAACACGAATGACCATTGATACATAAAGGGCTTTCCCTGATTTCAAGGAATTTTGGGGTATCTCCCTATAAATGAGAATTAATAAGAACTTTCCTACCCCGCTTTAAAGTTTTACCGACAGATTCAAATGAATTTGATTTTTATTCTCTAAATCTTCAAACAATTAAATGAAATTAAGGGAAATATGAAATCAATTACCCCAGAAACGGAATATCTCAGTACTCGCCAAAGCGCCAAGGTTTTACAGGTTTCCCTAGGCACCGTTCAAAAAATGGTGGAATTGGGCGAACTCATTGCCTGGAAAACCCGTGGCGGCCACAGACGTATATTGGCCAGCTCCTTAGAACAGCAATTACAGCGCAGAAAAAGGGCTATGCGTCAAAAGACCACTCAAAACTGTGTAGCCATGGGGATATTTAGAAGGTCTGAGAATGGCCAAGAATTATTAGAGTCTATTGCTGATTGGCAGCTCAAAGTAGATATGGAAATGGCAGTAGATAGCCTGGAGGGCTTAATGAAGGCTGTTTCCATTGCCCCCGATTTGATCTTTTTGGATGCTCTTATTCCACCTGTAGAGCAAGTCCATTTAATCCATTATTTGAGCAAAAACAAGGACACACAGCGCATACCTATTCTAGTAGATGAAGGTTTTATCAAACTGCACCCTGGTGTGGTTGCACTGGCAGACGAGAACTCTGGCGGTAAGCATCCCTTGAGTGAAAGCATTAAACAGGAGCTTGAAAACGGCTTAATTGACCTCAATCCTCTCATTATTGGCTACCCCGCAACTAATCCAGAGGCTGAGGGAAACTGGCCTCATGGTAGTCGGCATGAGTTACTTGAGCCCCTATTTGTAGAAGCTTTGGCTAGGAAGTGCGCTTAGAGGGCAATTCAGATTGAGAAAGGAGTAAAAGAAAAGGCCGCTATCAGCGGCCTTTGGTACTAAAACTTAATAAAAACAAGCACTTAGATCAAGTAGCTACTACGATCTCTGCCTTCAATCCACTTTGGCGCCTTACCTCTACCAGTCCAGGTTTCGCCTGTTGAAGGATTGCGGTATTTAGGAGCCACTTTACCGCCAGCGCTCTTTACGCCGGCTTTGCGGCTAAATAGATCGGATGCAGTTAAGCCATATTGCTCAATAATGACTTTTGCCTTGGCGATACCATCAGCCTTCTCATGGGCAATTGCCTCTTTAATCTGCTTGTCCAACTGTTCGCGTTGGGCTAATAGCTCTTTATAAGAAGACATATTCTTTTCACTCTCCGAATAATAGGTTGTTTTATAGGGCTTATATAAGCCTTATTAGATAGTGATTATATATACATTAATCAATCAGGCAATATATATTATTCGGAATAATTAACTTTATTTATTAGGGCTATATCGACTTAGGTTAATAAAGGACATAATCTTTATAAATATTATATTTAATTAAACTGATTTTGATTTTCTGAGCATAAAAGTACCGCTGGATTTGGCGGTTATCTCCCCCGCTTCATTCAAAACAATGGCTTCGCAGTAGTTAATTGTCTTTCCTGGCTTAAGGATAGTGCCCTCCACCACGATTTTGCCGGTGCTGGGACGCAGGAAGCTGACCGACATATCAATCGTCATGGCCCCCAAGGGAACCTCGGAAATGCTCCTAGCTGCTGCCCCCATTGCAAAATCCAGGAGTGTCATGATGACGCCGCCATGGGCAATACCAAAGCTGTTCTCATACTCAGGCTTAAGGTCAAGGCTAATGCGGGACTTACCTTCTTTTGCATACTCAGGAACTACGCCCAAATGTGCCAAAAAAGGAATTTTGAGACCAAAGTATTCAACGGGTTTTGTATCGCTTGTCATGGAGATGGTGCTTTGAGATGGTGGGATTAGTTTGAATGGTCGGGGCGAGAGGATTTGAACCTCCGACCACATGCACCCCATGCATGTACGCTACCAGGCTGCGCTACGCCCCGACGAAAGCAAAATTGTAGCAGTAACTATTTAGAGAGAATCTGCAGAACCATTTGCAATTCTTCACGCAGACGCAGATCGCCACGGGCTTCTTCAAGACGATTGCGAGCACCGCTAATCGTAAAGCCCTCTTCATAGAGGAGAGAGCGAATCTTTCTGATCAAGACCACTTCATGGTGCTGGTAGTAACGACGGTTACCACGGCGCTTCTGTGGGCTGAGTTGAGTAAACTCCTGCTCCCAATAACGCAGCACGTGAGAGCGGACACCACAAAGATCAGCTACTTCACCAATTGTGAAATAGCGCTTTGCTGGTATCGGGGGAAGTTGAGAGCTCAGCAGCGCTGAGCTAGCATCAAACTCGGTTTTCTCGAGCATGTGACTCCACTACATCTTTAAGCTTTTGACTTGCGTGAAATGTAACTACGCGTCTAGCTGCAATCGGAATCATTTGACCTGTCTTTGGATTTCGGCCAGGACGAGCCGATTTATTGCGCAACTGAAAATTACCAAAACCAGAAATCTTAACTTCTACGCCCGCTTCAAGAGATTGACCAACACGATCAAAAAAGGCATCGATCATATCTTTTGCTTCGCGCTTATTTAGTCCAACTTGATCAAAAAGGGCTTCGGATAGCTCATTCTTGGTAACAGTGTCATTAGAAATCAATTCAGTCATTGCTTGTCTCTTTGGTAACTAATTAATTATTTGATTTATACCTAATACTAAACCTAGCGCAAACGGGCTGCGCACTTTTTCTCAACTGCACTTAATAAAGCTGCCATTACTGCATCAATTTGGGGATCCTGCAATGTCTCATTAGGGTTTAAGAGGATTACTCGGAAAGCCAAGCTCTTCTCATCATCCGCCATACTGCTTGATCCAGCCTTAGGCTTAAACTCATCAAAGAGTTCAATATTACGCACAAAATTTTGCTTGCTAGCAGCCATTGCATCTAAGAGGGACTGCGCAGAAACGCTTTGCTTCACAACCAAGGCTAAATCACGTTGCACTGCAGGGAATTTACTCAACTCTTCAGGCGCCGGCAAGCCAAGCTCACGAATAGGGTTTAAGTCTAACTCAAATAGAACGGGGGCCTGCGGCAATTCGTAAGCTTGTTGTAAGCCCGGGTGAAGCTCACCAATGAACCCCACTTCGATACGATTCTTGGCTACAGTCAAGAATATCTTCGCACTGCGACCCGGATGCAATGCTGGGTGCTGTGCAGCTTCAGTGACAAAATGCAGAGGGTCTAAAACACGCTCCAAATCACCCTTCACATCAAAGAAATCAACCGCACGGGTTACATTAGCCCATTGCTCTGGAACAAAAGATCCATAAGCAAGGCCACCAATTTTTTGGGGTTGATGAAAACCGGCTACTTTGCCAGCTTCTTCTTGAACATTGGTGTCACGTTTAAATACACGGCCAGTCTCAAACAGACGGACACGACCTGCTCCACGGTTCAAATTAGCCTTGAGGTTATTTAACAAGCCACCCCATAGCGTGCTGCGCATCACACCGTATTGACTAGCAATAGGATTGAGCACTGCAATGATGTCCTTTTCAGTGACGCCAGTTAAACGCTTTTCACTTTCGAGATCTGTAAAACCAAAATTTACCGCCTCTTGATAACCTTGAAGAGCCAAACGCTGGCGCAATAAATGCACACCGCGTTTTGCTTCTGCTTTAGCACTCATCTTCAATGAGGCTACTGGCGGTTGATCCGGAATATTTTCAAAGCCGTACATACGTGCGACTTCTTCAATCAAGTCTTCTTCGATCTCAATATCGAAACGATAGCTTGGAGGCGTTACAACGAAGGCATCACCCTCTTGCTTAAACTCAAAACCAAGACGCTGAAATACATCAGCAACCACTTCATTTGTCAGTGGAATACCAATGACTTTTTCTGCTCTAGCCAAACGCATTTTGACTGGCTTACGTTCTGGCACATTCAATACTTGATCATCTACTGGGCCAGCTTGACCACCGCAGACCTCAATAATTAAGGCACTGAGATACTCCAGACATTTAACCGTATTTTGTGGATCTACACCACGCTCAAAGCGATGAGCTGCATCAGTGCTGAAGTTAAAACGACGGGCACGTCCCTGAATGGCTGATGGCAACCAATAAGCAGCCTCAACATAAATATTATTGGTTTCATCGGATACGGCGCAATGATTGCCGCCCATGATGCCAGCCAACGCTACTGGACCGGATTGATCAGCAACTACACCAGCATCTTGTAATTTGCCTGCTGAGTCAGGACCCTGCAAAGTCACATTCTGACCATTTAGTAATTCGAGAGTTTCACCTGCTTTAGCCCAACGAACAGTAATATCGCCATTCAATTTATCAATGTCAAATACGTGGGTAGGTTGACCCATCTCTAGCATGACGTAGTTAGAGAGATCCACTAATGCGGAAATACTTCTTTGACCTGCGCGAGATAAACGCTGCACAATCCACTCGGGCGTTTTAGCCTGCGGATTAACACCACGAATCACGCGACCAGCAAAACGTCCGCAGAGTTCTCCATCTTCCACAATAACTTTGCGCTTGTCGTCAATCGATACTACTGGTGGCGTCCACTTCGGCGCGCAGAGCGCAGCGCCAGTAATCGCGGAAACTTCTCTTGCCATACCCATCAAAGAGAGGCAATCGGCTTTATTTGGAGTTAATTTAATAACAAAGACTTGATCATCAAGATCAAGATATTCACGAATATCTTTGCCAACTGGCGCATCCGCAGGTAACTCTAAGATGCCTTCGTGATCATCCCCCAAACCGAGCTCACGACCAGAGCACAACATACCTTGGCTTTCAACACCGCGTAGCTTACCTACTTTGATCATGAATGGCTTAGCACCGACTTCAGCAGGAGGCAATTCAGCACCAACCATAGCGCAAGGAATCTTGATCCCGGCACGCGCATTAGGCGCACCACAAACAATTTGTAACTCTTGACCAGTCCCAGCGTCTACTTTACAAACACGTAAACGGTCTGCATCAGGATGTTGCTCCGCAGACAATATCTGCGCAATCACGATCTTAGTAAATGCTGGCGCTACTGAATGTTGCTCTTCAACTTCTAAACCGGCCATTGTCATTGCATGACCAAGCGCATCACTATCGAGTGCTGGATTTACATACTGACGAAGCCAAGATTCAGAAAATTGCATAGCGCGATCTAAGGTTAAGTAGTAATGATGATGTTATGCAGGGAACTGCGCTAAGAAACGCAGATCGTTTTCAAAGAAGAGGCGCAAGTCATCTACACCGTAACGCAGCATCGTTAAGCGCTCTAGACCAGACCCAAATGCAAAGCCGGTATAGCGCTCTGGGTCAATACCCATATTACGTAAGACGTTTGGATGAACCTGCCCTGCTCCGGAGATTTCTAACCAACGGCCGGCAAGCTTGCCGCTACCGAAGGCCATATCAATCTCAGCCGATGGCTCGGTGAATGGGAAATAGGATGGGCGGAAACGAACTTTAAGCTCATTTGTTTCAAAAAAGGTTCTTAAGAAATCTGTATAGACACCTTTGAGATCGGCAAAGGAAACACTCTCAGCAATCCACAATCCCTCAACTTGATGGAACATTGGTGAATGGGTTGCGTCGCTATCTACACGATATGTTCTGCCTGGCGCAATCACTTTGATTGGCGGCATCACATCTGCATTAGCATATTTCTTAACATGCTCACTTGCATAACGAACCTGAATTGGGCTGGTATGCGTACGCAATAACAAAGGCTTCTCGTTAGAATCTTTGCCATCAATATAGAAGGTGTCCTGCATTGAACGAGCAGGATGATTCTCGGGACTATTTAAGGCCGTGAAATTAAACCAATCGGTTTCAATCTCAGGGCCATCTGCTACATCAAAACCAATGGAGCGGAAGATCTCTTCAACACGCTCCCAGGTGCGCATCACAGGATGTAAGCTACCTACTGCTTGGCCACGGCCAGGTAAGGAAACATCGATAGACTCCGCTGCAAGACGTTGCAACAAGACGGCATCAGCCAAAGCTTGGCGACGCTCTTGTAATGCAGCTTCTACTTGGGTTTTGATTTGATTAATTTGGGCGCCAGCACTCTTGCGTTCATCAGGCGACATTCCACCAAGCGCTTTTAAACGCTCAGTGAGAACACCTGACTTACCGAGATACTTGGCTTTCGCGTCCTCTAGAGCTGCCGCATCGGCAGCTCCGAGGAAATCACGTTTAGCATCCTCGACAATGTGGTCGAGAGAAACCATTGCAGCTTAGTTTAGAAAACTAAGATTAAGCTGCAGCGTTTACTACGGATTTAATCCGAGTAACCAAAGCAGCAAAAGCCGCTTTGTCAGCAATGGCCATATCAGAAAGCACTTTGCGGTCGAGTTCGATCGCAGCTTTCTTCATGCCATTCATGAATACGCTATAGGTCATGTCATGCTGACGAACTGCCGCGTTGATACGAGCAATCCACAATGCGCGGAATACACGTTTCTTATTGCGACGGTCACGATATGCATATTGACCAGCACGCATAACCGCTTGCTTAGCAATACGGAATACGTTCTTGCGACGGCCACGGTAACCCGTAGCGGCATCGGTGATTTTCTTATGACGGGCTCTTGCTGTAACCCCACGTTTGACTCTTGGCATTTATTTCTCCTAATCTAGTCTGAGGTTAAGCGTATGGAAGCATGGAGCGAATTGACTTAACGTCAGCTTTCGCAACTTCGGTGGTACCACGTAAGTGACGCTTATTCTTTGTGGTCTTCTTGGTGAGAATGTGGCGTTTGAAAGCCTGTCCTCGTTTAATCGTTCCGCCTGCGCGAACCGTGAAGCGCTTTTTAGCGCTACTTTTGCTCTTCATCTTGGGCATAAAGCACCCCTTCAATTACTTGTGCAACATAGGTGGTAACCGACGGTTACTCTTCCTGTACCCAGAAGCACTTCAAACTACCAGCACCTTTCAGCGCCTCACTTCATAAGAACTAGGTAGAACCTAGTTACTTAGCCTTACGGATAGGGGCCAATACCATCACCATCTGGCGGCCTTCCATCTTTGGAAACTGTTCGACTTGGCCGTATTCCACGAGATCCAACTTCAAACGTTCCAACACCCTAACTCCGATTTCTTGATGGGCCATTTCACGACCCCGAAACCGCAGCGTAATCTTTGTCTTATCGCCATCTTCCAAAAAGCGGATTAGATTGCGTAGCTTCACACCGTAGTCACCATCATCAGTACCAGGGCGAAACTTCACTTCCTTTACCTGAATTACTTTTTGTTTCAGCTTAGCTTCATGCATCCGCTTGGCTTCTTGGTATTTGAATTTGCCGAAGTCCATGATGCGGACTACAGGTGGCACAGCCGTCGGAGCAATTTCAACCAAATCGGTCTCTTTCTCTTCCGCCAAAGCCAGGGCTTCACTCAACTTAACTACACCGATGGGCTCTCCATCAATTCCAATCAAACGCACTTCAGGGGCAGTAATTTCCCGGTTAATGCGCTGCAATTTTTCAGTAGCGATCTTCTTAATTCCTTTAAAAAAACAATAAAAACCGTTCTAACCCTAGCTAGGCTCGGGTCCGACCTTCTGGGATATATCCTGCTGGAGTCGGGCAACGAAGGCATCAAGAGGCATTACACCTAAATCTACTCCGCCACGGGCACGAACGGCCACCGTATTACTTTCAGATTCTTTATCCCCTACAACTAGCAAAAACGGGATCTTCTGTAATGCGTGCTCGCGTATTTTATACGTAATTTTCTCGTTCCGCAAATCTGATTCCACTCTAAACCCTTGTTTTTTCAGCAATTGCTGAACTTGTTGTGCATATGCAGCAGAATTTCCGGAGATATTGAGGACTACAGCCTGGGTTGGAGCTAGCCAAACAGGCATGTTTCCAGCGTGGTTTTCGATCAAAATGCCAATAAAACGCTCTAAAGAGCCCACAATTGCCCTATGTAACATGACTGGGGTCTTGCGACTATTGTCTTCAGCCACATATTCAGCACCCAAACGGGCTGGCATCGAGAAATCAACCTGAATCGTGCCGCACTGCCAAGTCCGGCCAATCGAGTCCTTAAGGTGATATTCAATCTTAGGACCATAAAAAGCACCCTCGCCTGGCAATTCTTCCCATTCCTGGCCTGAGGCCTTGAGGGCACCACGGAGAGCCTCTTCTGCCTTATCCCAAATAGCATCATCGCCTACACGCTTAGCAGGACGTAAGGCTAGCTTTACAGCCACCTCGGTAAAACCAAAATCTTGATACACAGCGCGCACTGCTTTATCAAAAGCAGCTACCTCTGATTGAATTTGATCTTCAGTACAGAAAATATGACCGTCGTCTTGAGTAAAGCCGCGCACACGCATCAAACCATGCAATGCACCTGATGGTTCGTTACGATGACATTGACCAAACTCACCAAAACGTAATGGCAACTCACGATAGCTATGCAAGCCAGAGTTATAAATTTGTACGTGACCAGGACAGTTCATCGGCTTTAATGCATAAGCACGATTCTCCGACTCCGTCGTGAACATATTTTCTTTATAGTTTTCCCAGTGGCCTGATTTTTCCCAAAGACCACGATCCAAAATCTGTGGAGCTTTTACCTCTTGATAGCCTTCTTGCTGATACACGCGACGCATGTATTGCTCAACTTCTTGCCAGATGGACCAACCTTTTGGATGCCAGAAAATTAACCCTGGCGCCTCAGATTGAAAGTGAAAGAGATCAAGTAATTTACCGAGACGTCTGTGATCACGCTTTTCAGACTCTTCAAGCATGAGCAAGTAAGCATCTTGGTCTTCTTTGCGTAACCATGCGGTGCCGTAAATACGCTGCAGCATCTCATTCTTGCTATCGCCACGCCAGTAAGCGCCCGCAACGCTTTGGAGCTTAAAGACCTTCAACTTTCCAGTGGATGGGACATGAGGCCCGCGGCATAAGTCTGTGAACTTACCTTCGGCATACAAAGAAACATCTTCGCCCTGCGGAATACTGGCAATCAATTCTGCTTTGTAGTTTTCGCCTTGCTTCTTAAAAAAATCGATAGCGTCATCGCGCGGCATTACGGTACGAACAACTGGCTCATCTTTTTTAGCGAGCTCAGTCATTTTCTTTTCGAGAGCAACTAAGTCATCCGGAGTAAATGGGCGGTGATAAGAGAAGTCATAGTAAAAACCATTCTCGATTACCGGACCAATTGTGACTTGTGCTTCTGGAAATAATTCTTTTACAGCGTAAGCTAATAAGTGTGCTGTGGAGTGGCGCACAATCTCAAGCGCCTCAGGACTTTTGTCTGTGATGATGGCTAATTGACTATCTTTATCAATCACAAAACTGGTATCAACCATCTTGCCATCTACGATGCCACCTAAAGCAGCTTTTGCAAGACCACTACCGATGCTTTGAGCAACATCCGCTACGCGAACTGGTGCCTCAAACTCACGTTTTGATCCATCGGGTAGAGTAACTACAAGCATGATGACCCCATCTTATTTACTGAACTTCATTACTGACATCTTTCCCAAAAAGAAAGCGCGGTAGCTTTGGGGCATCCGCGCCTCTTTGAAGCCATGATTAGCACTTCTTTTGGGTCTTATTCGTTGGTAGGCTCGATTGGACTCGAACCAACGACCCCCACCATGTCAAGGTGGTGCTCTAACCAGCTGAGCTACGAGCCTATACAGCCATAGAGTTTATCACCGGCGGCGCACTTGGGTGACCCCTTTGACCTCTTCTAGGCAGTTTTGCACGACTCGCAACACTTCAGAATCCCTCACCTCAAGCGTTAAAAGGATCCGGGCAAGACCTTTTTTGGCTGATTTACGCAAATCGATCACATGCACGCCCTGTCTAGTCAGAATTTCAAAGAGCTCCCGCATTAACTCCGGGCGATCTAAGCCAGTCACCACCAAATCAGCTGGAAAGACGCGTTTTTGCTCTTGATTGACCACAGGATCTGCAGCAGAAGCAGTCCAAGCTGTTTGAATGACGCGCTCAGGCGCTCTCTCCAGCAAACCTCTAAAGGTTTTGCATGAGCGACGGTGAATCGAAACACCTCTACCTTGGGTCACAAATCCCGCAATAGCGTCCGGTGGAACGGGTCGGCAGCAGCGCGCCAACTGTGTGAGCAATGAATCCACGCCAACGACCAAAACATCGCCACCTTGCCCTGCTTTATGAGTGCTGTTGCGCAAAACGATTTCAGGTGTTGTGGATGAGGTCTTTAATTCAGAGATAACCTCAGCTTTACCCTCTACAGCTTTTCCAGATTGCCCAGCCTCTTCATCATCAAGTGCATTAAACCAAGCGCGAACTCGTTGACGTGCTCTTTGTGATCGTACATAGTGCTTATCAGGGCTAATCCAATCGCGTGATGGGCCACCGTGTTTGACGGCAATGATTTCAATGGTTTGTCCATTCTTCAATGCCGTCTCGAGCGGCACCATTGCGCCATCTACTCGTGCACCCCGGCAACGATGACCAAGATTAGTGTGAACCGCATAAGCAAAATCAATTGGCGTTGAGCCCTTCTCCAAAGAAATCACTTTCCCTAAAGGCGTAAGAACATAAATATGGTCGTCAATCTCATGGTGCTTAAGCTGCTCCCAAGCGTCCTCTTTCCAAGAGATAAGCTGGCGAGCCCAAGCGATTTGCCTTTCATAAGCAACCTCTGCGCTATGTGTTCCTTGCTGGTGAGTAACGCTTGGCTTATTTGTTTTGGCAGAATTTGGGGGCGTAGCCATACCCGCATAAGCACCCTCCTTGTAGCGCCAATGCGCAGCTAAACCATATTCAGCCTGCTGATGCATTTCTTGTGTGCGCACCTGAATCTCAAATGCGGTGCCATCATCATTCATGACTACCGTATGCAGGGATTGATACCCGTTAGGCTTAGGTCGCGCAATGTAATCATCAAATTCTCTAGGCACCGGCTGCCAGACGTTATGTACGATGCCTAATACAGCGTAACAAGATTTGACATCAGCGACCAATACCCGAAATGCTCTGACGTCATAAAGATTGGCGAAGTCTAATGATTTGCCTTCCATCTTTTTCCAGATGCTGTAAATATGTTTTGGTCTTCCAAGCACTTCGCCCTCAATCTGCGCAGACTTTAATTCTTGCTGTAGTTGCAAGACGATTTGGTCGATGAATGATTGGCGCTCAATGCGTTTAGCATCCAGCATCTTGGCAATATCTCGATAAGTCTGCGGTGAGAGCGCTCTAAATGCTAAGTCCTCCATCTCCCACTTCATTTGCCAAATACCCAATCGATTAGCTAATGAGGCATCGATACTCAGAATCTCTTGAGCCCAGGCTGCAGGCATCTCAATCTTCTCTTGCGTAATCCAGCGTAAAGTCTGCAGGCGGGAGGCGAGATAAATCAGAACTACCCGCAAATCATCGCCAAATGCCAAAAGCATTTTGCGCAACATTTCTTCTTGGCCAGTAACACTTAAGTCACCATCATCACGGACTAACTTTGCTTGGGCTTGTCGTAAGCCGCGATATCCAATGAGTAGTTTTGCAGGCTCTTCGCCAATAAGTTTTATGAGTGCTTCTTTGCCATGGGTGCGAGCAATATTGCTGGCAGCAGTTAATGTCGCCTCATCCAGATTAAGAGACTGCAATACTTGTAATACGCCGGCCGCATGCAATTGGGCTGGCTCACCATACCAGGCATCTACGAATATTGACTCTTTTGTCGAATTGCTGGAGACATTTGCCATTGGCAATAAGGGGTAATTAAGAACGAATTAACTGAAGAATTCTTTTGCCAAAGCAATCTGCTCAGATTTCACGAACGCGGGTGCATGTCCCACATTGGGAATTTCAATACTGCGCGCATAAGGATTGACTTTACACATCTGGGCAACAGTAGCAGCGGAAAGCAAGTCAGAGTTACCGCCTCGCACGATCAACATCGGAATATGAATTTGCTTAAAGGCATGCCACATCGCCATCTCACCTGCTTTAGCCATGATGGGGTTTACTGATGCAAACGGCACTGAGATATCTGGGTCGTAGTGCATGATCCACTTACCATTCTTCTGAACTAACATGGGGCCGTTATAAATTTCCCACTCTTCTGAAGTATGCTCGCCAAAAGTGGCGCAAATTTCATTTAAGCGTTGAAGCGCTTCAGAACGATCTGAAAAAGTAAATGGCTGACCAACGTATGAGCCTAGGCGTTTAATTGCCTCTGGCTCAATCTTGGGACCCACATCATTGATGATCATTCTCCGTATGGGTGAGTTTGGCATTGCGGCATACACCATGCCAATCAAGCCACCCATGGAAGTTCCCAGCCAATCTACTTGTGTAACACCTAACTTCTTTACCAGCGTAGCAATATCAGCAACGTACTGTGGCACGGCATACGACATTGGATTAATTAAGCGATCAGACTCACCCCTACCAACTACATCCGGACAAACTACGTAATGGTCTTTGCACATTGCCTGTGCAAGAGTCTTAAAGTCGCTGCCCCTTCTTGTTAGGCCGTGAACACAAAGCAATACTTTATTTCCAGGATTCCCCCAAGCGTGATAAGCCATGCGGTGTTTTTCATCACCGCTTGAGCATTCCACAAAGAAAGTATCTCCATCATGAAATACATTTGCTGCTTGAGCTTCATTATGAATTTCATGGTCTGCATGATCATGCTGATGATCGTGGTCATCACCAACCTCTTCGGGCTGCAAGGTCACATGATCAATGCCGTGCTTATTCAAGAGCATCGTATTGATTCTGGTCATAATTTCTGGCCACTTCTGTATCTCAGCGATTTCAATATGGCCAATCAAAGCTGGGAAGCTAGGGGTCATCTCCCACACATGCAGATCATGCACCGCGAGTACCCCTGGAATATTTTTTAAATCAGCACCAACTTGTAAGTAGTCAATATGAAGAGGTACACCCTCCATCAGGAAGTGATAAGACTCATGCAGAATCGAGCTAGTGGACTTCAGAATGAGCAGCGATACCAGAATGGAGAGAATGGCATCGATCGGCATCCAGCCGGTAAGCTGAATCACGACGCCGGCAATCAATGCTGCAACTGAACCTAATAGATCACCCATGACATGGACCAGTGCCGCACGGGTATTCACGCTTTGCTTATCGCGGGACAAAACCCATGCCACGACGATGTTCATGAGAAGGCCGATTGCGGCCACAACCGTGACAGTCAAGCCATCTACTTTATGGGGATTTGCAAAACGACTGACCGCCTCGATGACGATCCATAAAACCAATGCTAGCATCGCAATACTATTAACAAACGCCGCTAGAGCTTCAGCACGCCCAAAACCAAATGAATGCTTCGGAGATGGTGGGCGACGAGAAATAATCTGCGCAAGTAGCGCCAAACCCAAAGCGGCAGCATCAGTCACCATGTGACCCGCATCAGAAATCAACGCCAATGAATTAGCGAAATAAGCAGCGGCGCCCTCAACCCCTGAAAAGCCTAAAGTCAGCACTAAGGCAATTAACAATAGGTTTTGATTGGAGGCTTGCTTACTATGGGTATGCCGTGCATCTCCCTTCTTATGGGCATGCAGGGAAGGATCTGCCCCAGATTGATTCTGGGGTTTAGCTGGCTTCGAATGGAAATGATGGGAACCCGACATGGTGAACCCATTATTCCATTAATTGATGTCGCTGATTAGAAACCTGTTGTATCAACAGGGGCTCCTGTTTTAGCAATAACCTCTTCTTTGGTCACGCCTGGAGCTAATTCAGTTAACTTCAAACCCTTGGGAGTGATGTCCAGCACACAAAGATCAGTAATGATCTGGCTAATAACGCCCACACCTGTCAAGGGCAATGTGCACTTCGGCAAAATTTTGAGCTCTTCTGTGCCATCTTTTTTCTTGGCAACGTGCTCCATCAATACCACCACATGCTTTACGCCGGCAACCAAATCCATTGCACCGCCCATGCCCTTGACCATTTTTCCTGGAATCATCCAGTTAGCCAAGTCACCATGTTCGCTCACCTGCATTGCACCTAAGATCGCGATATTAATTTTTCCACCACGAATCATTCCGAATGAATCAGCGGAAGAAAAGATCGATGAGCCAGGCAAAGTCGTAATGGTTTGCTTACCAGCATTGATTAGGTCGGCGTCAATGGTTTCTTCTGTTGGAAACGGTCCGATACCCAACAAACCATTTTCAGACTGAAGCCATACTTCCATATCTTTAGGTACATGGTTTGCCACCAAAGTAGGCATACCAATGCCCAAGTTCACGTAGTAACCGTCTTTTAATTCTTTAGCAGCGCGTGCTGCCATTTCATCTCTAGTCCAAGGCATTTCGATCTTCCTAAGTATTTTGTTCTATTGCTTTACTGTGCTGGGAATTAAGCTTTTGCAGTCATGGTGCGCTGCTCAATGCGCTTTTCTGGTGTTTTATGTAGCACCAAACGGTGAACATAGATACCAGGCGTATGAATCTCATCGGGATGGAGTTTGCCGTTCTCAACAATCTCCTCAACTTCCGCAACGGTAATCTTGCCAGCCATAGCAACGACTGGATTGAAGTTACGCGCAGTGTAGCGATAGACTAAGTTGCCGGACTTATCTGCCTTCCATGCTTTTACTAAAGAGATATCTGAAACGATTGAACGCTCCATGATGTACTTCTCGCCATCGAATTCTTTTTCTTCTTTACCTTCGGCAACCAAAGTACCAACGCCAGTTTTAGTATAAAAAGCCGGAATACCACAACCACCAGCACGCAATTTTTCAGCCAAAGTTCCTTGAGGTGTAAATTCCAACTCCAATTCACCAGCTAAATATTGACGTTCAAATTCTTTGTTCTCACCCACATATGAGGCAACCATTTTTTTCACTTGGCGTGAATTGAGCAATAAACCTAAGCCAAAACCATCTACACCAGCATTGTTAGCAATTGCAGTGAGGTTCTGAGCGCCCAGATCCTTAACCGCTTGGATCAAAGCTTCTGGAATGCCACAAAGACCAAAGCCACCAACGGCCAGTTTTTGTCCGTCTTTTAAGATATCCCGCAAGGCATCTACTGCCGATGGGTAAGTTTTATTCATTACTTTTGTCCTAATATTGCCAAAATGGGTAAAAAAGCAATCATAACGCTTCAGACCCAGTGATTGAGGCCGTCTTGGCACCAAGGTGGTTTTTGACAGTTAGAACTAAACTATTAGGGCTTAAATGCCCTATTTTGAGAAATTTCGGAGAAATTGTATGAATGCTGCAGAGCTGGTTGAGCAATTTGGCCCCAGAGATTCCATGGACTATGACTTAGTCATTGTTGGGGGTGGTCCTGCAGGTTTGTCGGCCGCTATTAAAGCCAAGCAATTGGCCGGCGCCTCCGGAAAAGAAATTAGCGTTTGCGTCCTAGAGAAGGGTTCTGAAATTGGAGCTCACATTCTTTCTGGCGCCGTCATGGACCCCAGGGCACTGACTGAATTATTCCCCGACTGGAAAGAGCTCGGAGCACCGCTCGATACACCCGTCACGCAAGATCAATTTCTATTCTTAACCAGCGATAACTCATACCAAGTTCCAAACTGGATGTTGCCGCACTGCTTTAAGAATGAAGGCAACTATATTGTCAGCCTTGCAAACGTCACTCGTTGGCTAGGGCAACAAGCCGAGAATCTTGGTGTTGAAATTTTCCCCGGCTTTCCAGCAGCAGAAATTCTCTACAACGAGCAAGGCTCAGTCCATGGCGTCATCACCGGATCAATGGGTTTAGACAAAGAAGGCAATCCAACGGATCAATTCCAACTTGGTATGGAATTACGTGGCAAGTACACTCTCTTTGCTGAAGGCGCGCGCGGTCATCTTGGTAAGCAACTGATTGCTAAGTTTGCGCTAGATAAAGATGCTGATCCACAAAGCTATGGCATCGGCATTAAAGAGCTATGGGAGGTTGAGTCTTCTAAGAGCAAGCCTGGACTAGTAGTGCACACCGCAGGCTGGCCTTTAGAGAGCGATACCTATGGTGGCTCATTTCTCTATCACTTAGCCGATAACAAGGTTGCTGTTGGCCTGGTAGTTGGCCTGTCTTATAAGAACCCCTACCTCTCGCCATTTGAAGAATTCCAACGCTATAAATTACATCCAAAGATTCGTGAAACTTTTGAAGGCGGTAAACGCATTTCTTATGGCGCACGCGCACTGACTGCTGGTGGTTTAAATAGCCTTCCTAAGACTGTATTTCCTGGTGGTGCTCTCATTGGTTGTGATGCTGGCTTCCTCAATGCATCTCGCATCAAGGGAAGTCATGCAGCAATTAAGACTGGCATGCTTGCTGCTGAAGCAGCAGTTGCTGCTATCAATGAGAACCGCTCTGAGGATGTTTTGTCTGCGTACCCAACTGCATTCCAAAATAGTTGGCTGCATACCGAACTCAATCAAGCGCGCAACTTCAAGCCATGGATGTCAAAAGGACTTTATGTTGGCACGCTGATGGTGGGATTAGAGCAAAAGCTTTTGGGTGGTAACATGCCATGGACCGTGCATTTAAAACATGCAGACCATGAATGTTTGGAGCCTGCAGCGCAACACAAGCCGATTGACTACCCTAAGCCAGATGGCAAGATTACTTTTGATCGCCTATCTTCTGTGTTTATCTCTAATACCAATCACGCTGAGAATCAACCGATTCACTTAACCCTAAAAAATGATTCTGTACCAGTAGATATCAATCTCAAAACCTATGCGGGCCCTGAGCAACGCTACTGCCCTGCTGGCGTATATGAGTTTGTAGAAACCGATGGTAAGACGCGCTTGCAAATAAATTCGCAAAACTGCGTGCATTGCAAAACTTGCGACATTAAAGATCCCACTCAAAATATCGTCTGGGTTACGCCTGAAGGTGGCGGCGGACCGAACTACGCATCCATGTAAAGCAATGTGGTACAAGAAACCCCGGCTCCATACCGGGGTTTTTCACCTCAACACGAATAAATAAATAGCGTTATATTTACCCCATGATGATCCTACACACTATGCTTCGCGTCGGCGACTTGAATCGCTCTATTGATTTCTACACCAAAGTTTTGGGCATGAATTTACTGCGCACGACTGAACGTCCTGAACAAAAATATTCACTGGCTTTTGTGGGTTTCGGTAAAGGGAATGGTGATGGCCAGTCGGAGATTGAACTGACTTACAACCATGGCGTTCAATCCTATGACCTAGGCACGGCCTATGGACATATTGCTATTGAGGTTCCGGATGCCTATGCTGCTTGTGCCGCCATCAAGGCGGTCGGTGGCAATGTGACCCGTGAGGCTGGTCCTGTAGCTGGAGGTGACACCATCATTGCATTCGTTACCGATCCCGATGGTTACAAAATAGAGCTCATTCAGCGTTAATCGTGGCAGAGCCCGATTCATTTCGATTAGAAATAGTAGATAGCCTCAGTGATATCCCCCCTGGGGAGTGGAATGCTCTACTTCCTGCTGATGCAGGGCCCTTTCTTTGCCATGAGTTTCTCAGCGCGCTAGAGGAAACTGGCTGTGTTGGAGGCAATACTGGGTGGCAAGTGGCTCACCTCGTTTTAAGGGATGATCAAAAACTGATTGGTGCAATGCCCCTATATTTGAAGCAACACTCCTACGGAGAATTTGTTTTTGACTGGTCTTGGGCGCAGGCCTATGGGCAACAAGGTATGCAGTATTTTCCGAAAGCGCTTTGCGCCATTCCGTTTACACCAGTTCAAGGCTCAAGGATTTTGAGCGCCAGCAATGTAGATGCTGATTTAGTACGGCGACAATTAATTGCAGGATTGAAGACTTTAGTTCTACAAAATAATCTATCTTCAGCACATGTTTTATTTCCCGATGCAATAGAAGCAAAGGGTCTAAAAGACCACGGCTTCATGTTGCGAGACTCGGTGCAATTTCATTGGCATAACCAAGGCTTTGAGAATTTCGAACAATTTTTAGCGGTCCTCACCATGAAGCGCCGCAAGAATATTCGACGCGAACGAGAACAGATAGCACGAGAGCAGATTACTTTTAGACATGTTCCAGGAATATCTTCAACCGATGCTGATTGGGAATTCTTTTATCGCTGTTACGCAAACACTTACTTGGAGCATGGATCTAGCCCCTATCTTAATGAGGCATTCTTGAGGTTATGTGCGCAGCGCATGCCTGAAAACTTACACCTTATCATTGCAGAAAGTAACGGCTATCCAATCGCTGCGTCCTTACTGATTGTTGACCCCATAAGCTCTAAGGCTTATGGTAGGTATTGGGGTGCTATTGAGCATGTGCCCTGCTTGCACTTTGAAACTGCTTACTACCAGGCGATTGAATATTGCATCTCCAATGAGATTCATACCTTTGAAGGTGGCGCACAAGGCGAACACAAGATGGCGCGCGGCTTCTTGCCAACTACCATTCAATCCGCCCATTTCATTGCGGATCCTCAGTTTGCCAAAGCTGTGCAACACTTCCTAGATCGTGAACACCAAGGGATCGGAGCTTATGTGGATGAGCTGGCCGAGCACAGTCCTTTGAAATCGTCTAAAGTACAGCCATGAATCCTGAAGACACCAAATCTATTGTGCAAGATGGCTCCCATTCCCTATCCACTGGGGATGCAGACTCTGACTCGCCTTGCATTGGTGTTTGCACGACACTGTACGATGAAATCTGCCAAGGTTGTGGTCGCACCTTAGGTGAAGTAAGTAATTGGGTATTCTTTTCTCAAGAAGAAAAAGAATCAGTGTGGAAACGTATTCGAGCAGAAGGTACCGCGACGCGCTTTCAACGACAAGCCAAAGAAAATAAGCCCAGTTAACGGGCTTATTTTTTATAAATAACTTATTGTTTTAGCTTTATCAGCCGGCTAATTCCTGGCTACGCAAATATTCCTCATAAGTTCCAGAGTAATCCACCACCGTACCATCCATCTTTACTTCTAAGATGCGATTAGCCAATGCGGAAACAAACTCGCGGTCATGGGATACGAAAATTAAAGTGCCATCGTATTTCTCAAGAGCAATTTGTAAACTCTCAATGGATTCCATATCCATGTGGTTGGTTGGCTCATCCATTGCCAGGACGTTATATTTTTGGAGCATGAGCTTGCCCCAAATCATACGACCCTTTTCACCACCAGATAGAACTTTGACAGACTTGCCAATATCATCACCAGAGAACAATAAACGACCTAATGTGCCACGAATCACTTGGTCATCGTCACCAGTATTGCGCCACCAATTCATCCAGTCCATGAGCAATTCGTCTTTTGCGAACATCTCGGTATTGTCTTGAGGCATCACACCAACGTTAGCGTTCTCAGCCCACTTCACATCACCGCTATCAGCAGCAATACCTTCAAAGCGCTTACTCAAGATCGTTTTGAGAAGTGTTGTCTTACCGGCGCCGTTTTGACCGATGATTGCAATCTTTTCACCGGCACGAACACCTAATTTGAAATTTTTGAAGATAACGCGGTCATAAGCTTTAGTAAGTGCGTTGCACTCAACCGCCATATTGTGTAATTTTTTCTCAGTATCAAAACGAATAAATGGGTTCTGACGTGATGAAGGTTTTACTTCAACAATTTCAATCTTCTCCAGCTGCCTCTGACGTGACGTCGCTTGACGAGCTTTAGATGCGTTTGCAGAAAAGCGAGCCACGAAAGCTGCTAATTCAGCAATTTTCTCTTTAGCTTTTACGTTATTACTGAGCTGCTGTGTTCTTGCCTGTACAGAAGCCAGCATGTAAGAGTCGTAATTACCTGGGTAGACTTTTAAAGTGCCATAGTCCATATCGGCCATATGCGTACAGACTTCATTGAGGAAGTGACGGTCATGGGAGATGATGACGATGGTGCTCTTAATTTGATTGAGGATGTCTTCAAGCCAATGAATGGAGTGAATATCCAAGTTATTCGTTGGCTCATCGAGCAGCAATACATCTGGATCGGAGAACAATGCTTGCGCTAGCAATACACGCAGCTTCCAACCTGGAGCAACGCTGCTCATCGGACCATTGTGTTGGTCAATAGGAATGCCAATACCTAGCAACAACTCACCGGCTTTTGCTTCCGCGGTATAGCCACCGTATTCAGCATACTTACCCTCAAGCTCAGCAGCCTTCATGTAATCTTCATCAGTCGCATCTGGGTTAGCGTAGATCGCATCACGTTCAGCAGCGGCCTTCCACATCTCTTCGTGACCCATCATCACAACATCGAGTACGCGCACATCTTCATAGGCAAATTGA
This sequence comes from Polynucleobacter sp. AP-RePozz3-80-G7, assembly GCF_018882145.1. Classification (NCBI taxonomy): domain Bacteria; kingdom Pseudomonadati; phylum Pseudomonadota; class Betaproteobacteria; order Burkholderiales; family Burkholderiaceae; genus Polynucleobacter; species Polynucleobacter sp. AP-RePozz3-80-G7. Next base: position 76,827 of record NZ_JACVPC010000002.1, on the reverse strand, counting down.
TCTTGACGCAACTTACCTAAACGAATGCCAGGATCCAAGCTCACATTGCCGCTAGTTGGCTCAAGCTCGCCACCTAAAATTTTCATGAAGGTGGATTTACCGCAACCGTTTGCGCCAATCAGACCATAACGATTGCCGCCGCCAAACTTCACGGAAATGTTTTCAAATAGAGGCTTTGCCCCAAACTGCATAGTGATATTAGATGCTGACAGCACGGATGTTTTCTAGCTTTCTGAAATTCAATTGGATAGTTACCCCCGAATTTGGGGGCAAAGACCGTTATTTTAACGGCTTAGAGGTCTTTGTAGGCGGGAAGCCTATGGTCTTGCTTAGACTTTGACCCTAAATGGGGTGAAATTCGTATGAATATCGTAAAAATCCTCATTTTCCTTACGCTTAAGGAAGTTCACAACCCAATAGGTCATAGGAGTTGCTAGAACCTCCCAGGCAGTCTTTAGCACGTACTGGGCCAACGCTACCTGAATGACTTCATGGGTAGGCCAGATGCCATAGAACGCCAACATATAGAAGAGAGAAGAGTCAACCAACTCCCCTACAGCTGTCGAGCCAATAGTACGCATCCAGAGAAAACGCCCTTGGGTCATGATTTTCATCTTCGCCAGAACATAGCTATTTGTTAGACTGCCGCACCAAAACGAGAACATGGAAGCTAAGGCGATACGCCAAGAGTTTCCAAAGACGGCCTCTAATCCCTGTTGGTAATTGCTCATATAGGCTCCAGGCGCCGCTGGAAGGGCAATCACTATCTGAGCCATGATTGCCGCAAATGCAAGCGCTGCAAATCCAGTCCAAACCGCTCTACGATCGTAGGCGTAGCCATAGACCTCCGTCAAAATATCGCCGAAGAAATAGGAAATGGGGAAGAACAAAATGCCAGCACCAAAAGGCACCGCCCCAAAGTAAGGCAAATCAACCACGGCTGCTTTACCGGCACCAATAAAGTTTGAGCACAGCAAGACCACCACAAAGGCAGCCAAAATCAGGTCGTAATAGCGATGGCGAGGTTTTGGAGAGTCCATAAGCCCAGAAAAATGGATAATAGAAACAAGAATATCTGTATTCCTGAAAATTCGCAGGAAGCAGCGAGAAATCAAGACAAAATGAAATATAGGATGGCAAAGCAATGAGTAAAAGTAAGGCTAGCTTTAACTGGGCGGACCCCCTTCTTCTCGATACCCAGCTAACGGAAGAAGAGCGCATGATTCGTGATGCAGCTGCTGAATACGCTCAAGGGCGCCTAATGCCGCGCATTCACGACGCTTACCGTAACGAAACAACTGACCCAGTCATCTTCCGCGAAATGGGCGAGCTTGGCCTCTTAGGCATCACGATTCCTGAGCAGTACGGTGGAGCCAACTTGAACTATGTCTCTTACGGATTAATTGCGCGCGAAATTGAACGCGTGGATTCTGGCTATCGCTCCATGATGAGCGTTCAGTCCTCTTTAGTCATGGTTCCTATTAATGAATTTGGTAGCGAAGCGCAAAAACAAAAGTACCTCCCTAAATTAGCGAGCGGCGAATGGATTGGTTGCTTTGGTTTAACAGAGCCTAACTATGGCTCTGATGCAGGCGGAATGATTACTCGTGCTAAGAAAGTGCCTGGCGGATTTTCATTAACGGGTTCGAAGATGTGGATCTCCAACTCTCCAATTGCTGATGTGTTTGTAGTGTGGGCGAAAAATGATGAAGGTATCATTCGCGGTTACATCCTAGAAAAAGGCATGAAGGGCTTAAGCGCTCCAAAAATCAGTGGCAAAATGGGTTTGCGCGCCTCCATCACTGGTGAAATCGTAATGGATGAAGTATTCGTACCAGCAGAAAATGAATTCCCTGAAGTTGAAGGCCTGAAGGGTCCCTTCACTTGCTTAAACTCAGCTCGTTACGGCATTGCTTGGGGTGCACTAGGCGCCGCTGAATGGTGCTGGTACGCTGCTCGCCAGTACACCATGGACCGCAAACAGTTTGGCAAGCCACTAGCCGCCAATCAATTGATTCAGAAAAAATTGGCGGATATGCAAACCGAAATTACTTTGGGCCTCCAAGGTTGCTTACGCTTAGGTCGCATGAAAGACGAGGGTATTGCAGCCCCAGAAATCACCTCCATCATGAAACGCAACTCTTGCGGAAAATCTTTAGATATCGCGCGGATGGCACGCGATATGCATGGTGGTAACGGTATCTCTGATGAGTACGGCGTTGTACGTCATATGCTGAACCTTGAGGTAGTTAATACCTATGAAGGCACTCACGATATTCACGCCTTGATTCTAGGTCGTGCACAAACCGGTATTCAAGCTTTTAGCTAAGAGCCCGACTTACTGATGATGGCCTTTGCTGCTTTGGCAAAGGCCTCGTCACTATCATTTTCCAGTTGCACAAAATTTTCAATCTTGTATTGAGGAAAATTGCGTACGATCGAAGATTGATACGATGGGTCGTAATGCTTTACCAATAGCTCTTCCACTAACTCCGGAAAATTACCCGCATCAATGGCTTCGTTCCATTTGGTGATTTGTACTTTCCCATAATGCGCAGTAAGCAAAGCCAGCTTCTGTTTGAAATTATCGGTATCGGTTAAAAAGTGATGGTATTCACGAATCAACCAAGAGACGCGCGTCTGCGCACTAGATCGAAGCTCAATACAGCTGCCATTACGAATTTTTTCCATCAATGCATCAGGTACATGCAAGCCGCCAACCTTCTTACTTTCAGACTCCACAAATACAGGCTTAGCTGGATCGAGCAAACGTAACGCATTCCAAAGTGCAGTCTCAAAGCCTTTTTGGGATGGCTGCTCGATATTAGGCTCATTACCTAATACGGATCCACGGTGCACGGCTAAGCCTTCTAGATCCAGAATCTGAGCACCTAAAGCACCGATCTCTTGTAACACTTTTGTTTTGCCGCTACCCGTCATTCCACAGATCACCTGGAATGTAAATTGTGTTGCAGCGTGATCAAGACCATCAATCACGGTTCTTCTGAAACCCTGATACCCGCCCTCGAGCTGCTTGGCTTTCCAGCCAATGCGGTTGAGGATATGGGTAAACGCCCCACTACGTTCGCCACCGCGCCAGCAATAAATTAATGGGCGCCACTCACGTGGGAGTTCCAGAAAATGATTTTCTAAGTGTGCAGCAATATTCTTAGAGACTAAAGCTGCACCCAATTTTTTAGCTGCAAAAGGAGACTCCTGTTTATATAGCGTACCAATGGTAGCGCGCTCCTCATTATTCAGAACGGGGTAATTTACCGCGCCCGGAATATGATCAAGGGCAAATTCAGCTGGCGACCTGACATCAATCACAAGATCAAACTGATCTAGCTCAGATAAAAATTGATCAGACCTTAAGATATGAGGATTAATCGGTTGCACAATTAACTAGCGCAACTGTTGTAAAACATGCTCAGGCCAAGGCGCTGACTTATTCGTGGTGAGATCTACCCAAACCATGGTTGCACCACCAATAGCAGCCTCTACTTCGGGATCGGTAGTTAAAGCCATACTGGTGTAAAGATCCAGGCTTGTTCTACCAATAGCGCCAATGGAAGTCTTTAGAATTAATTCGCCTGGGTAAGTGAGTTGTTGAAAGAAATTACAAAAGCCATTAATCATCAACATAGACTCACGACCAGGAGCTACGTCATAGCCCAAAGATGTAATCCATTCGCAGCGAGCCTGCTCCATATACCGAAAGTACACGGTATTGTTGACATGTCCATACGCATCCATATCACCCCAACGAATGGGCATGATCATTTCATGAACCAGTTTTCTTTCTTCGGGGATGGCGATACGCATGACGGCCAGTAACTTCCTATTTCACTTGCAATGCAAGTTGATACAGATTCGTAGAGCGCGCACCAGAGCGACAAAATGCCAATACCGGTCCGGGCATGGTCCTCAATAAACGGGCCATCTCTCTTACTTGATCAACATTGATTGCACTAGGTACAACTGGTAGGTAGGCGTAATTTAAACCTAACTTTTCTGCTTCAGCTTGAATGCTGGCATTGGTTGGCTGATCTGGGCCGCCCTCACCGTCAGGACGGTTATTAATCACGCTCTTGTAACCTTGTGCTGCAATTTCAGCTAAATGACTGGCGTCGATCTGACCGATGGTACCGAACTGATCGCTATGGCAAGAAATAGGAAGACTCATGAAACCCTCTACATTGAATAATGACGTAATAGGGTTGATTTTAAATCAGGCTTATCGAACTTAGCTGGAAGCCTTTTTATGAGCCGAGAAGAAACGCTCGCTTATTTCCATACCCACAAGCATGGCAACAACAAATACCAGGGCCTTCAGGTGCCCAGCACCCAAGGCAACCAAGGCTGGGCCAGGGCAAAATCCAGCAATTCCCCAGCCCGCACCAAAAATGAGGCTGCCAATAACGAGGGGCTTCGTGATATCTCTACGGGTTGGGATATGCAAGGCGCCACCAAAAAACGCTTCAGTCCTCTTGCTGACCACATAAAACCCGCCAAGCCCGACCATTACTGCACCCAACATTACAAACATTAAGGATGGATCCCAAAGACCCGTTAGATCCAAAAAGCCCAATACCTTCTGGGGATTACTCATGCCTGAGATGATTAAACCCCAACCAAAAAGTACACCAATTGCATACTGACTGAAAAGGCCAAAATGTTTTTTCATCTTAGACTCCGATCAAATGACGAAGAATAAAAACGGTCACGAAGCCGGCAAACATAAAGGCGCAAGTGGCAACGAGGGAGCGCGGAGATAAACGCGAGAGTCCGCATATCCCATGGCCGCTGGTGCAGCCTGAACCGTAGTGGGCCCCAAAGCCAACCAAAATGCCTGCAATCACAATCGCAATCCAATCAGACTCAATCTCTACAACGGGGAATATTCCAAAAAAAAGTGCCGCCATAAATGGAGCTGATACCAAGCCCAAAACCAAACTCAGACGCCATGCGGTGTCAGTTAATTTGGGATGCAATAAGCCAGAAACAATGCCACTGATTCCTAGAATACGCCCATGAAGCAATACGTAAAGAGCTGCAGCAACCCCAAGAATCATTCCCCCCAATAAAGAAGGAATGGGTGTAAAGGAGAACCAGTCAATTTGCATTATTTAATCTATCAATTTATAAACTTAGCTGCAAGGGTTTGGGGCAAGACGTACCTGCAAGTAACGTAGGCCTAAATAAGCCCCAAAAATAAATCCTGGTAAAGCCAGTATTGAACCAAGGGCAAGCGTAGAAATGCCACTCAAACCCTGCCCTACAGTGCAACCCAAAGCAGTTACGCCACCAAAGCCCATTAATGCAGCGCCAACTAAATGATTTGCTGTGTCCTCAGAATTGCGAAAAGATTCCCAACGGAATGATTTCGTTGCAATAGAGACTGCCGCAGAACCCAGAATCATTCCTAAAACAGCCATGATGCCAACGGTTAAAACTTTAGACGTATCGCTATACATCATGAGCCAGTCAAGTGAATATGCATATGGGGCTACAAAAGATAAGCTCTCCATACGGCCAGAGTTCGTTACTAAAAACACTTCTTCCAAAGTATTTGGGTCTTCAGCAACAAAACCAAGATTGCCAGATACAAACCATACTGCACAGATCGCCAATCCGACAGCTATACCCGCAAAGATATTTTCAGCAGTCCAAAATACCTTTCTTGCCAAAGCATATGCAATAAACGCAGAACCAATGATTAAGCCCAAGACCAAATGAAGAGTTGGGCGTGCAATACCGAGAGGCCCACTTAACAAACTGGGTAAGTCTTGCGGGGTATTAAAGGCTATGAAAAAAGTATCTAGGGTATTAATGCGAATTACACCCAAGAACCCACGCAATGTCATATAGGCGGTTAAACCCAGCACCATAAAGACAATCATCGACTTTAAATTACCACCACCAATACGAATTAATGTTTTGCTGCCACAGCCTGAGGCCAACACCATCCCGAAGCCAAACATAACGCTGCCCACAATAGTGGAGAGCCATAAGAATTTATTACCGGTATACATACTCTTCAGGGGGTCAATCAACCCGAAATAAGACATCAGGGTAAAACCAATGATGGCAACACCAATAGCCAAGAACCACTGCTTTAAACGATCCCAACTGGACATGATGAAAACATCAGACACTGCGCCCATGCTACAAAATCCAGTCTTTTGCATGACCGCACCTAAGAAAAAGGTAATGGCAAAAGTTGCCCAAAGGACTAACTTACTTAAAGAATTAATATCTACAACATCCATGGTGACCGTGTCTTGAAAAATTAAGGTTTAAATTTATAAAATTGTTGATTAAGAAAAGTAGCAACGTCAGCTTCATCTTCGGGAAATAAGTCAAGGCGAAGCTCTGCGTTGCAGAGTGAAACCATCTTCTTTAAATCGGCCAGAGATTTCACCTTGCCATCCGAGCGGGTGTAAATCATGTCGCCATTTCCAAAGCCCGCTTTCTTGGCGTGGCAGGCGTAGCACTTTTGCTGATCAATAGTTTTGCCATTTACTAAATCCGGAGTAGCCAGCACAGGCGCACTCATGAGCGCACTGGATGCGGCTAGCACAAAGGATCGAAGGAAAATCATTTTCATTACAAATCAAGGATTTAGCATTAATCCTTTATTTTAAGGCCCAATGGCTGAATTTGCCCTACTCCGCCTGGATAGACAGGTAGACGTTGTAGGCATTCATGCGGTTTGCAGCTCTAAAGAGCGGCATCCCTTCGTATTCCGACCAATCAGCTTGCTTATAGGCGTCCTCAAAAGGATCCAGGTTTATTGCTGCTTTAGACATCGACTCACGCAAATACTTCAAATAGCCCCTAGTAAAGGCAATATCTTCGGCCGGATGAACTGAATAACCCCCATGTCCAGGTATGACGATATTAGGATTTAATTTTTCGATCTCATCCAAGGCCGCCAGCCACCCCTTGCTATCTGCATTTCCAACAAATGGAATGCGGCCCCTAAACACCAGATCACCCGCAAAAAGCACTTTTTCGGATGGAACGTACACCATCAAATCTTCAGGAGCATGAGCAGGCCCCACTCTGCTGATAAAGAAATCAATGCCGCCAATCGTCAATTTCAATTTTTGATCGATCCATACATCAGCAGAAATGAGTTTGGTATTTGCATTTACCCAGGGCGCAAAATCAGTTCTTGAAGCAATTAAGCGTTGCTTCGCTGTTTCTGAAGAAAGATAATTTCGCCCCTCACCTTGGGCATAAATCTTCGCACCGATTTTTTTAAATTCTTGCAAACCGTAGACATGATCTGCGTGATAGTGGCTCACAATGATGGCGACAACTTTCTGCGGAGTAATCTTTTTAATTTCCGCAATTAATTTTTGCGCAAGAATAGGCGATCCCAAAGCATCTACCACCACCACACCATCTGGAGTTATAACAAACCCAGTATTGGAGATGAAGTTTTGGTTAGCACTACTCCCCATCTCTGGAAAGCCTTGTACAAAGTAAGTATGAGGTGCGACTTGGGTAGGTTTGAGCTGAATATGATCAGCAGGATTACTTTGGCCAAAAGCAAAACTCAAAAAGATAAGGAACCCCAAAAGGATCCCCGCAAGACTCTTAATGCAATTCATACTAAATTACTTAAGGCTTGATGTAGGCAAAACCATCTTTGTATTGCAAGTCGGCAACTCGCACCACGCCTGATGGTGTGAAATCTGCATCCAGCGTGAATTGATCTTTTTTCAAATTCCGATTCTTTAAAGTGATCTCACACACTTCAAACTTCACACCACGAGATTTAAGGGCTCCAACTAATGGCGCATACTCCACATTATTTTTCTTATCCTTGGCGCCTTCCATCAACATATCCACTCCATTGGCATGAGTCACTACGATGATGATGGTATTTGGGGCTGTATCCAAATGATTACGAATATTGCGCAGGCCTTTTAGACCTTGAGTTTCTGCATCATCAATGTGATAAACCACTTTGGTAGGGCCAGATGATTGAGCTGAAACGACAGAGCAAAATCCCAATGTCAGGGCTAAAGCGGTAATAATAGAAAGTAGTTTTTTCATGCTTAGATCTCGTGTAGTTATATGGCTAATTAAATTGGGGCCATGCCAGGATTATTTGACACACCTTTAATGATTGGCTCATTGAGCTTAACCGCTTTAACAACTTTGACATCGCGCAAGTGGCGCTCCATGACATCCCAAATTGCTTCGCCTCCTGCATTTTTCGCCTCTTCACTGACTGGCGCCCAACCAGCTACTTTGTAGGTTTTGTTTGCATCAATAGCCTTACCATTTAAGCGCATATCAGAAATACGTTTACCAGCGGTTTGTGCTGGATCAATGGTGTATTGCATTCCACCGACGCGGACCATGTCACCACCTTGCTGATAATACGGATCAGGATTAAACAAGTTATCAGCGACGTCCTCAAGAATAGTTTTAATTGTTTCACCACTCATATTGGTAACAGTAGTGTATGGGTAGGTGATCGCGGTTTGATCTAAAAGATTCTCACGCGTGATCGCTTGACCTGGCAATAGACTGGTACCCCAACGGAAGCCTGGAGAGAAGGCAATCTCTGCATTCTTCTGTGCCATCAATCCATCCAAGATGAGTTGATCAAAGCTACCGTTAAAGTTACCCCGGCGATACAAGAGGCCCTCTGTAGTTGCTAACTTCTCGTTGAGCTTAGCTTCATACGGAGCCCTGACTTTAGCGATCAACTTATTCATCGCTGGATCCGCTGGAATCATATTAGAGAAAATTGGGAATAGCTTATAGCGGAAATCTACTGGCTTGCCACCTTTCACATCAAAATCCAGCACTCCTAAGAACTTACTATTAGACCCAGCATTGGTAACTAGAGTTACTCCACCAGCATTCTTTACCTTCACCGGAATAGGCACACCATCATGGGTGTGCCCACCCAAAATAGCATCTAGTCCGCGTACGCGGGAGGCCATTTTCAAATCTACATCCATGCCATTGTGAGATAGAAGCACCACTACCTTTGCGCCTTTTGATCTAACCTCATCAATAGTCTTTTGCATATTCTCTTCCTGAATACCAAAGGTCCAATCAGGAGTGAAGTAGCGGGGATTTGCAATGGGCGTATACGGGAATGCTTGTCCAATAATGGCAACCTGAATACCGTTCTGCACTTTCATGACATAGGGATTAAATACTGAGTCGCCGAAATCCGCTGTTTTAATGTTTTGCGCTACAAATGAAACTTTGCCCTTGAAGTCGCCATTCACGATTTCCATGACGCGCTTTTCGCCAAGAGTCATTTCCCAATGCGGAGTCATCACATCAACACCTAAAGCAAGAGCGGCATCAACCATATCCTGACCATTAGTCCAAAGTGCAGTACCTGATCCCTGCCAAGTATCCCCACCATCTAGCAATAAAGCACCAGGACGATTGGCTTTCATTTGCTTAATTAAAGTGGCCATATGAGCAAATCCACCCATCTTGCCGTAGTTTTGAGCAGCAGCCACATAGTCTAAATAGGTAAAGGCATGAGCATCACGAGTGCCTGGTGCAATGCCATTTGCCTTCAAGAAATATTCGCCAACCAAGTGCGGGGTCTTACCTTCCTGCGCACCGATACCAAGGTTTACATTAGGCTCACGGAAATAAATTGGCAATAGTTGAGCATGGCAATCTGTAAAGTGCAAAAAGTGAACATTACCAAATTTAGGTAAGTCATAAAATTTTTGCGCAGTGCTTTGTGCGTTAACAAAGTTTGATTGCAAACTCATTCCACCTGCAGATGCAATAGCTAAGGCCTGCAGAAAATCGCGACGACTTAAAGACATAACATTCCCTTTGTGAAAACAGGCCTGTCGGCCTGTTTTTATACTTTATTGATTAACTGGTGAGGCCGGATCAAGCAGCAAGGCCATGACATCCTGAATCTGCTGCTCATTTAAAAGTTTGGCATGAGCGAAACGCGGCATATTACTGCATACGTTATAGGCCTTGGAGTTATTAATACGATTCCATGTATAGACCACAACCTCTTTAGAGTAGCCGCGCATTTTTCCATAACCCGTTAAAGAGGGCCCAATATTTCCATAGGAGATTTCCTTGGGATCAATTTGATGGCAGTTATAGCAGCCGCCACCAATTTCTGAACCTGCTTTATCTGACCAAGTAGCTCCCCGACCACTTTGAGCAATCTTTTCCCCATTCTTCCAGTTACCAATGTACTTGCCATCAGATGGCTGCTTAATGGAAGCCATATTTTCGCTTTGAATCTTCTCCCTCACCTTTAGATCGCCACCGCCATCCAAGTTGGCCGGGTTAGAACAAAACTTCTGCGCAGGATCCTGCACCAAACGATCGAGACCAGCCTGACCTTTTGCCTCAAAACTAGAGGACATCATATTTTCAAAAGGCGTTGCAGCATGAGCAACACCGGCGGATATAAATAGCGCTAACGCCAATAAGGATAATTTATTTTTCATATTATTTATCTCCAGCGATTAACGCTTCAGTCCTGGTGCAGTCATAGTGCCACCTTTGGCTGTCACAGCCATATACATTGAAACCGCAATGGTATCTTCAGAGGTATATATTGGCTCAGGGAAACGCTGCTGACGATAGCAGTCATTTAAACGCTGCTGCATCGTCCAAAAAGTTCCGCTTGAAACCCTGTAAGCCGGCCATGAACCCCAACCTGCTGCTGCACCTTTTTGTGTCGTGATGTTAGGCAGATCCTGCAAGCGAATACGCTTACCGTCAGAGCCATGACATGAGGCGCATGAGAAATCCATTGGGCCGCCTTGATAGAAGAAGGATTGTTTACCCATCTCAAAGGCTTGCTTTTCTTTAGGGTGCTTAACAACAACATTAATTGGCATACCTTTTGATTCAGCAACAACGTAAGCAACTACAGCCTCAATATCTTTACGCTTACCTTTGCCAAAACCAGCCTTAATGATTTCGTTAGCGTCATAACCTTGCATTTTGCTCATACAAGTAATTAAGCGTGACTCAAGGTCTTGAACTTTGTTTGTGTCTTTAAAGTATTTTGGTAATTGAGTATAGGCACCCTTAACAACACCAGGCCCCATACCCAAATCACACTTTTCAAGTGAGACATTTTTGGGGCCCATCGGTTTTTTCCAAATATCCTCACCAGCTGCCTCATATAAATCAGAAGGGTTACCATCAGCAAGCATCGCACGATATTTTTCAATCTCTTGAGTTGCTGCGCTACCGCCAACGACAGGTTTATCTTCATTTTTTCCAGGACTGGTACAGCCCTGTAGGAGGACAAAAAAACCCGCCGCCAAGAGTCCGCAATAGATGCGTGTCTTCATAGGTAACCTTTTTAGTTATATTTTCGTATTGATATTAAGAAGCAGTGGCTTCATCAGTACGTTTGTCGCCTTTATTATCGATCCAGCTCACAACAATCTTGTCGCCTTTGGCGCCCTTGTATTTGAAGTTCAAGAATGGGTCCTTAGAGACTGCAGGGCCAAACTGACCATTCAAAACATCTTTACCATTTGCTTTGACATTGATAGTGGTGATGTGCCATGCAGGAATCACTTTGCCAGCAGCATCTTTACGCTGACCAGATTCCATATCGTGCTTCATCAAAATTTTTACATCCACAATTCCGCCGTTTTCGGCTGCTCTTACGCGCATTGGATCAGACATATGTTCCTCTTTTAATCTAGTAATTTATTAATGGTATTTAATTGGATTGAGAGTGCTTAACCGCCGCAACCACCCAAAGTTACTTTCACTTCTTTAACAGCCATACTCCATTTGCCATCAGCCTTTACCAAGGCATACACATTAGAGGTTTGACCCATCTTGATACGAGTAGTAACAAAAGGCTCAGTGCCTGTAGGAATATAGAACTGCGCAGCCAAGGCGCTTGGGTTTTTCTCAACCAAGATTGCCATTTGCTCTGCTTTAAGGGTAGTGACAATTCCAACCGGAACTACCGCACCATTTTCTGCAATATCTGGGGCGTTCAAAGTAACAGCGCTAGACTTATCTGGACTGCCTGCACCTAGAATCTTAAATACATCATCAAGACTCTTGCCTTCAAATGCGGCTTTATTCCATTCTTGAGCTTGGGCCACACTAATGAGACCCGCAGAAGCCATTAAACCGAAAACCGCTGAATATTTCAATAAACTGCGTCGCTGCTGATTCATAAAAACTCCTTTAATAATCATTTACCGTGAATATATTACCTGCTAACCAATAAAGCATGCTGGTTAGTACTGATACATCTTATTTATTTACCACCAGAAAGCACCCAGGTAACCAAAGCCTTGCGATCCTCATCCGATAACTGCGACTGTGGCGGCATTGGAATTGAACCCCATACGCCTGAGCCACCATTTTTAACTTTAGCCATCAATTTATCCAAAGCACCGCTCTGCCCCTGGTATTTGACTGCAATATCAGCAATGGATGGGCCAACCAATTTGGCGTTCGGTGCGTGACATGCTGAACAGTTCTCATTCTTAAATAGCGCAGCTGGACCCTTGTTGGAGGAAGCATGAGTATCGGACGCATGGGCCAATCCCTCACCCGTCGTTCCAGGCAACTTAGCAAGAGGCGGTTTGGTGGAGTCTGAACCACGATATGGGCCATACAAGCGATTTTGCTCAGCAATATTGCCATGAGCATTTCTGGCGAAGTCTGGAATAGTGGATCCAATTTGCACAAACTTCACGCAATTGTTCATGCAAGAAGAGCCATTAACATCCGGCTTGCCGTTAACACTCCAAAAACCATGATTACGAGTCATGCCGTTACGATTAGGCATTTTTTTCTGGACTTCGGCAATGTTGGCATCACTCAATACAAAATCATCCGGGACTATTTCACCCAAGCTGAGAATATATGCCACCAGCGCATAAGTATTGTCCGGGGTAAGTGATCTCGGCGCATTCCAAGGCATGGCACGATAAATATAGTCCCACAATGTTGATACAGTTGGCACCTTCATCAAAGTAGTTCGCTGAGGCTGCTTACGATCTAACAAAGAGGCGACCCTGCCAGTCTTCACGTCATCAGCAGTTGTTCCACCAGCAATCGGAGTAAAGATCTCATTTGACTCACCAAAAACACCGTGACAACTAGCGCACTTAGATTCCCAAATTACTTGACCTTGCTCAACAGAGCCAGATCCCTTTGGTAAGCCTTTAAAGTCTGGGCGCACATCAATATCCCAAGCCATGACTTCTGCAGGAGTTGCATTTCTTCCAATACCCGGAAACTTAGCGGAGCCCTGTGTACTTTGTGCAAACGAAATCTGGGCAGCTAATACTGCAATACTTAGCAGACTCAAACGAGCAATAAAATTAACCGACTTGTACATTGCTTACCTCACCGTTTGAATCTAACTTCCATGACTGAATAGCATTATTGTGATAAATAGATCGATTACCTCGTGCATCACGCAAGACCTTTATCGATGGCTGGATGTAACCAGTGTCATCCACTGCTCTAGATTGCAATATTGCCGGTGATCCATCCCATACCCAATCAATATTGAAGCGAGTTATAGACTTGGTTTGAATTGGCGTCTCTAAACGAGCAGTACGCCAGTTATTGCCGCCATCGAAAGAAACATCAACACGCTTAATCTTGCCGCGACCAGACCAAGCCATACCGCTCACGTTATAAAAACCTTTATCCAGCAATTGCTGGCCACCAGAAGGTGTAGTAATTACCGATTTGCATTCTTGAATGGATGCGTATTGACGATGCATGCCATCTGGCATGAGCTCAATATAGTGAACGGCTTCATCTTTCGCATTCCAAGGCATATCGCCAACCTCTAGGCGACGCAACCACTTCACCCAGCTGACACCCTGCACGCCAGGAACTACTAGGCGCAATGGGAAGCCGTTTTCCGGGCGTAACATTTCGCCATTCATACTCCAGGCAACGATTGCGTCTTCTAAGCAGCTTTCAAGATTGATCGTACGCGTCATGCCTGAACCATCACCACCTTCGGCAAGCATGAACTTGCCTTTTTTCAAATCTGCGCCGCATTCTTCAAGCAATACCTTAAGAGGTACACCTGTGAATTCGCAGCAAGATAGCATGCCGTGGGTATATTGCACGGTTGGCACCGCAACGTTACCCCACTCCAATCCAGTATTAGCACCGCACTCAATGAAGTGGGTACGAGAAACTGAAGGCAATCTCATTAAATCATTCATCGTAAAGACGCGAGCGTTCTTCACCAAACCGTTCACCATGAGGCGATGGGTTTCAGGGTTGATGTTGTACCAACCTTGGTGATGACGCTCAAAGTGCAAACCATTCGGGGTAATAGTGCCGAATAATCCTTGCAGCGGAGTAAATGCAACAGATGCTGCAGATACACGCGTTAATCCAGGTGATTCACGACGAATGAGGTTAGATTCGTAAATTGATGGCACGCCATATGGCATGGTGGCAACGTTTTTACCTAAAGTGGTTTGCCACTCTTGCTTTTCAAGAATTGCGGGATCGCCTTCTCCAGCAGCAAAAGCCATTGGGGCAGCCAGGCCAGCAGCTGCACCACCAATGGCTGATAAAAAGCCCTTACGCAAGAAGCCGCGACGGGTCTCATCTAGTCCATTTGAATTGATATCGGCAATTAACTTCTGAGAGATAAAGTGCTCGGGCGCTTTCACCAAGCGAGCTCTATTAGCCGGCTTCTCAACCGCCGAGATATCCTCGGCACTTAATTCAATCTGCTTCTTAGTCATTTGACCTCTACTTGAAAAGTGATTTACTGCAAAACTTAATGAATGCTTTCAGCAATCTTTGCGCAGACTGTCTGACACATCTCTACGGTTGCGTTATCCGCAATCGAGTAATAAACCGTTACACCCTCTTTGCGGCGCATTAGAATTCCAGCTTTATGAAGCGCCAATAAATGTCTCGAAACATTGGCCTGGCTTGTGCCACACATCTCTACAACCTCAGAGACGGATTTTTCACCGCTACAGACTGCATACATGATGCGTAAACGTGCGGGCTCAGATAGAACATTGAAATAAGCAGCCACATGCGCAAATACCTTCTCCATCTGTTTTGGAGATAAGTTTTTTGTCGCCTTTTGAACCTTTACCCTCAATTTCACTAGCCTTTTAATATATGCATGTATACGCATATATTTGACCCTTTAAGCTGGTAAATCGGTATAGTGAGATACCCTACATTGCTTAGCAATACAATCAAGCCATGGATACGGATGCAATCCTTCTCTCGCTTAAGCTGGCGCTTTGGACCCTGGTCCTCATCCTTCCATTTGGAGTTTGGGTTGCCCATAGCCTCTTAGGCCTTAATAGAAGCAAACCCTGGGTGGAAGCTGCCCTAGCCCTGCCACTCGTTTTACCTCCCACTGTTTTGGGCTATTACCTTTTGGTTGGCTTGGGCGGAAAGACTTTTTTAGGTATTCCACTGGTGTTTTCCTTTGCCGGAATCCTCATTGCCTCCCTCATAGTCAACCTGCCTTTTGCAATACAGCCGATTCAGCGCGCATTTGAAGCTATCAACCCGGAAATTATTGAGGCCGCCCAAGTCAGCGGCCTATCCAATTGGCAAATTTTTCGCTTGATTGAGCTTCCACTGGCATGGAGAGGCATTACCAGTGCCGCAGTGCTGACCTTTGCTCATACCCTAGGTGAATTTGGGGTCATCCTCATGGTTGGGGGCGCAATCCCCGGAGAAACCAAAACAGTATCGATTGCGATCTACGACAAAGTGCAAAGTTTTGATACCTCAGGCGCCGGCGCACTGGCCTTATTGCTGCTAGGTATATCTCTGATTGCAATTGCCCTTTCATATGGTGTTTTTGGCAAAAGCGTCTCCCAACAGCGCCAACGGAGGGGCTGATGCTTAAACTCAAAATAAGCCAAGCACTCCCTAACCCTCTGCAAATTACGCTGGAATGTGCAGCTGGTCAATTGCATGCTCTTGTGGGGCCATCTGGTAGCGGCAAAACCAGCACTCTGAGAACGATTGCCGGCCTCAGCCAAGCTAAGATTGGAAAAATTGAATGTGATGGTGAGACCTGGTTTGAGGCCAATGAACTTGCAGGAGTAATACAGAACCTGTCTCCCGCGCAACGTTCTTGTGGATTTTTATTTCAGCAATACGCTCTCTTCCCGCATCTATCCGCGCTTGAGAATGTTCTCATCCCTTTACAGAATTCTGCACATAAGGTGGCTGAACGTAAAGCCCTTGCTCAGGACTGGCTAGGTCGCATGGGCATTGCTGAACTTGCCCATCGTTTTCCACACCAACTCTCGGGCGGACAACAGCAACGCGTAGCACTTGCTCGCGCATTGGCACGACAGCCAAAGATCTTATTGTTAGACGAACCATTTTCCGCTGTTGATGCGCCAACGCGACAAGGTCTATATAAAACTCTTGCTGATTTACGCAAGGATTTAAACATTCCGATTGTGTTGGTTACACATGATTTGCGTGAGGCCGATCTGCTTGCCGACCGTATTACCGTGATTGATAACGGCATCAGCTTACAAACGGCAGCGCCCCAAGTGCTATTTCAAAGGCCTAGAAACTCACGTGTAGCCGAGTTGGTTGGCATCAGCAATTTATTTCATGGGATATTTAATGCGGGCAATCTCACTTGGGATGGCTGCGATAAAACCTTTGCCGTGGCCGATAAAGGCAAAATCCCCCCCAATGCCCAAGTAGCATGGGTGATTCCGCAAGATGGTTTGAGTATCCATAACGCACCAACCTTGACCAGCACTCCAGCGATTGCCGCAGAGATTAGTGTCTTAGGCCAAATTGCGGTAATCCAACTACAAATTCAAAATAGCATACATAAAATTGAATGGGTTGCATCAGCATCTGAAGTGAAAAGATTGAATATGGAAGTTGGCAGCCAAATGTATATTGAATTAAATGGCAATCAAATTCACATCATGCCATTGCGGCCAATCAATGATCCTAGGCGATTTGTTGATAGCAACTAGAGATTTTCAGAAAGAGTGATGCAAAATCTGCAAACTCTTTCTGATTTCAGCGATATAGCTTCACTCTTATTTACAGCAACCGCTGCCGCCACATGAAGAATCAGTAGAGCAAGTATTGACCCCTAGGAGTCGGTACGCCGGGCAAAATCTAAATAGCCCCGTTGCGAGAGGCACAACACCAATCCAGCCCCATATACCTACAGTTCCGGTTACGGCTAGACCTATTAATACCAAGCCAACTACCATACGTAACATACGATCAACACCACCGACATTGCATTTCATATTAAGACCCCTTTTGGTTATTTACTGCAGTAATTTTGATAAAGCACATTCATCACTTTCAAAGCAATCTGATTGGAAAGTGAATAATGGATTTGCTTACCATCTCTTCTGGTTTGGACCAGCTCTTCATTTCTAAGAACCGTGAGTTGCTGAGATAATGTAGACTGATGAATATCAAGACATTCCTCGAGCTCACCAACACACATCTCCCCCTGACTTATCTGGCATAGCAACAGCATGCGATCTCTATTTGAGAGCACTTTCATCAAGCGACAAGCCTCGTCTGCTGATGACTGCATCTTCTCTATATTAATACCGTCCTTAAGTACTGGCATGATGGGTACTCTTAGTTCAGCGGAACACCGACCAATGGGCGGCCTTCAAGAGTCCAAAGATATAAAGAGCCATCGTACAACTTAGTAGATTTATTGCCCACTAGCTCTGACATAACAAACCAACCACCAGCTGCTAAGTGGCCAGTATTGCAATAGGCAATTGTTGGGCCTTTAACACTTAAACCATTGGCTGACATCAACGCATCGTAAGTATTCTTTTGCCAGAAATACAATGCACCATTGCTAGGCTTTGCCAACAATTCAGGCGCCAACTCTTTTGAGCCCGCAATATGGCCAAAGGTCAGCACATCTGGACGTTTTGCAAGGCCTAAGTATTGGGCAGGCTGACGCGCATCCAATAATTGTGGCTTACCTGCTTTGGACGCAGCAGCTACATCATCTGAACTAGCGATTAATTCTTTGCGATATGCTTTTGCAGACCAATTGCCAGTCACTTTTTGAGCATTGTTAGTTACATATTCACGCCCCTCACCGAGCCACCCAGCAATACCGCCATCCAAGACAGCCACTTGATCTTCGCCATACACCTTGAATGACCAATAGGTTCTCAATGCCTCGTCGATATCGGACATATCCTGCCCTATAGGCACGAGCACAATCGGCTTATCAGAGTTGATACCTAAAGATTGAACCAATTTCTCAAAATCTGCTTTTTCAGGAATTAGAAACTTAATCTTTTTTTCATCGACTAGACGCTCTACACGTACCTTCTTAAAATCCAAGAGAGTGGAATTAGTAATATGGCCACCAACTTCTACCAGGAATTTCTTACCAGTCTTTTTGTCAGTATCAAACTCAGGGTTTCTAAGGTAGCTGGCTAAATCTGTTCTAACTTCAATTATCTGTACATCAGATTGATTATTGGATAACCAATCTGCGCTGACTACAGGACCAGGCAATGTAATTGCCTGAACTAGGCTCACCAAGCCGGTTAGGGCAAATGCTAAAAGCAATTGAATTTTTTTCATCTCTACTCCCTTATGAATTTACAGCTAACAAATTATCTGAAAGACGGCCCATCAAATCAATCTTGCATTCCGTTAATACATGATGCTTTTTTGAGTTCAATACCAGCTCACGATTGCCCCACTCTGCCACTAGCTGAGCAATCTTTTGATCTCGCTCCAAAATTAGAGCCTCAATCTCTACGGCAAATAATTGAATCAAAGCACTGATCCAATTGCTTACTGGAGCCATGCGACCTTTTACGGTCATTTGAAATTCTTTAGCGAATTTGATGACAACGTCCGAATTCGCCATCTCTTCACCGGTGACCCACTGGTTGGTAGTAAATAAGCGAACTGGCAAACCTTTCTGGTCTAAAGAAATGCCAACAAGGTGATGAAAGCTCCGGACATCACGCTTAATCACATGAAAATGGCCATGCTCACCATTGGGCATCTCATCTGCAGAATGCGCATGGTAGTAGAACTCATAACCACTATGCTCATCCACAAGATCATTACTTGGATAGTGCTGCCACTCAATAAAATCCTTGGCACCACATAAAGCAGCTTCATTCACGGTGCGCCCGGTTTCGGCATATCGCATCTGAATATTTGCTAGCGATTGTGCGGCCAACCAGAAATTAGATTGAGTAAGCATATATTTAATTACTCTGCAGCTTTACGCTTTTTAGGACCGCAAGGATTTGCAGGGCTACAGGGGTTAGCTGCTTTTTTCTTTGCAGGGCCACATGGATTTGCTGACTCTTTTTTAGGACCGCAGGGATTCTTCTGCTCTGCGCCTGATGGATTAGCAGGGGCATCTGCTGAATGTGCTAAAGGCGCAGCCGCCAAACCAGCTAAAGCCATTGCCAACGCAGCTACTGTTGATTTCTTAGACATAACTTTCCTTTTAAATAATTAAACCTAGGAACTAACGGGACCATTGGACTTCTTCTCCATCCAAGAACCCAAGATAAATACTCCGACGGCCGCAACAACCATACCAACATCGATTGATAAACCTGAAAGATTAAAGGCATCGGGCAATGAATCAGCCTTAGCGTATTCACCCAAGGTTGTTAAGAACTCAATACTTGGATAGATGCCAGCAAACAATACGGTCCCTAACAATAAGCCAAGTAAAAATATGGCCGCATCAATGCGTCCAGACATCAAACCGACGACTGAGGTTCCAGGGCAATATCCACCAATTGCAAAGCCTGCACCAACAAATGCTCCACCAAGAGCGGCAGCACCTAAAAATGCAGGTGGTACAAATAAATTACCAGCATCTACAAAGCCCACCTGCTCCAAAATTAGGAGGCCAACGGCAGCAAACACAATAGCAGTGAACATCACCTTAAACACAGACCAATCTGTTAAGCGAAATTGGCCAGTTAATTTATTTGGATTACCAAAACCGGCACGCTCCAATACAAAACCAAATCCAGCACCTAATAGGAGCCCCGAAAGAATTTCACTCATCTTATTTCTCCTCTTTCAAGAAGCGACTTGTCAATAAACCTACGGCAAAGAATGCTCCCAGAAAAGTAAAGCCAGCCAGACTTAGTACTGCTGCACCCGACAAACCAAGGCCGCTAGTGCAACCCGCTGCGACTCGTGCACCAAAACCAGCCAATATGCCACCAAATAAAGCCGTAATGGATCGCTTAGAACCGCCTAAAAACTTTTTGCCGTCCAGTTGAATATGAATTCTTTTTGCCAGGAATGCGGATAGCAATGCGCCTATAGCCACACCAGTCACTTGCCATGTAATCCATGCATTTAATGGCTTACCCTCTTCAACCATCCCGCCGAGGTAGTCGTTTGCATTAGTTGCAACTGGAGCAATATGCATCCCAACCCAGGCTGTTAAGCGCGTCGTAAAGCCAGTAGCTCCCAGCCCATGACCTGTAATTACAAAAGTGGCCAACAAAACCAATCCGAGAAGTATTCCCGCTAACAGTGGATTCATATATTGAGCCGACTTGGTCTGCTCTACTTCATTATGCATATTTACTCATTTCATTTAACCAATTAACAATATATATATTTATATATTATACAACTGACATACAAAGTCAATGAATTGAAATGAAATAGCAACATTTATTTGATCTACATCATGTAATTCAGTTTGGGAGCAATAAAACGGGGGCTCAGCTTAAATCTCACCGTTAATTTTGGTTAGATCCAATGCATCTCAGTAAAGGATGCCGCAACAATAGTAATAAATTAGTGACAGGAAAGTCATCACGCGTCATAGCAGAGATGGCCATTAGACTTTGTGGACAAACTGGTCCGTTTCAGGATGCGTAAACTTTCTTAGCCTTGGAACAACCCCACTTAGATGATCCTGCAGCAGGGTTTCTACATCCCAGCTCATCAATGCGCATCGCAACCTCTGTGTAAGGAATGGCAATTGAGCCCGGTAAATTACCAAACTCAATCCCTCATGCTAAATTAACTAAACCGTCCAACTTTATGGGGTCAGCTCAAAGGCAGTCTTTATATTTTTAAACACCGGCTTGAGAAAAGCCTTCAAGATTTTTTATACTCGGAATTTGAATACTTAACTTTCCGATATTAGAAATTAAGCCCTGTTCCGCCATAGAAGCAAGGGCTCTACTAATAGTTTCAAACTTCACGTCCATCATTAGGCCCATATCCTCTCTTTTAAAGAGTGGCGCAACTGCCATATCACCTGAGATCTTGGCAATTCGTAAGAAAAATCGGGCCAGACGCACTTCAATTCTTCCGGTATTGATTTCAGAAAACCATGACTCCGACTGAGTCAGAGCTTCACCCCATTTTTTTACAATTTGGCGATGTAAGCGTGGAGACTCTTCACCCAAGCTGGAAATAATAGCTTTTGGTATGCGACATAAATGGATATTTGATAAGGCAGTGGCTGAATGAGCATAACTCTTACCCAACAAAGCCTCCATACCAAACAAATCACCCGGCATTACTAATCGGACTATTCTAGTTGAGCCATCGGAATTGATATGCAATAGCTTTATATAACCCTCACGCAAGGTAAATAAATGCTCAGCAGAATCTCCCTGCGTGTAAATCCCTGCATTTGCTTCGAAACGTAAATCATCAATTGGTGAATGAATTTTAGAAAAGTCTTCCTCATTCAATTCGGCAAACAATGCAGAGCTGCGAATAGAGCATGCATTGCAATCACTATTACCCTGCCATGCACTTTTAATTTCAATAGTTTTCATAGGAAAGCAATCACTTCTTAGCAACCAATCCTAATATTGCAGACATGCCAGTGTGCCTTGGACCTTCAGAAAGTTCTTTCTCGTAACTTACAAGCTCGAGTATTTCAAAGTCTTTAGCGAGACCTCGAATCATTTCTTCTGTATAGAGATGCTCTATTAATGATGGGCCGCCGGTTTTGTAATCCAGTTGTTTAGGGGTATAGCCCTGAAGGATGAAGAGGCCACCGGGCTTTGTCGCCTTATAGGCTTGCTCAAAAATTCTAGCGCGCATTACTGGATCAGCAAACTGAATGAAGATACCAATCACTGCGTCATAAGTATTTTCTTGCCACGCATAGCTATCGGTATCAGAGAAGGAATACTCAACTTGCACTTGATTATCTTTAGCAAACTGCTTTGCTTTAGCAAGCGCGACATCAGACGCATCAAAGCCAAAAACTTGCATGCCTTGCTTGGCAAGCCAGACGCCGTTGCGACCTTCGCCGTCAGCAATACATAAAACCTTATCTTTGGGCTTTAGGTATTGCTTTGTTTTCTCAACGAGATACTCATTAGGCTCTTTACCAAAAATAAACTCTTTCTTGTCGAAGCGTTCGTTCCAGAACTGGGTGGCATCCGCGAAACTCATAGACCTATCCTGATGTACTTGATTATTTTTTGAGTCCGCCAACGAGGTCGTTCTTTAAGTCGTTGATGTTTTCAAGGCCAACAGCAATACGCACCAAGCCATCAGAAATACCGGCGGCTTTACGAGCCTCAGGCGTGACACGGCAATGTGTTGTTGTAGCAGGATGTGTAATAGTTGTGCGAGTGTCGCCTAAGTTTGCAGTAATCGAGCAAAGCTTTGTTTGATTGATGAGCTTGAACGCAGCCTTCTTGCCACCCTTCAAGGTGAAAGACACAATCGCCCCACCCTCTTTTTGCTGGCGCATTGCCAACGCATGTTGAGGATGCGATTTCAGGCCAGGATGGTAAACGCGCTCCACTCCAGATTGCTTCTCAAGCCATTGAGCCAAGGCGAGTGCATTCTGACTTTGTTGCCTCATGCGAAGTTCTAAAGTCTCCAAGCCCTTGAGGAATACCCAAGCATTGAATGCAGATAGCGTTGGGCCTGCGGTACGCACATAGGGGAATACTTTACCCATAATGAAATCTTTGCTACCCACAATTGCTCCGCCGACCACTCGACCCTGTCCATCCAGGTACTTTGTTGCCGAATGAATCACGACATCAGCACCAAGTGCTAATGGTTTTTGCAAAGCAGGTGTACAGAAGCAGTTATCCACCGCAAATAAGGCGCCTGCTTTTTTAGCAATCTTTGAAATCGCTCTGATATCAGCAATCTCAGTCAACGGATTGGAAGGTGTCTCAAGGTAGAACAGCTTAGTATTTGGCTGAACGGCGGCCTGCCATGACTTGGTATCAGCCAAATCAGCATAAGTGGTTGTAATGCCAAAGCGGCCCAAGATATTAGTGAACAACTGAATCGTTGCACCAAATACCGAGCGCGAGCAAACCACGTGATCACCTGCTTGTAAATGCGCCATTGCCATTGTAAGAATGGCAGACATTCCGGAAGCGGTAGCAATACAAGCCTCACCACCCTCTAAAGCAGCCAAGCGATCTTGAAACATGCTCACGGTTGGATTGGTAAAGCGAGAATAGATAAAGCCTTGGTCAGCATGCGCAAAACCATCGGCTGCTAACTCTGCACTATCAAAACAAAAGCTTGATGTTAGAAACATCGCCTCTGAATGCTCTTGGTATTCAGCGGTGCGACGAGTACCAGCGCGAACCGCTAAGGTCTCGAGCGCAAGCTTAGAAAAATCGGGTTTTTTACGTATAGTTTTGCTCTTCATGCTGCTATTTTGACACCGAATCATGATTTTGCCTCGAGCGAGGCAAAATCCTGTCGCTTTTTAGTCTTCGGTGGCCAAATGCAGGTGGAGTTGTGAACGGGCGAAATCGCTCGAATCCTTTTGGCGGTCTGCCTTCGCGTCAGAGGTATTTCTAGCGGCCTCCAAAGCATCTAGATAGGACTCGGTGATATCGCCAGTTACGTAGAAGCCATCAAAGCAAGAGGCCTCAAAGTTCTTAATATCCGGATTAACATCTCTTACCGCCTGCTTCATATCTTCAATACTTTGATAGATCAACTGATCGGCACCAATCATCTTATTAATCTCTTCATCGGTACGACCATAGGCAACCAATTCGCTACGGGTTGGCATATCAATACCGTAGACGTTGGGGAAGCGCACTGGCGGCGCAGCAGATGCAAAGATCACTTTCTTGGCACCGGATTCACGAGCCATCTGCACAATCTCAAATGAGGTAGTGCCACGAACGATAGAGTCATCCACAATCAAGACCGTCTTATCTTTGAACTCAATGCGCATAGCATTGAGTTTTTGACGAACAGATTTCTTACGAACGGCTTGGCCTGGCATGATAAATGTACGACCGATATAACGGTTCTTAAAGAAGCCTTCACGGTAATCCACGCCCAATTTCTTTGCTACTTGCATAGCTGCTGGACGACTGGAATCCGGAATCGGCATCACTACATCAATTTCATCGACATTAGTCTCTTTGCGGATCTTCTCAGCCAAGTAATCGCCCATACGCATACGCACGTTGTAGACGGTCACACCGTCAATCGTTGAGTCTGGACGGGCCATATAGACATACTCAAAAATGCAAGGCGTTAACACTGCATTCGGCACACATTGACGTGAATAGAAATTGCCGTCCAAGTCAATATAAATTGCTTCACCTGGATGAACGTCGCGCACAAACGTAAAGCCTAGACCTTCAAGCGCTACAGACTCAGATGCAATCATCCACTCAGGGCCCTGAGGAGTATCGATACGGCCAATACACAGCGGACGAATGCCATACTGATCACGGAAGGCTAATAAGCCATAACCCGCTATTAAAGAAACTACTGCATAAGACCCTTTAACGCGATTGGTTACACCAGTCACAGCGTTAAACATCGCGCCCTCATCCAGGGCTGCACTATTGGTTTCTTTTTGAAGTTCGTCAGCCAATACGTTAAGCAATACTTCAGTATCAGAACTGGTGTTGATGTGACGACGATCGCGATAAGCCATCTCAACACGTAAGCTTGGAGCATTTGTTAGATTACCGTTATGCGCCAAGATAATGCCGTAAGGTGCACTCACATAGAAAGGTTGCGCCTCTTCTTCACTACTTGCAGAGCCTGCAGTTGGGTAGCGCACTTGGCCAATACCAGCGTTCCCAACCAAGCTACGCATATTGCGAGTTCTAAACACATCTCGTACCAAGCCATTGGCTTTATGCATCGTGAATGAATTACCGTTCATCGTTGCAATACCTGCCGCATCCTGTCCGCGATGCTGCAAAAGCAGCAGCGCATCATAGAGAAGTTGATTTACTGGTGAGTGGGAAACAGTTCCGACGACGCCGCACATATCTCTAGATTCCTATTGTTAATTTAGGAGTAATGGTAGGGCTAACTTTAGGCATTGCATCACCCAATTGCTTAGCCCAGTCGGCAGGTAGCCAACCTTTAATTAAACCGGTTGCCATATCAATTGCTGGTCTGGTAATGGCGTTCTTCCAAGCCATACTTTGCGGGATGGGTGTGAGTGCCGCTAGAGTAGCCAACACTACTATGACCAAGCCACCACGGATCACGCCAAATATTAAACCCAAGAAGCGGTCTGTGAGACTAAGACCCACTGACAAAATAATCTTCTGCACTACCCCACCAAACAAACCACAGATGATGAGGGTTAATACAAACAATATGATGAAACTCAAGCCAAGACTCAGTAATTCATCCAGATGAAATATCGAGAGCCACTCGGTTGAGAGGTAGTTACTGTAGTGATAAGCAACCCAAGCTGCGGCGAACCAAGAGGCTAAAGCAAGGACCTCTTTAAATAAACCGCGAGAGATGCCAACTAAGGCAGAAACCAAGAGCACAACTAGGGTGAAGTAATCCACCGATGTTAGCTTGAGGGTGGACAAGTATTCCATTACTGTTTACCAGACTCGACGAGTCTTGGTGTAAGACCCATCGCCTTAATTTTCTTTTCCGCTGCTTCTGCGACGTCTTTATCAGCAAAGGGTCCTGCTCGTACAAGGAAAATCTTGCCACCATCGACACCCCCCTTACTCAAGGTATAACTCGGAATGTTTTGATTTTTGAGTCTTGCGGACAAGGCCTTTACATTAGCCTCGGATGCAAAAGCACCAATCTGAATAATGTACTTACCTGAACCTGAAGTGCTTGACTTAGGTACGTCAGCTGTTTTAGGTTTTGTGTCGGCCTTAGGACTTGCCGCAGCAACAACCTCTTCACCCGCAGCCAAGCCTAATGTGCCCGATTTATTTACTGCAGGCACTGCTGGTTTAGTTTCCACCTTGGCTTCGGGCTTAGCTTCTACTTTTGCTTCTGGCGCAGGTGCGGCGGCGACCTTGGGAGCTTCTTTAGCAGGCTCAACAGGAGCTTCGGCCTTAGGTTTTTCTTCGGCCTTAGGCTCTGTACCGGGAATAGGTAAGCTGGTAACAATATTTACTGCGATATCGTTAGATGATGCTTTTGGTTTGCTATCCAAAATACGAGGCAAGCCAATAACAGCAATTAATACGAGGACGGCAGCACCAATCAGACGATGACGCGCTCTTTGCTGCTCTGGATCTTCTGTGAGGGCAAGTTCTTCAGCTTCTGCTGCGCGCTGAAAACTACGTGGGGCTACTCGTTTGGCGGTGCGACTACCCCTTGAACCTATTTCAAGGTCATCGGACTGGGTTTTTCGCTTAAAAAAGCTTGGTAAACGAATCATGGATCAGTGGGCCTGGTTGTTTCGGTAAGTCATTACGCCTGCAACGGTATAGAAGGATCCGAAGGTCACAATTCTATCACCCTCACCCGCCAAAGATAGCGCTTTTTGATACGCTAAAGCGGGTTCTGAGAAGCATTCAATACCCCCATCTGACCCTTTTTTTTGCTTTACTCCCATAGATTCAAGCTTCTCGGCCAGAAGCTTAGCGCTCGCAGCTCTGGGGGTCGGTAAATCAGTGCAAAACCAGAAATCCACGATATTTAGGAGGGGTTTAATCACCCCCTCAATATCCTTGTCAGCCATAGCTCCAAAAATGGCATAGGTGTAGGGGTGGTAACCCATCTTATCGAGCCCCTGAGCCAAGGTGGCAGCAGCATGGGGATTATGAGCAACATCCAATACCACGGTAGGCTGACCCGGAAGAACCTGGAATCGGCCTGGTAGCTCAACCAAAGCAAAACCATTGCGAATATCCTGGGCGCTCACTGGTAGGCGTTGGTGCAATGCCATTAAGGCGGCAATAACAGCAGAGGCATTCAGAATCTGATTAGCACCCCGCAGCGCTGGGTAGCCAAGGCCACTAAAGCGCTTTTTACGCCCTGCCCAACCCCATTGCTGCTTATCACCCTGGAAGTTGTAATCACGTCCCTGCAACCAAAGATCACAACCCAGTTTTTCAGCATATTCAATGAGTGATTGTGGTGGCACAGGATCACCACACACTGCGATCTGTCCTGGACGGAAAATGCCAGCCTTTTCTAAGCCAATGGCTTCGCGTGTGCCACCCAAAAAATCCGCATGATCGATATCGATACTAGTCACGATTGCACAATCAGCATCAACGATATTGACGGCGTCTAAGCGACCGCCCATTCCCACCTCCAAGACAACCGCATCTAAATTGGACTTAGCAAACAGATGCATGATAGCTAAAGTAGTGAACTCAAAATACGTTAAGGTCGGTGCATCGACTAGACTCACCCGAGCTTCTTCGACAGCAGCAAAATGTTCAAGCAAGAGATTGTCTTTGACATCTTCACCATTGATGCGCGCACGCTCATTGAATTTGAGTAAATGTGGGGAGGTATGGCAACCGACTCTATAACCAGAAGCCAACAGAATGCTCTCCAGAAATGCACAGGTCGAGCCTTTGCCATTTGTACCGGCAACCGTAATTACTGGGCAATCAAAATGGAGATCTAATGCAGCCTTCACGCGATTGATGCGCTCAAGCCCCATGTCTATGCCAACGGGGTGAGCAGTTTCGAGGTGACTAAGCCAAGCCTCTAGGCTAGGAAATAATATGGGGGCTTGGTGTGCTGAGCTCAAGCGCTTAAACGACTGCGCTACCCGCGATAGCAGGCTCAGGAAGCTTTTGTAACAAAGCAAGTAAACGCGCGATTTCACCGCGCATCTGACGACGATCAACAATCATGTCAATGCCGCCCTTTTGCATTAGGAACTCAGATCTCTGAAATCCTTCTGGTAATTTTTCGCGAACAGTTTGTTCAATCACGCGTGGGCCAGCAAAACCAATTAACGCTTTTGGCTCAGCCATCACTACATCACCCATGAAGGCAAAGCTGGCAGAAATACCACCCATCGTTGGGTCAGTGAGCACGCTAATATAAGGCAAGCCTTTTTTAGCCAACAAGGTCAACATCGAATTAGTTTTCGCCATTTGGAAAAGCGATAACAAGCTTTCTTGCATTCGCGCACCGCCAGTAGCAGTGACACAAATAAAAGCGCACTTCTTATTAATTGCCTCTTGCACTCCGCGGGCAAAACGCTCGCCTACTACAGAGCCCATTGAGCCACCCATATATTGGAATTCGAAACAAGCAGCTACTACAGGAATAGTTTCAATCTTGCCACCCATCACAATGAGGGCCTCAGATTCACCAGAAGCATCATTCGCTTCTTTAATGCGATCTGGATATTTTTTAGAGTCTTTAAATTTCAGCGGGTCAGTTGGATAGATATCAGCGCCGATTTCGTAGCGGCCTTTTTCATCTAGCAAGCTGTCTAAGCGCAGACGTGCTCCGATACGCATGTGATGACTACATTTTGGGCATACCGATAAATTGGCTTCAATGTCAGTGCTATACAGAACAGTTTCACAACTAGGGCACTTGACCCACAATCCCTCAGGTACTGACTTGCGATTTGCAGGATCAGTATGTTGAATTTGGGGTGGGAGTAATTTATCTATCCAGCTCATTAGTTTTTAGCTATCCAATGCGTCGCGTATCTCACGAATGAAGGTTTCCAGTGATTGTACCGCCTGCCCAGGGGGCGCATCCTCTAAAAGACGAATAATTCGGCTGCCAATCACAACCGCATCCG
Organism: Polynucleobacter sp. AP-RePozz3-80-G7; assembly: GCF_018882145.1. Classification (NCBI taxonomy): domain Bacteria; kingdom Pseudomonadati; phylum Pseudomonadota; class Betaproteobacteria; order Burkholderiales; family Burkholderiaceae; genus Polynucleobacter; species Polynucleobacter sp. AP-RePozz3-80-G7. Next base: position 47,828 of record NZ_JACVPC010000002.1, on the reverse strand, counting down.
CACTTACCGATACCGCCTTGGCACTAGCTGCATCACTAATACCAAACCCTACAGCAATCGGAATATCTGTCTCTTCACGAATTTTCGGGATGATACTGGCCACATCCTGCGTATTGAGGTTAGATGCACCAGTAACCCCTCTCATAGAAACGTAATAGATATAACCAGAGGCTATTTTGGCCGCCTCTTTAATGCGCTCATGTGATGATGTAGGCGCCAATAAGAAAATCGGGTCAATGCCGGCAACACGCATACGAGCGGCAAAGTCCACACACTCTTCTGGTGGGTAATCCACTACGAGAACACCGTCGACACCAGCAGCCTTCGCTTCGGTTGCAAAACGCTCTGCTCCCATTTGCTCAACTGGGTTTGCATAACCCATCAAAACAACTGGTGTATTAGCATCCTGTTTGCGGAATTCTTTTACCATCTCTAAGCAGCTATGCAAAGTGACACCTTGAGTCAGTGCGCGTTCCGATGATCTCTGAATGACAGGACCATCAGCCATTGGATCTGAAAATGGCACACCTAATTCAATCACACTTGAACCGCCACGAACTAATGCATGCATGAGTTCAACGGTTTGCTTAGGATCTGGATCACCAGCAGTAATAAAAGGAATCAATCCTTTCTTACCTGTTGCTTTTAGCTCCTTGAAGAGCGCAGTAATTTTTGACATAACTCTTTCTTAACCTTCTGAACCTGTTGCTTGCGCAACGGTATGCATATCCTTGTCACCGCGGCCAGAAAGGTTGACCAAGATAGTCTTGTCTTTTGGCAAGGTCTTAGCAAGCTTGCAGGCATAAGCAATGGCGTGTGAAGACTCAAGCGCAGGAATGATGCCTTCAATCTGGCAGCAATCATGGAATGCTTGGAGCGCCTCTTCATCTGTAATGGCCACATAATCTGCGCGACCAGAATCTTTTAACCATGCATGCTCAGGACCAACACCGGGATAGTCCATGCCAGCAGAAACAGAATGTGTTTCAGAGATCTGACCATTCTTATCTTGCAATAAATAAGTGCGGTTGCCGTGTAACACGCCTGGTGTGCCAACGCACAAGGCCGCTGAATGCAAACCACTTCCCAGACCATGTCCTGCTGCCTCAACACCAACGAGTTTCACTTCCGGGAAATCAATGTAAGGATAAAAAATGCCCATCGCATTAGAGCCGCCACCAACACAAGCTAAAACATAGTCAGGTTGACGACCAGTCATCTCTGGCATCTGTACTTTGCACTCTTCACCAATCACACTCTGAAAATCTCTCACCATCATTGGATAAGGATGTGGTCCTGCGACAGTGCCGATGATGTAGAAAGTATTATCTACGTTGGTAACCCAATCCCGCATCGCTTCATTGAGCGCATCCTTCAAAGTCTTGGTACCAGATTCCACCGGAACTACCTTAGCACCAAGGAGTTTCATGCGAAATACGTTTTGCGCCTGACGGGCTACGTCCACAGAGCCTTGATAGACCGTGCAGTCTAAACCAAAGCGAGCGCAGATCGTTGCTGTAGCAACACCGTGCTGCCCTGCTCCTGTCTCAGCAATAATGCGAGGCTTACCCATGCGCTTGGCCAACATCGCTTGACCAATCACGTTATTAATCTTGTGTGCGCCAGTGTGATTTAAATCTTCACGTTTCAGATAGATTTGTGCGCCACCCAGCATTTCGCTCCAACGCTTAGCGTGATACACAGGTGAAGGTCTACCAACAAAGTGCTTTAACTCGTAATGAAACTCTTCAATGAATTCTGGATCGTACTGATACTTTGCATAAGCTTCTTTAAGCTCATCTAAGGCAAACATCAATGTCTCAGAAACAAACACGCCGCCGTAAGGACCGAAGTGTCCTCGTGCATCTGGCTTGTCGTACATAGCTACCTCTTTTGATTTATCTACAGCAAATTATTGGGATGATGCTTTGGCATCCGCTGCGCGCACTGCTTGAACAAATTGGGCCATGAGCGCAGGATCTTTAACACCCCTGCTGCTTTCTACGCCACTACTGACGTCAACCGCGCAAGGATGCAGGCGTGCAATGGCCTCGCCCACGTTGTGCGTGTTCAATCCACCACTCAAAACGACCCGAGGCGCGTTTTCGCTTACCCATGTCTGTGGAATCCCCTGCCAATCAAAAGGAACGCCCCCGCCACCGTATCCCTCAACCAAGGCATCCAGCAGAAAAGCGTTTGCATCCCCATATTGTAGGGAAAAATCGTCAAAAGCGAAGCCAGTTCCTACACGAGCAGCCTTCATCCAAGGCTCGCCTGCAGCAAGCTGGGCACAGCGCTCTGGGGTCTCATCCCCATGAAACTGCCATAAGGTGATTGAGGCGGCAGCCCGAATTGCGGCAAATTGCTCATCTGTAGCATTTACAACCAATCCAACGGCATCCACCCCTGCTGGGAGCCTGGAAATGAGTTGGGCCGCAATATTGGGGCTCACAGCGCGTACGCTGGGTGGATAAAAGACGAAGCCAACGGCATCCACCCCTGCAGAAACAGCGGAATCGATGTCAGCAGCCGTTTTTAAGCCACAGATTTTGACCCTAGTTCGGTCCGGAGAATATGTCAGCAAGCTCATAAATGAATGATAAGGCCAAGGGCCTTTATTTCCCTTGCGCTCTCTTTTGTTTCCCAATGACCTGATCTGGCAGCCAAGAGTTTTCCAACCAAGGCTGGGGGATGGCATATTCGTCCGGATAAGTGATTTTGGCCAAATACAGGCCATCGGCCATAAAAGTAGGAGCGGCGATTTGCCTATTCTTAGCAGCCAAGACTTCGGCCATCCACTCCGGCTTTTGTCTACCCTGACCAATTTGCAAAAAACAGCCGACTACATTGCGGATCATGTGATGCAAAAAAGCATTTCCCTGAATTCGAAAATATAGCCATGGTTGCTCAGAAATAATCTCAATGGAGTAAATCTTTTTTACCGGTGTTTTGCTCTGGCACTCGGATGAACGAAAAGAACTAAAGTCGTGTTCGCCAATCAAGCACTCAGCTGATTTTTTCATAGCCTCTACATCAAGCCATTGATTTGGTGGCACCAGTAAGTAACCTGCGCGTGAGTGCGACATCGGCGAACGACAAGGTCCCGCTTGCAAGGCATAAATATATTCACGCTCATACGCAGAGAAGCGCGCACTGAACTCATCAGAAACTGGTTTTGCCCAGTTGACCACAATCGATGACGGTAAGAATGAGTTCACTCCCCTTACCCATGAAAAGTCTTCACGATCAACATTGGTATCGAAGTGAACAACCTGCCCCAAGGCGTGAACACCGGTGTCGGTTCTTCCTGCGGTAATCGTATGAATGGGATGTTCTGCACAAGCCTGCTCACCAACAAAGGCTGTAATGGCCTTTTCTAATTCATCTTGTACTGTGTTGTGATTAACTTGGGTTTGCCAGCCTGAGTAGGGGCTGCCGTCATACTGAAGGCCAAGGGCTATGCGCATAGTCTAGGTATTGCGATGCGAGATTTCTGCCAACAAGCCCTGCGCTTCAATGGTGATGGCTGGATCGACAGAATTACTGATACGAAGCACTTCATCCAAAGACTTTTTAGCTGCAGAGAAATCTTCAATCGTGATGTAAGCACGCGCTAGATTTAATTTGACGCGCAAAGTATCTGCAAGTGGATTTGACGCTGGGGCAGCAGTTGTTACGGGAACCTCTTTTGCAGGCTTTGAAAGATCAAGATCTATGCCATCAAACAATGCCTTTGCACGAGCCGGCATTTCAAAATGAGAGCTGGCTGCAGGTTTATCATTTTTAGCAACATGATGTGTATCAGCATGAAAGCTTGGCGCCTCTGAGCGACGCGCATTGCGGGCTAATCCCCAGAGCAATAAACCTGTCAAGCCAATCAAACCAATAGCCAGGATAGCCGGGCCAAATCCACCTAAGCCAAAATTGCTGTCGACTGCTTTCTTCTCCTTAGATTTATCTAGAAGTCTATGTAAGTCAGCGATATTCTTTTCTAACTCTGCAACCCGAGCTTTAGTCTGCTCCAACATCTTCTCTTGAGCGACCAACTCTTCAGTGTAGCGACGCTCTTGATCGTTGCCATCAGCGCTTGAACCAATCTTCAGTCGATCCTTAGGAACAACTTCCCCTGTTTTAGCATTACCTGATTTTCCATTAGCAGCGCCCGCGTCTTTTTCGTCATGTTCAGTGCGCCACTGTTCGTTAGCATCTGCTACAAACTGATTGGCCTCTGCCGGACTAATGGAGCGCAGCAGCGCCTGACTGGGTTTGGACAACTCAGCTCCGGCGGCCAAGCGATTGATACTACCGCTAGCAAACGCATCAGGGTTGGCCTTATACAAGGCCATCATGGTTTGATCTAAGTTAGCACCATCCAATTGAGGCGCCATGATGGCAGCTATTTCAGATAAGGACTGACCAGGCTTTACGGTGATCTTCTGCACATCACCGAGTAACAATGTGAACGTCTTAGTAAGGCTTCCGCTAGACCAATTAAGATTAACCAATACATCTAAGAATGGATCATCAGTCATCGGCACAGAATTGACCGTCTCTACCAAAACCATCAGTTGCTCTTGACGATTGCGATACACCATTGCCTGCGGATTGAGGTCAAGAATCTTTTGTGAAATGCCTAAGCGCTCATAAGATGCCTTATTAGGCATTGTCACGTTCAGGGTAGATAAAGCAGCTTGCTCATCTGCACCAACTCGAACTGGGATCTCTACACGCAGTGGCTCACCGGGACGGGACTGAAGTTGAGGAGCGCCCAAGCTAATCGCACCAGCAATAGATGACCAACTAAGCAGAACAACACAAAGTAGCTTTAAGCCTAGTTGACCAATACGAAACATAAAGGCTTAATTACTTCTCAAGCAAGATGCGCAACATGCGGCGCAATGGCTCAGCAGCACCCCACAAGAGTTGGTCACCAACAGTAAAGGCGCCCAAATAATCTGGGCCCATTGCCATCTTATGCAAACGGCCAATAGGTACAGTCAATGTACCGCTTACTGCTGCAGGTGATAAATCACGCTCAGTAGTTTCGCGATCATTCGGCACTACTTTGACCCACTGATTATCTGCAGCCAAAATCGCTTCGATTTCTTTGAGTGGAATATCTTTTTTCAGCTTAACGGTCAAGCCTTGTGAATGGCAACGCATTGCGCCAACACGCACACACAAACCATCAATTGGAATGCTGCCAGGTGTACGGAATGCAGGACGACCTAAGATCTTGTTGAACTCAGCGCCACCCTTCCACTCTTCTTTAGTTTGTCCATTCTCAACAGGTACGTCGATCCATGGAATCAGGCTACCCGCTAAAGCAGTATTGCGGAAATTCTTATTCGGGAAATCAGCGGAACGTAATGTCTCAGTAACCTTGCGGTCAATATCGAGAATCCAAGAAGATGGATCAGCCAACTCAGTAGCTACACTGTCACGCAAAGCACCCATTTGCAGCAATAGCTCACGCATGTTTTGAGCACCAGCACCAGAAGCTGCTTGATAAGTCATCGCGCTGATCCACTCAACCATGTCAGCCTTAACCAAACCACCCATAGCCATCATCATCAAACTCACAGTGCAATTAGCACCGATCCAATTCTTCCCCCCAGCGGCTAAAGCCTTATCAATCACCGGGCGATTAACGGGATCTAAAACCAATACTGCGTCATCCTTCATGCGTAACGCACTAGCTGCATCAATCCAGTGACCATTCCACCCTGCTGCACGAAGCTTGGGGAAGATGTCATTGGTGTAGTCACCACCCTGGCAAGTCAAGATGATGTCGCAACGTGACAATGTTTTGATGTCATTCGCATCTTGCAAGGCGCTTTCGGTCTTAGTCACTTTTTGACCATTGAGCAAAGGTACCTCACCACCCGCTTGGCTGGTACTAAAAAATACAGGCTCGATTAGGTCGAAATCTTTTTCAGCCAACATCCTCTCCATGAGAACGCTGCCGACCATACCGCGCCAGCCAACTAAACCAACTAAAGGTGTTTTTGAATTTGCCATGATGAACTATCTAGTGAATGTGTTTGTTTTGCTTCTTGTTTTGCTTCTGTTTAATATCTTACGCAAGCGCTGCAACTACAGCATCGCCCATTTCAACCGTTGATACTTTTTTCGTGCCTTCGGTGTAAATATCGGCAGTACGCAATCCTTGTGCCAATACTTTCTGTACCGCACTTTCAATACGATCCGCTTCTGCAGGCATGCTTAATGAATAACGCAACATCATTGCAGCCGACAAAATAGTTGCCAATGGATTGGCGATGCCCTTACCAGCAATATCGGGTGCAGAACCATGACTTGGCTCGTATAAGCCCTTGTTGTTCTTATCCAGGGATGCAGATGGCAGCATACCAATGGAGCCAGTCAACATAGCAGCCTCATCAGACAAGATGTCACCAAACAGATTGCCGGTTACCACCACATCGAATGCTTTAGGTGCTTTAACCAACTGCATTGCAGCGTTATCCACATACATATGGGATAACTCAACATCCGGATAGTCTTTAGAAACCCGAATCATGACTTCACGCCAAAGCTGTGAAGTCTCCAAGACGTTTGCCTTGTCTACGCTGCACACTTTTTTACCGCGCTTGCGTGCTGCCTCAAAAGCAACATGTCCAATGCGCTCCACTTCAGGCTCGCTGTAATGCATAGTGTCAAAACCTTCACGAGCGCCCTTGAACAAAGGCAACTCTGAAGTGCGAATACCGCGTGGCTGACCAAAATAAATATCTCCATTAAGCTCACGCACAATCAAGATATCCAAGCCGCCAATGATTTCTGGCTTAAGGCTGGATGCAGCAGTGAGCTCTGGGTAACAAATGGCTGGTCTGAAATTAGCAAACAACTCGAGGTGTTTACGCAAACCCAAGATGGCTTGTTCGGGACGCAGTTCGCGTGCAAGCGTGTCGTATTTCCAATCACCTACTGCACCAAACAAAATAGCATCCGCTTTTTTAGCAAGCTCTAGGGTGGATGGTGGCAAAGGATGTCCAGCCACGTCATAGGCTGCCCCGCCTACGGGAGCTTCTTCCAAATCAAACTTTGGGCCAAGGGCTTGGAGCACTCGAACAGCTTGAGCAACGATTTCCGGGCCGATACCATCACCCGGTAGAACTGCAATTTTCATGAAAGGCCTTTAAATCAACGAAATTACGGCAATTGTGTCGCAAGCCAAGGCATTTTAAGAATGCGCTCGGCTTCATAAGCCTTGATTTTATCTGCATGTTGCAGGGTTAGGCCAATATCGTCTAAGCCGTTAAGAAGGCAATACTTTCTAAATGGGGCCACTTCGAAGCTATAAGCAGTGCCATCAGGCGCAATAACCTGCTGTGCCGCTAGATCGATGGTTAATTGATAGCCGTTAAACGCTTGGGTTTCGTTAAAAAGATGGTCAACCTGCATTTCAGTCAAAACAATCGGCAAAACACCGTTTTTGAAGCAGTTGTTGTAGAAGATATCTGCAAAACTAGGCGCAATCACCGCTCTAAAGCCAAATTGATCCAAGGCCCAGGGAGCATGCTCACGGGAACTGCCGCAGCCAAAGTTCTTACGAGCCAGCAGAATGCCAGCACCTTTGTAGCGTGGTTGATTGAGTACAAAGTCAGGGTTGATGGGACGCGTACTGCAATCTTGACCAGGTTCACCATGATCGAGGTAGCGCCATTCATCAAACAGATTTTGCCCAAAGCCAGTCTTCTTGATTGATTTTAGAAACTGCTTCGGAATAATGGCATCGGTATCCACGTTCTCGCGATTAAGCGGAGCAACTAAACCTTTGTATACCGTAAATTTTTCCATGATTCGACTTTTACTCTAAATGTTTACTTCACAGGGGTAACAACAACATCCTTACCCTTGGTTTGAGATTGATTATTTTGCGCATTGCCAGATCCGCCCATGGAAGTTCCCATGTTCTGCAAGTCTTTACCAACACCTTCCATGGTGCTGCTACAGGCAGAAATAATAATTCCAGCGACGCCAATAATTGCTAGTCTAGAAATTAAAGAGGGTGAAGAAAATTTCATTGATCAGTTTCCTTATGAAATCTTACGTACGTCAACAAAGTGACCTTCGATCGCCGCAGCAGCAGCCATCGCAGGGCTAACCAAATGCGTGCGACCACCATTACCTTGACGACCCTCGAAGTTACGATTCGATGTTGAGGCGCAACGCTCTCCAGGCTCCAAGCGATCAGCATTCATGGCTAAGCACATAGAACAACCTGGCTCACGCCATTCAAAGCCAGCAGCCTTGAATATACGATCCAAACCCTCACGCTCTGCTTGTGCTTTTACCAAACCAGAACCAGGTACAACTAGTGCCAACTTCACATTAGCAGCTACTTTCTTACCTAGACGATCGACCACCTTAGCAGCAGCGCGCATATCTTCAATGCGGCTATTAGTGCATGAGCCAATAAATACTTTATCTATAGAGATGCTGCTCAATGGTGTATTTGGAACGAGGTTCATATACTCCAAAGCACGCTCCATTGCTGAACGCTTATTTGGATCACGCTCTTTTTCTGGGTCAGGAACACGTTCACTAATCGCCAGCACCATTTCTGGTGAAGTTCCCCAGGTAACCTGTGGAGCGATTTCTTCTGCACGCAATTCAACTACGGCATCAAACTTTGCATCAGGATCTGAATGCAAGGTTCTCCAATATTGCAATGCCTGCAACATCGCTGGGCCCTTAGGCGCATATGGACGACCCTGAATATATTCAATGGTAGTTTCATCTACAGCAACTAAACCAGCGCGAGCGCCAGCTTCAATCGCCATATTGCAGATAGTCATACGACCTTCCATAGAAAGGTTGCGAATGGCTTCGCCAGCAAACTCTATGGTGTAACCTGTACCACCTGCAGTCCCAATCTTGCCAATCACCGCAAGAACGATGTCCTTAGCAGTGGAGCCTGGCTGTAGACGACCATCAACACGCACCAGCATGTTCTTGCTCTTCTTCATGAGCAAAGTTTGGGTTGCCAATACGTGCTCAACTTCGGAAGTGCCAATACCAAATGCCAAAGCACCAAAGGCGCCATGCGTACTGGTATGAGAGTCGCCGCAAACTACCGTCATGCCAGGCAAAGTTGCACCCTGCTCTGGTCCAATGACATGAACAATCCCCTGGCGGGTGTCGTTCATCTTGTATTGGGTAATCCCAAAGGCATCGCAGTTTTGATCCAAAGTATCTACTTGCAACTTGGAGATCGGATCAGCAATTCCTTCGGTGCGATCAGTCGTTGGTACGTTGTGATCAGAAACTGCCAAGTTGGCGGAGATACGCCAAACTGGACGGCCAGCCAGATTCAAGCCTTCAAATGCCTGAGGACTGGTTACCTCATGCAGCAATTGACGATCAATATAAATCGTGGCTGTGCCATCTTCTTCAGAGTAAACAACGTGGTCATCCCACAATTTGTCATAAAGCGTACGAGACATGAGAGACCTTAAATACCTTATTTACGAACTGAGATGTTCGGAACCTTACGCGTTGTTTCGCCAACGTATAACTGACGTGGACGACCAATTTTGTATTCAGGATCAGTAATCATTTCTTCCCACTGAGCAATCCAACCTACTGTTCTTGCCAAGGCAAAAATGCAGGTGAACATTTCTGTTGGGATACCTAAAGCACGTTGCACGATGCCTGAGTAGAAGTCTACGTTTGGATAGAGCTTACGGCTCACAAAATAGTCATCCTCCAAAGCAATCTTCTCAAGAGTCATTGCCAGCTTAAACAATGGATCATCTTGGAGACCAAGTTCATTCAATACTTCGTAGCAAGTTTCACGCATCAACTTTGCACGTGGGTCAAAGTTTTTATAAACGCGGTGTCCAAAGCCCATCAGACGAACGCTTGAGTTCTTATCTTTTACTTGAGCGATAAATTCATGAATCTTATCTACGCCACCATTCGCTTGAATCTCGTTCAACATCTGCAAGCAAGCTTCGTTTGCACCACCGTGAGCCGGGCCCCAGAGGCAAGCAATACCAGCAGAGATCGCTGCAAAAGGATTGGTACCTGATGAACCACACAGACGCACAGTTGAAGTGGAGGCATTTTGCTCATGGTCAGCATGCAATGTGAAGATGCGATCCAAAGCGCGAACCAATACCGGGTTTACTTTGTACTCTTCACATGGCGTTGCAAACATCATGCGCATAAAATTAGCGGTGTATGACAAAGAGTTATCTGGATAGATAAATGGTTGACCTACAGAATATTTATAAGCCATCGCAACCAAAGTTGGCATCTTCGCAATCAAACGAATTTGCGCCACTTCGCGGGCTTTAGGCTGGCTATAGTCAATCGCATCATGGTAAAAGGCAGCCATTGCGCCAACCAAGCCAGTCAACACCGACATTGGATGCGCATCGCGACGGAAACCGCGCAAGAAGAATTGCATTTGCTCATGAACCATCGTGTGGTGCATGACCATTTCTTCAAAGTCTTTTTTCTCAGCGGCATTTGGTAAGTCGCCATTTATCAAAAGGTAGCAAACTTCCAAGAAGTCGCAGTTATTAGCTAAATCTTCAATTGGGTAGCCGCGATAGAGCAACTCACCCTTATCGCCATCGATGTAGGTAATTTTGCTATTACATGACGCAGTAGATAAGAAACCTGAGTCGTAAGTGAACTTACCAGTCTGACCATAGAGCTTACGAATGTCGATTACATCAGGACCCACTGTCCCCTTATAAATTGGCAGATCAATATCTGGTGTTCCATCCGAAAACGAGAGTTTTGCTTTGATGTCCGATTCAATCATTTCTAATCCTTAGTCATTCAAAAATATGATTAATACACTATTCGCTCATGCGCCTATACAACTACTGCACCAAAATACTGAATTACTTCTCTCTCAGCCTTTGTAAAACCATCCTAAAAGAGTCTGTTTGCATCTCTTTTTCCAGGCTGGCTACAGAATCTTTGCGACCTATCAATAAATCCATTAAGTCGTTGTCATCTAAAGCTAATAACTGGCTTAATACCTTTCCATCTTCTACGCTTAATTGAGTACCGTAACGCTCAAAGAAACGCTGCAGAATTAAATCGTTCTCTAACAAGCCCCTACGAGCATCACTCTTTAAACGATATAACTCTGCATTGCCGAGGGTCATACTGCCCTACGAACCATCAACTCCTTGATCTTGCCAATTGCCTTCGTTGGGTTCAAGTGCTTAGGACATACGTCTACGCAATTCATGATGGTGTGGCAACGGAACAGGCGGTATGGGTCTTCCAAATTATCCAAGCGCTGATTGGTATCTTCATCACGGCTATCAGCTATAAAGCGATAAGCCTGCAGTAAACCAGCTGGGCCAACGAACTTGTCTGGATTCCACCAGAAAGATGGGCATGAAGTTGAGCATGACGCACACAAGATGCACTCATATAAACCGTTCAACTCTTCACGCTCTTCTGGGCTCTGGAGACGCTCTTTTTCAGGAGGTGGATTGTCATTTACCAAGTAAGGCTTGATTGACAAATACTGTTTGAAGAACAAAGTCATGTCGACAATTAAATCGCGCACGACTGGCAAGCCAGGCAATGGGCGCAATGTAATGACCTTAGGCAAAGTCAACATATTGGTCAAACAAGCCAAACCATTTTTACCGTTGATGTTCATAGCGTCTGAACCGCACACGCCTTCACGGCATGAGCGACGATAAGAAATTGTCTCATCTTGCTTCTTCAAAGAAATCAAAGCGTCCAACAACATACGTTCACCAGTGAGTTCTAACTCATAACGTTGCATGCGTGGAGCAGCATCGACATCTGGATCATAGCGGTAAATTTCGAATATACGGATATCACTCATCTTCTATCTCTTTTGCTTAGAAAGTACGTTCTTTAGGAGGGAAGGACTCAACAGTGAGAGGCTTCAAGACAACTGGCTTGTAAGAAAGCTTATTTCCCTCGCTGTACCAAAGGGTGTGCTTCATCCAATTCTCATCATCGCGCTCTTGGTGGTCATCATGCGAATGTGCACCACGACTCTCTTTACGAGCTGCAGCAGAAATCATAGTTGCATTTGCAGTCTCAACTAAGTTGGCCACTTCCAAAGCCTCAATACGTGCTGTATTGAAAATCTCGGATTTGTCTTTAACCCATAACTGCTTAGCGCGCTCTGTCAATTTAGCCATTTGACGAACACCTTCATCCATCAACTCTTGATTACGGAACACGCCAGCATATTTCTGCATGCACTTACGAATATCGTTTGCAACGTCTTGCGCGTACTCGCCTGAAGTGGAGTTATCCAACTTCGCAATACGCTCCAATGTTTGCTCACCAGCATTCGCAGGCAACGGCTTGAACTCGCGATTTTTCAGATCTAGGCCAACAATGTGGTTGCCGGCTGCACGACCGAATACCAAGAGGTCAAGCAATGAGTTAGTGCCTAAGCGGTTCGCACCGTGAACGGATACACATGAACACTCACCAATTGCATACAAACCATTGACGATTTCATTGTGAATGCCGTTAGCCGGCACAACCACTTGACCATTGATGTTAGTAGGAATGCCGCCCATCTGATAATGAATCGTAGGTACTACTGGAATTGGTTCTTTAGTGACATCCACGTTCGCAAAGTTAATACCAATCTCATATACAGAAGGCAAACGCTTCATGATGGTCTCAGCACCAATGTGCGTCAGATCGAGCACAACATAGTCGCCGTTAGGACCGCAACCGCGCCCTTCTTTGATTTCTTGGTCCATACAGCGGGATACGAAATCGCGTGGAGCTAAATCTTTATAGGTTGGCGCATAACGTTCCATGAAACGCTCGCCATCTTTATTACGCAAAATACCGCCTTCACCGCGGCAACCCTCTGTCAACAACACACCTGCACCAGCTACGCCAGTTGGGTGGAATTGCCAGAATTCCATATCTTCCAATGGAATACCTGCGCGAGCGGCAAGGCCCATACCGTCGCCGGTATTAATAAACGCGTTTGTCGATGCATCCCAAATACGTCCTGCACCACCGGTTGCCAACATCACAATCTTGGCTTCCAAAATATAGACCTGGCCCGTTTCCATTTCGAGTGCAGTAACGCCAACAACATCACCTGCATCATCACGAATTAAATCGAGCGCCAACCACTCTACAAAGAAGTTTGTTTTAGCGCGCACGTTACGTTGATACAAGGTATGCAGCATGGCATGCCCAGTGCGGTCAGCAGCAGCACAAGCACGTTGCACAGGCTTCTCGCCATAGTTTGCTGTGTGGCCACCGAATGGACGCTGATAAATCGTGCCATCTGGATTACGGTCAAACGGCATACCAAAGTGCTCTAACTCGTAAACCACTTTAGGAGCTTCGCGACACATGAACTCGATCACGTCTTGGTCACCTAACCAGTCAGATCCTTTGATGGTGTCATAGAAGTGATAGTGCCAATTATCTTCACTCATATTGCCTAATGAAGCACCGATACCACCTTGTGCAGCAACAGTATGTGAACGTGTTGGGAATACCTTAGTAAGTACTGCAACATTCAAGCCGGCTTCAGCCAACTGCAATGATGCGCGCATACCAGAACCACCTGCCCCAATAATCACCGCATCAAAACGGCGGCGTGGCAATGATTTTTTAATTGCAGTCATCGAATTACACTTTCCACAAAATTTGCACGGCATAGGCCGCACAGGCTACGAGATACAGAACAGTTAACACTTGAAGTGTTAAACGAATGCTGACGGGCTTGATGTAATCCATCCAGATATCGCGGATACCAATCCAAGCGTGGTAGAACAAGCTGATAAATGCTAAGAGCGTCAATAACTTCATGAATTGGTTGCTAAATAAAGCAGACCAGCCATCATAAGTAGCGCTACCAGTGATGCAATAGTCCACTAACAAAACAATTGTAAATACCACCATCACTATCGCAGTAACGCGTTGGATGATCCATTCTTTGAGGCCGTAGTGCGCGCCTACAACTAAGCGCTTTGGTCCAATTTGATAAATAGGCATGAAATTTCCTTAAATGATGTGCGCTTAGTACACGCCGAATAATTTGAGACCCACTACAGCAGTCAAAGCCAAGCCGAGGAACAAAACAAAAATGGCCGAACGATTTGCTTCAGACTTCTCAACGCCGATTTCTAAGTCAAGTAAGAGATAGCGAATACCAGCACAGAAGTGGTGCAAGAAAGACCAAATCAAGCCAAGGCAAATAATCTTGACCAAAATGTTGCCAGTGAAAGCTTGGAATTTTTGATAACTCAACTCAGAAGCGAGGCTCTGGTCGAAGAGATACAAAATAAATGGCAACAAGAGGAACATCGCTGCCCCGCTAATGCGATGAAGAATTGACACTTTACCGGCCCAAGGAAGGCGGTATTTAATCAACTGGGCAAGACCAATATTTCGGTAAACCGGTCTATCTTTTTTTACATTTTGCTGTGAATCAACCATGGGTAATCTCTATCTTTAGGTGGAGGTTCATTGTGGTTTTGTTGTATCGCAACATATTCTATTGGAAACCTTAGGGCTGGTGGGGATTTTTACGGGTTTATAGGGGTTTAATAGGGGTTTTAACGGATATGTTCATCAACGCGCTTAGTTCAATTTGTTTTCGTAATGCTGCTCTGAAGTGTCGTATCTAGCGTGACGAATTTCTACTGGTTTATTCCCGTAGGTGAAAGCCACCCGCTCTACAGAAAGGAGTGGTGCTCCCTCTTCCAGATGCAGATGTTTTGCCAGCATTTCATCAGCAGCTACAGCCTTAATTTTTTCTTCTGCACGCACCATATGGGTGGCGTAATGCCCCTCATAAAATGCGTAGACGGGACCATGCCAAGCATTAAGCACTTCAAGGTCCAGACCCTTAAAACGGACTCCAGGCAGAAAAATCTCTTCAAAAACAATAGGTTTGCCTGCAAAGCTCTGAACCCGATCAATATGAATAATGGGGTCCCCTGCCTTTAATTTGAGCAAATTAGCCACATAAGTCGTAGCCTCGACCTTTTCACAGGTCAAAAACTGGTTGGTCAGGTGAAATTTCTCACCAGAATCCGGGGCTAAACGTAAAAAACGGTACTGCCAATCATCCTCTTGATGGGTCGCGACAAAGGTGCCCTTACCCTGCCGTCGAACTAATAGATTTTGGGCCGCAAGCTCGTCAATAGCCTTGCGAACGGTACCCTGACTGACGGCATAACGGGCTGCAAGCTCCATCTCACTGGGAATGGCCATTCCTGGCAGCCATTCCGAGGCTTGCAAACTAGCCAAAATCATCGCCTTGATCTGTTCGTACAGAGGGCTAAATGAGGCAACAGGCAAATTTACATCAGACAAATTAACTCCAGGCCGTGTCAATTGGATAAAATTCAAAGTAATTCTAGTCTTATATAAGACATCATTGACAGTGTAAAGCTAAAGTCCCTACACTTGAATGGATAATAGAAAAGTTTTCATTAATTAACCCTCTTAACCTACTTCTGGAGTTCTCAGTAATGGCAAAAGCCCCAATGCGTGTCGCTGTAACCGGTGCAGCCGGTCAAATCGGATATTCCCTTCTATTCCGCATCGCCAATGGCGACCTGCTGGGCAAAGATCAGCCCGTCATCCTGCAATTGCTTGAGATTCCTGATGAAAAAGCTCAAAAAGCCTTAACTGGCGTGATGATGGAGTTAGAAGACTGTGCATTCCCGCTATTGGCAGGCATGACAGCCCACTCTGACCCAATGACTGCCTTTAAAGATATCGACGTTGCTCTTTTGGTTGGCGCACGCCCACGTGGCCCTGGCATGGAGCGTAAAGACTTGCTCTCCGCTAATGCACAAATTTTCACAGCTCAAGGCAAAGCATTAAATGCAGTTGCTAAGAAGACTGTAAAAGTGTTGGTTGTTGGTAACCCAGCAAATACCAATGCGTACATCGCCATGAAATCTGCTCCAGATATTCCTGCCAAGAATTTCACAGCCATGTTGCGCTTGGATCACAACCGTGCCCTCTCACAATTGGCTAGCAAGTTGAACAAGCCAGTAGCTGATATTGAGAAATTAGTTGTATGGGGCAACCACAGCCCAACAATGTATCCAGACTATCGCTTTGCAACGATCGATGGCAAGTCAGTCAAAGACTCTATCAACGATGCAGCTTGGAACAAAGATGTATTTATTCCTACGGTTGGTAAGCGTGGCGCAGCCATCATTGAAGCGCGTGGCCTGTCTTCTGCAGCTTCTGCAGCCAATGCGGCGATTGATCACATTCATGATTGGGTTCTCGGTACTAACGGTAAGTGGGTAACGATGGGTATTCCTTCTAAAGGCGAATACGACATTCCTGCTGAAGTGATTTATGGCTTCCCAGTGGTTTGCGAAAACGGCGAATACAAAATGATCGAAGGTTTAGAGATCGATGCATTCTCCCGTGAGCGCATGACCCACACCTTGAATGAGTTACTCGAAGAGCAGGCTGGCGTTAAGCACTTGCTCTCATAAGGAAAACTAGATGAAGAAAAACCTTCTCGCCATTAGCCTTGTGCTTGCTAGCGCTTTAGGCGCTGCAAATGCATTTGCTGATGAAGAAGTATTTACTTGGACCTGTCAAGAAAGCAAGCAATTCAAAACTACTGGCTCAACTGAAAAGATCCGCTTAACTTGGGAATCCAAAACGTATGATTTGGATCGCCAAACTTCATTGCCGGGCAGCCTGCGTTACAAAAATACCAATTCAGGTTACGACCTAGTGGTATTGGGGAACAAAGCAATGCTATTTAACATTAAAGCGGGTGTACGTCTTGCCGATTTCTGCCAAACAGCAGATATGAGATCTGGTAAGTTGCCACACTTGTTTGCTGGCGCAGAACCTTTTGTGCAGAATTAATTTCTCGCACTGCATCAAATAAAAAAGCCGAGATTTCTCGGCTTTTTTATTGCTTAGTGTTTCTATTATTTTATTGATATATTTTTCTTTTGCTTCTTTGTTTTGCCTCTTTGTTTAATCTAGTGAAACAAAGGTTGCTGTGATGGTGCATCGTCTGGCATTTCGGCGTGAACTGCTTCACCTGAGCGATCTGGAAATAAAGGTGCACCACAGTCATCGCAGAGTTCTGGATCAAACAGCATGGCATGTCGGAATACATCCTCCACTCCTGCATCATGCAAGGCATCACAAATCTTTTTAATGGGACTCTCATCATCTGACAGGTCGTTTAAGGCGTCGCTTGCCACGCTTTCTCTGTCATACAGAGGCCAGATCACTCCATACATTACTTCGGATGAACCTTTTACACTGAACGATATTCGATACTCATCCGCCTGCTCTTCTCCAAAGGCGCCGACCACACACGATAAGCCAGCAGGCAATATCCCGAGAGTGCTCTCTAAGAAATTGACTGCTGCACGAATACTCAAAGGTCGCACGTGCTTATCAGCCAAACGGCAGTTTGTGAAATAAGCCTCCGGTAAGAGCAGCTCAAATTCACAACCAGGGAGTAGAGATGCTATCGGCTCCTGCATAGCAGTTTGCCAACCAATCAAACTCACGCCACGCTCTTGGCGAGCCGGTGGTTCTGCCTGCCAGCGGAAAATGGGAGAGCCGCTCGGCGCACTTAAGGCGGCAATAATAAAGCGTGGATCCGCTAATACGGCAATCGTTTCCGACATGTTACGCAACTCAAGCTTGACATCTTTTCCGGAGATTGCCGCGGTTGCCAATGCTTCTGTCAACACGCGCGTTTGACAATGGGAATGCGGCATTTGATCAATGCTGTAAAGCCAAGGAACAATAGCAATGCGCGTGTCAGTTGAGGCAATAGCGCTATGTAGGGCCTGAGCAGTTGACTCAATAATATTGACAGGTAATGGCCCGGATGGAATCTGATAACGAGTATGCGCAACGATAGGCATTGCTAGTAACAATACATCCCACTCCTGCCCTTCATGCTCAACCCTCAATGACTCAGCCAAGGTTTCTGCAATGTCGGCAAGTACTTCAAAGGCTACTGTATTGATACGGAAGGTTTGATCTAGGGCGGCATCAATCACATTTTGATTTTGACTTTTGAGCAAGCGCATTAAGCGTACGTTCAGGCGCTCTTCCCAGAAGCGATCCTCGATCTGACTGCCAGATGCGGCCAAAGAAATAGCGTCAGCCACCATCTTCTCCACTTCTGGAGAATTCCGTTGCGATGCTTTAGTGCGATGCACGGCCATTATTTTCTTTCTGCCCTTCTAAATACAGGCTTATCTACTTTTGATTCAGCGGCATAGTACTTGTAGCCATCCAAATTAAAGCCCTTTAAATCAGCGGGATCAGTAATGCGATTCTCAACCACATAGCGAGCCATCAAGCCTCGAGCTCGCTTGGCATAAAAAGAAATGATCTTGTACTTACCATCCTTGGCGTCCTGAAATACCGGGGAAATGACCTGGCAATCCAATTCTTTAGGTTGGAGTACCTTGAAATACTCCTCTGAAGCCAGGTTCAGTAGTACTGGCTTCTTTTGCTTTTCTAAAACCTTTTTGATGGAATCGGTTACGCGACTCCCCCAGAATGCATAAAGATCCTTACCTCTGGCGTTTTTGAATGAGGTGCCCATTTCTAAGCGATAAGGCTGCATCAAATCCAGAGGCTTCAGCGCGCCATAAAGGCCGGACAAAATTCGGATGTGATCTTGGGCAAACTCTACCGCTTTGGCATTCAGCGTTTTAACGTCAAAACCATCATAGACATCCCCATCAAAGGCATAAATCGCCGGCTTACTATTTTCTTCTGTGAATTTTTTAGACCAATCCCGGTAGCGACCAACGTTCAAAATAGCCAACTGATCGGATAAACCCATCAATTTGGCAATGTCTTGCGGTGCTAGTTTCTTGAGATCAGCAATAAGCTTGGCTGATTCCGAGACAAACTCGGGCAAAGTGGGTGACTTGACCTTGGCGGGGGTCTTGTAATCCAAGGATTTAGCAGGTGAAAGAACGATCAGCATGGCACAATTTGTTTATGTATTTTTACCATTCTAGCGACTACCGAATATATCCGCTGTAAAAGGCCGATCATTACCCCTGCCCTCATGAACCCGCTAGAGACACCCTCTTTTCTAAGTCGCCTACCAAAAGTTGGAACCACCATCTTTACGGTGATGTCCTCCCTGGCCGCAGAGCATCAGGCGATTAATCTTGGGCAAGGCTTTCCGGACTTTCCATGCGACAGAAAACTGATTGCTGATGTGAATGCCGCCATGTTGGCAGATCACAATCAATACCCCCCTATGGCTGGAGTTGCAGAACTTCGTCATGGCATTAGCCATAAGATCAGCCGTTTATATAGTCACCACTACGACGCTGATACTGAAATCACAATTACCGCAGGTGGCACACAGGCCATATTTACAGCCGTACTCTCTTGCGTTGGTCCTGGCGATGAAGTCATCATCATTGAACCCGCCTTTGACTGCTACCGACCTGCAATAGATTTAGCTGGGGGCAAAACGATTGCCATTTCATTGCAGGTCGTACGTGATGAATCAGGACAAGTGGCTTCGTATCAAATTCCGTGGGATGTATTGGCAAATGCTATTAATCCTAAAACGCGACTCATTCTGATTAACACTCCGCATAATCCAACTGGCATGGTGTGGGATAAATCAGATCTTGATCACCTAGCAGCCTTAGTTCGCGATACTTCCGCCTTGATTCTGAGTGACGAAGTCTATGAGCATATGGTCTATGACGGCGCCAAGCACCACAGCATCTCCTCTCATCCAGAGTTAGCAGCTAGGAGCTTTCTAATTTCTAGCTTTGGCAAGACCTATCACGTCACTGGTTGGAAAGTGGGTTATGTAGCTGCGCCATCTGCGCTGACAAAAGAATTCCGCAAGGTACATCAGTTCAATGTATTTGCCGTCAATACCCCCATGCAATATGGCTTGGCTACTTATCTTACAGATGAAAACCATTATTTAAATCTTCCGGCCTTTTATCAAGCTAAGCGAGATTTTTTTAGGACTGGCTTAAGTAAAACCAAATTTACATTGCTTCCTAGCCCCGGTAGTTATTTTCAATGCGCTGATTACTCGGCACTAGGAATCCCCCAGGCCAAATTGAATGAGGCTGATTTTTGCAAATGGCTTACTAGTAAAGTTGGGGTAGCTGCTATTCCAGTTTCTGCTTTTTATGATCAACCGACCGAGTCTGGCGTCATTCGTTTTTGTTTTGCAAAGCAAGAGCAAACTCTCGCCAATGCGTTACAACGCTTACAAAATTTATAGAGGAAAAAATGGCAACCCCAAAATCAAATAACGTAATTGACGTTTATAGCTGGCCAACCCCAAATGGCCATAAGGTGCACATCATGCTCGAAGAATGCGGCTACCGCCTAGGTCGCGACTGGATTGCCCATCCGATTGATATTGGTGCCGGCGATCAATTTGCGCCTGAGTTCCTCAAGATCAGCCCTAACAACAAGATTCCAGCAATCGTTGACCCTAATGGTCCAGACGGCAAACCCATCAACGTATTTGAGTCTGGCGCCATTCTTCTCTATTTAGCCGGTAAGACTGGCAAGTACTTACCCCAAAGCACCCGCGGTAAGTACAAGGTGCTGCAATGGCTGATGTTCCAAATGGGTGGTCTTGGCCCCATGCTTGGGCAAAACCACCACTTCAGGCTCTACGCACCTGAGAAAATTGAATATGCCATTAATCGTTACACCAATGAAGCCAAGCGCATCTATGGAGTATTGGATGGTCAACTGAAAGATAATCCCTATATTGCAGGCAAAACTTATTCCATTGCTGATATTGCGATTTATCCATGGACTCGTAATTGGAAAAATCAAGGCATTGAAATCAATGATTACCCGCATTTCAAAAAATGGTTTGAAAAGATTGGGGCACGACCAGCAGTGATGCGTGGCTGCCAAGTATTAACTGCATTGCGGAAACCCTTGCATGACGACAAGGCTAGAGAGACGTTATTTGGTTCTACCCAATATCAAAAGAGGAAATAAGATGAGCATTCAATCAGTAGGCGTCATTGGTGCGGGCACTATGGGCAATGGGATTGCACAAGTGTGTGCGGTTGCAGGCCTTGATGTCGTGATGGTTGATATTAATGAGGCAGCAGTGCAACGTGGACTTGAGCAAATTAGCAAGAGCTTGGATCGACTCGTTAAAAAAGAAACGCTTACCGTTGACGCAAAAGCAGCTGCACTCAAGCGCATCAAAGGCAGTACTTCGTATACTGACCTCAAAGGTTTGGGTTTAGTTATTGAAGCTGCAACCGAAAACCAAGCAATTAAAGAAAAGATTCTTAAGCAGGTAGATGAGATTGTGAGTAAAGACACCATCATTGCCACTAATACCTCCTCGCTATCTATTACTAAACTTGCAGCCCTTGACTCCAACCCTGCGCGCTTTATTGGCATGCACTTCTTCAACCCCCCGCCCCTGATGGCCCTGGTGGAAGTGATTCGCGGCTTGCAAACTAGTGATGCTACTCATGCCGCCATTATTGACATGGCTAAGCGCGTTGGCAAAGAGCCTATTACTGTTAAAAACTCCCCTGGCTTTGTAGTGAATCGCATTTTGCTACCAATGATCAATGAAGCCTTCTTTGTTTTATCGGAAGGTCTTGCTAGCCCAGAAGATATTGATGCAGGAATGAAGTTGGGTTGCAATCAACCGATTGGACCGCTAGCCTTAGCAGACCTCATTGGTCTTGATACTTGCTTGGCAGTGATGGAAGTCTATTTTGAAAACTTCAGCGACTCTAAATACCGCCCTTGCCCACTGCTTCGTGAAATGGTTGCTGCTGGATACCTCGGTCGCAAAACAGGTCGCGGTGTATACACCTACGATAAATAATTTCACTTACAACTCCTTAACCTAGATACCTCCATCGTGAACCCCATCCCACCCTTAGTTCGAAAACTTGGCTATGCCGGTCTTATTCCATTTATTGGGCTAGCTCTCATGGTGCAATTAGCGCCAACACCCGTGAATTATTTAAGCGCCGAGTCTTTAGCGGGTTATGGGGCTGTGATTACTTCGTTTATGGGAGCTTTGCATTGGGGTGCCAATTTACATCTTCTGGGAAAAGCACCTGCCGGTGACCGCTGGGAAGACCGAAATGCTTGGATCTGGGGCGTTATCCCCGCTTTGGTTGCTTGGTTAGCGCTTCATATTTATATTCCAGTAGGCCTACTTATTTTGGCTTCTACTCTGATCATTCAGCGCAATATTGATCAAAATACCTATCAATATTATTTTGCCGATGAAGCTACCCGCTCTGCATTTATGACAATGCGCAATCGCTTGACCTATGTTGCAGCAGCCTGTCTAACCTGGGCATCCTTAGTTATTCTCTTTATTCAAGCATGATCAATGAGCAGTCTTTTTGATAGCGCACCGCCTCCACCTCTAGCAGAAGCACTGCGTCCAAAAACGATTGAAGAAGTCATTGGACAAGGCCATTTATTAGCAAGTGGTAAACCACTCAATCTAGCATTTGCCTCCGGCAAACCTCACTCGATGATTTTGTGGGGACCTCCAGGCGTTGGTAAGACTACGCTGGCACGTCTCTCCGCTAAGGCATTTGATCGCGAATTCATTGCAATCTCAGCAGTCTTAGCTGGCGTTAAAGAAATCCGTGAAGCCATTGAGCAAGCCCAACAAAATATGGCTCAGTACGGCAAGCAAACCATTTTATTTGTTGACGAGATTCATCGCTTTAACAAAAGCCAGCAAGATGCCCTGCTACCCCATGTGGAGTCAGGTTTGTTCACCTTTATTGGCGCCACTACCGAGAACCCATCCTTTGAGGTGAACTCCGCACTCCTGTCGCGTGCTCAGGTCTATGTCTTGAAATCACTCACTCCCGAGGAGCTGAAATTACTCTTTGATCGAGCTCATCAGCACGCGATGCCCGATGTGCAATTTGAATCAACAGCAATCGATACCCTCATCTCCAATGCTGATGGTGATGCGCGACGCCTTCTCAATTTAGCTGAACAAGTACGCAATGCGGTCCTCACACCAAATGCGGAAGTAAAAATCGTTGATCAGAAATTTATAGAGAACGCACTGAGTGCTCAAGCGCGGCGTTTTGATAAAGGTGGTGATCACTTTTACGACCAAATCTCTGCTCTACACAAATCCGTTCGCGGATCCAACCCTGATGCGGCCTTATATTGGTTTTGCCGCATGCTAGATGGCGGCGCCGATCCCCGTTACTTAGCCAGACGTATTATTAGGATGGCTTGGGAAGATATTGGTCTGGCAGATCCAAGAGCAATGCAATTAGCTAACGATGCGGCCCAGACCTATGAAAGACTAGGATCCCCTGAGGGTGAGTTGGCTCTTGGGCAAGCCGTGGTTTATCTGGCTGTAGCCTCAAAGAGCAATGCAAGCTACAACGCTTTTAATGCTGCTCGCGCTTATGTAGCAAACGATCAATCCAAACCCGTTCCGAATCATCTGCGCAATGCACCTACCAAATTGATGAAAGAGTTTGGACATGGAAAAGAATATCGCTATGCCCATGATGAGCCGCATGGCTATGCCGCTGGTGAAACTTATCTACCGGAAGGCATGAAGGAGCCGCATTGGTACGAACCAGTGGAGCGTGGCCTAGAGTCCCAGATCAAAGATAAGCTAGCGTTCTTAAATAAGCTTGATGAAGAGCACAAGAAGAAATAGGGTGATATGAGTACAAAGATTGTGGCTACTTTTTATTACGATATTGTTTCGCCGTTTGCTTATCTTTACGTTAAACAAAGGCAACGCCTTGAAGCCAAACTGGCTATCAAACCTGTTCCAATTTTGCTCGGCGGCCTCCTGCGGGCAGCTGAGAACAAAGGTCCAGGAGAGGTTGCTGCTAAACGCCCGCACACCTATCAATTTTGCGTGTGGCAGGCGGAGAAGTTAGGCATTCCGTTTCGCTTTCCAGAGCATCACCCCTTTATGACAGTTGCCGCCCAACGTCTTTTGGTGGAAAAAAATGCCGATTGGGTGATGGTTGAGCGTGCTTTTGATTATGTTTGGGTGGAGGGTAAAGATCCCAACCTATCTTGGCCAGACTTTTGTAGCTACTTAGGACTTCCTTCAGATACACCTAAACCTGAAAATCCAGAAGTAAAGGCAAAGCCAATTGCTAATACCAATCAAGCAAAAGTCGATGGCGCCTTTGGAGTCCCCGCCCTGATAGTGAATCAACATTGCTTTTGGGGTGTTGACACTATTGACTGGACACTGGATTACCTTGCAAGACCTGGCATGTTTGATGAGGCTTCCTATGCTTATGCCGGAAATGTTCCTAACGGTCTAGGCTAGGAGATCATTTAACCATCCAGCGGTCTTGGGCAATACAATCAAATACAAGCTATTTTTATCTTATTTAAGGAGTTCTTATGCGTAAGCTATTTGCCGCCCTTGTTGTTGCTATTTCTTGTTTTACCAGTCAAGCAGCATTTGCGGGTCCTAAGGTTGAATTCAAAACTACGATGGGTAACTTCGTCGTTGAATTAGATGATGTGAAAGCACCCAAGAGCACTGCTAACTTTTTGAATTACGTCAAGAGCGGTTTCTATAACGGTACCATCTTTCATCGTGTGATTGATGGCTTCATGATTCAAGGTGGCGGCTTTACGCCGGACTTGACTCAAAAGCCAACTGATTCCCCAGTAGTTTCTGAAGCGCAAAATGGCTTGAAGAATAATGTTTACACGATTGCGATGGCTCGCACTTCAGACCCTGATTCTGCAACTTCGCAGTTCTTTATTAATGTGAAAGACAATGCGGCGCTCGACTACCCTAATGCGATGGGCAATGGCTATACCGTGTTTGGCAAAGTAATCTCTGGCACTCAAACCATAGATGCGATTCGCAAAGTGCCAACCATGGTTGCTCCAGCCCCACGTATGGGCAGAATGTCTGACGTTCCTACTAAGACTGTCATCATCGAATCTGCCACGATTCTGAAGTAAGTAGAAATTGCTAGGTAAGCCGCGATGATTTTGCTCGATGATGCGCAAAGCACCGCGACCTTACCCACAAGTCGCCAATATGAAAATGCATTGCACTACTGGCGCGTTCTTCCAAGCGGAGATCATGCGGTAGATTTAGCCACTACACAGAAGTGTTTTACTGAAATATCTGCCGCGCTTACTAAGGGCGAATTTATTGTTGCTGCCTTTGCTTACGAGTTAGGTAGGCAAATTCATCATCTACCTGAGCGAATCAATCACTCAGATCACCACCACCCCCTCATTGAAGCCTGGTCTTTCGGAGAATTCAAAAAACTGTCTAAGCAGGATGTCGATAGCTTCATTGCTGAGCGGATGGCTTCGCTAGATCTAACTCAAGCAAGCGCTGGAGTAATGGATGTTCAGCAATCCTTGAGCGAGGAGAAATTTACTGCCGATATTGCAGCAATACAGGAATATATTCGTAGTGGTGATAGCTACCAGATTAACCACACCTATCGAATCACAGGCAAGACTTATGGCGCTCCACTCGCCTTATATAACCGCTTAAGGGATCGCCAGCCCGGGCGCTTTGGTGCTTTTATTGAACATGATGGCAACTTTTTACTGTCGCAATCGCCTGAACTATTTATTGCGCGAGATGGCGACACGATAAAAGCTATGCCAATGAAAGGTACTGCAAGCGCCCTATCTGCTGTTGCGAGCGCCTTATCGGATGACCCAAAGAATCAAGCTGAGAATGTCATGATTGTTGACTTGCTTCGCAATGATCTCAGTCGCATCTCTCTTCCAGGCACTGTAATTGTCCCCAATCTATTCGAAGTGGCACGACATGGTGACGTGTTACAAATGACTTCCACAGTGCAGGGTCAGATCAAACCTGATATTGCTCTATTCGATATTTTTAAAGCAGTATTTCCATGTGGCTCCGTTACAGGGGCCCCAAAAAAACGCAGTATGGAAATTATTCAAGAATTAGAACCCGAAGATCGCGGCTATTATTGTGGTGCTTTAGGCTGGCTTGACCCCAATGGTAATTTTGCCTTTAGTGTTCCCATCCGTACTGTAGAAATCAGTCAAGATCCCGACTCTCATGCATCAACCTTCACCCTGGGCGTTGGCGCTGGAATTACCAATGACTCAGATGCAGGCCAAGAATGGCAAGAGTGCCGCATTAAATCTGCCTTTCTGATGGGTCTTCCAAGCGCTACAGACTTATTTGAAACCATTGCGGTTCGGAATGGCGAGCCCCAGAGATTGCATGCCCATTTAAATCGCCTAACTCTATCCGCAATAGCCTTAAGAATGCCTTTTCAACTTGAGACTGCCAGGAATTTGATTTCGGGCGCTTGTGCATCGCTTGATAAAAAATTGCTATACCGATTAAGGCTTGATCTCTCAACTACTGGTGAGTTATTGGTTGCAACTGATGCGATGGATTTAATCAATGACCCAGTCAAAATATTTTGGGCTAAAGATATTCTTCAAGGTGATGTGACGATGTTCTCTGAGGATCCCTTACTGCGTCACAAAGTTACCAATCGATCCCTTTATGACCAAGCTTGGCAAGAAGCCGTGAAGTTAGGTGGATTTGATGCCTTATTTATCAATGAACAAGGCTTTATCACTGAGGGCGGGAGAACTAGCATTTTTGTTAAACCTCAAGGTAGCTCTGAATGGCTTACACCGCCAGTGTCCGCTGGCCTTTTACCCGGGGTAATGCGCGCCGCCCTGCTTGCCGATCCATCCATGAATGCCCGCGAAGCCAACCTGACTATTAATGATGTTTCAATGGCAGATGAGATTATGCTTAGCAATGCATTACGCGGCGCTATCAAAGCCCATTTTTAGAAAGTCAGTATGAAGTATTGCTCTAACTGCGCATCTGTATTAACCATTAAGATTCCAGCGGATGACTCTCGAGAGCGTCATGTCTGTGAAGCGTGTGGCAGCATTCATTATCAAAATCCTCGCAACGTAGTTGGAAGTATTCCGGTATACGGCAAGCAAGTTCTCTTATGTCGTCGTGCTATTGAACCTCGTCATGGCTTTTGGACATTACCTGCGGGCTTTATGGAGTTAGGTGAAAGCACAAGCCACGGAGCTACGCGCGAGACTCTTGAAGAAGCTGGCGCTGCAGTAGAAATTGGGCCACTCTATTCTTTACTGAATGTGCCCCACGCAGAACAGGTACACCTGTTCTATTTGGCCACGATGACTAATTCAGAATTTTCTGCCGGCGAAGAAAGTCTTGAAGTAGCCCTTTTTCATGAGCATGAGATTCCATGGGAAGAATTGGCCTTTCCGACTATCAAGCAAACCCTTGAATGGTTTTTTGCAGACCGCGCTGCTGGCAACTTAGAGGCTGGTAAGGAATTTCATGTGCGCAGTCGTGACGTCTTACCTTCTGAGAGGATCTAAAGAGTTAATATGGGTCAGATTGCCTGGCTAGGGCCCAACGACCCTTTTCCAAGTCCGTTGCTTGAGGCGGATCCTGATCCCAGTGTTCCTGGGCTTATTGCGGTCAGTGAGTACATATATCCCGGTCAACTAGCTCGCGCCTACCAACAAGGTATTTTTCCCTGGTACTCGGATAACCAACCTATTCTCTGGTGGTCGCCTGATCCTAGGATGGTGTTAAAGCCCAGCGCCTTTAAATGCAGTGAATCTTTGCAAAAGAATATTCGACTCTTTTGTCAAAGCGCACAATCACAGATATTGGTAGATGCCGATTTTGGCGCAGTCATACGCTCCTGTGCCACGAGCACTCGCAAAGATCAGGATGGTACTTGGATTACCCATGAAATCATTGATGCCTACACCGCGCTTCATGAAGCAGGCAACGCCCACAGTATTGCCGTAATCGAAGATGGCCAGCTTACTGGCGGACTCTATTGCGTTGCATTTGGAGGAATGGTATTTGGTGAATCCATGTTTAGCCGTAAGACCAATGCATCAAAAATCGCCTTAGCAGCTCTGAGTGGATGGTGTCTGATGAATGAAGTCCAGATGATCGATTGCCAGCAAGAAACAGCTCACCTTTTGTCCTTAGGTGCTACCCCAATACCCAGGCAGGTCTTTTTAGAGCAACTGCAAATATCCTTAAATCAAACTAAGATTGAGAAATCCTGGACTTTTGACAAAGCAATTTTGCATCACTGGTTATGACTCGGCTTAAAGAACTTCCCCTAACCACCCTGCAGTTCTATGCAACTGCTCCCTATGCTTGTAGCTACCTTCCCAATAAAACAGCTCGTTCACAAGTGGCTACGCCATCTCATCTGATTCATGCGGATGTGTATATCGATTTACTCAACGCAGGCTTTCGACGTAGTGGTTTGTATACCTATCGACCCTATTGCGACGAATGCAAAGCCTGTATTTCTACGCGTATTTTGGTAAAACAATTTACACCTTCTCGCAGCCAGCGCCGCGCCCAGAAAAAACACTCCAATCTTCAGGCCTCCGTCCTCAATCTAGGTTACCAAGAGGAACATTACCAACTCTATCAACGTTATCAAACTGAGCGGCACGCGGGTGGCGATATGGATAGCGATGATCAAGATCAATACATGCAGTTTTTATTACAAAGCCGAGTGAACTCACGCATTGTGGAGTTTCGGGATGGTCCGCATGACCCGCACCCCGGTCGATTACGCATGGTGAGCATGATCGATATTCTGGAAAAGGGAATCTCCTCTGTTTATACCTTTTACGACACCACAAGCTCTGCGGCTAGTTATGGTAGCTACAGCATTCTGTGGCAAATTGAACAAGCTCGCATATTGGGTTTGCCTTACCTTTACCTTGGTTACTACATCAAGGAAAGCGACAAGATGTCGTATAAGGTGAAATATCAACCCATGGAAGGCTTGATTGACGAGCATTGGCAAGAGCTCCCTGAGTCATAATATCTACCCATGATCGATCGTTACTCCCTCCTCCGCCCTTGGCTGTTTTGCATAGACCCAGAAAAGGCGCACAACCTCACCTTAAGTAATATGGACCGTGCGCAGCGCTGGGGTTTATTGGAGCTTTTGGTTAGCAAGCCCATTAATGATCCACAAACACTCTGTGGCATTGATTTTCCCAATCCAGTTGGATTAGCTGCAGGCTTAGATAAAGATGGCAAACATATCGATGCACTTGCTGCATTAGGATTTGGATTTTTAGAAATCGGCACAGTCACGCCACGGCCACAGCCGGGCAATCCTAAGCCACGCATGTTTCGTTTGCCCGAAGCTCAGGGCATTATTAATCGCATGGGCTTTAATAATGATGGTGTTGATGCCTGTGTAGCGCGAGTACGTCGCTCTCAGTTTTGGCAAAGTGGTGGTGTACTTGGTTTAAATATTGGCAAGAATGCCAGCACCCTGATTGAAGAGGCTTCTCGAGATTACATCCTGGCAATGGAGGCCGTTTATGAAATCTCTACCTATATCACCGTCAACATTTCTTCACCGAACACCAAAAATCTGCGTGCCTTACAAGGCGAAGAAATGCTCCGCGAATTATTGGGAAGCCTTGATGAAGCCAGAAAGCGTTTAAGCGATCGTTATGGCGTACGCAAACCACTCTTCTTGAAAATTGCACCCGATCTAGATCATGGTGACATTAATCTCATCGCTGATCTCCTGCTTGAGTTTGGTATTGATGCTGTCATTGCTACCAATACAACCATCTCTCGCGATACGGTCAAGGGAATGGAGTTTGGTGAAGAGGCTGGCGGCTTATCTGGTGCGCCCGTGCGTAATGCTTCTAATATTGTCATCAAAGCTTTAAAGGCGAGATTGGGCAATCAACTACCTATCATCGGCGTAGGCGGCATCATGAGTGGCGCAGATGCCCGTGAAAAGATCATGGCAGGCGCCAGCTTAGTGCAACTCTATAGCGGCTTGATTTATCGGGGCCCAGACTTAGTAAAAGAGTGTGCTACCGCCTTAAGATAACCTTAAAGCCTCTTTTTCGTGCTTTAAAGGGGTATTTTTCAGGGCTGGCTTTATAAAATAGCATTTCATAATATGCAATTTTGTCTGAAATCGCTACAATGAAGTCATGAACACCAGCAAGACCATCAAAACTCCTAAATCTGCCGGCGAGGTTGGCAAGACAGCCATCCAAGTAGTGGAGCGCATGATGAATTTGCTAGACGCCCTTGCTGAGCAAGAAGAATCCAGCAGCCTGAAGAATCTCGCAGAGACAACTGGTCTGCACCCTTCTACTGCCCACCGAATTTTGAATGACCTCGTTGCTTGCCGATTGGTTGAGCGTGGCGATGGTGGCACCTATCGCCTTGGCTTAAAACTTTTAGAGCTGGGTAATTTAGTGAAAGCACGCTTATCTGTGCGTGAAGCTGCGCAACTACCAATGCGTACTCTCCACAAGCTCACTGGTGAAACCGTTAACTTATCCGTGCGTCAAGGCGATGAAATCGTCTATGTTGATCGCGCATATAGCGAACGCTCAGGCATGCAGGTAGTACGCGCCATTGGTGGTCGCGCACCTTTACATCTCACCTCGGTTGGCAAACTCTTCCTCGCGAGCGACGACCCTGGACAAGTACGTGCCTATGTCACTCGCACAGGTTTGTCTGGACACACTCGTAACAGCATTACCGAATTAGGCAAACTCGAAACCGAACTTAATCACGTTCGTAAAGTCGGTAGCGCTCGCGATGACGAAGAGCTTGAGTTGGGCGTGAGCTGTTTAGCTGCAGCCATTCTGGATGACACTGGGAAATTGGTTGCTGGTCTCTCTTTGAGCGCTCCAACGGATCGCATTCAGGCCGATTGGCTCCGCGCCCTTCAAGAAACAGCCTTGCAGATATCCAAAGGCATGGGTTTTAAACCCAAGTCTGCCGAGCCAGGCTCAGCAGCTTAATTAAGCAGTTACATCAAGCGACGAATGGGTTGCGCGCCAGATGGCATGCGCTCATACCAATCGCGTACACGTACTGCATCGGCAAAGCGCGATTGCGTTCCCACTGAATCCAAAAAGACCAATAGCAGTGGCGTGTTGTTTACTCTTGCCTGCATGACTAAACATCGACCTGCAGCATTAATGAAGCCCGTCTTCTGTAATCCGATATCCATATCCCCGGAGCGCACCAAACGATTTGTGTTCAAAAACTTTTGCGGGCGATTGGCGATGACCATAGTTAAATCTGGCCAGGTTGAGAACTCACGAATGGTTTTGTACTGATAGGCAGCATTTAGCATGCGTGTGAGATCTTCTGCTGAAGCAACATTCTCACTAGTCAGTCCAGTAGGATCCTCAAAGTGAGAGTGCTCCATGCCGAGTTCTTTTGCCTTATGGTTCATAGCAGACACAAATGCTGGTAGGCCACCAGGATAATTTCTGGCCAAGGTATATGCAGCGCGATTCTCAGAGGACATCAAAGCCAAATGCAACGCATCTTCTCGAGTCAGTGCAGTGCCTTCAGCCAAACGAGAGTGTCTATAGATATGAGCGTCTTCAGCATTAATCACGACGACCTCATCCATCGGCAATTTTGCATCGAGTGTCACCATGGCTGTCATAAGCTTGGTGATGGAGGCAATGGGCAAACTGACGGATGGATTCTTCTCGTAATAAACTTCCTTCGTGTCTTGATTGACCACCATCACTACAGTGGATTTAAGATTGAGCTCATCGCGCTGACCACGTAAACCTAATGCAGTAGCCAATGATGGAGGTCCTGCAACTACGGGTGCAGATGATCTAGTAACAGTGACACGGACGGTTTTGGCTCTTTTGGGTGACTTGGCCACTACTTTTGTTGACTTTGCTTGCTTCTGCTTGTCTTTTGTTGAAGCCTGTACAGGGGCGTTACCCAGCACTCCCAGCGAAAAGAGCAATGCAATGACTAGGGGCCAAAATCGATTCAAACGCATCCCAAAATACCTTCCAAAACTTTCAACATACGGAATGATAATTAATTTCCGAAGACAAAGCGGTTTTATTCGCCCCAATCCAGGTAATTTATCCCACCAAATGACTGCCCTACTCGGCAATCGTCGCTACTGTATTGGTCTGACGGGCATTCACCAGCACAACCCCAGTCATCGTCAAACACAAACCTACTGCCATCAGCAATGTAAACGGCTCATCAAATAAGAGCCAAGCCATTGCAGCGGTTGTCGGAGGTGTTAAATAGAGCAAGCTAGTCACCTTAGTGGCTGCCCCCTTGCGAATCATCATAAATAGCAAACTAATCGATCCAATTGACAGGGGGAAGATGGCCCATAGCAAGGCGCCAATAACAGATGGGTTCCAAACCATCACGCCAGACTCAAAGAAATACATACAAAAGAAACACAGAACTGCCGATACCCCAAACTGAATAGAGGATCCAGCACGTAGATCAAATACGGGGCAGAATTTCTTTTGATACAAAGTACCAAACGTAATTGAGAGCAGTGCAATAAACGCCAAAACGTAACTAACAAATGGAATGTGGTTAAAGCCAATCTTCTCAGCAACCACCAACGCAACACCCGCAAATCCGAATCCTAGGCCTATCCATTGACGCGAGTTCACCTTCTCAGAAATCCAAGCAGCAAACCAGGCCGTAATGATAGGTTGCAGGCCAACAATAATGGCCACCAACCCTGCCGTCATCCCTAGACGTACGGCAAACCATACGCCCAGCAAATAACCAAACTGCAGCAAGATCCCAGCAATGGCGATGTGCTTGATTTGCGACCAACTGGGCCAGGTGATTCTCCATACGAGGCTGAGCGCTGCCATGGCTGCCAGAACCCCTGCAAAACGCCAAAATAGAAAGGTGGCTGGCTCTACGTATGGCATTGCTAATCGCGCAATTACAAAGCCAGTACTCCAAATGAGGACGAATATCGGTGCAATGGCGTTATCAAGCGAAAGCTTCATGGGTAACTTACTGAAAATATTGAGATTTCTTACTGAGCTCTTAATTTTAGGCTCTTTTCTCATTTGAACCCTTGATCTACATGGCAAGCCATTTATGCTGCAACGCAACATCTATGCCATACAATGGTGCAAAGAGAGTACATTAGGTAAAAGCCGAAGATCAAAATATTTAAAACAGTTAAACGGAAAGAGATGCAGATGAACTTAACTCCAGAACAAATTGCAGCCGCACAAAAAGCAAACTTAGAAACTTTGAGTGGCTTAACCAATCAAGCATTGCAAAGCATTGAAAAGTTGGTTGAGCTCAATATGCATATTGCCAAACAAAGCTTGAGCGATAGCATGAATAGCGCCAAGAAAGCACTGGAAGTAAAAGACATTCAACAGTTGCTAGCCCATCAAGCTGAAACAGTGCAACCAATGGCAGAAAAAATTATGGCCTACAGCCGTCATTTATACGAGTTGGCTCATGAGACACAAAACAGCTTTACACAATCCGCTGAAAAAGAATTCCAAGCTGGCCAAATGAAAATTAACTCTTTGGTAGAAGAGTGGACAAAAAATGCACCGGCCGGATCAGATGGAGCTATGCAAGCAATGAAGCAAGCAATTGCTTCTGCAAACAATGTATTTGAAACTAGTCAAAAAGCAGTTAAGCATGCAGTTGAAGTCGCGCAAACTAACCTTAGTAGCGCAACTGAAACAGCATTGAAGACTGCAGAGAAAGCTAGCAAGGCGACGAAGAAGAAATAATTCTTAGCAAGCACCTTGAATACAAAAGCCCCGATTGCTCGGGGCTTTTTCTTATAGCTTAGACAGCTTGATTTATTCTTTATCCAAAACGCACCTTACTCAGCGCACTTTTATACTAATTTCTTTAAATGACTAAAAGCCTCAATAGAAACGAGTTGCTGTCCCTCGCCAAGTCTTTTGACCCCAAAGATAAATGCCCTGACTGTCTGTCGCTGAGCTGCGAAGGCTGGGAAAGCGTCCCTGGCGGTTTCCTGACAAATTCCCTGGAGTGCGTTGGAACTCTGAGAGTCGAAGATGCTCCGGAATGCTGGGAGGAAGGTCTCCCTAAGGGAGTGACCATCTGGTCTAAGGATGCCCCTATTTCTCCCACCCTCCATCCATACAATAAATCTGATGTATTTGAATGCAAGCATTGTGGAGCTAAATACCTCCGATATACCGAATGCGGGGGCTACTATGTGGATGAACGTATTCGTGAGCTCAATGCCAAACTGATTTCATAGATGCTGAAGTGCAAAAGCCCCGATCGCTCAGGGCTTTTCCTTTTGCACCTTAAGCGCTGCTTAAGATTTCTTTTTCACTGGCGGCAAATCAGTGCAATGGCCGTGGGCTGCTTCAGCCGCAAGACCGACTGACTCACCTAAGGTTGGGTGTGGATGAATCGTTTTACCGATATCCACCGCATCAGCACCCATCTCAATAGCCAAACACACTTCACCGATTAAATCACCAGCGTGCGTGCCAACAATACCGCCACCAATAATCCGATGGGTAGTAGCATCAAAAATGAGTTTTGTGAAACCTTCATCACGTCCATTAGCAATCGCGCGTCCACTAGCTGCCCATGGAAATAAACCCTTCTCATAAGCAATACCTTGGGCCTTGCACTGCTCTTCTGTCAAACCAGCCCAAGCCACTTCAGGATCGGTGTAGGCAACCGATGGAATTTGCTTCGCATCAAAGTAAGATTTTTCGCCAGCAGCAGCTTCCGCAGCAACGTGACCTTCATGCACCGCCTTATGTGCCAACATCGGTTGACCAACTAAGTCACCAATTGCAAAAATATGAGAGACATTAGTCCGCATCTGTTTGTCAACTGGAATAAAGCCGCGCTCATCCACTTGCACACCCGCTTTGCCAGCATCAATCTTTTTGCCATTCGGAGTACGGCCTACTGCGACTAATACCAAGTCATACGTTTGCGGTTCAGCCGGCGCATTCTCGCCCTCGAAAGAAACTTGAATTCCATCAGGCTTAACTTCTGCTTTAGCAGCACGAGTCTTAAGCATGATTTTTTCAAAACGTCCGGCATTGAACTTCTCCCAGACCTTTTCTAAATCACGATCGGCGCCCGCCATCAAGCCATCCATCATCTCGGCAATATCAATGCGTGAGCCTAGCGTGCTGTAAACCGTAGCCATCTCTAGACCAATAATGCCGCCGCCAATGACGAGCATGCGCTTGGGAATATTCTTCAGTAACAATGCGCCAGTACTATCCACAATGCGTGGATCTTCTGGTAAGAATGGTAGTTTCACTGGCTGACTGCCCGCAGCGATGATGGCCTTCTGAAAGCGCACCACTTCTTTTTGACCAGTGAGATCCTGACCAGTACCATCCGTTAACTCAACTTCAACATGGTTTGCATCCAAGAACTTGCCTAGACCACGCACCACCTTTACCTTACGAGCCTTTGCCATACCAGCAAGACCCCCAGTCAATTTAGCAATGACGGACTCTTTGTAACCACGGAGTTGATCGATCTCAATCTTCGGCGCGCCAAAAGTAATGCCGTGCTTAGCCATCGTTTTGACTTCATCCATGACTGAGGTGGTGTGCAGCAATGCTTTGGATGGAATACATCCAACGTTCAAGCAAACCCCACCCAAAGTGGGATAGCGCTCTACTAAAACAGTATTCATGCCCAAGTCAGCGCTACGAAACGCCGCGCTGTAACCACCAGGGCCAGCACCAAGTACCAACACTTCACACTCATGATCAACCTTACCGCTGTACTGCCCTGCTACTGGAGCAGGGGCAGCTGTCATTGTTGGTGTAGCTGGCGCAGTTGATGTAGTAGATATTGCTGCTGGAGCCGGTTGAGGCGCAGGCGCTGCACCGCTAGCCTCAATCTCCGCAATCACAGAACCTTTACTCACTTTATCTCCAAGCTTGACTGCAATACTAGTAACAGTACCTGCAGCATCGGCTGGAACTTCCATGGTTGCTTTATCGGATTCGAGAACTAGTAGCGCCTGCTCTTTTTCGATAACATCACCAACTTTAATTAGCACTTCAATGACGGGTACATCTGAGTAATCGCCAATATCCGGCACAAGGATCATTTGCTTAGCCATAAATTCCCCTTACAGACTGGCGCGACGGAAGTCGGCCAAGAGCTGAGCAATGTACACATTGAAGCGGGTAGCTAAAGCACCATCAATCACGCGGTGATCTGCAGAGAGAGACAGTGGGCAAATGAGGCGTGGCACAAACTGCTTACCATCCCACACTGGCTTCATAGCCGCTTTGCTCACGCCCATAATGGCTACTTCAGGAGCATTCACGATGGGAGAGAAATACGTACCACCGATACCACCCAATGATGAGATCGTGAAGCTAGCGCCCTGCATTTGGTCTGGCTTTAATTTGCCATCACGAGCAAGAGCCGCCAAGTCAGAAGTTTCTTTCGCCAACTCAAAGATTCCTTTCTTATCGGCATCTTTAATGACCGGTACAACCAGTCCAGTTGGAGTATCTGCGGCAAATCCAATATTGAAGTATTTCTTCAAAATCAGATCATCACCATCCAAGGAGCTATTGAACTCTGGATATTTTTTCAATGCAGCGACTGCAGCTTTCATTAAGAAAGCCAGCATCGTAATCTTGACACCCTTCTTCTCATTCTCTTTATTAGTAAGAACGCGGAATGCCTCTAAATCAGTAATGTCAGCATCTTCGTGATAAGTCACGGCTGGGATCATCACCCAGTTGCGGCCTAAATTGGCTGCAGTGAGTTTCTTAATGCGATTGAGTGGTTGACGCTCGATCTCACCAAACTTGGTGAAATCAACCTTCGGCCAAGGAATCAGATTCAAGCCGCCTAAGCTACCGCCACTTGAAGCGGCTACAGCACTACCTGCACCGCCACTCATAGCCGCCTTCACAAATGCTTGGACGTCTTCTTGAGTAATACGGCCTTTGGGCCCAGATCCCTTAACTTGCGTAATAGTGACGCCAAGCTCACGCGCAAACTTACGTACGGATGGACTTGCATGACTTACTGCGGCGTCGACTGGCGGAGGAGTATTACTGATAGGTGGAGGCGCTGGTGCACGTGCAATCGGAGGCTCTACAGCTTTAATTGCTGGCGCGGCAGGTGCAGCTGCAGGAGTAGACACTGGAGTCGATACGCCAGATGCTCCACCTTCCAAGATGACAACTACCGATCCTTCCGATAAGTTATCGCCTACCTTTACCTTAACTTCTTTGACGATGCCTGAGTGTGAAGAAGGAACATCCATTGTCGCTTTATCAGACTCGAGTACAACGATCGATTGTTCTTTCTCGATCTTATCGCCAGCTTTCACCAAGACCTCGATCACTGGTACCTCTTTATAGTCACCGATATCCGGGACTTTGATTTCGATGGGTGCACCGCTGTTACTGGCTGCTACAGGTGATGCTGCAGATGCGCTGGATACAGAGGCCGCTGCTGGAGACGGGGCTGATGCCGTGCCCTCTTCCAGGGTAATGACAAGTGATCCCTCGGATAGGTTGTCGCCCACCTTGACTTTGACTT
Source organism: Polynucleobacter sp. AP-RePozz3-80-G7 (assembly GCF_018882145.1). Taxonomy (NCBI): domain Bacteria; kingdom Pseudomonadati; phylum Pseudomonadota; class Betaproteobacteria; order Burkholderiales; family Burkholderiaceae; genus Polynucleobacter; species Polynucleobacter sp. AP-RePozz3-80-G7. The sequence goes on along the minus strand of NZ_JACVPC010000002.1, from coordinate 10,402 downwards.
CTTTGACAATGCCAGCATGTGATGAAGGAACATCCATCGTCGCCTTATCAGACTCCAGTACAACGATCGATTGTTCTTTTTCGATCTTGTCACCGGCTTTAACCAATACTTCGATCACTGGTACATCTTTATAGTCGCCGATATCCGGGACTTTGATTTCAATTATTTGACTCATAGTATTTATCTCTTATCAAACCGTCATTGGGTTTGGTTTAGTAGTGTCGATGTTGTACTTCTTAATCGCCTCAGCTAACTTAGAGCGATCAAGCTGACCAGAGTCAACCAAAGATCTCAAGGCAGTGAGGACGACCCAGCGACGATCCACTTCAAAGAAGTCACGGAGTTTTTCACGAGTATCAGAACGTCCAAAGCCATCAGTACCCAATACTTCATAACGGCGACCCATGTGCTGAATTGCTGGACGAATCTGCTCAGCAAATAGACGAACATAGTCGGTAGCTGCAACGATTGGGCCTGCAGTATCTTTCAGGCACTTCTCTACATGAGATAAGGCTGGCGCAGCACTTGGGTTCAATAAATTGCTACGGTGAACCGCAGTCCAATCACGGCCTAGCTCAGTAAAGCTTGGGCAACCCCACAAGTCTGAAGCAATACCCCAGTCTTTATGCAAAATCTCTGCAGCTTCAATCACTTCACGGAAGATCGTTCCTGAACCTAAGAGCTGTACACGTAGCTTTGCTTTGTCGTCACCAACGGACTTGAGCTTATACATGCCCTTGATGATGTCTTTCTCCGCACCCTTAGGCATTGCTGGGTGTGAATAGTTTTCATTCATCAAAGTAACGTAGTAGTAAACATCTTCCTGAACTTCCAACATGCGACGCATACCATCCTGAATCACTACAGCCAATTCAAATGAGAAGGTTGGGTCATAGCTGATGCAGTTCGGAACCGCACCACTCCACAGATGACTATGACCATCTTCGTGCTGTAAGCCTTCGCCGTTCAAGGTAGTTCTACCAGCTGTGCCACCTAGCAAGAAACCACGGCTACGCATATCCCCTGCGGCCCAAGCTAAGTCACCGATACGCTGGAAACCAAACATGGAGTAGAAAATATAGAAAGGCAACATGGGTACGCCATGGGTAGAGTAAGAAGTTGCGGCGGCGATCCAGTCGCACATACCACCAGCCTCGTTAATACCTTCTTGCAGAATTTGACCTGTCTTGTCCTCTTTGTAGAACATCAATTGATCATGATCTTCTGGCGTGTATAGCTGACCCAATTGATTCCAGATTCCCAATTGACGGAACATACCTTCCATACCAAAGGTACGGGACTCGTCTGGAACAATCGGTACTACCCGCTTACCCAACACCTTATCGCGCACTACTGTATTGAGTATGCGTACAAATGCCATGGTAGTAGAAATCTCACGGCCTTCAGTAGTGGCCTCAAGCAATGGAGCAAATACTTCTAAAGCAGGGACTGGCAAGCTCTCCGCTTTAGTACGACGTTGCGGCAAGTAACCACCCAACTCTTGACGACGCGCCTTCATATATTCCAATTCAGGGCTACCTTCGGCAAACTTGACCAAAGGCATTTCGTCCAACTCTTCATCTTTAACGGGAATCTCAAAGCGATCACGGAAGCGACGCACGTCGTCATCGTTCATCTTCTTCGCTTGGTGAGCAATATTCATCGCCTCACCTGAGCCACCCATGCCGTAACCTTTAATAGTGTGCGCTAGGATCACTGTTGGTTGATTCTTGTGATTAACTGCCGCATGAAATGCTGCATAAACTTTATGTGGATCATGACCACCACGATTCAGTTGCCAAATTTCATCATCACTCCAGTCACTTACTAAAGCCTTTAATTCTGGGGTATTGAAAACGATCTCGCGAACGTAGCTACCGTTCTTAGACTTCATAGTCTGATACTGGCCGTCAACAATCTCGCCTAAGCGCTGCATTAGGATGCCTTTTTTATCGCGCGCAAAGAGAGCATCCCACTGACCGCCCCACACTACTTTGATCACATTCCAGCCGGCACCGCGGAACTCGCTCTCAAGCTCTTGAATAATGCTACCGTTGCCACGCACTGGCCCGTCTAGACGCTGCAAGTTACAGTTAATGACGAAAATCAGGTTATCGAGTTTTTCACGACCGGCCATACCAATCGCACCTAAGGATTCTGGTTCGTCGGTTTCGCCATCGCCCAAGAATGCCCAAACTTTACGGCCTTGCTCTTGAATGAAGCCGCGGTCTGTTAGGTACTTCATAAAACGCGCTTGATAAATAGCCATGATGGGGCCTAAGCCCATCGATACAGTTGGGAACTGCCAGAAGTCTGGCATCAACCAAGGGTGTGGGTAGCTAGAGATGCCTTTGCCACCAACTTCTTGACGGAAGTTATTGAGCTGACCCTCTTCAAGACGCCCCAACATATAAGCACGCGCGTAGACACCCGGAGCAGAGTGGCCTTGCACAAATATTAAGTCGCCACCATTCTCGGGGGACGGTGCGTGCCAGAAATGATTGAAGCCAACGTCATACAAAGTAGCCGCTGACTGAAATGATGAAATGTGTCCACCAACGTTCGTGTCTTTGTTCGCACGCAGCACCATCGCCATGGCATTCCAGCGAGTGTATGAACGAATGCGATGTTCCACATTTTGATCGCCAGGTAAACGTGCTTGATTTTCAACAGGAATAGTATTGATATAAGGAGTCTCAGCATGGAATGGCTGTACCACTCCGTTTACACGAGCATGAGAAATTTGTTGATCGATGAGATAGGCAGCTCTTTCAGGACCCTCGTTACGAATCACGCCATCGAGCGCTTGTAACCACTCCTGAGTCTCGCCAGGATCTGCATCCTGAGTATTCTGTTTACCTAATACTTGATCTGGAACTGCTGCCATTTTTGTCTCCATTAAATAGTGCTTAATTTGTCATCAACTCTATAGCCAACATTCTAGGAAGGTATATGGGTGTAAACAAGCAATTTTCCACATAATGATAGTATTTCTCATAATGTGGTATTATATTGCGGTGCAAATAAGAAGCTATAAAAAGATCTGAATTGACTTTTTGCACAGTCAAATAGGGCAAAATGCTCTGTATTCATGAGAAAAACAGCATTTTCCAGCCTAGTCCTTAGCCCCATTAGGTGGCTCCGCAAAATACGTGGATTTAGGATTGTTTACACCCCACTTTTAGCCATTGTTCTGTTTACAGCAGTCATGGGCATTATTTTGGGAACGCTGCATTTACAAGAAAAGAATCAGCAAGAGGCTGCCCTATTTAGAGAGCTGTCATTTGCCAAACAGCGCATTCAATCTCGTTTCGCTAGCAACCTTGATGCATTAACAACGATTAATCGAGAAATGGCTGCAAGCGAGGATCAATTCAAACTCAGACAAATTGCGCGCGAGCAAGCAGAAGATCTCGTTTTAAATAACCATGAGATCGTCAAAATCATCTGGTTGAACAATCAAAATCAGCGACTATGGGCAGCCCCCGCTGAAAGTAACAAATCGGATTGGATTAGCAAAACTCAAAATGATCAGCCCATTAATTCTAGTCTTGCCTCAACTATTGAGCTTAGCCGAGTAACTAGTCGAGCAGCTTTCAGTCAGTTTGTTTCCTTAAATCTACCGGGTGACGCACCGATCGCCACAGATAGAAAAATTGTTCTATGGCAAGTGGTACCCAATATTGTTGGTGGAGAAGTGGTTGGTTTCTTGGCGGCACTCTATACGACTCAAGGAATACTGGATGCCCTGCCAAGTGACCTCAAATCCCATTACCGCTTTACCTTGCTCACTGACAATGAAAGAGTTTTAGGCATCTCTTCCGATAGAGATACCCCAAAAAGAGCATTTAGCAATCAGACAAGTTTAGACATTGGGGTCTTAAGCCCCAACATTAATTTACGCATCGATACCTATCCTCCGCCAACCAACCTCACCTTCAGGATGTTAATTGGTGTCGTGATTGGATTAAGCGCATTCGTGGTTTGGAGTTTGTGGTCCGTACTAAAGCAAATGCAAGTCCGCCAAGAGGCCGAAGCCAGTCTGCGCAAAGAAACTAGTTTTCGTAATGCAATGGAAGACTCCACTCCCGTGGGTATTCGTGCCCATGATATGCAAAAGCGCATTACTTATGTGAATCGAGCATTTTGCGAAATGACAGGCTGGACATCGGAAGAGTTAATAGGTCTCACTCCGCCCTTTCCGTTCTGGCCAGATAGTAGAAGAGATGAGCTTGTTGAGAAAATGAATCGGGCGATGAAGTCCGACATCAGCGTTGTAATGAGGGTCGGCATCGAAGGGGTGATTTTAAAGAAAGATGGCTCCTTGATACAGACCCGTACCTTTATTGCCCCACTGATTAATGAAAAAGGGAAACAGACTGGTTGGGTGACCTCATTAATTGATATTTCTGAGCCTAAAAAGATTCGTGAAGAATTAGCCGCATCTCAAGAACGTTTCACCACCGTTCTAGAAAGTCTAGACGCTGCTGTGTCAGTAGTATCCCTAGAAACCAACGCCCTGCTATTTGCTAATCGCTTTTATCAAGAGCGCTTTGGTGATGATTCTCAAGGTCACTTCCAATTGGCAGGTAGCGATACTAATAACACGACGCTGCGAGATATTGCAGAGGATCTTGAAGATTCTCCGCCCGGCATTCCAACATCATTCTTGTACCAAGAATCCGAGTCTGAAGAAGTTCAGCTAGGCGATGACAATAATCAATGGTTTGAAGTTAGACGTCGTTACATCCCTTGGGTAGATGGACATCTTGCACAGTTATTGATTGCCACGGATATTACCGCTCGTAAAGAAGCAGATGATTTGGCGCTCCAACAACAAGAACGTATGCAGTTCACCAGTCGTCTCACCACAATGGGTGAAATGGCATCCTCTTTAGCTCACGAACTAAATCAACCTCTTTCAGCCATATCCAACTACTGCATGGGTGTTGCTAAGCGTTTAGATGGGCATCTAGACCCCGCCCTGACCAAAGAAATTTTGCCAGCTCTAGAAAAAGCCTCTGACCAAGCCCATCGTGCCGGCACTATCATTCAGCGCATTCGAGGTTTTGTAAAACGCAGTGAGCCTCAACGTAAAGCTGCGAACATTGCCGAAATTATTAATGATGCTGTTGGTTTGGTTGAAATTGAAGCCCACCGCCATCGCTTAGTCATTGCGTCGGAAATTGCCGAAAATCTGCCTGTAGTAGACTTGGATCCAGTGCTAATCCTGCAGGTTGTAGTCAATTTATTGAAAAATGCACTAGATAGCGTCCGTGAGGCTTACCCCCTTTCCTCCCGTTGGTCAGCGCCACCAGTTCGGATTAGTGCAGATTTAGACACCAGCATCTTCCCGGCCATGCTCAGAATCCAGGTTACCGATGCTGGGGGCGGAATCTCGGAAAACGTCCTGGAGCGCATATTTGAGCCGTTTTTCAGCACGAAGTCCGACGGAATGGGTATGGGGCTCAATATTTGTCGCTCCATTATTGAATCTCACCATGGCAGGCTTTGGGCCACCAATGTCCAAGACTCAGAACAAACCAAGCTGGCTGGCTGCACCTTTACAATACTCCTACCACTGGAATCCTCTGGATCCAAGGCTACTGTTTAACTTCGAATTTAAAGATTTACCTCGCGAGAACTGATATGAACTTAAGCGCTACTGCAAAACCAAACCAAGCTGAAGTTGTCTATGTGGTGGATGATGACGAAGCGGTAAGAGATTCGCTTACCTGGCTCTTAGAAAGCAATGGTTATGTTGTTCGTTGCCATGCAAGCGCAGAACGTTTCTTACAGTCCTTGCAAAGTACCGATAAGTCCACTATCTCTTGCGCCATTTTGGATGTGCGCATGCCCGGTATGTCAGGCCTTGAATTGCAAGAACGCTTAACAAGCGAAAACCTACCAATGCCAGTTGCTTTCATTACTGGTCATGGCGATGTATCGATGGCTGTCTCCACGATGAAACGTGGCGCAGTAGACTTTATTGAAAAGCCTTTTAAAGAAAATGATCTTTGTGGTTTAGTGGATCGTATGCTTGCTAAAGCGCGCATCGATTATTCACAAGCCAGCCAACGCAAAATTACCCAGAGCTTACTCAGCAAGTTAACTGGTCGTGAGCGTCAAGTTCTTGAGCGCATTGTTGCAGGCCGCTTGAATAAACAAATTGCTGATGACCTCGGCATCTCAATTAAGACTGTTGAAGCACACCGCGCCAACATCATGGAGAAGCTCAACGTCAATACGGTAGCAGACCTGCTCCGCCTGGCTTTATCCGACCCTCAGCCTAACTGATGCCAGGGTTTTGTATGCCAGCCCAATTATTAGACGGAAACGCCCTTTCTAAAAAACTACGTACGGAAATTGCTGCACGTGGTGCAATCGTCACCGCCAAAGGTACCAGACCCGGTTTAGCAGTCATCGTAGTTGGTGACAACCCTGCCAGCGCGGTATATGTTCGCAATAAGGTAAAGGCCTGTGAAGATGTTGGCTTTCATTCTGTTTTAGAGCGCTATTCTGTAGAGCTTGGCGAAGAAGAATTACTCGCTCGTATTGCCACACTGAATTTAGATCCGGCGATTCATGGCATCTTGGTGCAATTACCATTACCAGAACATATCGCCTCTGAGAGAGTTTTAGAAGCGATTGCTCCAGAAAAAGATGTGGATGGCTTTCACGTAGCAAATGCTGGCGCCTTGATGGTTGGTCAACCAGAATTCAAACCTTGCACACCTTATGGTTGCATGAAGATTCTCGAAAGCATTGATTACCCTATTCGCGGTGCTCGGGCCGTGATTGTTGGTGCCTCCAATATTGTGGGTAAGCCAATGGCGATGCTGCTATTGCAAGCCGGTGCAACGGTCACTATTTGCAATAGCAAGACTCGTGACTTGGCACACCACACCAAGGATGCTGACATTCTGGTGGTTGCTACCGGTAAACCCAGAATGGTTACTGGCGATATGGTAAAGAACGGCGCCGTTGTCATTGACGTGGGCATTAATCGCCTGCCTGACGGCAAGCTCTGTGGAGACGTGGATTTTGATACAGCTAAATACATCGCCGGCTGGATTACCCCGGTTCCAGGTGGTGTTGGCCCGATGACCATCACTATGCTTCTCATGAATACCTTGGAAGCCGCTGAAAAAGCCACTAAGCACTAAGGAATTACTGGGACTTTTGGCAAAATTGCTCCCAGTCCATTAAGCTAGAGGGATGACTACATCCACATCTACATCGCCCTTCAGCACTCTCCCAGCAGAATTACAAAATAACCCCTTAGTGACTTTCGGGCGCGGTATTGCCGCCTACTCAGAAGTAAAGCCTGAGCATATTGCACCAGCAATTGAATATTTGCTCAAGCATGCGCAAAATGCTGTGGATGTGGCAGTCAATTCAAGTACTCCATCCACTTGGGATGCCTTAGCCGAGCCGCTAGAAGATGCTACTGAATTTTTTGGCAGGTCTTGGGGTGTGATATCCCATCTCAATAGCGTTGCCGATACCCCGGAGTTACGCGCTGCCTATGGCGAGATGCTACCCAAGGTCACCGCTTTCTTCTCAAGCCTTGGTCAAAATTTAGAGCTCTACAAAAAGTTTAAAGAACTCAGTAAAGCGCCTGATTTTTCAAAATTAAGCGCAGCTCAAAAGAAAGTAATTGAAAACTCCTTACGAGATTTTCGTCTGGGCGGGGCAGAACTCAGTGATGTAGACAAGCCGCGCTTTTCACAAATTCAGGATGAGCAGGCAACCTTAGGCAAAGCATTTTCAGATCATGTTCTAGATGCTACCGATGGCTTTGTTCATCTGATCACTGATAAAGCTGATTTGGTGGGCTTGCCTGAGGACGCTATTGCAGCCGCTGCAGATATTGCCCAGCAAAAGAACTTACAGGGTTGGGCATTCACGCTGCACTTCCCCTCTTACTACCCCGTCATGCAGTACTCAGAGAATCGTGCGCTGCGTCGCTTGATGTATGAAGCTTATGTCACCCGCGCTTCTGAACTGGCACCCCAATATGCCAAAGGTAAATTGGATTGGGACAATACTCAGAACATGCTCGATCAGTTAAGACTGCGCGATGAGGAAGCTCATATGCTCGGCTTCAAAAACTATGCCGCACTAAGTTTGGCTCCAAAGATGGCAAGCAGTGTTGATGAAGTCGACTCCTTCCTGACTAACTTCGCTCTGAAAGCAAAACCATTTGCATTAAAAGATTGGCAAGAGCTATCTGAGTTTGCCAAGACCGAGCTATCCATTGCTGATGGCTTAGAGCCATGGGATGTTGCTTTTGCATCCGAAAGATTGAAGCAAGAACGCTATTCCTTTTCGGAGAATGAGCTCAAGCAATACTTTCCCCTGCCTAAAGTGTTGGATGGCCTCTTCCAAGTCATTCAGACTCTGTTTGGCGTCAAGATTGAAGCGGCAGATCTGCCAACTTGGCATGCCGATGTGCAATCCTTTTCCGTGAAAAATGCCAAGGGTACTATCGTGGCCTACTTCTACCTAGATCCCTATGCTCGTCCTGGTAAGCGTGGTGGGGCCTGGATGGATGATGCCCGTGGCCGTAGAGTTCTACCTAATGGGGAAATTCAAGTACCCGTTGCTTATTTAGTTTGCAACTTTGCGCCGCCAGTCAAGGTCGATGGTGTGTTGCGTCAACCTACCATTACTCATGATGATGTCATCACCCTCTTCCATGAGAGTGGCCATGGTTTGCACCACCTTCTAACTCAAGTTAGCGCTTTAGGGGTTTCAGGAATCAATGGCGTTGAATGGGATGCGGTAGAGCTACCAAGCCAGTTTATGGAAAACTTCTGCTGGGAGTGGGAAGTACTAGAAAAGATGACTGCACATGCCGAAACTGGCAAGCCTCTTCCACGCGAATTATTCGACAAGATCCTCGCCGCCAAGAATTTCCAGAATGGTTATATGACTCTGCGCCAGATCGTGATGTCTCTCACCGACTGGCGCTTACATGCGAGCTTTGATGCACAGAATGCTCAAGGTCACGCAGTATTAGATCTATCCAGAGCAATTGCTGATCAATTCAACGTTATCCCACAACCAACCATCTCTCGATGGATCAATACCTTTAGTCATATCTTTGCCGGTGGCTATGCGGCAGGCTATTACAGCTATAAGTGGGCGGAAGTGTTATCTGCTGATGTCTACTCAGCCTTTGAGGAAGCAGCAAAACTCACTGGCAGCGTCCTTGATGAAAAAACCGGCACTCGTTATCGCGAAGAGATTTTAGAGGTTGGCGGTAGTCGGCCTGCAGCTGAATCTTTTAAAGCCTTTAGAGGCAGAGAACCTAGTATCGACGCCCTGCTAAGACATGGTGGACTCGCTTAACAACGAGTTTCATAGTGTCAATCTTTAAATAACCAATTTATAAGCACTCAATGAGCCTCTTCACTACTGAATTACTAATTTTAATTGTTGCAACAACACTCATAACAGCTGGCGTTGCTTATGCAATTTACTGGGCGCTGAATGATTCACCCATATCGCGATGGCTCCATGATTCAGATGCAGTAGTGCCCTCTTTTCTTTCCATTACCTCCTTTATTTTCGGCCTTGCAATCTCCACCCTAGCGAGCTACTCATTTGAACATCATCAATCAGCCATCTCAAATGTCATAACCGAATCAAATGCAGTCGAAACCATAGTAAGCACAGCGACAGTCCTTCCTGCGAAAGATCAGGTAAAAATAATCTCAGGAATGAAAAACTATCTGGCCGCAGTCATCGAAAAAGAATGGCCAGCCATGGAAAGTAGAGATGCCAGTAAGCGTGGAATTTCAACGCCAGAATTTTTAGCTTTAAATAAAATTATTAGCGACATTGCCTATCAGCCCAATCAACGTAGCGGCATCGAAAGCCAGCTCCTGATGGCCATTGGCACTATTCGCCATGACCGGGAAGTTAGACAGTCGCTGGCATACGATAATGATAGCCTTAAAAAATGGCCATCAATTCCAGTTTTTTCATTTCTACTGCTGTTATCAGTTGGCATAGTCCATCTGGGAAGCATTAAAGCAATGAAAGTATCTTTATCCATAGCCTCATTATGTATTGTGACGGCAGTAATATTTTTATTTATCGCCGTATCGCCATATCGCGGCTGGAATCCAGTGGAGCCCCATAAACTCCAAGAATCGTTGCAGATGCTAGGCAACCTGAAGACGAATTAAGCAATCCACCTCTAGGCCCTACTTTTATAGCGGCAACATCAAATAGATTTGAAGGGCAAATAAAAAGCCACTCAATTGAACTGACCCCCAAAAGTTGGACATTATGTCCAACCAAGGGGGTTTTGTTTTATGAGCAAGTACAGCAAGCAGTTCAAGCTAAAGGTAGTTAAAGAGTTTCTAAGGTCAGGCGGTCTTAGGCGGGT